>CAMVLT010000006.1 GCA_947168395.1 uncultured Prevotellaceae bacterium | reverse complement strand
TCGAAACAGGAAAATTATTCCCAATCCCTGCAAACTCTTGATTTAAAACACCTCGATATATCCCCCGCCCCTACGAAGGGTGGGGATTTTTTTATAACCCTTAGAGTGGGGAATGAATCGCTATGTTAAAGAATTGTTAAACAAACACTTGAATGACCGGAGTCTCGTAGATTTTTAGTATCTTCGCAGCCAGTTTCGCTCTTCTTGGAAGGGCTTTTAATTATTTAACTAACTAAATTGTTAAAAAGATTATGACAAAGGAAGATGAATTGATGGATAAGCAGGTGGAGATGTATGCACAGGCATTATCACAAGTAGTTATGAACGTAACAGCTAAATGTATTGAAACTGACGGAGTGGCATTAACTCAAGCTTCAACAGTAGCATTAGGTAAAACGCTAGGAGCGAGTTTGGCGGCATTAACTCGCGGATTGCCAGAGAAGGACGTTAACGGAATAACCGATCTCGTATTTGATTTGGTAAGGGGAGCTGCTAAAGAGTGTGCCGAGGATTTACTTGGTGAGACTGGTAAAGATTAATATGAATAAAGGGCTTGTCACATTGCGGCAGGCCCTTTTTAAAATAAAAAAATCGCTAAAAAATTAGGAGGTTTCAAATAAAAATCTTATCTTTGCACCAGAAAACAATAGGGCTTCAGAATACCGCGTCGGATTGCAGTTCCGGAGGGAAGGGTTCAGAGGTCCTTTTTCTTTTGTATATTTGGGATATTATCCGATACACTACCTATAAGTTCCAAATATTTTGGGACTATTTTTATTGCACGACGATTTTTTCTGACTAAGTTTTTCTTTATTTCCAATTTTATTTGTATCTTTGCAATCAAAATAGATACAGAAATGAAGATAGAGCATATCTACGAGCTTGTTGCCAAAGAGGGATGCTGCTGTAGTTGCAGCGATATTTCTTTGCGGTATGCTAGCAGGTTTTATGCTGCATATATATAATTGCAACCGCGAGAAGATGAAGGCCCAAAGTGGTAATCAGGAATAATTATCTATTAGAAAATGGCTAAGAAGAGACACGAAGGAGAACCTCTGCTGGATTACGCACCCGACGAAAACAACGATATCCAATATGTACTTAACGTTGCGCCTGGGCTTGCTTGTAATTGCCACTGCCCGAATCCCGATTGTAATGAACCTCTTATAGCCAAACATTGTCCAGAGCACGGTAAGGCCCCACATTTTGCCCATGCTTCAGGAAAATCTTGCAAAGGTGCTCATATGTCTCTTAAACATTTAATGGCTCAACAGATAATTGCAAGCAAAAAGTCCGTAATGGCTCCTGGGTACTTAACCATTGAGCCAAGAAGATTGGAATTTGTCGAAACTTCGACTGAAGATAAAAGATGGGAAGGATTACGTCCTGACGTGGTTGGCGAGACTGCTGATGGCAAAATATGGGCTATTGAGATATTCTACACAAATAAGGTGAACTGTATTAAAGCGGAAAAGATTAGGGATTTGGATATTACTTGTTTGGAGATAGACATAACAAACCAAACAAGAGAAAGCATGGAAGAGTTCCTGCTCAATTCTTCTGACCCAATATGTCGCGGTTGGATAAACAATCTTAATTATGACGATATTCCAAATTACAATAGTATAGTAGAGTTTCGTGATGATCTAATCAATTATCCGTATTTCATTTGGAGAGGTACTGAGCAACGTGTAGAGAGGCCGGTCATTAATCCTAATCACGAACTATGGCTACTTCATCATGAAACTGGCTATTTAAGTCCACTTTGTTATTGGCTTACTGTTCTCATTGATTCTTCGGATGGAATGGTTATAAAATCGCAAGAAAGAATTGATAGTAGGTCGTTTAATTATTATAAGAAAGTACTGAAACACTGGGAGATTGGCTAGAATCTTTGTACCTTTGCTCCCATCGAGGGATGCCTCTCACCGCAAGGCAGAGGCCGTAATGGAGCCATCTTCCCTCATTCGTTTAGAGGATGCCTCATATCGTAAGACTGAGGTGAAACATAGAGCAAGTACACTCGAATCTGGAACATCCTCTTTCATTTTCATGGGTTTGAAGTGCAAATTTGCATGGATAACCCATGATTTTTGCATTTTTCCCGATTAAAGTTTGGTCGTTAAGAAAGTTTTAGTAACTTTGTAAGAATTTGCAGGATTTCTTTAAATAAAGGCAGTTTGGGGAATTAAGGAAAAACAGGGTTACGAATTGGAGACCGTACTCAATTCCACGTTCTGCTATAAATTGCTTCAATGCGCTCGGCTTTGCCGCTTCCCTTGTCGAAGAACACCCGAAGATGGGTCACCAGCCGTATTATGACTCATCATCGGGCGTAAAGTTAATCATTTCTTTTGAATCCACCAAAAATAGCACATTTTTTCTAATCACTTTCCTTCTCCAGTCTTTTGTCATTCTCGTATGATTCTATTTCATCATTAATGACTTTCTGTAGTTCGTCTTTGGGAATAATCAACTGATAATCTGCTACGCCAATAGGCTTACCCATATCTTCCAATGCAAGTTCAACTTCTATGTTGTCCTTCTCAGCACAAAGGATGATACCTATTGAGCGATTCTCGTCCTCTCTGCGCTCCAAGCGGTCAAGTAATGACAAGTAATAGTTCATCTTTCCCGCATATTCTGGTTTGAACTCACCAATTTTCAAATCCATTGCGACAAGGCAATGCAGGCCTCGATGGAAAAACAATAAATCAACCTTGCTTTCCTTACCATTGTATTCCAACACATACTGATTACCAATATAGGTGAATCCCTTGCCTAACTCTAAGAGGAACTGCTTCACTTTATTCACAAGCCTTTCTTCCAGTTCCAATTCTGCTATAGGTTCTGTCACCCCAAGGAATCCCAGGTTATACTTGCTGCTAAACACCTCGTTGGCGTAAGCTGCCTGTGTTGTAGGAAGAGTTCTTTCAAAGTTGTTGTCTATGGGGGCAGGCTGATTCTCATGCATTTTCATCTTCAGGGCATTCAACAGCAAGTCACGGTTCCAACCTTTCTTCACCGTTTCTTGTGCATAGTACAGGATAGCCTCATCGTTATCTCCAAGTTTGCTCATCAGTTTCAGAGTGTTCCACCAGGGCAAAACTGCGACAGCGTGTCGCAGTTTCTCGTCACAATCCTTGAAACGCTCATAGAATTTCTTCATGTCCCAAAGATTTCTAGGCGAAACTCCCATTTCTGGATAAATCTGCTTCAAATCAACTGAAAGCCTGTTCACCACTCCACTACCATGCTTACTCTCCAGCTTCTTTTCATGGAGCAGCATACCAATCTTCCAATGTGTAGTGTTAATGCTTACATTGATATTCTTGGCAATAGTAGCCTTCGAATCCTCAATAACTGCGACAACCTGTCGCAGAATTGCATTGTACTCAGACTCGTTTATTGTAATAATTTCGTTTGCCATATCTCGTTTCGTTTGCAAAGTTAATCAATTGTCGTTAATTCGTTGTGTTCTCATCCTTTTCTTTGTTCTGGATATAGACTTTCATATCGGATTCGCGAGGTTCTTGAGACTCTCGCCAATTGCGATGAGCAACATACATGTAGCATCAAGCAGTATCATACCAGAAGATGAACATAGAAAGTCGTCAGTTGTCTGCACATCCTTTGTTCTATCTTCTAGCCTACCGATGGCCGAAAGAATGTCTTCTAGAATATCTAATGCAATACTCTTGCTTTCAGAAGATAAAGATTCCATCTTTTAAGATACGTTTTTTTAATCGAGGATTAAGGTTTTGATGATTGCGGATGATATCAACAGATGTTCCTGTCTCCTTTTCCAAGAACTCTTTAGCATCCTGCAGAAGGAAAGGATTGGGTGTTTGTGTATCGACAAACAGATCAATGTCGCTCTGCTCTGTCTGCTCTCCTCTTGCAGTAGAGCCAAACAGAGACAAAGAAGTTATACCGTACTTATCTTTAAGTATACTCATATACTTCTTCAAGAGTTTAATACATTCATCCTTTCCCATATAAACGAAATATTTCGCTGCAAAAATAGACAAAAAAGTCGAATGTTCCAAATAAATACGATTGTTTTTACAAAAAATACTTTGTCAATTCAATATAAATCAGTACCTTTGTGCTCTAGAATAGGAGGAATAACTATAGATCGATAACGAGAAGTTGAACAAACTAATAAACTAAGTGAATAAGTATGTTTTATAACATTTGTAAATTCCAACTCGTGAGCAACGAGATTTGGTACGCCAATTCTGATGGCTTACAACGCGAAGAAGTCCTGTCGAGATTATTTGAGGAGGACTTCGCACTAGAGAATCGAAAAATCGTGTTATCTGACGAACACTTTGAACATGTTTACTCTCATGTTTATCTGGATAAGCCGGAAAATGGGGCTGCACTTATGAAGATAGCAAACAGATATGTGAATGCGGATGATGATTTGTTTTGGAAGAAATATCCATGGGAGGATAGAGAGTTTGCAACAGTGATGATAATAAGCAAGAAGGAGAGCACCTGCTTGTATATCGAGGAAAACGAAAAGGCTTTCGCCAATGTGGAGGAGCTAATCAAGATACTATGTAGAGGTGTTAACTTGAATCTTAATCGGGAAAAACTATCAATAGTTCCTTCTACACATATAGGTCATCAGCAAGACACATGTGGGATAATGTGTGCGTGTGCTGTGATAAGTAATCAGGTGGATAAAGCCTATATGATGAATGCTGCTAACTATAGCAATACGCCAAGACCATTCGACGAGAAGGCTGCGCTAGCAGGTAAGTTTTTTGTTAGTTCGCTGGTAGATGAACCTAAAGCAGCCTTGGCTACTTCGACGCTCTATGAAATGACCAAACCATTAGTAAAAAACCATAAATCGGCTAAAGCTATACTGTCAATCCTAAGAGCTGCTATGGATGCAGGTGTGATGGTTCGCCCTAGTTATAGAGAGTTTATAGATGTAATGGGGTGCGAAAACATTGTGGACGAAAAAAAGTATAGTAGATATACTGGTCCACGCTACACAGGCTATAATAAATATGGACTTTATCATAATGCCTTTGTTGCTTTCTCAAAGATAAAAAACATGAAACTATGAAATAAAAATTGAGAGTTTTTGAGAATTCTTGAGAGATATTGGGCCAAATTCGCTAATTGCGAAAATGGCCCATTTTTTTTGTTGCACAATTGTAATGTAATCTTTAACTTTGCGCTCGCCTTTGAAAAGTTCGGAGGTATTCGAGATAATATAGAGGAAGCGCGTGGAATCTGATTTTCGAGAATCTGGTTTTTATTTAATCATGATTTACAGAAATGAAGATTAATGAAGAAGTCCAGTATATCTGGCATGATGGGGCGACAATCCCCGAGAACTTGTTGATAAGCATGGCTAAGACAGCAGGCACGTATGACGGGGCCAAGCCATATCTGTTTTCGCTTTTGGCGCATGGGGTAATGCATGGCATTGGCGAATATATTAATAAGGTGAACGAGATACGTGAACAGTATAATGTGCAACCGATACCCGTGCCTAACGACATGGAAGAGAATGGTTTCAGACAGAAACATTCGTATTCTAATTCTGATAAAGCTAAGAAGAAGTATCTTGGCTTAAGCGAACAGAAGAAACATGAAGTACTGATGAGTTCGCTCTATGTGCTTATGTCAGAGCATCAAGGTCTGTTCACGTCGAAAACGCATTGGATAGGTATCTTTCTTGTAATCCACGACAGGCTGGATGGAAAAATCATCAAGACTAACTTCAAAGTACTGGCTAGCGCCATCACTCCCGCCCAATGGCCGGCAGAACTCTGTATAGGTGATTCCACAATGGGCAACTTCTCGCGACTCTATGACTACTCTGACCGTTTGGAAGCGTATTATGACATGGAGAATAATCCGCAAGAGGACCTTTGCAACACGTTTTGGGACATATTGGAGAGTCAGATTATGCTTTTATCTGACGAATAATTTGACGAACTGACGAATTATCTGACGAGGTTTTGACGGATTGACGAATCCGACATTTCGAGCATTTTTTATTAACTACTTTTGCATCGTCGAAAGGGAACAGTGCCCCGCCGACGATGCAATTTTTAATGTAAAAAAACTAATAAAAAATGGAGAAAAAGAAACAAGTAAAAGAAATGATGATTATGAAGAAAAGCAGAAAGAAAGTGAGACTGGTTGAAGAGGATTATACTCTAGACCAGAGCGTGAACAAGAGTGCCGAGTACCTGATGAAGCGACTGCAGCGACACCTGAGCCCGGAACTGGTGAACATGCTGATAGAGCAGATGCTGGGATTTAACGAGTGGATGCAGCAGGAGATGGCCTACGACATGGATCTGTTTGTTCGCGAACACGAGGTTCGCACCACGGGATGCCCTTCGGTTGACTATGTGCTGGACGTGTGCTATATGTGGATAGCAGCAGAGAAGGGAGATTTGAAACGAGAGTATAAAACTAAAAATAGTAATAAAAAATGATGGATTTGAAAATTAAGGTAGTAACCCGCCAGAATGGATATTCGCTGGCAATCGACAATGAGGAGTTTATGTATTACACAGCCGAGAGCTTGATAGAAGGCTTTTCGATCAGACTGGGTCTGGAGCGACTGAACACTATGACGCAGGGCGAGATAGGCCGACTGATGGAAGCAACGAAACAGGGCAGTCTGCCCAAGCGCCTGCAAAAAGAGGTTGACAGTCTGAATGCCAAGGTGAAGGATCAGAAAAAGCTGATAGCAGAGCTTCGACGCGAAATTAGAGAGATGAAACAGAAGTATGGCGAAGAAAACGACGAGGAACCTGTATGGTATAGTAATTAGGTGCTGCTGCGCATCGTGCGAGCATAAGACCATCGACTACGAGGGCATCCGTACGTGCAAGCTGATGGGGCTGAAGGTGCAGAGCAAGTTTAAATGCAGCAAGTGGCAGATAAGCTGCGGCATGAGCAAGGCCGGTAGTGGCCAAGGTGTAGTGCGCCACATATTAACTAAAGAAGTTGTATTAGAATAAGTAAAGTATGCGAAAGTTAGTTTGGATTATTAATGCAGCTGAGGTTGTAAAAACCGTAAAAGCAGGTAAGAAATTGCAGGGTGTGATAGCTTGGGACGACAAGCAGGGCATGATAACTATCAAGGCCAACAATCCTCCTGGAGTTAAGGTTAATAAGACGTCGTTGCTGTGTCGTACCGACTTTGGCAAAGTGACCGAGACAGCCCAGTTCTACAATGTCAATGAGCACTTTCCTAAGGTATTAGGACTGGATCGCCTCAAAAAAGCTTTCGACCGCGATGCAAAGGATGCAAAGGCGGCGATAGTCACCAATGAGATAATCGACAGAGTATAAAGACCTGCGACGTCTGACTCTGTTGTAGTTACGAACGAAAAAGAACTTATATGGGATTTTGTTATCAGAAGAATTTTAGTAACCCTACATTGCCCGTGGACGAAGCGCAATTCTATGCGCTCGTCAGGGCGGGGAAATGGAACGAGGATATCGATAAATTTCGCGAGACGGGTGATGCCAGTCTGAAACGCAAACTGCCTGCGTTTATCTTTCAGGCGACGTTTGACGAAACGACGTCGGCTAAGGGAAGACATGGCGCGTGGCGCAAGCAGAAGGCCACACGACTGACGGGACTTGTGGTGATGGATCTGGACCATATCGATAATCCTCTGACGCTCTATCAAGGGTGGATTGAGAAAGGACTTGACCTGAAAGCGCTTGGGATAGTGTTGATTTATGTTAGTCCTAGCGGCAAGGGATTGAAGATTGTGTTCAAGGCTCGACTTGACTGGGGCAACCTCATCGACAATATTCACGCTATGGCTCATGAGCTGGGTGACGATGTGGTCGTCGATGAATCTGGGCGTGACGCATCAAGGATGAGCTTTATTTGTAAAGAATCGGACATTTTGTATATTGATAAAGAACTTTTTACGTATGAAAACAAGGAGTTTGCTGAGCGATATAATGCTCTATATCGAGACGGTCATAGCCAGGCTACGCGAGAGAATGAACCCCAAATGTCATCCCGACTAAGCGGAGCGCATGGAGAGATCTCTTCGGCAGCCGGAGGAGATGTCTCGACTACGCTCGACATGACAAAAGAAGTAGAAACAATAAACTGGAGAGAGTATGATATACAGCGTATTATTGATGAGCGCTATGGCGCAAAGCTGCCCTGTGCAGCCGATTCGAATCGACACAACGAGAGTCTTAAACTTGCCTCTGACCTGCTGGTACTGTTTGATGGAGACCGACAAGTGGTGCAACAAGTGCTGGAGCGACAAAGCTGGGTGCAAGAAATCATCGCCGAGCGCAACGAAAACGTGGCACAAACAGTGGCGTCAGCGGCTGAACGAATGGCGGAGCGCGAAAAGAAGTACCTCACCCAATGCCCTTCGAAAGCAATGCAAGAGGCAATTGTCAAGGCGTGCGGCCAGTCATGGAAACAGATTACGCAGGGCGAAGAAGCGCCCGACACCTCCATAGGTGAAGAGGAGATAGAGAAATGGCTCTGGGACTGGGGCGAGAAAATAGAGGAACTGTTTCCCTATTATCCCGCAATGGCAGACGCCTGCAAGGGATTGAAACGCAACCAATATCCTGCTGCACTGATAGTATCGGGCGCACTGATGATGACGCTGATGACGCGATGCACTTATCGTTTTTATCATCGCCCCTCGAAGCTTCGCAGATTGAATTCTTCGGCGCTAATCATTGGCGATCCTGCAAGTGGTAAATCGTTTGCCACTCGCCTGTATGAGTTCCTGGCTGCGCCTATTGTAGCTGCCGATAAGCTGGGCAAGGACACCATCAATCGCTATCGCGAGGAGATGAAGACCAAGGGCGCGAATAAGGAGAAGCCCAAGAAGCCTAAGGTTGTGGTGAGAGTGCACCCCTCGCGTACATCTAACGCTCAGTTTATCCAGGATATGGTGAACGCAGTGGAGGATGTGGATGGCAAGCCTATGCAGCTGCACATGCTGACCTTCGATACTGAGTTGGACAACACTCTTTCAGTGCAGAAAGGTGGCTCGTGGATTGACAAGCAGAACCTGGAGCTGAAAGCATTCCACAACGAGGAGGATGGCCAGGCATACTCGAACATGGATTCTATCATGCAGGACTTCAACGTGACTTGGAATTATGTGTACACTGGTACGCCTATCGCCTTGAAAAAGAAGGTGAATGAGACGAACTTTGGATCGGGATTGGCCACGCGTTTGACCTGCATCCCTCTGCCCAGTACGCACTTTGAAATGATGGATCTGGACGAAGAGGTGGATGAAGAGAGCGACAACCGTCTGCTGGAGTGGGCCAAGAAATTGGATAAGACCAAAGGCGAGCTCTCGATTAAGCGAATAGTCCGCACTATGTACGACTGGACAGCTCGCCGTATGGCTGACGCCAAGGACAATGAGAGCAAGGCCGACGAGATGTTGCTAAAGCGTTGTGCCTATCATGGCATAAACTACTCGGCGCCTTTCATCATGATGCGCCACTGGGGCGAGTTGCACCAAGAGGGCGAATACTGGTGTGGTGAGTTTGAGACAGACGAGATCGACGACAAACTTGCTGAACTAATAGTCAACATCCAGTTTGCCTGTCAGCGTCACTACTTCGGCTCACTGGCCGAGAAGTACTTCGACGACAAGCTTCGCGATGCATCGGCCAATCGCCGCCACCATCAGAAAACCATAGAGGAGTATAATAAACTTCCCGATGAGTTCTCTATAGACGATGTGGCAAGAATGTTCCAAATAGGCATTTACGCAGCTCGCAAAAGGGTGACGCGTCTTGTGGAGGACAATGCAATCGTGAAGTGTGGTGAATACGTAGAGAACGGAACATGCAAGCATCGCTACAAGAAAAAGGCCGTCCTGGTATTCTAACGTTCTTGGACGAGCCAAGCGGCCAAGCCGAGCGAAGACATTCTTGGACAAGCCAAGCGGCGAAGCCGAGCGAGGACATTAAGACATTAAGACATTTCGTAAATTTAAAAGTATGGAACAGATAGTACAGTTGAATAGTAATGCAAAGTTGAGTGATCATTTGGCTTCGCCGAATGAGGCTACGCTCGGCCATTCGAACAAGCTCGATGGCTCTCACTTATCGCCTCATTTCACCCTCGGGGAGATGACAAAGAGCAGTAGTCATCCTGAAGTGTATAACATTCCTAGCCACGAGGCCATCGCAAATCTAAAACGGGTTTGTGGGTGGTTGGAGGTGCTGCGAAAGCGGTATAATGAGCGGTATGTGGTTAATAGAAGAGATCCCTCGACTGCGCTCGGGATGACAGGAGGGGGGACGCTCGGGATGACAACGGCCCCTGTGTCATCTCGACTAAGCGAAGCGCATGGAGAGATCTCTGAGAAGCCGATTATCATCAATTCGGGTTACCGTTCGCCGCAATTGAATAAGAAGATAGGTGGCGTAGCCGGAAGCAACCATCTTACGGGCTGTGCGGTGGATATTAGAGTACTGGGTATGGAGCAGTTGATTCGCTACGCGACAATCTTGCTGGATTACGCTGACGAATCTAAACAGGACTTTGATGAGTTGCTGATTGAGAGGAATCGCTACGGGGCGATATGGCTACACTTCGCCGTGCGCCCCTTCTCAAATCGCCGTAAGGTATGCTTTATCAACGCCTAGTGCACCGTGGGGTTGAGGTTGCGGCGGAGGAAGAAGGCGCGGGTGGCTAGGAAGTAGGTGGCTACGCCGGTGGAGTTGATGAGGACTACGGTCCAGAAGGCGGCGTTGTAGCCTAAGAGTTCGGCGACGATGCCGCCTATAAGGATGCCGAGGCCCATGCCGATGTCCCACGAGATGAGGATGGTGCTGTTGGCCGTGCCACGCTGATTGTTGCGGGCCACGTTGATGGTCATATTCTGGAATGCGGGCCACATGTGGCCGTTGCCAAGGCCGATCAATAATGCCGATCCATAATATCCGGTCATGATGGCAATATTATTGCCAGCAAAGAGGGTGGGCATTAGGATAAATAATGTATAACCTATTAAGGAGATGACCATGCCCTCGGCGGCGTTGTGGGTTACTCGGCCGGCGCGGAGGGCCTTGCCGCCCTGAAGGCGCGACAGAATGAGGCCTACGGAGCAAAGCATGAAGTAGGTGCCGGTGCCGCCGGTGATGCCCATCACCTCCTTGCCATAGATGGCCAGATAGTTGCTAAGCACGCCGAAGCTGAAGCCGAAGGCTATCATGTTGACTCCCAGCAACCATCCGCGGGTTAGGAAAAAGCGGTCGAGTGAGAGGCGCGACGGGCCTGCGGAACCTGGTGCCGCAGCTGTTTTGGGCTTGAGCTTTACCGTAGAGTCGATGATCCAGCCTGCGCAGGCCACGATGAGTGCCAGCCAGAACAGGAAGTCGAAGCTATTGGTGAGTTGGTAGAGCCAGATGCCGATGGTGGGAGCGGTGGCCATGGCCAGATTGTTGCTAAGACCGTAATAGCCAATGCCCTCGGTGCGGCGACTGCTGGGCAGCACATCGATGGCTACAGTGGCATTGGCCGTGGTGACGGCTCCGAACGGACCGCCATGCAGGGTGCGCACGATGGTGAACAGCAGCAGGGTAGAGGCTGCCAGATAGCCTGCAAAGAAGATGGCAAAGGCTCCGAAGGCAATCATGAGCACCGTCTTGCGGGGGAACGTGTCGACCACATAGCCGCTGAACGGACGTACCAGCAGGGCTGTGATGGTGTAGCCCGACAGCACCAGTCCGATGACATCCTTGGTGGCGCCGAAGTGCTCGCTGAGGTAGAGCGGCAGCAGCGGCGTGAGCACGTAGAAGGCGAAAAACAACGTAAAGTTGGCCGCCATCACCTTACAGTAATTCCTATTCCAGAGTCTCTCCATTTGCCCAATCTTCTTACTTTTCAGGCTGCAAAGGTACGATTTAGCGAGCACAAAACAAAAGAACTAACGTTAACGAACTATAAACCGACTTAACTTTCGGCCATAAATCACGTCTAACATCCAGAATTCAACATCAACTATAAGTATGAAACGTAGTATTATACTAACAGCCATTGCCATGCTGATGACAACCACATCGATGGCACAGACAAGAGAAGTGAAGGTGGGTGATGTAACGATGACCATCAACCCCGAGAAGGGCGCCAAAATCATGTCGCTCAAGTATCAGGACCAGGAGGTGATATCGCAGTTGCGATGGCCCGAATCGTTCGGCAGCACGTTCTGGACCAGTCCGCAGAAGGAGTGGAACTGGCCACCAGTGTTCGAGCTCGACAAGGGTGTGTATGAGGTCACAGAGAAGGACGGCCACCTGGTGATGACCAGTCCGGTATCGGAGAAGTTGAAGTATCGCGTGCGCAAGGACTTCAGTACCGATGCCAAGGATGGTGCCATCGTGATTACCTATTCTATAATAAACGAGAGTGGCGAAGAGCGCAAGGTGGCTCCATGGGAGATAACCCGTGTGCCTAATGCCGGTGTGATATCGTTCGACGCTCCGGTAGAGAGCATCTGGCCTGCAGGACTGATGGCATTTAAGACTAAGAACGGTCTGGCATGCTACGAGGCCGACGAGGCTGCTGAGAACCGCAAGGTGAACGCCGACGGCAAGGGATGGCTGAGCTACGAGAACAACGGCTTGATATTGACCAAGAAGTTTGCCGACCTGAAGGCTGGTGAGCCTGCACCCGGCGAGGCCGAGATACAAGTGTACGTGAACCGTGGCAAGACCTATATAGAAATCGAGAGCCAAGGTGCATACACAACCCTGGCTCCCGGTAAGTCGCTCGACTGGACCGTACGCTGGTATCTCGCTAAGGCTAAATAACGTGTAGTCCCAGGAATACCATCAGGCCGTTCATAAGTATCCAGAAGATAGCGAACGGCATGGTCTTACGCATAATGTCGCCATCCTGACCCTCCATATCACATGCTGCGGTTGCGATGGCGATACTTTGTGGTGACAAGAGTTTACCACCCTCAGATCCGGCACAGTTGGCTGCGGCGAGCCAGTTGGTCTCGCTACCGCTAACACCGAAGAATGTGCCCTGGTTGACCAGCCCCAGATCGCTGGCGGCAGTGGCCTGCAGCTTTCCAAACAGGATGTTGGCATTTGTGGCACTACCCGTAACAAACGTGCCGATAGAGCCGATGAGCGGAGCAAAGAACGGGAAGGCTGCGCCGGTAAGCATTACCAGACCCTTGGCGATATCGTTGGTCATACCGGTATTGTTCATCAGCATGGCCATGGCTACCAGACAGCAGATGGTTACTACCGTCTTCTGCAGGTTCAGTGTGGTCTTGGCCAGTAGCTTCATCAGCGCACCAAAGCTCATGCCCTGAATGAGTCCGCCAATCACAGCACCAAGGAAAATCATGAGTCCGGCATTAGACAGCCAACCAAACTTAAAGGTGTTGCCGATTATCGGCAGCTCGAACTTGGTGACCAGTGTGCTGCCCAGCAGTTCGTTGATAGGTGGCACAATCTTACTGCTGATGAGGATGAAGAAGATTATCAGGCCGTAAACGCTCCAGGCCTTGAGGGTCTTGGCCAGACCGAAGTTCTTCTTCTCGACCTTAACCTCGTCGCTTGGATTCTCGTCGTGGATGAACAGCTTGTTGTAGATAAGCATGGCTGCGATGGCGGCTACCGAACCGAGGATGGCGGGAGTCTCTGGGCCGATGAAGTGGGCACAACAGAACTGCACTACGATAGAGCAAGTGCCTACAAACAGCGCAATGCTGACGTTCTTGAGTATCTTGGTCTTGTCCGTTAGCATCAGTATGAGGAACGGGGTGATGTAGAACATCAGCGATAGTTGCAGAATGATAAAGGTGGCAACCTCGCAAAGCTCCTCAGGGGTGGCCGTACCGCTGGCAGCTACCTGGTTGGCCAGTGTGGTGGCTGGCAGGCCGACAGCACCAAAGCCCACGGCCACGGTGTTGGCTATCAGACAGATGACGGCCGAGAACATAGGTTTGAATCCCAGTCCGATAAGTATGGCAGCAGGAATGGCCACAGCCGTGCCAAAGCCTGCCATACCCTCGAGCACACCACCAAGACCCCACGTGAGCAGCAGCACCAGCAGACCCTTGTCGCTGGTCATCTGGATGAACTGCGTCTTGATGGTCTCGATCTCCTTGGTTTCGCAAAGGATGTTGTAGCTGAAGATGGCGCAGATGATGATAAGTATGATAGGGAAGCAGGCCTTGAGCAGTCCTTCGACTACCGACCAAATGGTAATGCCAAAGATGCTGGCCTCGGCATACTTCTCGGGCACAATGCCCATGGCAGGGGCTGCAAACAGAGCTAATACTACGGTTACAATCAGCGTAACGATGGCGCTTTTGTAGCCAGATACCTTGAAACCCATCATCAGAATAATGAGTAACAGAATGGGGATAGCTGATACTAATGCAGACATAGACTTTTAGTGTTAGTGAATATTTATATAAGTTCTGCCGACAAATATACGACAAAAATCCAATAGTGATGCAATAATTTTAGTGAAAAAATCAAAAATGGTCTACGATTGTGGGTACGCAGTTGCGAATTTCGACGGGAATGGTCTCGGTTTCGATACTGTTTTCGCTCACACGTAGTCGCACCATGCAGGCCTGACTGTTGAGCGGTCGGGTGGGGTCGAAGATGAAATTGCCGATGCTGTAGTATATCTTCTTGCCCAGAAACTCCTCGATGGTCTGCAGTGTGTGGGTGTGATGGCATATCAGTGCATCGGCCCCGGCACGTATCAGTTGGTGGGCGTCCCATCGCTGACGGTTGACGGGTTTCAGGGTGTGTTCGCCGCCCCAGTGCAGCGACACGATGATGACGGCCGTAGAGTCGGCCTTGCGCAGACGGTGCACACGATTCAGAAGCGAGTCCATGGGCTCCTGACTCACGCAGGGTCTGTCGGTAAGGTAAGAATAGTTTTCGAGTGCCAGACGGAGCGATGGCACCAGCCACACGTTTCTGGGCTGTGATGCCAGCAGTACGGGCTGTGATGCCTCGGCCATATTCTGGCCTGCACCTATCGGAGTGATGCCTGCAGCGATGATGTTGCGACGGGTGTCCATAAGGCCCTCGCGACCTTGGTCGATAGAGTGGTTGTTGGCCAGGTTAAGGTGGGTGATGCCGTGAGAGCGTAGCGTGGTTAGCCATTCGGGTTCGGCACGGAAAATGAATAGTTTCTGTACTGGTGATACTATCTTGGTGGCAGGGCACTCCAGATTGCCCACAACCACCTGGGCCGAACGGAAGATGGAGTCGATGCCACCTGAGAACAGATGGTCGACTCCATGACGTTCGATAACCCGGCGCACCCCGCGGTCAAGCAGGATGTCGCCGGTGAAAACGATATTTATATCTGCCGCGAGGGCAGATATAAACATCGTGCTAACAACCAGAAGAATAGAACACCTCTTCATCAGCCTCTGGCAACTTGTTGAGTGGCACAAGGATGCTCTTCATCCAGTCGGGTACACCCTTGCGAGCATTCTTCTTCAGCATCTCCTGCCACTCCTCGTCGGTGAGTCGGGGCTCGTTGATGGGCTGGATAAACTCGCGATAGCTGAGTACGCCACCACGTGTAAGATACAGGTATCCACCTATCTCGACCACCACGTAGATCTCGTCGGCATCGCCCACGGCCTCGAACAGTATCGACTTGGCGTCGTTGTTGTCGGCATTGGCGGTGTAGACGTCGGCCACGACGGCCACCTTGCTGTCGGCACCCTCTACGTCGGTCCAATTGTAGAGTTCCTGATCGGGCATGCGGAGCAGTTCGAGCGAGATGTTCTCGAAGGTGGCTCCGATATAGTTGATGTGGTCGTACTCCTCGTCGGCAAGTTCCTTGCCAGTCAGCTCCTTCTCGCTGGCACGAAGCATGAATGTAACCTCGTCCTTCATGCGCTCTGTGGCACTTTCTACCTTCTCGGTCATCATATCCTGAGCTCTGAGCAGTTTGGCAGTGTTGTCGAGCAGTTCGATGGCTTTCTTCCAGAACTTCACGTTGGGCTCTACATATCCCTTGACCACAGGCTCGGGCAACTCAGGACCACCACCACACTCGGCACCCATAGGCTGCTTGGCGTAGAGGATGGCGTCGTGCTTAAGTTCGGCCCACGATGCCAGAGCGGCATTCAGGTCCTTCTTGCCCCACTCGGGGTTCTGCATGAAGTAGGGGGCTGACTTCGCATCGGCACCGGCATTGGCAGCACACATCTCCTTGAGTGTCTGCATCCACTGGGTTACGATGGTCTCGCGCCAGTCGATCTCGCCCATACGCTTCTTCATCTTGTCGAGTGTGGGCAGCAGGGGCTCCCACTTGGTCTTCTCGTCCTTAAGAATCTGCTCTGCGGCAGCTACACCCATGGCAGCCATCACATCGACACCCTTAGGTGTGGCACGCTGTGGCGGGGTGTTCTTGTAGTCGACCATCTCCTGCAGCACCTCGGCATCGGGCTGATAGCGCTGAGGCATCACACATATCTTATTATGACTGGTCTTCTCGAACTTTGGTCGGATGCGTGTCAGTTTGTCGCCGATAGCGTTAAGCTTTTTGGTAAGAGCCTTAATGGCATTGTCGTCGTTCAGCAGGTCGTCCATGCCCATACCTGTCTTCTCAACCTCTTCCATCACCTGCAGCAGACTCAGATCGTCTGACTTGCCCATGAGCAGGGTGATAAGATTGTTGAGCTTGTCGTACTTCTGGCGATTCTTCTTAAACAGCTTCATGGCGAATGCCATCTGTACGGCCTGCTTCACTTCGGTTTCGTGCCTCAGTCCCATGGGGGCTGTCTGTAGCCACATCATGCCACGGAAGTAGCGCTTAAGTGCATCGCTACGGCTGTAGTGACCACGGGCTCGGAACAGACTGTAGGGGAACGATACGTCGCCCATGTAGTCCATCAGCAGTTCGCTAGGACAGTTAGCAGCTTTCAGACATTTGTCAATCTCGCGAACCACGGTGCCGTTAAGGGCGGCATCGGCCACCGGCTGACCATTAAACAGGTGCAGGGCCACATCGAAGAACTGGATGTTGCGACCAGCTATGCGGTTGGCCTCGCTATCGCGTGGCGCATTGTGCAGGAAAGCCAGCATGGCGTCCTTCATGTCGCGCGAAAACTCTGTCATCAGTGGCAGCAACTGATACTCCTCGACCTCGCGCAGCATGCAGTCTATGTAGAGGTGGTAAAGCTGCAGATACAGGTCGGTAGTAACGAAGCTGGGGAATACGTGGTAGTCGTTCTGTTCGTAGACGTGGAACAGCTGTTTGTGACTGCTGGGCACGATGGCAAATCCCTCCTCGCCAAGCTTCTGGCAGAGAGTAGAGTCGAAATCCTTTAATTGCTTGGGATTCAGCAGGTTGGCCATATTTACACGCAGACCTTCGGGCACGTCGAAATTCTGCTTCTGCAGTTCCTCCTCGCGCTCCTTGAGTCGCTTCATAAATGCCAGCTCCTCGTCGGTGTAGGTTATCAGTTTCTTCTCGTCGATGGTGCGCATGTAGGCATCGCGCCAGTCTTCGTTCTCCTTGCATTCCACCACGGCCTCTACCTTCTCGTCGAGTTTCCACATCAGTGAGTCGTACCAGGTGGTGGTACAGTAGATGCCTCGCAGATACGAGTCCTTGAACGGATAGCCGCGCTGTGCAGCAGGCGCATTGCGCAGCAGTCGCACGTCGCTGAGGTTAAGGCCACTCACATCCATGTTGTAGTCGATGCTGTCGCCCAGTTTCTCGGCATCAATCGTTGATACCGGCATTACCACATTCTGTTTCTGGCTGCATGCTGCCATCAGACCCGCCATGCATGCCAACATGATTAATTTACTTTTCATTGGCAAAAGGTTTTTATTGCTGTTTCATGATTTACACCTTTTATAATATAGTGGTCGAAGGCCATGCCGAATCCGCCCCAGCGGTAGTCGGCCACCACATACTTTCCCTCGCCGGCCTTCTCGATGGCACGTATCTTGCCATCCACAAAGCGGAAGTCCTCGAGCAGTCCGCCAAGCTTTGAGCCCAGCCACAGTGGGCGAGCCTTGCCGTTGACATTCTTGAAGATGAAAATGCGTCGGGCCTTTTCGGGATAGAACCTGGTCGACTTGATTACCCCCACGATGGCATCGGTGCGTCCGTCGCCATCCACATCGCCCGTCTGATACTGATATACGGGGTAGGGCAGTCGCCAGCCGTTAAGGTAGTAAAGGCTGTCGTGCTGCTTCTTCAGATCGAAGCTTTGCGCTGTGCATGCGAGTGCGCAAAACCACATGGTTAGTATGGGTAATAGTCGATTGTTCATCACCACGATAGGTTTTTATCGGGCCATAGATACGAAAAAATACTAAAATTGTTCGTCGATATCAATTTTTTTTGTATATTTGCTCGCAAAATCGATTAAGTATAACTAAAAACTAGCGCCCTATGATGAGCCAATTCCTTTCAGAGTTGCGGCAGATATTGCCTGCAGAGCGTGTCTATACCGATGAGCTTCGCACCCTAGGTTGGGGTACCGATGCCAGTTTCTATCGTCAGATACCAAAGGTGGTAATCCGTAGTGATGGCGAGGAGGAAATCGCTAAGATAGTGCAGTTGTGCGACAAGTTCAAGCTGCCTTTCACATTCCGTGCTGCAGGCACATCGCTCAGTGGTCAGAGTTGTACCGACTCTGTGCTGATAGTGGCTGGCAAGCACTGGGAGAAGTACGAGCTGGGTAAGAATCAGGAGACCATCAAGTTGCAGCCTGGCATAGTGGGTGGTCGTGTCAATCAGATACTGAAGCCCTACAGCCGTGTGTTCCCGCCCGATCCTGCATCGATAGGTTCGGCTATGGTGGGTGGTATTGTGGTGAACAATGCATCGGGCATGAACTGCGGTGTGCATGCCAACAGCGACCGCATGCTCATCTCGGCCCGCATCATACTGGCTGACGGTACCATTCTGGACACTGGCGACGAGCAGAGTCGCGAGGAGTTCCGCAAGACTCACCCCGCATTTCTGAAGCATATCGAGATGCTGCGCGACAAAGTGCGTGCCGACGAGGAACTGACCGGTCGTATCGCCAAGAAATACTCGATCAAGAACGTAACGGGATTGAACCTGCGCCCACTGGTGGCCTACGACGATCCGTTCGACATCATAGCCCACTCGATGGTAGGTAGCGAGGGCACATTGGCATTCCTATCGGAGGTTACGATGAAGACGCTGAAGGACTATCCGTACAAGGCTTCGGCGATGGTCTACTTCATGACGATGAAGGAGAGTTGCGAGGCCGTGGTGGCCATGAAGAAGATGAAGGCTGGCGAGGAAGATCTGGAGTACAGTGCCGAAAATCTGGTGGTGAAATCGGCCGAGATGCTCGATTATAAGTCGCTTTCGTCGGTCGATGACCCTGTATATCTGCAGTACAAGCAGGATGTAGATGCAGGCAAGATAGAGGGCGTGGAGCCTGGCGACTATCACAACCTGACAGCGATACTCACAGAGACCAAGGGCATTACCCACGAGCAACTGCTGGATAAGATAGAGAAGATAAAGGAGTGCCTGGGCCAGTTCCGCCTGTATATCCCTGCCGAGTTTACCGAGGATCCTGCCGTGTATGGCAAGTACTGGGCCATCCGTTCGGGCATCTTCCCATCAGTGGGTGGTACACGTCCTGTGGGCACATCGTGCCTTATCGAGGATGTGGCATTCCCGATAGAATCGCTGCCTGAGGCCACAGTGAAACTGCAGAAGCTGATAGCCGATCATGGCTACGACGATGCTTGTATCTATGGTCACGCATTCGAGGGCAACTACCACTTCATCTTGAATCAGAGTTTTGCCGATGAGCACGAGGTGGCACGCTATGCCGAGATGATGCGCGATGTGGCTAAGCTGGTGGTCGAGGGCTACGATGGAAGCCTGAAGGCCGAGCACGGCACAGGTCGTAACATGGCTCCATTCGTGAAGTACGAGTGGGGCGACAAGGCCTACGAGATAATGTGCGAACTCAAGAAAATTTTCGACCCCGAGGGACTGTTGAACAAGGGTGTGATCTTCAACGACGATCCTGACTGCTATATCAAGTGTCTGAAACCACTGCCAGTGCTCGATTTCGACTTCGATAGTGTGCCTGATGGCGGACACTACCTGATGGACCCATCGCTGAGTACAGCCAAGGAGACCATCGAACAGGTGAAGCGAGCCAACAAGTGTATAGAGTGCGGATTCTGCGAGGTGAACTGTATGTCGTGCGGACTCACACTGAGCAGTCGTATGCGTATAGCCGTTCAGCGCGAGATACGCTATCTCACCAAGACTGGTGCCGACCCAGAGCGACTGGCCACACTGAAGAAACAATACAAGTATTATGGCGACCAGACTTGCGCTACCGATGGACTCTGTTCTACATCGTGCCCAATGAAGATCAATACGGGCGAGCTGACCCACCTGATTCGACAGATGGACATGAACGAGAGTCCTACGGGATATAAGCTTGGCGAGTTTGCTGCCAACCACATGGCTGGCATCAAGAGTGGTCTGCGAGTGGTGCTGGATGTTGCCCATGCCGCACATATCACCCTGGGCCCGACACTGATGACGAGCATCTGTCGAGGCATGAACAAGATGGGCATGCCGCTATGGACCACCGCTATGCCTAAGAAGCATCGCCAACCCAAGAAGAGCGACCTGACGCAATTCATCATCGAGAAGTCGATACCACACAAGGAGGAGCAGCACTCCGAACTAAAGGTGGTCTACTTCCCTAGCTGTATCAACCAGACTATGGGACAATCCAAGCATGGCGGAAAGATTCACGACTTGGTGGATGAGGTTATCCAACTGATGGCCAAGGCTGGCTACGAGGTTATCTTCCCAGAGGGTATGGAACGTATGTGTTGCGGACAGATTTGGGAGAGTAAAGGTATGCTCGACATCGCCGACCGTAAGAGTGCCGAGCTAGAGGCTGCTCTGTGGAAGGCCAGCGAGGAGGGTAAGTATCCCGTGCTCTGCGCCCAGAGCCCATGTCTGCACAGAATGAAGAAGGTAATGAAGAAAATGGAACTTTACGAGCCTGCCGAGTTTATTATGAAATTCTTGGTGCCGCGACTCGATTTCCATCCTATCGATCGCCACATAGCCCTGCACCTCACATGTTCTACCCGACAGATGGGTGTGGACAAGGATATGATCGAGTTGGCCAAGCTCTGCTCTAAGAATGTGTTCCTGCCTGAGGGTGTGGGCTGTTGCGGATTTGCTGGCGACAGAGGATTCACATTCCCCGAACTCAACAGCTACGGACTGCGCAAACTGCGCCCACAGATCGAGGCCAACGGCATAGAGGTGGGCTACTCGAACAGCCGTACCTGCGAAATCGGACTCGAGACAAATTCGGGCATACCATACATGAGTATCGTATATCTGGTTAACGAATGTACAACCCCTAAAAAACAATAAACCATATTTATGAAACCAATTATCAAGACATTGATTCTGGCCGCCTTTGTGTTTGCGGCCTCAGTAAGCGCTCAGGCGCAGATTCTTAAAACCCACGTAGAAACAGGCGACGTTCAGGGAGTGGCCGATGAAGGACTGGCTGTCTACAAGGCCATCCCATACGCTGCACCTCCAGTGGGCAATCTGCGTTGGCGCGACCCTCAACCTGCTAAGGCTTGGGAGGGTGTTCGTGTGTGCGACGAGTTCGGTAAGATGCCTCCTCAGCCCACACGTCCTGGTCGCACAGCCGACCAGATGAGCGAGGACTGCCTGTATCTGGGTATCGCCACACCTGCCAAGAGCGTCAACGACAAACTGCCCGTGATGGTATGGATACATGGTGGTGGATTCCAGACCGAATGGTATGGTGGCGACCTGTGGAAGCGTCTGGCTCAGCGTGGCGTAGTCATCGTAAGCATCGAGTATCGCACTGGTGCTCTGGGATTCATGGCTCATCCCGAACTCACCAAGGAGAGCAAGGACGGACACTCTGGCAACTACGGTATCCTCGACCAGATTTTCGCCCTGCAGTGGGTTCAGCGCAACATCGCCCAGTTTGGTGGCGACCCATCGAAGGTTACCATCTTCGGCGAGAGTGCTGGTGCCATCAGCTGTAGCATACTGTGTGCATCGCCACTGGCCAAGGGACTGTTCCGTGCCTGCATCAGCCATAGTGGCGGATCGTTTGCCCCATGGAGCGACAAGCCCCGTTCGCTTGGTCTCGACGCATCGCAGAAGGGTGCCGAGAGTCAGGGACTGGCATTCCAGAAACACCTGAAGAAAAAGAACCTGAAGCAGCTGCGCCAGATGGACGCCATGCAGCTTTGCGATGGTAACGTAGGTTTTGCAGGCTTCTGGCCATGTGTGGATGGATACGTGATCTGCGACGACCAGTATCGCCTGTACGAGCGTGGCGAGTACAACGATGTGCCTGTGATCGTGATGACCAACAGCGACGAGGGTGCACTCTTTGCCCCAGGCAATATCAAGGCCGAAGACTACAAGAAGACCGTAGACGGAATCTTTGGTTCGTGGGCTGGCGAGGCACTTAAGTACTATCCTGGCAGAACCGACGATGAGGCTTGGCACGGATTCGGCGACGCATTCCGCGATATGGGATTTGCATGGCCTTCTTACGCTTGGGTTAGTCTGCAGGCCAAGACTGGTAAGAGTCCTGCCTATGCAGCCTATCTGGCTCAGCCATCAGAGATGAGTTTCTCGCGCGATCCTCGTCGCAAGGGTGTGGCCCATGCCGATGATATCATGTACCTTAACGGTATGTTCCTCGACCAGCCACAGAAGTACCCCACAGAGTCTGCCGTAGCCGAGATTATCCAGCAGTACTGGGTGAACTTTGCCAAGACCTGCAATCCTAACGGCAAGGGTCTGCCTTACTGGCCATCGTTCGACGATCAGAAGCCTACCACCATGCAGTTCTCTAATGGTGCATCGCTCATTATGCGACCCAACCGTGAGCAGGTTGACTTTGTTGACAGATTCTATCGCGCCAAGCGAGCCGAAACAGAAGCCGCTCGCAAGTAAAAAAAAGTCCCCAACCTGTCTGGCTGGGGATTTTCTTTATAGCATACCTTTCGTGGATGGTAGTTCGTAGTGATATATGTCGCGTCGGACTGCCATTTTCAGTGCTCGCGCCAGGGCCTTGAATATGCCCTCTATCTTGTGGTGCTCGTTCTGGCCCTCGGCCTTGATATTCAGGTTCATGCGGGCAGCATCGCTCAAGCTCTTAAAGAAGTGCAGGAACATCTCCGTGGGCATCTCGCCTATCTTTTCGCGATGGAATTCTGCATCCCAAACCAGCCAGGGCCTGCCACCGAAATCCAGACATGCCGAACACAGACAGTCGTCCATCGGCAAGCAGTATCCGTAGCGCTCTATGCCACGCTTGTCGCCCAGAGCCTGCAGTATGCACTCGCCCAGAGCGATGGCTGTATCCTCGATGGTGTGGTGCTCGTCAACCTCCAGGTCGCCCTTGGTGTGCACCGTCAGGTCTATCATGCCGTGCTTGCCTATCTGCTCAAGCATGTGGTCGAAGAATCCCAGACCTGTGCTGATGTCGCACTTGCCCGATCCGTCCAGATTCACCTTCACCCAGATGTCGGTCTCCTTAGTGGTACGCTTCACTTCGGCCGTGCGCTCGCCTGCAAACAGCAGTTCGGCTATCTTGGCCCAGGTGATGCCCTCGTCGCTCAGTATCAGCGACTTACAACCGATATTCTTGGCAAACTGACGGTCGGTTTCGCGATCGCCGATTACGTACGAGTTGGCTATGTCGTACTCAGGGTTGTTGATGTACTTCTCCACCAGGCCAGTGTTTGGCTTGCGGGTGGTGGCATTATCCTCGGGGAAGTGAGGGTCTATCAGTATCTCGTCGAATGTTATGCCTTCGCCCTCCAGAGTCTGCAGTATGAAGTTGTGTACTGGCCAGAATGTATCCTCTGGGAAACTGTCGGTGCCCAGTCCGTCCTGATTGCTAACCATCACAAACTCGAAGTCTAGTTTCTCGCGGATAAAGGCCAGGTTGCGGAATACACCCTTAACAAACTTAAGTTTCTCGAAGCTGTCTATCTGCTCGTCGGCAGGCTCCTCGATCAGTGTTCCGTCGCGGTCGATGAATAGAATTTTTTTCATATTGTCTTTTTATTGAAGTCCTCTTTCTCCTTGTCCTGCACGCTTATCGATATCTTGGCTAGATACAGCGGCAGAACCATTGTAAGCCACACGTAGGCCTGGATGAATCCTGCTATCGCAAATGCCCCCAGACTGAGCCACTTCACTGTGTCGGGCATGCCCGATGCATCGCCGTTGAGCATACCTATCTGCGACTGCCAGTTGGCCGTGATGAGTATCACTGCGGGCAGCGATGTGAGCAGGGCTAGTATGGCTACGATAAACAGGCACACCAGCGATACCAGTGTGAGTTTGCCAAGATGGCGAAGCCACGAGCCACTACGCGTGGCGATGGGCTTAAGCACCTGTCGCTTGCGAAGTCGCCACTTGGCAGCTGCTATCCATGCTATAACGGCTACCACGCCCAGCACCATGCCTGGCAGCAGCAGGGTGGGGGAAACCAGTACTGGCAGAGCCTGAGCCACTGCTGTTATCAGTGCAAACACTAGAGCTGTCCACCATGTGGCACGGAATATCTTGCGGAAGTTAGCGCTGTAAAGCTGGTAACCCTCGCTGATGCAAGCCTGACTGCTTCGCACCTTGATTTCTATCTCTTTTTTATCCTTTTCCATTGCAATAATCAAATTTTTCGTGGTGCAAAGATAACGCTTTTTGGCACGAAATACGCGATTTTTTACGAATTTATTAATTTTTTCGCGTTAATTCGTGAAATTCGTGCCTAAATTTAGTAACTTTGCAGCCAAATAGGATAATTATGAAGTTATTAAGGTGGGGTTTTATAGGCTGTGGCGAGGTTACCGAGAAGAAGAGTGGACCCGCATTCAGCGATGTTGAAGGCTCTAGTGTAGTGGCTGTGATGAGCCGCACTGAGAAGCATGCTCGCACTTATGCCGTTGAGCACGGTATAGCCAAGTGGTATACCGATGCACAGGAGATGATCGACGATCCTGACGTGAATGCCGTATATGTAGCCACACCGCCATCCAGCCATGCCACTTACGCCATCATGGCCATGAAGGCCGGCAAACCAGTGTATGTAGAGAAACCACTGGCTGCCAGCTACGAGGACTGTGCCCGTATCAATCGCATCAGCGAGCAGACAGGTGTGCCCTGTTTCTGTGCCTACTATCGTCGCTATCTGCCTTACTTCCAGAAGGTTCGCGACATCGTTAAGAGCGGACAGATAGGTAAGATCATCAACGTGCAGATACGTTATACCGAACCCCCGCGACAGGCCGACCTAGACGCTATCGCCAATCATCAGCCACTGCCCTGGCGACTGCAGCCCGATATCGCCGGAGGTGGCTACTTCTACGATATGGCCCCACACCAGCTCGACATACTGCAGGAGCTCTTTGGAGTAATCCTCGAGGCTCGCGGTATCTGTAGCAATCGTGGCGGACTCTACAAGGCAGAGGACTCTGTCAGTGCATGTTTCCAGTTCGAAAACGGTCTGCCTGGCAGTGGTTCGTGGTGCTACGTGGCCCATGAGAGTGCCCGCGAGGACTGTATCGAGATTATCGGCACTGAAGGGCAGGTAAGCTTCTCTGTGTTCGACTATACCCCCATCCGACTGCAGACCACCCAGGGCGAGGAGCGCATCACAGTGCCCAATCCGCCCTACGTGCAGTATCCTATCATCAAGAATGTGATAGAACACCTGCAGGGACTGGGCGTGTGCGAGTGTACCAGCGTGTCGGCCACCCCTGTCAACTGGGTTATGGACCGCATCCTGGGCAAACTTTAAACCCGTGTGTATGAGTAGAGTGCAAGTGTTACTGCTATCGTTGCTTATGTGTCTTGGCGCCAGTGCTGCCGAGCCACTCGACACGCTTGCACACGACTCCATATCCCGTGACGAAGAAGATATGGGCCTTATCCGTCGCACCGTTCGCGGGTTCGACCGCACCGACGATGAGTACATTGAGCCCCAGCACTACGAGTTTACCGTGATGGGCCAGATTACCCGCACCTTCGAGAGTTTCATTCTTAGCAGCAATGGCCAGAGTGTGCGACTGGCACCCGACGGACTTACCAAGATAGGTCCTTACTTCGGTTGGCGATGGTTCTTCCTGGGCTACACGTTCGATATCAAGAACATCGGTTTCAGTCAGAACGGCCTTCGCAAGGAGTTCGACCTCAGCATCTATTCGTCGCAGGTGGGCATCGACCTGTTCTATCGCCGCACTGGCGACGACTATAAGATACGCGATGCACGTCTGGGCTATGGCATCGACGGAGCACTGTTCGAGGGTGTTCCCTTTGCTGGTGTCAACGTGGGTATCACAGGCTTCAATGCCTATTACATCTTCAATCACGGCCGATTCTCGTACCCTGCTGCATTCAGCCAGAGCACTTGTCAGAAGATAAGCTGCGGTTCGTGGATGGCTGGTTTGGGATATACCGACAACACCCTCGACATGAACTACGACAAGCTTGAGCAGACGCTGCGTGAGCGAATGGCCCCTGGCCAGGAGCTTAAGCTGGATAGCGGCATGATGTTCAGCGACATCAAGTATCGCGACTTTATGCTGTCAGGCGGCTATGCCTACAACTGGGTATTTGCCAAGAACTGGCTGTTCTGCGCCAGCGCACAGGCAGGTCTGTGCTATAAGACGAGCTACGGCGAGACGGCCGACGATAATAAGGCTGGTTTTACTTTTGATAAGGTCCACCTCGACGGTATAGGTCGATTCGGACTGGTCTACAACAACACCCGCTGGTATGCCGGCTGTAGTGCCATTCTGCGCACCAACAACTATCGCACGTCGCGATTCGTGGCCAGCAATATCTTTGGCTCGTTCAATGCCTATATAGGCTACAATTTTGTGTTGAAGAAGAAGTATCGTAAAAACAGAGCATGATGAAACGTATCATATATATTATAATAGGTATAGCCATGTGTGTCAGCACCAGTGCGGCACGTCTTAGCGATGATGTCAGGGCACAATCCACTGACAGCATCACCATCTGCCGACTGCTGGCCGAGGCCAAACACCTGCCTGCCACCACCTGTCTGCCACTGCACTTCGCTCAGAAGTTCATCGGCATACCTTACGTGGCCAGCACACTCGAGGGCGACAAGCACGAGCGACTGGTGATAAACACCCGTCAGCTTGACTGTACCACACTGGTAGAAACCGTGACTGCACTCACACTCTGCGCCCAGAACGGCCAGTACTCGTGGTTTGCCTACAAGCATATGCTTACCGACCTGCGCTATCGTGGTGGCATCATCAATGGCTACCCATCGCGCCTGCACTATTTCACCGAGTGGATCACCGACAATACCCTTGCCGGTGTGGTCACCGAGATTCAGTCGCCCAATCCACCGTTCACTGCCGTGCAGAATGTCCGTGTAAGCTATATGAGCACCCATCCGCAGAGCTATCAGTCGCTCCGCGAACATCCTGAGTTTGTCAGCGATATCGCCAAGATGGAGCGCCAGGTGTCGGGAGCCAAGTATCGCTTTATCCCCAAGAAGGCTGTGGGCAATCACAAACTGCTGCGCACGGTCATCAAGGATGGCGACATCATCGCTATCACCTGCAACAAGCCCGGACTCGACATCGCCCACCTGGGTTTTGCCCTCTGGCGTAAGGATGGTCTGCATCTGCTCAACGCATCGCAACTGCACCACAAGGTGGTGATCGAACCCATGACGATGTATCAGTATCTGCAGAAGCATCCATCGCATACTGGAATTAGAATAATTAGAATAAATAAGTAACTTAACCAAAAAGGAGAGAAATTATGGAATTACCCGATTTTATGAGTTACGCGAACAAGTTTTCGCAGTCGGAATTTACTGAGAAGATTGCACGCATAGCCAAGCGTGCAGGTGCTAAACTAGTCTATGCGGCACTTATACTGTACTACACTCTGCAGAGCGACAAGGTGAGCAAGACCGACAAGGCCATCATCATCGGCGCTCTGGGCTATATGATCAGTCCGCTCGACGTTATCCCCGATGCCATCCCCATCGCCGGACTTACCGACGACCTGGCCGTACTGCTGTATGTGCTCAAGAAGGTGTGGACCGGCATCGACCCAGAGATAGTAGAGCAGGCCAAGAGCAAGCTGTCGCGCTGGTTTGATGAGGACGAGATTGCCGAGATGGGCGACATCTTCGAGCCGGAAGAATAAGCAAGACTTGTAGAAAACAAAAAAGCCTCCCGATTTGGGAGGTTTTTTCGTGAGGTGCCTGGCGCACCTTTGAGCTTTATTTCGCTTTAATCGATTTAATATCACTATATATATTGTAACTTATTGAAAATCAATCAATATTGTGTATTTTTATAGATTGCTGATATTAAATAAAGTTAAGTCGAATAAAGTTTTTGCGCTACAAATGCGCTACAAATGAAAGAATTTTTGTACCTTTGCATCCGTAACTCAAATAATAATTATTATGGTGCAAATCATTGCCAGAGGCAGCAAAGGTGATGGGAGTGTCAATTTGTATGCCAGAATATACAAAAGAAATGTGATGAATAACGCTATTGCTCTTGGCGTAAGTCTTAGCAAATCAGATTGGCATTTTATAGAATCAGTTCTAAAAAATGCTTCTGAAGCTCAGAAAACTGGAGGCGCGATAACACTTAGAGACACTTTAGCTATAAACTTGTGGAATATTAAGAACGGCCTTGACATAATGCTAAGTGCTGGAACTGTCACTATAGATTCAGCGAAGAAATATATCAATAGCATCCTACGTCAGGATATAATTAAAGAGGTGGAGCGGCAGAAGGAAGAGACCGAGAAGAAAGAAGCCGAGGCAAAACGTGTAACTCTGATGGAATGGATAGATGAATATATAAGGCAGTGTGAGAGCGGTGAGCGCCTGAAGCAGAAGAGCACCAAGAACATCACTCCAGGCACCATCAAGAGTTATAGGACTACAAAGGCACAGTTGGAGGCTTACCAAGAGAAACGGCATAAGATCATCGACTTCGATGATGTTACCCTTGACTTCTATGATGACTGGCGCAGATTCTTCCTCGAAAAGAAAAACAAGGCCGGAGAATCAAAGCCCTACTCTCCCAACACCATCGGCAAACACGTTAAGAACCTGAAGATCTTCCTGTATGCAGCCAAAGAGATGAAACTGACAACTACCACGGAGTTTGAGAGTTCTCGCTTCTCTGCCGACAGTGTGGACGTGGAAAATGTCTATCTGACGGATGAGCGAGTACAGGAGATGTATGAGACAGATTTCGAGGATGAAAAGACCATAGAAAAGCTGATGAAACAGGCTCCCAGTGACGAAGAGCGCGATGCCATGAAGGATCAGCTGACAAGGCGCACTCCTAAACTCTTGAACGAGGCCAAGGACATCTTTACGGTGGGATGCCTGACAGGTCAGCGTGTATCAGACTATAAGCGTATCAATGAATCCATGTACCGAAAGCTGAGTGATGACAATGAATATATCTATCTCCAGCAGGATAAAACCGGCAAGTGGATTTACATACCACTTGACTTGCGAGTGAGGGCTATCCTGACAAAATATCATGGAAAACTGCCACACATCTATGACCAGGACCTGAACGAGCGTATCAAGGTGATTGGCCGTCTGCTGGGATGGCGTGAGAACGCAGGCATAACAGAACGTCATGGCATGATGGAAGTGCCGACGCAAAAGATGTTCTATGAGTGTATGATGACCCACACAGCCAGAAGAACGTTTGCCACCAATGCCTACAAGCGGAAGATATCATTATCATCGATAATGGTTATCACTGGCCACAGCAGCGAGAAGATGCTGAGGAAATACCTGAAGCTCGATAATGAAGAGCGGGCTATCCTTGCTGCTGCAGAGTTTGCCAAAGCCAAAGAAGTGAAACTAAAAGTAGCCGAGTAAGCTATACAACGTATAAAAGAACTGGCGGTTTCTTAACATGTCCGAGGTGATATGTATAGGAAACCGCCATTTTTATATATATCATTCTTTACAAAACGAAACATTTATTAACATTTAACCGAATAAAATACTCCTTTCTGTAGCGTCGGTGGGATTTTTGTGAAAAAGAGAGGCGTGTTCTATCCTATCTTTGCCAATGCAAAAATACGTAGCCGACATATTGCTGCGGCTACTGGTGCAGACAGTCTGAGAAAGATAGCCTGCACTTTTCACAGGAAGTTGTACAACAAAAGAATGAGAATATGAAATGGAACTTTATCATCAATGGTGCTCCATTGGGCAGTGGCGACCATTCAGGCGGCTATGCTCCACGTAAAAAGGAGTGGGTACAGCTTGCCCTCGCAGGTGCCTCGCTTGCTGCGTCAATTTTTGGAGGTGCTTCTGCTGCAAAACAACAGCGTGAGGCAGAGCGTAGGTTAGCCAACGAGAAAGCGGCTAATGATGCCTGGTACAACCGTCACTACAATCAGAACTATGTAGATACGGCAGCAGGGCAGAATATGATCCGTATTGCCAAAGACTATGCCCGCGAGAATTGGAAGAAGGCTGCAGGTGCTGCCGCCGTTGGTGGTGGTACTGACGCAGAAGTAGCTGAGGCTAAAGCACAGGGCAACAAAATGGTAGGCAATGCGATTGCACAAATGGCTGCAACCGACACAGCCCGTAAGGACAGCGTAGATGCAAGCTACAGGGCCAGACAATCACAGTTGAACCAACAGCAGATGTCACTCGACCAGCAAAAGGCAGTGAATATCTCACAGGTGGCCGGTGGCGTGAGCGATGCCCTCATGTCAGGCGCACAGTACTTTGCCGGAACCCGTTCAGCAGCCGGTACTGGCAGTCCCGGAGGTGGCGGTGTCGATCCCGCTTCCAAGACTAACCAGCTCAAGAAAATGGGTATCGACACTAACGAGAAGTGGCTGAAGAACTACGACAACTGGGAGATGGGGAAAGAATTCTTCCGTCATTATGGGGAAGAATATGATCCTCAGACGGGTATGTGGTTTAAAAAAGCGTAATAGTTTGGCTTATGGCATTCCCAGATATATTTCAGTATTCAAAAAAGCGTAGGGCTGTCGATAATCCTGATCCAGGAGGATATAAGGCGGCACCATACGGCTCATTCCCACAAGATGTTATGAGTGACGGTTGGGGTTGGGATCCTGAGACGGCACGCCAAAAGCGAGAGGATGCAGTCAGGGAGCGATCTGTTCCCAAGATAGACAGTGAGAACGTCATCGGCTCATTGAGCGGCATCCTTGGCCCATCTCCAGAGGAAAGAGCAGCCGAGGAGCAGAAGCTACAGGAGCATCGTCAGAAGATGCACGGCTGGACGGCACTGTTCAACGGCCTTCGCCACCTGAGTAACCTCTATTATGCCACCAAGGGCGCACCAGGACAGAAGTACAGCGACCCGCACCAGCTGATCGAACAGCAGTACCAGGATGAGCGCAGGAGACTTGCAGAAATTCATGCTGCAGACCAGAAGTATTACGCCAATCTTTGGGGCCTGTACCGTCAGATGAACGACGAGCAGCGCAGGAATACCCTTGCTGAGGCACAGGCGCAGTATTACGGCACCCGTGACGAAATGGCACGTCAGAAAGCAGAGCTTGACAAGCTGAAAGCCGTACGTGTCATCAAGCAGAAGGATGGTAGCCTGATGAAGTTCGACCCCGTATCAGGAGAGTTAGAGCCGCTGTCTGAGGCAGACCCGTTGTATATTGAGTATATGCGTTCGCAGATCAATAAGAACAACCGCACCGGCACAGGCACAGGCGGAAGCAGGCAATATAAGGACAACAGCTACGAAACGGTGTCTTGGGAAGATGAACAAGGCCGTAAGCATACCAGACGTACTGACGGAAGATTCGGAGGCACCCCACAACCTGCACGGCCAACACAGCCGAATAGCAGTGGAACTCAGCGCAAAGATACCAAGCGAAGATCAAGGACTTCATTATAAATATTATGGCAGAACAAAACAAGCGGACATACGACGGAGTCTATAACTCATTGAAGCAGATCTCCGACGAGGAAGGCGTAGACTTCGGTCTGGACGGCATGAGCCAGGAGGATTTCAGAAAGAAGTACTTCACGGGTCCAGGCAATATCGAGAACCTTTATCATCGTCTTAACAAGATATCCAACGAAGAAGGGATTGACTTCGGGCAGGGTAGCCGTGATGAGTGGCTATCCTCGTTTGGTTATAGAAGAAATGCTGATGGCCAAAAGGGCTACCAGACGCTTGATGGCAGGCCTGTAGGCAGGCGCAAGGCACCCAAGCCCCAGCAGACACCGGCAGGCGGTGCAGCCTTCGGACTTCCTGAAGGTATGGCATACAGTGATGAGGTTGAGCGTCGCCACAATTCACCTTCTAACGTAGCAGGAAGTTATAAAGACAGGGCGCAGATTGCCTCTGAGGTTCAATCTGAGGGACTTCCTGCTTACAGGCAGGGATCAAAGAAGCCTGTGCAGAGAGATGCTTCCAGCTACGGCATCCCATACAGGCCAGACATAGAGCTGACAGCGGCGCAGCGCGACGAGATAGAGCAACAGAATGGCTATGCAGCCAAGCAGGTGAAGCAGATGCGCCAGCAGTCTGAGAAGAATCAGCGCCGCCGGAACCAGCCGGTGATTGATACCGGGGATGAGAATGTGAATCGCCATATCATCAAGACACAAGGACAATGGGAGGATGAACTGATGAATGGAGTCAATGACCTTGGCAGGAAATACGTGTCGCCGATGATAGAAAAAGCCCTGAAGAAGGCAGACAATGATTTCTTCGGAGTTTTTGAGCAGGCATCGCGCTATCCCCAGATGCAAGGAATGGAGTTGGCCGCTCTTAGACGTGCCAACGAGCGTGTTGATCCTGACAAAATTCTGCAAGGCTTGCAGAAGTCTCTGGAGAAGACTTTCAGCAATCCTGAGATGCTAAAGGATATTGAGGAGCGTGCCAATGCAGCGGGCATCCCCAAGGACGAATATCTGAAACAGGTGGTTATCCCTTCTTTACAGGATCAGCTCGTCAGCGAGTTCACAAACAGCCAGATAGCAAAGCACATGCCCAAGAATGCTACAGAGTATATCCTTCAGGGCATGAGCAACAGCATCGGAGGTTTGCTGATGGGTGCTGCGACAGAGACAGAGGCGCAACGAAGATACAAGAACGAGGCCGCAGCCATGACGGAGGAAGGGCTTAATCCCCATTATACACCAGGCACAGGTGCCAAGCTTGCACAGATGGGCGTGTCGTTTGCTGCTGATGCTCCTTTCTTCGGCTTTTATGGAAAGGTTGGCGGTAATGTGGCCAAAGGTTTCGCAGAGCGGCAGATCAGGAAACTCACAGCCAAGGGGCTGAGTGAAGGAGCTGCCCGCAGTATCGTAGGCACGGCACTGGAGAACAGTGTCGGCCAGCGGATGAAGAACTATATCATGCAGCACGTTGTCAGCAGTTCGATAACGATGGGTGGCTATAATGCAACATCTGAAACTGCAAGGCAGGTGCGTGACAGAGAGTTTAAGCCAGGACAGATCATCGGCTCCACAGCAGAAGGATTGGCAACTGGTGCTGCATTCGGACTTACAGGCGGTGCAGTGCAAGCCCTGAGCCAGCCATTGAGCGGTATTGCCAGAATAGGCTCCAAAGTTGGCGGCTATCTGGTTGAAGGTGAAACCATGTATACCACCGAGGAACTTGCCAAGATGGTACACGGTGAGGAAGGATTTACAAATCCCTTCGAGGGAAGTGCCGAGGCTATGATGAAACTTGGTGTGATGAAGGTGTCGAGTCCCGGCGGTCTCAGTAAGGCCGCAGGCGAACTGTTTCATCCCATCAAGAGTAACCGCCGCCAGCAGACGGGCGTTCGCTTCACTCCGGAAGAAGAGGCATACGTCCGAGAAAGTGCTGAGGGTAAGAGCCTGCTTGATGCCCTGAGTCAGATGCACCCGGAGATGGCCACTACCGAGGTCAAGGGTAAGAGACAACTGACAGCAGAGGGTGAGCAGATGCGCCAGCAGCTTGCAGAGCGATATGATGCCTTCATGAGCAATACAGAGATACCATACGCCGTAAAGGCGAAGGTGGCCGGAGCCTTGGGTGGTCTGATGCCAGATGCAGCCCATACGCCTTTAGAGACGGGAGCCGACATCATTCATAATGCCGACGGCAGCGTTATCCTGAAGACGCGCGACAAAGACGGCAACTGTATGCAGGAACTCAGATTCGACTCCTTCAGCGAGGCAGACAACTGGCGGGAGCAGCATGAAGGTGACTTCCGTCTGAACGATGCCGTGAACATGTGGAACGGTGCAAGCCCGGAAGCAAGGGCAAATACCATCCGTCAGCTGATGGAGGAATACGGTGTCGGCGAGGAGGAGGCAGTATCAATGATCAAGTCTGCCCTTGGCGGCAGCATGGGTACTGACTTCTCAAATGACCAGTTCCTTTATATATACGATGCCGTACGCAACAATGCCTATCCTGCTGATGAACCTAACACCCGCCGCAACTATTGGGAGGGTCAGAAGCTGACACCACAGGAACGGCACCAGGCAATGGTAGAGGCACAGCAGGCAGAGGATCGCCTGACTTATATGGATCAGGCATTTGCTGACGAGATCATCGGGGCCGCTGACTTCCCCGATGAGAAGATTGCCGAGCTTGCAGGGCGTGAGGAGATAACAGGTGAGCAGCTACAGGCCGCTATCGACTACTATAACAAGGCCGCACGCTTCAATGGTATGATGGAGAAAGCAGCCCAGAGCGTGGATGACCAGGTTGAGGCTGCAAATGCCTTCGTACAGCGGAATACCCACAAGGAGAGCGGCAGCATGGTGGAAGTAGAATCCGACGGCAGGGGCTACTACCTGACAGCCGGTAAGATTGAGCTGAATCCTGACGGTACTCTGAACATGCAAGGATGCGGCGACGTGATGATCCTGAGAGACAAGGAGACCGGCGAGATACAGGTGGCGAGTCCCCGTCAGATCAAGGTGACAGCCCTGAATGACCCGCAGCGCATGATTGCCGAGAACGAGAGCATGGAAGGTTTGCGCGGACAGCTAATGGAGGAAGCCAATAACAGTATCATCCTGGCAGAGGGAACGCCGGAGGCTCCTCAGAACGGTGACTATTTCACAGGTGCGGACGGCATCCGCTACATGGCCATCGGCGTGCCCGATGAGCAGGGGAATGTCGTTTGGAGCAAGATTGCCCTCGATGAGAAGGGAGAGCCAGTAGGTGAACCGAAGGACTTGGATATTGACGAATACCGCAAAGCAAAGAGTGATGAGATTGACAGAGATTCCCAGACTATACCTGAAGAGGAAATCGTTTCTGATATTCCAGAAACAGTTCATCATGAAGGGGAAATTATACCTGTTGAGGCAGCAGAACAGCCATTGCCTCAGCAAGAAGAGAAAACTCCCGTTGTGGAAGAAGCGACTGTTCCCGACGCGGAGAAAGGTAGTTCAAGTTCGCAGACCGCATTCCCGCGTATTCCCGTCGTGAACGGGAAAACAGATTGGGAAAGTGCATCGACCGAAGACTCCCGTGCCGCCCTTACCGAGAGATACGGTGAGGAGAAGGCGCGGGAGATGGTCGGCCGGATGATCGCGAACCTGAAACAGTCATACGACGAACTCCTGAAGAAGGATGTGTCGAAGATGACAGATATGGATAAGTTGGCCGCATACGAGGACGAACTTGCCGACATCAAGCGCAAGATGGAATACTGGCAACAGGTGTTTGAAGAAAGACCCGCTGTAGAAGTAGTGCCAGAAGAGAAGCCTGCAGCAGAACAGCCCCAAAGCGTTCCAGAATTAACGTATAACGCACCAGAATTAACAGAAAGCGTACCAGAAACGCCTGAAAGTGTTCCAGCAGAGCAGCAGCCTGTAATACCACAGGAACCAACCCCACCAGCAGAGAAACCCGCAGAGCCTCAACCACCTGTGCAGCCTCAAAAGCCGACAGCCGAGCAGAAAATTGCCGAAGGTAGTGTAAAGGCCAACTTGGGTAAGACGTTTGAGCTCCGTCACAGCGACGGCAGGCGAACTGAGATGAGGCTGGAGAGTATCAGCCCCGGAGGCCGTGCCGTAGTCACCCAGACAGACTACGACGCACAGGGCAACCGTATCGGTGAGCCTCAACGTAAGGTGTATAATGTTACCGACATCGGCGGCAGTATCATCCAGGGAGCCATGAAGCCCGTGTTATCCACTGAGGAGAAACTTCGTGCTGCCTACAAAGGCAGGGTTGGCATCCTGAATGTCATCGACGTGCTGACAGACTCTGAGCAGGAGCAGATGCTGAGAGCCTACGAGAATGGGGATAATGAGGCCTTGACCGCCTTGATGCATGAGTTTACTGAGACACACCGTGAGGACATTATCCTGAATGAGCGCGACAAGCGTAACGCCAACGTCAGCCAAATTATGGAGGGCAACAGTAGCCGTGAGGATAAACTACGTCGTGTCAGAAAGCAATACCAAGGCTATGATGATGCAGTTCTGGCTCTGAGCGACGAGGCCATGCAGCCTACGACACTTGAGGAATACGTGGCCGACCTCCACAGCCGACAGCCCAAGAGCGGTGAAGGTCCTATAGCCTATTTCAGCTATGACCGCGACGGAACAAAGGTGGTTGGTTTGCAGGACGAGACAGGTCACGGCTCCAAGACCGGCGGCGATACTAAGGGCTATGCTCCTTGGCTGGCTCCGAAGGGTAAGGGCGTGAGTCTTGCCAAGTATGCCGAACAACTTCATGAGCAGCTGCCTGAAGGAATAAAGGCACAGTACAGCGATCAGGATGTGCGTAACGCTATCCTTGAAGTGTTCGGAGGTGCAGAGCGTCCGAGCGACATCACTACGATGGTTATCAAGCGTGGAATCATTCAGGCCGAGCAGGCCGCACGTCGTATGGAAGAGATGTGGATAGAGGGCGGTCCTTCATTCCACAGAGTCTCTATTGATGACAATACGTTTGCAGGCCGTCTGGCTCGCGGTAAGCAGCAGACCAATACTGAGCCTACCGAGAAACAGAAGGAGGCCGGCAACTATAAGAAGGGTCATGTTTCCTTTGGCGGCTACGACTTCGTTATCGAGAATCCCGAGGGCAGTATGCGCCGTGGCAAGGATGCCGACGGCAATACCTGGGAGCAGCAGATGCATAACACATACGGCTATATCCTTGGTAAGAAGGGTAAGGACGGTGATCATCTGGATATGTTCATCAATGACCAGGCAGACCTCGACACATGGAACGGTAACGTCTATGTGGTTGACCAGGTAAATACAGACGGCTCTTTCGACGAGCACAAGATCATGTACGGCTTCAATTCAGAGGCAGAGGCCCGCGAAGCCTATCTCTCCAACTATTCAGAGGGCTGGAAGGGCCTTGGAAGGATTACGGGCGTGGATAAGGACACCTTCGACAAATGGCTGGATTCCTCAGACCGCAAGATCAAAGAGTTTGCCGAGCACAGCATTATCAAGGATGCTGTGAAGCCTGTTGAGACAGAGCCGCAAGCAAAGGCTCCTACTCCTGCAGAACGTGACAAGGTGCTTATGGATACCGTTGTCGATAAGATGAAGGAAGCCGGAATAGATGTGTCTACGGACTGGGAGGAAGGCCAGCGCGTGATTGACGAGTACAACGGTTCGCGTGAGCTGAAGCCGATGGGTACTACCGTCAAGGATAAGATGGCCGCTTTCCGTGATGAAATCCTTAATCATCAGATGGATGACGAACAATCGAGAATCGTAAGTGTGTTCACAGGCGATGCAGACCATCAGGTTCTTGAATTCCAACGAGAGGACGGTTCCAGCGTAAAGACCGAATTCCAGCAAGGCAATGATACAGGTGTTGGTACAAAGCACAGCCTTTACGGTCACTATGGCACAACCAGAGGCGTTATAGAGGCAGGGGATACTCTGCTAATACCTGATATTATGCGCACAGGTGAACGGAAGGTAAACGGCAACAGGGTTACTTATACAAAGAAGATTGGAGCCAAGCGTTTTACTGTGCTGTTTGACAGGAAAGGAAAGCGTGAGGTGTTTGATGACTTTTTCTCCAGCTGGAAAATAAAAAAGAAGAAAGATCCGATCGTCGGTCGTAGTTCCACTGAAGGAGACACGCCTGCTGGTGTACGAAACCGCGATACAGATACTTTCTCAGGCGCACGATCCCTAAATACGGATGATTCTTCGGGTGCAAAGGTACAACAAAATCCTGAAACCACCAAGGAATCGGACGAAAAACTTAAGCAGTTCAAGACATCCGACGGTCATGCCTACGGATTCACCTATAAGGGGAAGATATATATTGATCCGAGGATTGCCACATCAGAAACTCCTATACATGAATATGGCCACCTGTGGGCAGAGATGAAACGGCAGACGGCTCCTGAAGAGTGGGATGCCATTAAGAACGTTCTGCTGAATGACAAGCTGGTGAAGCCTATCATTGACAGGGTGAAGAAAGATTATCCCGAACTGGCGAAGGAAGGCCGCGAGGATGACTTCATCGAGGAGATCCTTACACAGTTCTCCGGCAAGCGTGGTGCAGAGCGTCTGCGTGAGATTGCTGAGCAGATTGCAGCAGAGAAAGGCGGTGTGTTCGGTAAGGCTGAGGCCGTAACGGCCATGCAACGACTGAGAAACGTTCTGGCTAAGTTCTGGGCAGGCGTGGCAAAGATGATGGGCTGGAAGTACAGCAATGCCAATGAGATTGCCGACAAGATGATGCTTGATTTCCTGGAAGGTGTAAATCCGACGGAGAAGATCAATGAAGCCGCCAGTGACAAAATGAGTGAGATGCGTACCTATCATGGCAGCAGTGCGGAGTTTGACCATTTCGATCATACCAAGGTAGGCAGTGGTGAAGGCCAGGCTATATCCGGCTATGGTACATACGTCACAACCTCCGAGGGAACAGCCCGCTATTATGCCAATGTATCGTCGGAACGCCATAAGAAGGTGCTGCAGCACGAGGGCTGGACGCTTAACGGCGAGGTAGTAAGGGACAGCAGTGTTAAGCGAGCCTACGACTTCCTGAAGGAAAACGATGGTGACGTAGATAAAGCCATTGCCGCCTGCGAAGCCAAGATTGAAGCCCGAAAGAAGCGTAGTGATGCTTTCAGCAGGCTCTTCAATGATAACAGCTATATGGAGAATGCCCTTAACTATCTGCACCAGGAGAAAGAAAAGCCTGGCACTCTTGGGTATCAGGAGCAGATCGAGGAAAAGCCTGACAGGCAGCTCTATGAAGTAGAGATACCTGATGACACGGGAGAGAACTATTTCGACCTTGACAGTAAGCTTTCAAAGAAGCAGAAGGACGAAATAAGAAAGCGTTTCCTTTCTGCCATAGGAAAGACAGACGAGGCAGATTACTGGAAGAAGAACCGCGACATCATTGATGATGAGTGGAAGCAGGTAAACTCCAAGGAAGCTACCGGTGATACTGCAAGGGGCGTGATGGAACAATTCTTGCCGCAGGATGAAGTCTCGAAGATATTCTCTGATATGGGATATGTCGGCCACAAGGTCAAAGGCAGCGATGGCACAACCTACATCGTGTTCAATGAGAGTGACTTGAAGATCATGGATAGGATGAAGTTCCAGCGTGTGAGCAATCCTGAGCCAGAACTGACACCTGAAGATAAGCAGTACTGGAAGCAGTGGGATACGGCCATGAAGAAATGGAAGGAACGTAATGCCATTGCAGCCGATGTAACAGGACCAGGTGAGCAGCCAAAGATCAATCAAGGCGAGAGCGTTCTTGACTATGCAAAGCGACTTGTGGCCCATAAGAGGGAGTCGGCACTATGGCAGACAGCCCCGAAGTTAGAGGACTTCCATCAGGTGCGTGATGACAAGGCCGCACAGGATGAGGCACACGCCAATGAGAAAGCCTATCCTGACAGTGAAAGCGCAAAACGCTGGCGTGTGGCCACAGACCTTGCAAGGCTTCGCCATGCCATGAGCAGGCAGAAAGCATACGACAAAGCGACCGTTAAGGCTGTGACAGACTTCGCCCAGGACTTCATGAAGATGGGCTTTGGTGACAACCTGGGGCGTGGGGAAATGGAGCGACTACTGAGCAGCGTGAAGAATGCCACTGGAGCCAAGGACATCCGCAAGCAGGTTGATAACATTATGAATATCCTCATTGACAACCAGCTCCGAAACCTTGACCAGCAGGTAGTGAAGCTTTCGAGCGTGAAGGAGCTTAGCAAGACTGCACAGGGTGTTGAGAAGCAAGGCAGGCTCGAACTGAAAGGCCAGAGGATGATCCAGGCTTTCCGTCAGGCACGTGAGGGGCGTATGGATGCCGAAAAGATACGTGAGCGTCTTGGTGAGGTTGCTGAGAAGATGGCCCGAAACGACGATGAGGCCCCGATGTGGGAACAGGAGTATGAGGGAATGTCTATTGCTCTCCAGTACCAGGAGAACATCGAGGGTAGCCGTGACGAGTGGGCAGACCTTGACCGTGAATACAAGGATGCCATGAAGGAATATAAACAGAGTGGTCGCAGCTATAAGGCACAGCAGGAGCTTTTGGAGAGTCTGGAGCAGGCTATGATGGAGAATAAGATCGAGCGGATAGGTATGTTCGGCGACATCATCGGCAGGCTTCAGGGCAATATCTCTGAGAGTATGCAAGGTGCCAAGGAGTTTGTGGAGAGGGAGAAGGAGCGCATGAAGCACATCCAGCAGATCGCCAACTTCGACCTCGCAGGAAAGGACATGGGAGCCATGAGGGAGAAGATCAAGGGAAAGCCTGCTAACTTCTTCCTCCAGCCATTGGCCACCTTCGAGCAGATGCTGAGGCAGTTCGGTAGCCGCAATGCCAGCGGCGAGGGCTACCTGTTTGACCACTTCATGCGCTCTTGGATGGACTCTACCGATAAAGCCTACGTGAATGAGCAGAAAGCCAAGGAGGAGCTTGACGCGAAAGCCAGCGAGGTGTTCGGTGATAAAGTGAAAAGGTGGAGTGATCTCTACGAAATAGTCCGTAGTCTGCCTACATTGGAGGTGGAAGTGCTGGACGGTGAGGATCCTAAGACCTTCACACTGAACCAGGGCAACCTTCTCTATATCTATATGGCAGACAAGATGACTGACGGACGTATGAAGCTCCGTAAGATGGGTATAGACGAAGAGACTGTAGAAAAAGTGAAGGACTTCCTTGATCCCCGTCTTGTGCAGTTGGGCGACTGGCTACAGGATGATTACCTGGTTCAGAAGCGTATAATATATAATAAGGTACACGAAAGAATGTTCGGTGCGCCTATGGCCGCTATCGATCATTACTTCCCCTTGAAGATACTCGGTGATGCCCGTTACCAGGAGCAGGATGTTTCCAATATGGCTGATCAGGATGCAGTATTGCCGTCCACCATTACAGGTAACATCATCAAGCGCCGGAAGAATGCCTTGCCTTTAGACATCCTGCACACCGATGCCCTGAGCCTTGCCATCGAGCACGTCGAAGATATGGAACGCTGGGCAGCAACAGCAGAGTGGAACAAGGATATAAATACGCTGTTGAGCTATACCACCTTCCGTAACAAGGTGAAGAACATGAGCACCATCTACGGAAGCGGTGATGCCCTGTGGAATACTTTTGCCGATACCGCACGTATGGCAGCAGGCACATACAGGCCAAAGGCCAAGCCTGGCAGCGTGGACTCCGCCATCAGTAACATCGCCAAGGGTGTGACAGCTGCAAAGATCAATTTCCGTGTTTATACGGCATTCAAGCAGATACTTTCGGCTCCGGCTTTCCTCCATGACGTGAATATCGGTAACTTCGTGAAGAACTCCGTGAATCCATACGGCTCATGGAAGTGGGCAATGGAAAACATGCCCGTCTTCGAGAAACGCTGGAAGAGCCGACAGGTGGGTGACACCCGACTGATGGATGATCCTACGGACTGGAAGATGTGGAAGACCAGCCTTGTGCAGATGGCTACCCGCATGGGTATGAGTCCTAACGCCTTGGTGGATGGTGTAACCTGTGCCGTCGGTGCCAGGTCCATATATGAGAGCCGCTATAAGAAATACAAGAGCATAGGAGCCAGTGACGAGCTGGCACACAAGCGGGCCTTGCAGGATGCCGAGATAGGTTACAACCTGACCCAGCAGAGCAGTGAGGGCGCCTTTGTGAGTGCTATCCAGAAAGATCGTACCGTTGCCGCCAATATGCTCAGTGTGTTCCGTAACAGCTCTATGGCCTATACCCGCCAGTGGGTGGATGCAGCACGTAACCTGAAGCACAGGTCTCAGAAAGGCTATAAGGAGGATGCCATTGGTTTTATGACACGTCAGCTGCAGGAGCAGTTCGGTATCGATGAGGCGCATGCAAAGAAGGCCGCAGAAGCCGAATATGCGCGTGCAGGCAGGCATGACGTAGCCCGTATGCTTAACATGATGTTTGGTGTCACGGTGGCATGGAACCTTGGTGCATCCCTTCCCTATCTGCTGATTGGCGACGATGATGAGACTAAGAGTGAGATGATGACCGATGCCCTGCTGAGAGGATTGGCCGCCGGTCCTACTGAAGGATTTGCCGCCGGTAATCTCTTCAGTGAGTTCATAAGCCGCAGCTTTGCCAGCGAGCAGACACGCAAGGCCTTCAGGAATGAGGGCTGGGGTTCTGCCATTGACTCCGCTTTGAAGCAGGGAGGCGACTATGAGGTTAATCCCCTGCCTCTGATGGCCGACATACAAGGCATGATCAAGAAGATGGGCTACGACAAGTTTGCAGCAGCTCAGGACGTATTCAATATCTGTGCACAGTCAGCAGTCGGTGTGAATCCGCAGACCTTCACCGATATGTGGAATGCCTGCATGGACTATGGTGCGCCTGGTTGGGACGGCACAAAGTACAGTGCCGATGCCGATAACCTTGCACACCCGAAGGAGATAGCCCTGTTTATCATGCGACTGATGAACGCTCCGACAAGCTCTTGGCGTAACAAGTACATCGACGAGCTTGGCATGAACGCCGAGGATGCCCAGAAACTCAGTTATGAGGAGATGGCCAGCAGGTACGCCCACTATAAGCATTGGAAGGATGCTCCTATTATGGGTTGGCTCCGAGGTGAGGAAGGTCGCGAAGAGAAGATAGGAAAGATCCGCAAACAGTTCGACAAGAGCGTTCAGGAGCGCATAGACCGACTGGATGATGAGGAGCTGAGGCACAACCTTCTCCGCTCAAAGAGTCTTGAAGAGCGCAGACTTCTTGCCAAGGCTGTTGCCAGTCGCTTTGGCCTCGCTGCAGGTGAAGATGTAAAGAATGCCAAAGAGCAGTGGCAGCAGAACTACCAACAGTTGATGGAGTATGAGGACATCCGCGAGGATGCTCTACTGTCTGCCAAGAAGAAAGAGGCTAACGCTCGTGGTGATCATAAGACCGTGAAGGCCATCAACGATCTACAGAGCAGAATACGCGAGAAAGGCAAGAAGAAACTTGGAGGTGATGATGACGCTGAACTGATGCAGAAGATACGCCAGTGGCGGCGAGAGGCATTAGAAAAGGCTATACAGGCAGAATCAAGATAATTCCGATAAATAAGTTTTTCCATACTGCAAACGGGCGATTTCCATACTGGTAATTGTCCGTTTGCAGTATTCAAATTTTCAAGGCTCTCCAATAGCATCAGTGATAGCATGTACCTGAGCAGGGGTAAAAGAGCGGGTATGGGAGTCGTAGCCGAGGGCATGCAGTCGCTCTGTCAGCCCTGGTGAATGCTGAATCCATCGTTTCAGTTTCTTCCATGCTGATTCCGGTGCTATGTCAGGGCTGTACATCTGTGCAAGCTGCTGCCGTCCGTATTCCTTTATCCTAAACGCTTCCATATTATAAACAACGGTGCAAAATTACGCAAAATACTCGAAATAAAAGGATTTATAACCGCCCATAACCGCCCATAACAGGACAGATGAGGCGAAAACGGATTTTATACCATCAGAAAGCCATATCTTTGCACCGGCAATAGTGCCAAACGACTTTAATAATTTAATACCATTATGATTAAGTACAAAAAATACAAGAACAACAACGAGCACTCTCATGCATTCGGAAAGTGGTATGCACGTGCCGTTCACGAACTGATGGAGTTCGACGAGTTTATCGAGCACATGGCCAAGCATCACTGTGTGTTCTCAGAGGCCACCATCCGCGGTGTCATCATCGAGATGGAGGTCTGTCTGCGAGAGATGCTGCTGGAGGGTAAGGCCGTCCGACTGGATGACCTTGGTATCTTTACCGTTGGCCTGATTACCCAGGGTATGGAGACTTCTGACAAGTTTACCGCTAACTGTATCAAGGGAGTTGGTGTCAACCTGTATCTTGGTAAGCGCTTCCGTGCCCGCAACCTGTTTGCAGATGCCAAGTTCAAGGAGGCAGACAAGTACATCGGTGATGGTAACTACTACGATCCTGATGACGGTGATGAGAATGCTTCCGTTGATGGCGATCCTGATAGTCAGGGTGGCTCAGAGAACGGCGGTTCGTCAAGCACGGGCAACGCCGGCACAACTCAGAACAGCGGTTCTCAAAGCGGTGGTTCTACCAACTCAGGTAGTAACAGCGGATCAGGTACTAACACCGGCGGCTCAACGGGTGGCAACACCGGAGGCAACAGTGGTTCGCAGAGCGGCACCGAGGGTGACTACAGGCTGGTGATCTACAAGTACGGCAACGGCACCTCGACCGTGACCGACGACAGCGAGCAGGAGATCAACAGCAACGACAACGTTCATTCCGGCTCTAACGTGAACGTCAGTGTCACATCTGCAAATGACAGGGAGCCTATTGTGAAGGTCAACGGCATCCGCATCATCCTGACTGAGAATGACGGGACCTACACCGGATCGTTCCAGATGCCTACCAAGGGCACCGTGCTGGAGATCAACTCCGAGCCAGGCGAGTGGGATGATGTAGACCTCAACTGAGAAGATTAAATTCCATTTCATTACTGACTTTGTTATTAATCCCCCGTCGCAGTGATTGCGCCGGGGGATTTTTAAGTAGTGTCGTAGCTCTTGAGATAATAGATAATCTGGCTATAGTCAAGCCCCAAATCATAGACCATCTTAGAAACAGGAATCTTTTTTCCTTCATATTCTATAAAATGGGTGTTGGTTTTGTTGAAGAATTGCTTACGCATCTCAATCCAGGTACAGTTTTCCGGGCAGTAGTCACCATTGACATCAATCCGCTCGATGGTTAGGTTATCGTTGTAACCGTTTGCAAGAGCCCATTTCTTGAATGTCATATAGCTATTATTCCATTCCCTACACACAGATATTCCCCTTTGGCCATAGTGTTTGAATGCCTCCACATTGGGATTGTTGCATCTGGACTTCATTGTCACCCAAATGCCATGCAATCTCTCTCGGCGTACGTTGGTTTGATGTGGTAGTGTTTCTTTGGTAAACTTCTCACGGTTGTCTGAGGATGCTTTTTCTGCACATTCTTCACAAGCCTTTATGCCTCCGCGAGTAGTCTTAAGATTGTGTGTACTTACTTCCCTGTAGTTTCCACAATCACATCGACACAGCCAGTAACGGCCTCCTGAAGGCGATGATCTACCTGAAAGGCGAATCACCGTCAGCTTGCCAAAACGTTGTCCTTCAAGTTCGGCAAGGCTCCTGCATCCGCATGAACGTGTGTGTCCTGACATAAGTTCGCCAGACGAAACATCTATCTCTTTCCCGCAATCACACTTGCAATGCCAAATGTAGTTGCCGGATTTTGTCTTGTCTCCAGTCATGTGCTCCGCAACAAGCATACCAAAGCGCAAGCCGGTTATATCATTTATCCTTGCCATCAGTCTGCGAGTTTTACAAAAATCTTGTTGAGCAAAATAAGGGAGTAGCGTTGTTCCTGGTCGAGTTTTTCGACAAAGGCATTCACTACATCCTCGCTACAATGAGTAAGCAGATAAGCGTATTTGAAGTGAGTGGAGAGCAGTAGACTCTCCCTCACCTCTTCATAAGGCATTTCATAGCCTGCAATGACAGCAAGCAGTGCCCTCACTGCATCGTACTCGGTACGTGTCAAAAGATTGGTTTCCTTACCCATGATTAACCTCCTTCCTCTACTGTGGTGGTAAGTGCGTCAATCATCCTGACAAGCATCCTGAGAGAGTTTGAACGCGCCTGCGTCTTACTGTCATCGTTACCTACACAAGCCTCCAGCACGTCCATGAGCGACGACCTGAGATTGCGTACATCGTCAACATTCGATACCTCCGGCATAGCGACGGCCATATAGCTGCTGCTGCCAATTGTTACGGGAACTATCATAAGTTGCCCCCTTTCTCTATTCTGTCATTGTTTTTCGTTCTCATTTGGATTTTGACATAAAGAAACTGCACTACGCGCTGTCAAGGCTCCAAATGCGAGACCTCCGGGGCGTTATCCGCTTACCCGACACGGTGCAGTTATATTGTTTGACCTCAAAGTTAGTGACATAAAAATTGCAGGACTGAATCCTGCGACTCTCTGCCGCATTTGGATTTTTGACAATGCAAAGATAGGTATTTTTTTTGAAACGACCAAATAAAAATGGAGAAATTTATGTTTATCCCTTGAAGTTTATTATTCAGGCATAAATAACAGGTATTCACTACCTCCAGAAGTCGGCAGATACGCTATTGATGAAGTCCTTTTCTGCTCCTATGTCTTTAGCGGTCAGCAAGCCGCTTTCTATCATCCTAACGTAGAATTCTTTTGCTGCCTTTTTGTCTTTGATGGTGTTTATGAACTCTTCCCTGCTTCCTATTTCTCTTTTAGTGACCTTTCCTGTTCCTATGAGTCTGCTATACATGTTGCCTCTGTTCATGGTCTCGCTTTCGAGGGTCTCAAGTATTTCGAGGCGTAGTGCAGGCAGAGGATGATCGTCATACTTGCTCTGGACAGTACGTGTGTCGACCTCTTTTATTTTTCTTATGGCTGATATCCAGTGTTGTACTCCATAGCCCATATATTCCATAAAACGGTAGGCTATGACATCTGCCTCTATCTCCTGGTCTCGTGTGTAGCGGTAGCTGAACCTGATTGTAGATTCTTCTGCGTCGGCATAACTTACTTCAAGAAAGTATCCAGCATTGGATAGGATAGTATTCGCGCTTTGTACCTCCACCCCGTTTGCAATTCCGAAACCTGCGGATGCTGCAGCTGCCCCAACGAGTAGTCCTGCCTCGAGTTCTGCCCAGAATTTGTTAAGTTTTTGCTTTCTTTCTGTTTTCAAGGCTTCTTCAAATGTATGCATGCAGGCGAGGTGTGCTATTTCATGCGCGCATACTGCCATCAGCTCTTCATAAGAGAGCGTCCTTATGGTTCCGACATTTATTCTCAACTGTCCCATCGGGTCCATGCTGGCGTTGTAAGTATTGTCATTTATGATTCTGATCGGGCATTTTCTATGATTTTCTATAATGCCCATATCCTTGGCGATTCTTTCCGTCAAGTCAGTAAATCCATCTACCGTAACATCGTAATGCTGGGTAATAGAACATATTTCTATGAGGTCTTCAGCTGTTTGAAGAGCTGTCTTATTTCCTTCCTCGATAGCTTTTCCGAGTTCCTGGACTCTTTTGTTCTGGTTGTGTACGGCATCCCAAAACTTTTCAGCATTGCCCTTTGGTAATTCTTTGACGATATTTATAACATCATACTTTTTGATATACTTCTTTGCGTTACTGCTTTGAGCACAGGCAGACATTGTCAGGACAGCAACGGTTGCAAATATTAACAGTCTCTTCATACCTTATTATTTATATATTGCGAGTGCAAATTTACAAAAAAGTTGCTAAAACGCTTGTTGATTCGGGAAATATTTGTAATTTTGCAGCGTAAAACAGTTTAAAAACAGTTTAAAAGTAGTTTAAGGATATGGAAGCAACAAGGACAAATACAACGGTAAGCCTTCCGGATTACATGCTTGCAGACCTTAATGCGGAGGCAAGGCGCAAGGGTATCACCGTCAGCCGTCTGATAGAGGACAGGCTGGAGGAGTCGATGTATCAGCCCAATGCAGAAACGCTTGCAGCCATTGAGGAATGCCGTAGCGGCGTGGAACTGGAGGAGCTCACGCATGAGCAGATTGAGCATTTCGAGGAATACGTGGCCAGCCTATGAAGAAGATTTGTTTTTCAGGGAAGTTCAAGAAGGACTTGAAGCGCTACCAGCACCGTAAGAGCAAGATTCATGCTCTTGGCGAAGTGGTGAGGCATCTTGAGCAGACGGGGCGTGTGCCTGCGGAGAATAAGCCCCATAAGCTGCATGGTGTCTACGAGGGTTGCATGGAGTGCCATGTGGAGGATGACTTCCTGCTGATATGGATTGACGAGACGACGAACACCGTCAAGCTGTTGCGCCTGGGTACGCACCATGAACTGTTTGGACTGTAATCTTATCACTAATATAATATGGCAGGGCTGAGGCCCTTTTTTTGTGCCGTTTATTCTCGTGTTTTTCACAAAAGCATCATGAATGGCGATTTTTGTGAAAATCTTCAGTAGTATGACTGATATTTATAATACTTTGTTCGAAAAAGATGATAAAAGTTTGGTGAGACCAGAATAATTGATTACCTTTGCACCATTGATCAGAACCCCTTTGAAGTGACGGTGTTCCCGAAAATGGCTTAAACGGGCAATTCGGCAAGTCTGATGGCTGTGAGGGCTTGCCCGATACAAGAAAACAGAAACGATGACATACAGCCTCGGCCAGAATTAGGTAAATAGCCGTTGCGCCGCGTCGATAGTGAGGGCATTCCGAAAGGTTTGCCCTCTTTTTGTGCTCTTTTCCCTCTTGTTTTTTCACAAAAATACCTTTGTTTGGGATTTTTGTGAAATAATCCTGTAGCTTACGGATTATTTTTGCCATATATAATTTATGAATAATTAAGGATTGCGCATTGGTTTTCTCAGTACCTTTGCAGCGGTCTACTAACAAAACGAGAGACGAGTTATGGCAAACGAGCATATAGCACTATCATTCAATCAGGGCATTACCAATGTGCCGAGTGACGCGACGTGTGACGACAATGAGCTGGAGGAGAGCCTTGGCATGTCATATATTAGGCGAGAACGTAAAAGACTGTTGAAGAAATACGAAACAAAGTGAAAGTAACGTCAATAAATTGATGATATGAGCAAGACAGAACACAGGATAGCCTACAAGGCTGGTATAACCAGGACACCGAGCGACTTCCTCTGTGAGGACGGCGAACTGGCAGAGTGCATCAACCTCACGACGGAGAATGAGGAGCTGAAGGTTGTGCCTCAGCCGGAGTCGATGTTTGGCGGTGCGGCTAAAGATCCTCTCATCTATGTGCATGAGGGAAGCAACTATAAGAACTACATCACGCTGAACAACCGTCAGCTGGGTTTCTTCGACGCTGACGGAACCACCGGCACTATATCGTCGATGGCCTCAGACAAACCGCTGATAACCCATGTCGGCAATATCCTCGTGGTGTGCGACGGCACGAAGATGCAGTATTTCCTTTGGAAGCCTGATAGCAAGAGCTACAAGGGCCTTGGCAACAAGATACCAGAGCCTAAGATAGAGTTTGCCATGGTATACGGCAACTGGGGAACGGCTAACCGATCAGACTATAACTGCGGCTACAGCGGCAACATAGGCGACTGTCTGGAGTTCAATGCCATGCCCAACTCCCAAGGTATCTACGCATGGAACTATCCGCAGGTGCCTGACGGGAAGCAGGGACAGTACAACGACCTTGTGATCGGCCTGTACTCGAAGAGCCTGAAAGGACTGGCAGAGAACAAACTTTTTGCCGAGCCTTTCGTCATCCGCTATGCGCTGGAGCTTTACGACGGCAGCTACACGTACCTGTCAGCCCCTATCATGATGTTCCCGGCCATTACCTGTAACTGCTATGCGGACTACTTCGACAGCGACCTGAGAATGAATGTCTTCGGCTTTCAGCTTGCCTTCAAGAGCGTTTTCGACTATTCGGAGTGGACGGACATCGTGAAGGGCGTAACGGTGTTTGCCAGCGACGGCGTGAACCTGTACGACCTTGGCACCGATCAAAGTCCGCGAGCAGGATATACCAGCAGCCAGGATGCGCAGGGCAATCCTTCCGGGGTGAAATGGTATGACGGTATCACTGCAACTGCCACCAGCGGCAGTGACATGCACAGCCATGTCATCCGCAGGAACTTCACGGAGCACTCCATGAAGTACAAAGAAGGCCTGACAGATGCTACCCGCAGCTGGGCAGAGAGAGGCTTTGTATATTTCCTCCCGCTAAACAGCCGCAGTGCGACGGAGATACTCGATGACCTGAAATCTGCCTCCGTGTTCTATAAGCTGTTTGAGGCAGGCACCCGTGGTACGGACGCATGGGTAAGCTCCAAGTCTTACATCAAGTCGCATGTGCTTGATAACCTGACTACGCAGGACCAGCTTGACACCGACGACTACTACAGCCGGTGTCCGCTTGTTCCCAAGTTCATGATGTCGTACAACAACCGTCTGCACCTTGCAGGCGTATCGAGAGGATTCTATGAGGGCTATGAGTCATTCCTTCCCTTCGACAATGACAACGAATACACCTACGATGTGTATGTCTATATCAGAACCCCGTCAGGCACACGGGTGGTTAAGCACAGCTACCCGACCTATGAGAAGGCAGGCATCTACTTCTTCTATCCCGACCCGCGAGCATACAAGGCCGTCGTATTCACCGGCAGCACCTGTATCAGCGTCATGGATCTTCAGGAGCATCCGAGCCTCAACGGCGCATACTACTTCGGCAGTCTGCCTACCAGCGATGACAGTGCGGAGCCGTCTGCGGCAACAGGCGAGGGTGTCCCCAGCAAGTCAGACTGCGAAGCAGCCGTCAACATGACCGCCGAGCCGCTGAGTAACCAGATATTCACTTCGGAGGTCAACAATCCCTTTGTGTTCACCTACAAGGGCAACAAGACGATAGGCATCGGCAATATCGTTGCTCTGGCCACACTTACGACCGCCCTGTCACAAGGCCAGTTCGGCCAGCATCCTGTCATCGTGTTCTCCACCGATGGCATCTGGGCTATGGAGGTTGAAAAGGAAGGCTACCTCGAACCTGCACAGCCGATGAGCCGTGAGGTGTGCATCAATGCCAACACCATCCTTGAAACGGACGGTGCCGTGTTCTTTGCCTCGAAGAAGGGTCTCATGATCATTATGGGAAACCAGGTGAAGTGTGTCTCTTCCCAGATGAACGGCAGGGCGTTCAACACCAACGGCATTCCCGCCATCAGTACAGGAAACGACTGGAACAGCCTCATCACGTCGTGCGCCGACAACAACGGCTTCCTCCAGTTCATCCGCAGCAGCAGCTGTTTCCTTGCGTATGATTACATCGACAACCGCATCCTGATCATCAATCCCTCGTACACCTACAGCTTCCTGTTCAGTATGATAGACGGCAGCGTGTCGAAGATGGTCATCCCAAGCGGAGCTGTCCGCACCGTGAGGAGTTATCCCGACTACCTGCTGCAGAGCAGCGACGGCAAGGTGTGGAGCCTGTACGACAAGAAAGACGAGACGGAGCTGAATACCAGACAGAAGGCTTTCATCCTGACACGACCCATGAAGATGTCAGGGCCTGTGAGCGTGAAGTCGTTGAGAGAGCTTGTGAATGTAGGCTATTGGGATAAGAAGGCCGGTAGCAAGGTCAAGACGCAGGTGTTCGTAAGTGATGACCTCGTAGACTGGTATCACATGGAGAGCCGCTTCGGTCCCGCCGCGAAGTATTTCAGGATTGCCCTGTATATTGAGATGCTGCCTACGGAGCGTCTTAGCGGAACTATCCTCTTCGACCAGGAGAGAAGGGACGAGAACGTGAGGATCAATCCTGCCCCAGCCTCATCATAAGTGAACATTTACGGTTTTTTAAGGATTGCGTATTTCTATATTCAGTACCTTTGCAGGCGTGAAATTCCTAAAACGATAGGACTATGGAGAAGAACGGTGTTTGCCGAGAGGCTATGTATGACGAGCTAATGAAGGTTTACTGCAAGGTACTCAGGGAGTTTGACGTGCGTACTCAGACGGAGGCCTTCGAGCGTACCGTGCGCCATCCTGCCAGCCGTTTCTTCATCGAGACGCGCAGGGCGTACCAGAACATCTACCCGATGCTGCGTGGCGACTTCTCGCGCATAGAGAAGATGAAGCCTTTGCGCCAGGAGATGTACAGGGCACTGTATGACGTGGTGGTGAGGCTTAGCCAAAAGCGGCAGTTCTGGGGTAAGAGTCCGTACTACATCGTGAAGTTCGCCATACTGGAACCGGCGCCGAGATTCTACATCGGCGTGGAGAAGATGCGCAAGGTGTTCAGGGAAAGGAGGTCGAAGCGATGATGACGTACAATGTGTTTTGCAAGTCGATGATGACGCTGGTGCTGGTACTGTGTTACTACGGCATGCCGGAGGTGGGCTATCTTCCCTATAGCGGAACAATTTGGGAACATATCCTTTGGCCGCTGAGCCATGCCAACGTGTGGCACCTTGCAGGAAACCTGTACGTGCTGTGGTATCTCTCCGACCGGCTCTACATGCGTGAGTCGTATGTGATGGCCGTGCTTTGCTCATTCCTGCCCATATTTCCCGGACTATGGGACATTCTGCCCTTCGGTGAAGCGACGGACACGATGGCCACCTGCGGCTTCTCGGGAGTGCTTTGCGCCATGATAGGCGTGAAGTGGGGATCATACATTACGTACTGTCATAATAACATGACAGCATACTGGACGTTTGCAAAGAGGGTGCTGCCTTTTGTGGCGCTGGGATTCCTTATACCTCATGTAAACTGGAGCATACACCTTTACTGTCTGTTAGCCGGTCTCGCGTATGGCAGATGGCAGTAACTGGACTGAAGCCGACAGTGCGGCCGTATGGAATGGCATAAAGACCATTAAGGCCGTCGCAGACCTGTGCAAGGAGAACCTTCGGCGCAACCGTGAGATGTTCGAAGGCTTCAACCCTGTGACGGGCAAGGGCTGTCCTGGTGAGCGTGTACTGGTGAAGATACCAGACTTCCCCATCAAACGGCAGTGGATGCCACGCCGTGTGGCCGAGAAGAACCGCGAGCTGAAGAAGATCATCAAGAAGGGCAGCATCGAGAAGTACATCAAGGAGGAACTACAGTGGGAGTACAACGAGGAGCATATCATGGACGTCATCTACATGATATGCTGCATCCGTGCGGAGGAAGACCCTGCCTTTGCGTTCATCACCTTCTATAAGATACAGGATAAGATGTCGGGCCAGATGCGCCCGTTCTCTCTTAACTATCCGCAGCGCCTTGCGCTGGTGGAGCTGGAGAAGATGCGCGAGGCGAGGGAGCCTATACGTCTTATTATCCTGAAAGCCCGTCAGTGGGGTGGCTCCACATTGTCGGAGGGCTACGAGAAATGGATGCAGGACTTCCGTCACCCCTACGGCTGGAACATCGTCATCCTTGCCCACGTTCAGGATGCCACGAAGCGTATCAAGGCCATGTTTACCAAGATGCTTGACTTCCAGCCGGGCTGGTCGCTGGGCGTGAAGGGACGGAGGCTGAAGCTCTCGAGCTACGAGGGCAGCAAGAATGACTTCATCGTTACCGACAAGAAGGGAGAGGAGGTAGGAAGCCGCGTAATAAGCGTCGGCTCATACGAGCGTTACGACTCCCTTCGAAGCGCAGACCTGAAGTGTGCGCACTTCTCCGAGGTGGCCTACTGGAAGAAGACACAGGAGAAGGAGCCGGAGGAGGTGCTTTCAAGTATCGACGGCGGTATTCCGAGCATTGCCGACACCGTTGAAATCATGGAATCGTCAGGACGCAGTGCCGCAGGCTTCTTCCATGACATGTACCAGGAGGCAAAAGATCCCGACATTCCCAGCGCATGGAGGGCTATCTTTATTGCCTTCTTCCAGATCGAGAACGACCGCAAGGAGCTTGATACGAAGTGGGGCAACATCTGGAGTGACAAGATACCTTGGAGGAAGGTGGAGCAGGACAAGGGCTATGTTAAGCTGTGCCTGGAGTTTGCCTTGTGGCTGTGGGAGAACAGGAAGAGCAAGCAGTGTCCCGAGGGCTTCCGCGAGACCGGCGAGTTCTTCTGGTCTCTTTGGGAGAAGGGCGCAAGCTTCGAGGCCATCAACTGGTACAGGTACAGGCGCAACGCCGTGCGCAGCCATACCTATATTGCCACCGAGGCACCCAGTGATGACGTAGAGGCCTTCCGCATGAGCGGCAAGCTCGTATTCGACATGTACCGCATCGAGGCACTGGAGCGTCACAAGAAGCAGGGCAAACAGGAGCCTATCTTCATCGGCAACATCGTGAGCCGGACGGAGAAGGGCGAGGATGCCATCTATACCGCCAGGCTCGTTGAGACCGTCGGCGACGGCCAGGTGCTCAGGATATGGGCCATGCCTGACTGCCTGAAGGTGAGCGACCGCTATGTGGTGAGTGTCGATATTGGCGGACGCAGCCAGACGAGCGACTTCACGGTGATGACTGTTATAGACCGCCTCGGCATGATGCGGGGCATGGGAGGCAAGCCGAAGGTTGTGGCCCGCTGGAGGGGACACATACGCCATGACCTGCTGGCATGGAAGGCCGCAGCCCTGGCACACTTCTACGGCGACGCAGAGCTGGTGATAGAGAGCAACACGGCAGACACCAAGAAGAACATGATAGACACCGAGGGCGAGCACTCGCTGAGCATCATCGACGAGATAGCGGACTACTACGACAACCTGTATATCCGCGAGACGAGGGTGGACGAGGTGACGCAGAAGGTGACGAACGTGTACGGCTTCCAGACGAACGTCCTGACGAAACAGCTTGTCATCGACAACTACATCGCATACATCGACGACCAGCTCTACTACGAGCCGGATAAGCAGTGCTACGACGAGCTACGCATCTATGAGCGGCACGATGACGGCACGCTTGGCAACGTGGAGGGACAGAACAACCACGACGACGTGGTGATGTCTACCGGCATCGGCCTGTACGTGAGCCAGAAGATGCCTCTGCCCGCATGGATCAAGAAGGGCAAGAGCAGGGTAGCGCACTATGAGATAGGCACCGAGGCCGACGTATGACGAAAGCCGGAAGCATCTCTGCCTCCGGCCACCATCATTACTAACCAATCAAACAACTATGAAAAAACGAACGTGCCTTATTCTTCCTCTTCATCATCCAGCCACTGCCCGAAGATGTCACGCAGTGCCTGGAAGTCTGACTCGTTGATGGAATGGTCTACCTCTACGGGCTTGGGCACAATCATCTTGGAAAGCTCCGTGCGAATGTTCGCAAACCGTGCCTTCTTGCCTTTTTCGGTTGAATTGGCGAGGTCGAGGAAATAATCATGATATTGCTCACGTGTCTCTCCGAGCAGCTGCTTGATAAATTCCTTCTCCTCATTTCCGACTTTGTTCTGTGCGCCCTGCGGGCGACCTCCCTTTGACATATTACCTTATTATGTTATGCGAGTGGCGTGTATCCGCAACGCTGCTGTGTGTACCGTGCATTGACGTGGACGGTGATGTCCGTGTCGGCATCCTCCATCATCTCACGGCACAGTGCTGTGTACGGGTCGTTAGGCAAAGCCACTGCCAGCAGCTGGTACTCCACACCCTTGACGATGAGCTGGTGGACAGCGTCGCGCAGCGGGTCAATGTGGTGGGGGGGCCAGTCGTGAGGCAGGGCCACGTATATGCTCTTCTCCTCCCACTGGCTTGCGTGGTTGTTGGCCACACGGTGGGCGAAGGGCGACGGTATCGCCAGATAAGCCGAAAGGCGCGAGACGGCCTGCGAGACGTACTTGTCGATGTAGCGGTCAAGCAGGTATCTGCTGGTGCTGTCCGTAGACAGGGGCAGCGCCGAGGCCGGTGAGCCTTTCTCCGATGTTCTCATCTTCTGCACCTGGTACGTCTCAGCGTCGATGTCGTGGTAGAACTCCTCCTTCATCAGGATGATCTCAATGAGCTGCACCGGCCTGCGTGTCGCAATGATGTTGCGGCAGACGGGACAGTCACGGTACGGAGTCCCTTCGTGTAGGTGGTGTGGATAGGGCATAGACGTACTTCTTTATTCTGTTACACGTAGGGCGAACCGTGCAAACACACGGTCGTCGTGTCTTGACTGTAGGGTGATGACCGACATTCCCGGCTTGATGCCGCGAACCTGCCAGCGTCCGTATTCGTCGAGGCACGGCATGCAGCAGCCGTCATCGGCACGGACGATGATGTCATCCACGGGCTTCTTGCCCGAAGCGTTAGAGAGTACGTAGGTGATCTCCGTCTCTTCGCCTGCGGCAATGATGTAGGGATATGACATAAGCGTGTCGGCTGGCACCTCATGGCCGGGCTTCGATATGCCGCCGTCCTCAATCATCGGGAACCGCAGTTCTATCTCCTCCGCGAAGCTGTACTCCGGGGCCTTCGGTGCCGTCTTGTTGAAGCACTGCGTGATGCCTGCCAGGTCTTCCTCAGCGAGCTTGGCATAGAATGCCGCCTTTTTCTCGTCGGAGGTAGACCACCAGAGATGCACCATGCGGTCCTCGACGTACTTCTGCCCGAGCCGTGCCAGCGTCTTGACATAGCCGAGGTTGAAGCGGTCGGACACCTTCAAGGAGATCTCTACGCTATCGTCGCTCTCCTCGGAGGACACCAGCGCATCGTCGGCGGTGTTGCCGCTTCCCGTCAGGTACTCCGAGAACCACGTCTTAAGCATCTCGCACTGGGTGAAGAAACCGCGTGCAAGCATCCGCTCGTCGTACTGGTCATCGCCTGCCGACTCATGGTATGCCACCGTAATGTTCTTCTGGTCAGTGGCCTTGTCGATGACACCCGTCTTAAAGGTCTCATTCTTGGCCGAGTTGACCGCGAGGGCCTTCAGCAGCGTAATCTTTATAACCTGTGACATGGCCTATGTGTTTGGTGTTACCGTACCCGTTACGTCCGTATAGGAAGAAGAGGATGAAGTGGGAGCCGTCTTTGCCAGACACAGACGTATCTGTGTCAGCGTTTCCTGTGCGTACCCGAAGTAGTCCTTGGCCAGTGCAGGCTTGATCGACTGCCACCACATGTAGTCCATCGTGTAGCTTACATACTCCTCCGCGAACGATGACAGGGGCTGTGCCAGTCCGTCGTTGTAGCTGTCAGATACCACTACCTTGATGGTGATGGCATCGGAATTATCAGTCAGCGTGTAGGAGATGGAACCGTTCTCAGAGTCCACGAACTCGTTCATGGCCGCAGCGAAGCGTGCCAGTCCCGAGCGGAGGAAGCGCACCAGCTTTCGCTCCTGGTATGTCTCGTCGCCCGCCTGCTCATTGTAGGCCAGTGCGGCATTCTTCACAGGGTCAGAGGCCTTGTCAACCTGTCCTGATTGGTACGTGTCGGCCTTTACGGCCTCAAGGACGAGGCTCTTCTTGAGCGATAGTGTGATTGTCTTTGACATAATGTTATGAATTAGATGTTACTGTTGTCGTTGCGGACAGTGGGCTTTCCGATGAAACCGTCGGTGCCTTCTTGCTGTGTATGAGCCTTATGAGCGCCCCGGCCTGACGCCTGCAGTCGCCCATGTACTTCTCCTGTAGCTTCGGTGCCACGACGGAGAACCAGGAATAGAGCGCGTAGGAAACGCAGTATGCCTTGCACACCTTCGTGATGGCCGGATTCAGCGCGTCGTTGTGGTTCGTTGGGAACGTCAGCGTCATGGAGCTGTCAGTGGAAGCCGTGACGAAGGCGTCGGACTCCGTGACAAGGTCGATGACCGCCTGCTGCAGGTAGTCATCAAGCAGCGGCTCCTCCAGCGATCCGAGGGTGATGTCCTTGAACATGAGGTTTCCCTGCTCGTCGATGGAGCGTTTGCCTATGATGGAGAGAGAGCGCTTGACCTCTCCTGCAAGTGTAGTGAAATCCAGTGTTATCTCCATATCCTATGCTGCTTCTTTGTAAGGTGTGAGGCGTTCGCCCGGCTGCTTGCGCGTGAACATCTGTCCGCCGCCCATGAGCGCCTGCGTGGCCTGCTGTGCGGCCTGCTGGTTTGCACCGGGAACCTGAACGGGAGCGGCAGGCATCTGTCCCTGCTGTACCTGCTGCATGTAGTTGTCGTAGTCCACGAGGATCTTGTCTGAGCCGGGAGCGTCGTAGTTCTTGATGTACATGCGGGTGTCGATGGCCCCACGGTCGTAGAGACGGTCGAGGAACTCGTTGATGCGCTGTATGTATGCCGCCGAGCTTGCAGACTCCTTGATGGAGGTGCGGAACTGCACGTTACGGGCCGACTGTGCCTTGTAGAATGTCTGGTGATCAGAGGACTTGGGCGTGATGTCGCGTCCCTCCTCGTAGAACTGCTGCATGGTGATGCACTTCTTCAGGGCAAGGCGCTCCTTGAAAGAGTTGTACCGCTTTATGAGCGGGTAGATGGTGGTGGTGGCGTTCTCCGCCTCCAGCGAGTAGCGTGCATACGACGTGCCGCTGGTGGGTGTCTTTCCCTGCATTGCGCCGGAAACGCCCGACACCTCATGTATCATGTTGAGCTGCGTCTGCAGCATCTCGTTCGTGCCGATGTTGAATGCCGAGTGCGTGAAGAACTCCGGCTTTGCGCCCGTGCGCTTCGCCTTGCGGTCATCATACACATAGACGGCATCGTACTCCGAGGACTGGTTGGCGTACTCCTCGATGGTCATATCGTCCGGCTTCAGCGACAGGGGCAGGAACTTCAAGCCCTTGACGGCTGACTTCACGGCCATGTGGTTCATCATCACCAGGGAGTTGATGAAACGCTGCTGGTCTACGAAGAAGCCCATGAACGGATGCACTTCACCGTTGATATAGGGGAAGAGCGTCATTGAGAACGGATGCGACTTGTGGTCATACGGTGTCTCTCCCTCGCACAGGATGCGTCCCTCCGGCGACATGAAACAGTAGTGCCAGTACTTATCGACGATATGCTGTGCGGTTATGAACGCCCGCTTTTCCTCCGGCACTCCCTGCTGGTCGTAGAGCTTCATGCGCTCAATGTTCTTTGCCCTGACATGCTTCAGGTCCTTCGTATCGACACGGAAATAGGCATCGGCCTGCGAGACGGCCAGCGGATCGTGGCACTGCCAGCGTGGCTTGACCTCCTCACGCCATACCTCTATGACACGTACGAGCGAAGCGTCCGACGCCGTGTAGAAGCTGACGTTCTCGTAGGCATGCTGCTGGTTCTGCTCCTGGAAGTTCTCGTTGATGCCCGCCTCCCCCTGGTGTCCGATATGGAAGATGTCATTGAGGTCTTTTATCGTGAGTCCGTACTTCGGCTTAGCGAAACGGAAGTACAGCTCCGCAGGCGATATATCGTGCAGGTAGCCTATCATGCGCACGTCACGGTGTGCCGGATCACTGCCGGCCTCCCAGAACATGTAGTAGGGATTGATGTAGTCCGTGTAGGAGTCGTGCAGTTCCTCCCGCTCTTCGTATGACTCACGGGTGAAAGCAGCACCCGATATGAGGTATTCGGCAAACACCACGTCGAGAATGTCCGGCATGTAGGTGTTCTGCCAGTTGGTCTGCAAAGCCGATGACATCATGTCGGAGAGGTTTTTGCTGTCCTCAGAGCGTGCATAGCATACAGGCTCCGTCTCCTGCTTGGCATGGAGTCCGACTACGGACATCCACAGCGACACCATGACATTGTTCTTCAGGGGTACGTTGTGCTTCAGCCGGATATAATCCTCCTCGGTCATCCTCAGTCCCCTGTAGGTGATGTAGTCGCCCCACTGGTTGCCGAAGAGATAGCGGAGGATCCTCGCGCGTTCCCTACGGAAACCATCCTTGTTGTTCCACGAACGGGCACAGTCTGCCAGCAGTTCGAGGTCGTAACGCCCGCCCGTGCTGTGGCGCAGGCGTTCCTTCACCGTGTCGAGCCGGTAGTCCTTACCGAGCGGACGCACATCATCGAGCGTAAGAAGCGGTCTTTGCATACTTCATTCCTTTTTGTTGCAAAGATACAGAGGAAAAGAGGTGGGTAATTCACAAAAATCCCATACGTTTGGGATTTTTGTGAAAAAGCCTCTTCATTTCCTTCTTATCTTTACCGAAAAATTTTTGCGCCATGGCAGAGACAAAGCATAAGAAGATAGAGAAAAAGGCCTACGCCATCATGCAGGAGGCCCTTTTCGAGAAGCAGACCGACGGCTCCTATTCTCCCCGTGAGATGGCCAAGGAAGGCATGACAACGCTGAAGAAGCACTCCACAAGCCTTGTGGTGGTATGTACCGACAGCAGCATCGAGGACGTTACCGAGCTGCTGAAGAAGAACGAGATACCCCACGACAAGGTCATCAAGATGGAAGAGAAGTTCGACTACCTCGTCACCGGCAAGGACCAGAGCGTGAGCGTATGGAGCTGGGAGAGCGCCCTTGACGATCTCGGCTGGAAGGTAAGCCGCAAGAAGGGCGAGGAGGAACCCGAGGACAAGCAGAAGAAGGCCGACAAGAGTTTCGGACGCTGGTTCGAGGAGCAGGTCAACAAGTGCTGTGGCGACCCCGTTTGCGGATAATCAGAGTAATCACCAAAGATAATTATCATTATGGCAGAGAAAAAGACAGATGCAGAGGTGCAGCCGAACGACCAGCAGCAGGAGCCAGTGAAGGAGCCTACGCAGCGTGAGCGCTACACCAGCCGCCGCAGGGAGGCGTACCCCGACATCAGCGAGGATGACGAGGACGCATACTACGGCCAGGCCAATGCCGACCTTGACGAGCTGGAGGGCTACCGCAAGAGCAACAAGGAGCTTGCCGACGTGTTCGACAAGACCCCGACGCTTGCCGGTATGCTGCTTGCTGCCAAGGAAGGAGAGAACCCCTTCGTGTACCTTGCCGAGCAGGCAGGCCCCGACCTTGACATCAGGGAGCTTATCAACGACCCAGACTTCGGGACGAAGATAGCGCAGGCCCTCGACAAGTACCAGGAGAACCAGCTGAAGGGCCAGCAGGCGCAGGCAGAGATCAAGGCCAACTACCAGGCCTCTTTCGCCGCCCTGAAGGAGATCCAGCAGGAGCGTGGCATGAGCGACGAGGAATGCCTGCAGCTTGTAGATGACTTCTTCGAGAACGTCATCGGCAATGCTTCCAAGGGCATAGTGAGCAAGGAGACCTGGGAGGCGTACCTGAAAGCCCGCAACTATGACGCCGACATCGCAACGGCTCGTGAGCAGGCCAGTGCGCAGGCCCTTAACAGCCGCATCCAGAACCCGAAGAAGAACTTCGACGAGCAGGAGCTGCCGCCGACCCTCTCCACTGGTGGAGCGGGAGCCGGTGAGCCGGAGGGCAAGAAAAAGAGCCGCTTCTTCGACGACTGGGAGCGTGAGGAAGGAATGTAGAACCCTTTAAATATAATAAGGTATGACAGGCCCCGACGGACAGGAGGCAGGCGTAAGCCTTACCGGCAGCGTAGCAAGCGCCACCCAGCTGAAGGACGGCAACCTTGCGCAGGAGCCGATAGAGCCGCCTCCAAAGAAAAAGAAGAAGCGCAAGTCATTCTTCGATGACTGGGAGAATGACTGACACAGAGAGTGATAGGTAAATTTTTTCAACGATTAATAAATTAAGTTAGTATGAAACGTTTGTTTAGTTTTCATTTACTGGTGAGCTGCATCCTCTGCATGCTTGCCGTGTTGACTGGCGGCGGTATGGCCATGGCCGAAGTGCCTACCGTACCCGACCCCAACAACCCCGTTGACCCTGTTGACCCGAAAGTCGACAACCTGCCCAATCCTGACGGAACCGGCGCAGGCCAGGACCTGAGCGGTACGCAGGCCAGCGCCACACAGTTGAAGGAGGGCGACCTTGCCCAGCCTGACTATGACGAGGACGTGATACACTTCCGCTGTCATAAGTTCGTGCTTCTGAACCGCGCACGTACCGTTGCCCAGCAGCGTACATGCCGCGACTACGAGACCATCCACTTCCGCCTCGGTGAGGAAGACCTCTGCGGAAAGACGAAGGCAGCTATCGCCGCCGGTGACAGCATCAAGATCAACGCCTCGAACTTCGACGGCGACCTGAAGCTGCTGACTCCGGGTAGCACCATCTACGTGCAGGGCGTCGACGGCTACGCCGACGGATCGACCACCAAGAAGGAGGGCGACCTGATGCTGTTCGTGGTTGCCAACCCGACACTGAAGGAGGCCACCTGTCAGGCCATCAACGGCCCCGCCAAGGTGAACGGCGAGTACAACGACTCGCTGGATGACATGACCTGTCCTGCCATCCCCGCCAACACCCCGCTCGTTGTCTGTGCCATCGCCGGTGCAGAGAGCCAGCAGGAGGTTGCACCCGACAACTTCCAGCCCCGTCCGAAGACCGTCTATCTGCAGAAGCAGATCTTCAACGTGGTCTTCACCGACTACCAGAAGCGCATCATCACCAAGGCACGCTGGGCCATCAAGGACATCAAGGCCGAGGCTTTGCGCAAGTTCTCTGCCAAGGCAGAGTACACACTGTGGCTCGGTAAGCAGAAGCGCTTCAAGATGCTCGTTGACCCGACCATGGGCGAGGAGTTCGTCTATACGTCAGAGGGCGTCCTTCGCCAGCTGTCTAACACGTTAGGCATCAGCGACGACGGCATCGAGTTCCGCGACGTGACGGCCATCACCAAGATTCAGTTCACCGAGTTCTCAGAGCACGATGAGGCTGATATGTACTGCGGTAAGGATATATTGGAGGACATCATCAACATGAAGGACATCAACGACCGCATCCGCCTGACTCAGGAGACCACCGACTTCGGCGTGAAGATCCTGGCATTCCACAACAACTTCGGTAAGCTGAACATCATCTATGCTCCGGCACTGAACAAGATCGGCTACTCGAAGTTCGCAGTTGTCATCGACATGAAGGGTGCCCGCTACTACACCAACATCTCGAAGACCGAGCGCACGGTTGACATGAAGAAGGGCGCTAAGGACACACGCGAGGCAACCCGCTACATCTACATCGAGGGCGGTGCCCTTGCACTCCGTGGCTTCAACAGCATCCTGGTTGGCCCTGCCAGCCTGATTGCAAAGCGCAACGTGTCGAAGTCCGCACGTCCCGTCAACATGGTGAACACCCTGCCTGCTACTCCTTACGAGGGCATGCTGATCCTCCTGAACGAGGACATCACCGTGAACGGCGTGAACTACAGCAGCGACCTTGTGTACGAGTACACTCAGGGCGCCTGGAACCAGTACGTCGGCACCGTAAACGGCTAAATACGGCAAAGGTGGCGGTGCAAGAGCCGCCACCTATTCTAAACCCCTAAAAGTGAAGCGACATGATTAAGATTTATCAGACCGTACAGAACCAGAACAACCTCATCACCACGATTCCCTTCAAGGGCGTGAAGGTGCAGGTGGAGTTCACCGGCGGTAACGTGATGAAGAACATTCCCGCCAAGTTCTATTGCCGCGACCCGTTCACGATGCGGGCACTCGACGAGAGCGATCAGAACGGACGTCTGTTCCGTCTGTTGCAGGTCATCGAGGAAGAAGGCGACAACAAGCCCAAGCAGCCCGCAGCACCCAAGCAGCCGGAGGTTAAGGACGAAGGCCTTGCCGAAATCATCGACAAGATGGAGAATACGGCACAGCAGCAAGCGCCGAACCCTCCAGACTTCGACTCGGCTCAGGTCACACCAGCCCCGAAGCCTGAAGTTCCTGCACAGGAGCCTGCCAAGGAACCTGAGCCGGAGCCAGCACCTGAGCAGACCGACGGCGAGGGAGAGACTGGAGAGCAGCCTGGTGGCAATGACAAGCTGGAGTTTGAGAACCTTGCAGCAGCCGTGACCTACATTGCAAGTAAGTACAACGAGCAGGTAGAGACCGAGAACCAGGTGCGCAAGTTCATCGAGGAGAAGGAGGGCAGGAAGTGCCTTATCCACAAGGGATAGGCCGACTCCCCCAATACCGTAAAGAGCTATGAAGGTAAAGGAGATAGTAACCCGCGTGAGGTCAGCCATCGACGAGTTGACGGTCAGTGATTCCGAGTTCCTTAACAAGACCTCGGACGAGGAGAACCTGACGGCGATCATCATTGACAAGATACCGTATGCGCTGACATACGTCATCGAGAACGCCCCAGAGGAGAAGATAGACAGCAGCATGGTGACACAGTACGCCGTTTCAGGCGTGACGGTTGCCGCCGGTGCCATGGTGTCCGTCAAGCTCCCTGCGGACTTCCTCCGGCTGATGTCTGCCCGCCTCTCGTCGTGGTCGCTATCCCCCAAGCCCGTAGCCGAAAGCTCGCAGGAATACCTCATGCAGCAGGACACATACGCCCGTGGCAGCTGGGACCGCCCTGTGAGTGCCTACAGGTACAAAGGTGCAGACCGCTATCTGGAGCTGTACAGTGCCAAGGCAAACAGCGACACCGTACAGGTGTCCTACATCAAGAAGCCCGTCGTAGGCGACACGTCGAGCGATGAGACCGAGATCGGCGTACCCGCACGCCTGGAGGGCGCTTTCATCTATCAGGTTGCCGCCCTTACGATGGTGGCATTCCGTGAGCAGGTGGCGCAGCAGCTTTTCACCATAGCGCAGAACTACCTGTTTTCCACCATAACTAACCGTGAGCAGTAGATATGAAGATACCCACATTCACATTTGACGAAGGGGCCAACGGCTATCTGTCCGAACCGATGGAGATAGAGGATCCCATACTCGTGAAGATTGAACTCGCGAGCGTAGCCCCCGTAGTCACCCTGAAGCAGGAAGAGGACGGCGGCTGGGCCAACTACGGCCAGAGTCCGAAGGATGCCCGCCGCTACGAGATAACAGTTAACCCCAAGGGGAGGATGACCGTCATGCTTGCCACCCCCGTCAAGGTTTTGAAATGTCACATTATTTAAATGGCCATGCAGAAGTTATTTGAGTTTGTAGAGCATATCGGCAAGTGGCGCGTACTGATACAGACGCGCGACATACAGAACGGTGCCGTGACAACCGCCAAGCTGGCAGATGGAGCCGTTACCGCTGAGAAGATTCAGGACGGAGCCGTCACCAACGAGAAGCTTGCCGATGGAGCCGTAGATACCCGTACCCTTGCCGACGAGGCCGTCACCAACGAGAAGATCCAGGACGGAGCCGTCACTGGTGAGAAGATTGCCGACAATACCATCACTGGCAACAAGTTGCAGGATGGTATCATCGACAGCGACAAGTTTGCCGACGGCAGCATCGAGAGCCGTAATATAGCCGACGATGCCATCACGACCGACAAGATTCAGGACGGAGCCGTCACCACCCCGAAGCTTGCTGACGGAGCCGTCACCACTGAGAAGATTCAGGATGAGGCCGTCACGACGCAGAAGATAGCCGATGAAGCCGTTACCACCCGCAAGCTGCATGACGAGGCCGTCACCACGGCCAAGATTGCCGAGACCGCTGTTACGACCGAGAAGATAGCCGACGAGGCCGTGACCACCCCGAAGATAGCCAATGTGGCCGTGACATCGGAGAAGATTGCCGACGGTGCTGTGACCGGCGCGAAGATAGCCGAGCACACCGTTACCGGCGACAACATAGCCAAAGGTGCCGTGACCACCGAGAAGATAGCCGACCAGGCCGTAGGCACGGAACAGATAGCACCCCATGCCGTCGTTCGCGAGCATATCCAGCCGGGAGCCATCCCTGAGCTGGAGGGCATGCTTGACGAGCTGGAGGAGAAGCACGACGCCGACATTGAGCGTCTGGAGCAGGCCATCTGGCCGTTCGAGGTGAGCATCAGCGCACGCCCGACAGCCGTGGAGATAGACACCGACACCAACGTGGCACTGTCATGGACGGCGAAGCGCAAGGGCGTGGCCGTCACTCCCGAGACGCAGGCACTCGACGGCGTGGCCGTCACGGGTACCGGCAAGAGCGTTACCCTGCATCCGACGGAGGAGGGTAGCCAGTCGTTCGTGTACCAGGCCACCTACGAGAAGATGAACCGCACGGCCACTGCAACGGTCAAGGCCGTTTACGCCTCCCGCTTCGGCACCGTACCCGCCACCGGCGAGGTCGATGCAGCCGTCATCAAGGGTCTTACGAAGCTGGTGCTTGGCAGCAGGGCGCTGACACGTACCGGCCTTGTGTTCCACAATGCCCGCCTGTGCTTCGCCTATCCGGCATCCTTCGGACTCCTTTCGAGCATCAAGGACGGCAACGGCTACGAGGTGATAGAGAGCTATACGCATACGGTGGTGGACGTGGACGGCGTGGCATTCAACTGCTACGTGCTGACAGTCCCCGTGAGTGCAGAGAACGTGACACAGATATATCAATAGCATTATGGAAGAGCAGAAACATATCAAGGGTGGCGGCATCGAGGTAGTCGACGGATTCAAGTATTCCGGCAAGCGCAGGCTCGACCTGCGGCAGGAATGCCAGAGCGTCGCCGAGCTGAAGGCCACCGACGAGACCAGCATCCCCGACGGCTTCACGAAGTACGTGTATGACGAGGACGCCTGGTATCGCTACCACTCCGACTACGAGTATAAGGCCGACATCGGCCGCTGGAGGATGCTTGCCGAGTTCACGGGAGGCTACGTGCTGAGCGAGGAATGGCTGTATGCCATCACCGACAACAGGGGAAACCTGCTGTGGGGCATCCGCAGGGACGGCAGCTGCTACCAGCCGAAGGGCATCCCCGAGGAGGTGCAGAAGCGCTTCGACGAGCTGGCAGGCTGGCAGATCATCGACTCCGACGAATGGCTGTTCGGCATCGTGGACGCCAGCGGCAACCTGCTGCTGAGCATCGACCGCCAGGGCCATGCCGTTGTTAGCAACGGCCTGAGCATCGACGGCCACGACGGCGGTTTACACATCGTGCGCGACGAGAACTACCTGTATGCCATCACCGATGCTGCAGGCACGCTCCTCTTCGGCATAGACCGCAGCGGACGCGTCGTATATAATAAAGGTATGAGCGACGAGGTACGGCTGAGGCTCGACGAGCTTAGCGGCTACCAGATCGTTGATGACGAGACGTATGTTTTCGCCATCGCCGACGCCGCCGACCGCATCCTCTTCGGCATCCGTGCCGACGGCACCGTGTACATCGGCCGTGGCGTCATCGAGGTGCTGACATGGGAGGAGTACCAGGAGCGCCCGCAGGGCGACGATACCATCTACATCATCCGCGAGCCGATGACCGGCAGGCTGGAAGGAGCCTTCATCCATGGCCAGCCGCTTCCCGCAGGAGAGGCGTGTGCCTACCTGATACAGGACACCAACGTGCTTGTGTACCGTGGCGCATCGTCACGGCTACCCCGCTTCTGGATAGACCATGAGGAGATGACGCTTAACGTGGAGTACCCCAGCGGCTACACAGGGCCGAAGTTCGAGATGGTGGAGAACATGCTGTTTGCACTGTAGACGATTATATCATTTAAAAAAATACAGAATTATGGTTTTAGGATTGATAGGTTTCAGAAACCGAGACCAGTGGGAGCCGGGCAAACAGTTCCGTGCAGAAGACCGCTGTCAGATTGGCCGTTCGTGGATCATCGCCAAGGAGGACCACGTAGCCAGTGAATCGTTTGCCGAAGACGCAGACAAGTGGTATTACCTCGTAGACTGCCGTGGCCTTGACGACCTCGACCAGAAGCTGGCGCACCTCGACCAGGACATTGCCGACTCAGAGCAGGCCATCGAGGAGAGCCGCCGTGCCACCGTGGAGAGCCGTGAGCAGACGGAGGCATCGCGTGAGGCCCTTGAGGTGTTCAACCGCATCTATGGCAGCTTCGACAGCGACGACTGGCTGTATGCCATCACCGACGCACACGGCATGCTGCTTTGGGGCATCAGCCGCAAGGACGGCAGCGTGTTCCAGGCGAAGGGCATCCCCGAGGACGTCAAGAAGTGGATGGATAGCCTGATCAAGCTGGAGGAGATAGAGCATGCCAGTTACCTGTATGCCATCACCGACAGCGCAGGAAACGTCTGCTGGGCCATCAACCGCGACGGCAGCGTGTACCAGCCAAAGGGCATGCCGGAGGAGATAAAGAAGATCCTCTCCGAGACCGTGCGCCTGAACATCATCGAGAGCGACGACTACGCCTACGTCATCACCGACGATGACGACAACGTCATGTTTGCCATCGACCACAAGGGGCATATCATGGTGAACGGCATGAAGGGCGTGGTGAACGTGGAGAGCTTCAAGAGCAACGAGTACATCTATGCAGTGACCGACTCCGCAGGCAACCTCCTCTTCGGCGTACGCAGCGACGGCACCTTCACCACGTCGAAGTTCGAGCTTCCGAAAGACCTGGCAGAGCAGATCGCCGGACTCGTAGGGCAGAACTACATCAGCGAGGACCCGAAGGACGAGGAGTTTATCTATAAGGTGGTGGATGCCGAGGGCAATATCCTCTTCGGTATCTTCTACAGCGGAACGATGTACGCCCCGAAGGGTATGCCGGAGGAGGCACGCAGGCGCTTCGAGCAGAACGAGGAGCGCATGGCCAGCATCGAGGAAGACCTGGACTACGTGAAGAAGCACGGCAAGGACTGGAGCGGCGAGACGGAGCTTTGGCTTCCCAAGCCCCGTGTCTGTGCGCGTGTCGACATCACGGGCGAGGTGCCTACGAGCAAGTACGTGTCTAAGCCAGCAGTGCTGACGTACAACGACATCGACGGCAATGCCTTCACGAAGAACATCCTTTGGAACATACAGGGCAACATCAGTTCAGGCTTCGACAAGAAGAACTTCTCCATCGACCTGCTGAACGCCGACGGCGGGGAGTTCGCCGTGCAGTTCGGCGACTGGGTGCCGCAGGATTCCTTCCACCTGAAGGCGCACTACAGCGACTTCTGGAAGACACGTGCGCTGCTGGTGTACCGCCATGCAGAGATGATCTCACGCTTCCGTCCGTACTACAACCGCAGACCTTGGGACCGTCTCTTCGGTGCAGCCATGCAGTCTACTGCAGATGCCCTGAAGGGAGGCGTAGGCGAGGTGGAGCAGGACATGCGCGACGGCGCCATGGGACGTCCCGACGGCTTCCCGTTCATGCTCTATGTCAACGGACTGCCCTACGGCATCTACACATGGAACATCAAGAAGCACAAGGACAACTACCACATCACGAAGAATGACGAGGAAGGCAAGCAGCTCTTCTTCGGCGACTATATGCAGGGTGTCTTCCAGCGTCTCAACTACGACTACTGGACGATCAGCAACTGGGACCTCCCCGCACTGGCAGCAGGCGAGGACTCCATCATGCTCCCATCATACACCAGCTCCTCCGGCGCTACCATCGTCATGAAGGCCGCAGGCCAGGAGGGAATGACGCTTACCGTCACCAACAGCACGAAGACGTACAGCTATCCCGTGTACTTCAACGGCCAGCCCGTGACGGCAGAGAACAGCTGGGAGGCAGGCGACTGCGTGAAGTTCCTCCGTTCGGGTACGTCCGACGCCTACTACTTCAACGCCACCGTGGTAGCGAAGAAATGGCAGGAGGGCGTGGCCTACGCCAAGAACGATGACGTGTACGACGAGGAGACCTTCAGCTTCGAGGTGAACGGCCAGGCATCGCAGGCCACCATCCGCAGGCTGTTCCGCCTTACCGGCCCGTCGAACAATACGACCTTCGCAGGCTACGAGTACGACGAGGAGGGCTATATCTGCCAGACCGTGTACTACACCGACGAGCTTTCCGGCGACCAGATGACCCGCAGGGGTAGCCGTCTGAATACGAGCTACAACACCATGCGCCCGTCGTACATCTGCTGGAAGCACACCGAGGTGAGGAACCCGAAGACCACAGTGTGCCGCTACTTCACCGGCAACGACCCCGACACCGGCAATCCCACCTACAAGTACGAGTACTACGACTATGACAGCCCGTCGGACTACAACGGTGGCGAGAATCCCCATGAGTACACTCATGAGATCATCCACCGTGACATGATCTCGCAGAAGGACCTCACGAAGCTGTTTGCAACGGGAGCCGAAAAGGAGTTCTCCAAGAAGGAGTACAACCGCTCCGTGAACACCCGCGACACCCTCGACGAGTACAGCCGTGTCATCCCCCTGCTGCAGAGCACGCTGCCCGCAGCCAACCTCTTCGACTGGGGCTACCTGACAGCCGCCTACACCGGCGAGGCAGAGGATGCCACCGCCGAGAACTTCCAGACGGTCTATGACGGCCTGAGCCAGGAGGTGAAGAACGCCATTCAGCGGGCCTGCAAGAAGCAGATATTCACCGAGCACCACGACGTGGACTACTGCATCGACTACTTCATCGTCTATAACGATACAGACCTGCTCGACAGCATCACGCACAACACCCTGTACACGATGTACGACGGCAAGAAGGTGGTGGCCAACCTGTACGACACGGACATCGCCCTTGGCATGAACTCCACCTATACGAACGCCTTCCCAGCCGTTTACGCCAGTGTGCGCAACGCCGGTAAGACCACGTTCGTAGGCTGGCTCTACGACTTCTACGTGGACGAGATCAAGCAGCGCTGGAAGGTGTACCGCGACGCAGGCGTCATCAGCGTGGAGGAATTTGCCAAGCTGGTGTACGAGCTTACCGACGGCATCAGCGTGGAGAACTACAAGAAGGAGCTGAAGCTGTGGACGCAGAGCGGCTACCGCAAGCCCGTGTACTGGCGCATGCCAGCCGGAAGCCTGACACAGATCCGCAACAAGAGCGGAGAGTTCAAGAGCTGGGGCTATGACGAGAGCATCAACGGCTACGCCAACATGCCTGCAGCCCTGAAGGCCCTCTATGACGCAGACCCCGCCAGCGTGGAGTACGACCCCGACAAGAGCTACGTCACCACCGGCGACGCGGATCAGATGTACTGCGTCGTCACCGACGGCGACACCGTCCACTGGTTCCAGTGTACCGCCAACTGCAAGGGCAAGCACCCCATCAACGATGAGGCCTACACCTGCGGCAGTCCTACGAGCGGTGGCGTGTTCGACTCCCCGAAGCGCACGGTGAAGTGGTTCGAGCAGCGCATAGCATACCTCGATACACTGTGGGCCTACGAGCCTGCCGAGGACGCAGGAGCCGACAGCGGCATCCCTGCATCGGTGATCGATGACATCATCAACGGTTAGAGCAGAAAGCCGGTGACGGCAGAAGCATAATTTTATTAACAATTTAATTCATAACGCATTATGGCAAATTATCTTGACGAAGCTGGTCTTAACCAGTACACCACCGCTCTTAAGGACGGTACTCTGAAGGTAGGTGCTGCAGGTGCAGCCGACGAGGTTCCTGCAAGTGGTATTCAGGGAACCATCGACATCGCCAACCTCCCCGCAGGGGCATTGGAGCGCATGACGATTGTGGCCGACGAGGAAGCCCGTCTGGCACTGACCACTGCCACCGTGCAGAACGGTGACACCGTGAAGGAGTCTGACACAGGCCTCCTGTTCTACGTGAAGGACGACACCAAGCTGGGAGGCGAGCATCCCGAGGAGGCCTTCGAGGTCTACAAGGCCGGAGCCGCAGCTTCCGCACCCTGGGCAGGCATCACGGGCAAGCCTGAGAGCTACACCCCATCTACGCACAACCAGGACGGCAGCACCATCACTGCCCTGACCGGCTACACCAAGGCATCGAGCCAGTCTGCAGTCGGCGCGAACGACAGCCTGAACGTGGCCCTTGGCAAGCTGGAGAAGAAGGCCGACGACGCACAGAGCAGCGCGATCTCCAGCACGGACATCGCCGCCATCATCGCCGGAACCTACGGCCAGTCCTAACCCTACGCTGAGACAAGATGAACAATACGACAGACCAGCAGAAGCAGTACGCCGACGCGAACAACCTTAACGACCTCTGGAAGGGCGCAATTGCGAAGTTCGCCGAGAAGGTAGTCGTTGAGACCCTTCAGCGTATCATCCGCACCGACGATGTGGAGGGCGTGCTTCATGCTATATTGGATGCCGAGAGTAACATCTTGTCCTACGTCGACACCTCCGGCTGCTTCCACTTCTGTGTGGGAGCTGCCACCGATGGCGACCTTGAGGTGGGTGGTGACGCGAGTGTTGAGGGCAGGGTACTGATGAAGAACTGCAAGGTTGTGGGCAGCGGCTACGAGAGCGGCATGTTCTACATACTGGACGCAGACAATCATATCCTGTTTGAAATCAACTCTCAGGGCGCGGTGGACTTCAAAGGCATCCCTACAGACATACAGGCCGCACTCGACGCTCTGGACGAGCGCCTGAAGGCCGTGGAAGATTAGAGACAACTTTTAGTATTCACACTATAAACAGTATTTTATTATGACTAAGAAAGCAGTTAAGCTTCAGTTGCTGGACACGGTCGACGACCCCAGCGGACTGAGAAAGATTCAGCACTACTACGGCATTGAGTTCGTACGCGGTGCAAGTGACGGCGGCGGTGAGAACGGCTATCACCAGATGATAGGCGACGAGCAGCTGCTGAGTGAGATGCGCTTCCACAATCTCCTGCAGATTGCAAGCGTGAAGAACGCGGCCACCAAGGCCATCCTGAACCAGGTGAACTGGAACCAGACGAAGGGCGGTCAGGCAGCTGTCATCGACGGCAGCGACGGCGCCGACATCATGCAGATCACCCATGACGGTGAGAAGCCCGTCGGCATCTATGCCATCCTCGGAGGCACCAACTCGACCTACGAGCGCTTCATCATCAGTGACGAGTACTTCGAGTACGACGGCGACAAGGCCAAGTACTATCCCGCCTACGGCGAGACCCCGGACTACGCCACTGTACTCTCGAACCAGCTCCGTTCTATCCGTAACGAGAGCGTCATCGGCTCACATGCAGCCGGACTTGGCACAAACCACAACGACAGCGACTACGGATCAGCTGATGCCGGAGGCTTCCCCAAGACACAGTTCAGCCGCTTCCAGTTCGAGGCCGCTGCACGTGCCAAGAACGCCAACGTCAACAGCAACCTGCCTCATGCCATCATCAACGAGCTTGACGATGAACTGATGTTTGCCTTCCTGGCTATCGAGTTCCGCACGAAGTGCTTCAACAAGTACCTCGGTCACGGTATCAGCTCTAACGCTGCTCCCGATGCCTCTACTTGGGGTAAGATCTCAGGTGTTCGCTTCACCCTCGACGGTGGCCAGACCTACACCTATCATCCCATCAGCGGCAGCATCTTCGTGAATGGTGCCACAACCGCAAGCAACTGGTGGACAATCATCAACGGTAACTTCCCGCTGCTTAAGATGTTCGAGGCACAGCTTGCCGTTTCCGACGGTGGCACTCTCGAGACCGTAAAGAACTCCGACGGCGAGAACGTTCAGGGCTTGGCCGACGGCGTGATGACAGGTATCTGGACGAAGACGTTCAGCTTCACCGTGAACGGCTCTACCGTAAGCGGTGGCACAGCACAGAACATCGCCGTCGATGTATGCCTGCGTGTTCCCGTATGGCGTGGCCGTAACCGTCTGTGGGGTAATCTCACACAGTGGAAGGGTGGCATCGAGGCCCTGCGCTGGCTCGACGGTGAGGGCAAGACCCATCATGAGATTTTCCGCGCACCTTCGGTGGAGGCAATGATGACCGACTCAGACGTCACCCTGAAGAGCGAGAAGGGCCAGTTCGCATTTGAATCGGCCTACGAGAGCCTGGGCGAGCTTCCCGTGAACACTGTAGCAGGTGTGAACTGGGCTACGGAGATGTTCACCAAGGAAGCCATCACGACCGCCATTACCAAGCTCGGCGGTGGCAGCATGCTCAACTATGAGGGCGCTGCAAACTACCTCGGTGTTGAAGCCACTGCCAACGTTTACAGACGTATGGGTGCTCTCTTCGGCGTCACCGCGCGCAGCCGCTATGCGGTCTTCCGTTGTGCGTATTTGGACTACGAGCCGTCGGGCTCGACCTCGGACGTCGGTTCCGGCTTCCGTGTGAAGCTTTCCGCCTGACGAACTGCGAACTCCCAAGCCGGAGGCCGAAAACCGAAACCTGCCGTAAGGCAGGCCGGAGATCGAGAAGCGGAAACCCAAGACGGATGACGCAGACCGCCGGTGAGGGATGACCCTGAAAAAGCGGGATGGCGGCGCAAGCCGCCCCCGCTGATAAAGAAAAACGAAAAAGTAAAAACATTTAACAAAGAAATATTATGGAGAAGAATATCCAGTGTGAGACCCGTCCGACGATCCAGGACTGGGGCAAAGAGAAGGCCATCGTTCCCCTGAACGTGAAGGAAGTTCCCGGATGGGATGCCGAGGGCAACGAGGTGACGAAGTACCAGGCCGACTTCCTCGGCAAGGTGAAGAAGCCCGTCACGGCTGACAGCATCGTCGAGGCTGCAGTGGCCGAGAAGTACACCGAAGCAGACCGTCTGCGCATCATGTCGAACTTCACCAAGGAGAACGACGCGGAGGTTGAGGCCTTCAAGGCTTTCACCGCCGAGATCCGTGCAGCCGCCAACGCTGAGGGATATGAGTGATCTTTGAAATGATTTGTTAAACAGGAAAAGTCTGTGAGATTCCTTTGTCGGCCGCTCTGCATGAGCGGCAAACAGGACTGACGCGGGATATTCCCGGTTGTCTGCGGTCATGGGTGCTCACTTCGGCGACAACGCGAACAGCAGCAATGCGGTCTTCCGTTATGCGAATTTGAACAACGAGCCGTCGAACTCGAACACGAACATCGGTTCCAGCTTACGTGTGACAGCTGTACATAGCTTACAATATAAATAAGGACTATCGAAAGTTCAACATATATTGCCTGGGCACAGGCCGCACCCCTTGGATAGGGGAGAGGCCCCATCCAGACCGCAGAGACCACACCAGCAGGGTGAAAGACATCAGACATGGCAACGGCCGATACCGGCCAACCGAGGTTGCCCGCATATTAGTAGGGCGTCGTTTGTAGGGCGCATCGAAGGTTTGCGAAAAGGCTCACACGGGCTTAGTTTCCCTTATACCACAGGGACACGGGAGCTATATATGCACAGAGAATGGAATGTCTGGCCGAAGTTCATAGACAAGGAAACGATACGCAAGGCGATTAAAAACGCCGCGAAGGGAAAGAAGAAGTACCGCAAGGTACGGAAGGTGCTGAGGAACCTCGACAAGTCCGTGGACTTGTTCTACGAGATGATGACCACCGGGGCCTTCAAGCCCTCTCCCTACACCTCCTGTTTCATGAAGACGGAATACGGCAAGGAGCGGGAGATATTCAAGCTCCCGTTCTTTCCCGACCGTGCCGTCCAGCATGACGTCAGCCTTTGCCTGCGTCCGAGGTGGACCCAGGCGATGACGAGCGACACCTACGCCTGCATACAGGGCAGGGGCATCAACTGCAACATTGCACGCTACTCCCTGAGCAAGAAGGTGAAGCGCGTCCTGAACAGGGGCAGGTACAGGGGTGTGCAGCTCTACTGCTGGAAGGGCGACATCAGGAAATGCTACCCGACCGTTGACAACGAGGTACTGGCAAGGCTGAACAGGAAGTACTGCAAGGATCCTGTGATGCTGGAGCTGCTGGACATCCTGAACTTCAACGACGGATGCCGGGGACTCCCCATCGGCAACTTCCTGAGCCAGCTGTGGATCAACGTAGTGCTGACGGAGCTTGACCGCTACGTGAAGGAGGTGCTGAAGGTAGAGCACTACTTCCGCTACATGGATGACATCGTCATCATCAGCGACGACAAGCACCAGCTCCACGAATGGCAGTGGCGCATCATGAACTTCGTCTGGTACGAGCTGCACCAGGAGCTTAACGAGAAGCGGCAGGTGTTCCCCATCGGCACGCACAGGTTGCAGCGGGGCATCGACTACGCCGGTTACGTGTTCTTCCATGAGCACCAGCGCAAATGCCATACGAGGGTGAGGAAGCGCAACAAGAAGGCATTCGCCAAGCGCCGGCACAACCCGCTGAGCGTACCGAGCTACATAGGCATCGTGAAGCACTGCGACGCGAGGAACCTCACGGACAGGATAATCAGACAAGACAACGGAAGGATGAACATTGCGGAACTGATGGCCCAGCAGGGCAACGGCATGAAGATCGAGCGTCCCTTCGAGGGCGACAAGATCAAGATAGAGCAGGTCGTGGACCGGCTTATAGATGTCCTTGACTTCGAGGTGAGGCCGAGCGACAAGAAACCGAATACGGACTACCTGAAGATGCAGATACGCTTCGAGGGCAGGAAACGCTTTATCGGAGGCGGCTACCAGTTCCTGTGCGACTTCCTGAAGAAGGTTGACAAAAGGTTTCTTCCTCTGGAGAACTGTATCATCCGCGAGAAACGGGGCTACTACTTCGAGGGAACGATAAGCGAGGAGTGAGCTATGACATTGGAAGATCTGAAAATGAAGGTTGCACAGAAGCTGCTGCAGTATGCGAGCAGCCTCTTCGGCGGGCTGGTGATGGCGTTCGAGACGAGCATCGACTTCTTCATCCCCTGTCTGCTGGCCGTGGTGCTGGACGTGATAAGCGCGTACTTCCTCGGTCGTAGGGTACACAAGAAGCACCCGGAGGAGAGCGACGGGAAGTTCAAGAGCGAGTACAAGCGCCGTATTCTCTATACGATGCTGATAGTCTGGATATGTATTATTTTAGCGAACTATGTAGACGTTGCAGTGCGTCATACTACCGATGGGCTGGCTGTGCGCTTTGCCGTGGCGGTGTTCCTCTTCTACGAGGTGTGGAGCTGCCTGGAGAACTGGAGCAGCGAGAACGACCAACCGATAGCGAAGGCGTTGCAGCGTGTGATGGTGAATAAGGCCGAACGGCACCTTAACGTGCCGCTGAGCGACATTCTTATGAAGGATGACAAGCCGAAGCGGGGACGCAAGCACCGCCATCCGCAAGGCCCGCCGCCGATGCACAGGACAGAACTTAACGAGGATAATTTCTGATGGATAAGAAGAACGTAGTGGTGGCTTTCGGAACAGCCCACCGACTGAGGGAACCAGGCAAGATGTCGCCTGACAAGGAGCTACGCGAGGCGATATACTCGCGTGAGCTGGTTGCAGACCTAAAACCGAAGCTGGAGGCCTACGGCCTGAAGGTGGAGGTGGACTATACGGCCAACGACCTGCCGAAGGACATGCAGACGCCGAGCGCGAAGCTGGAGCGCAGCCGTGAGCTTGCCCTGAGAGTGAACAGGGTGAAGGAGATATGCAGGGACAATCCCGGCAAGCTGGTGATCTACGTGAGCCTGCACCTCGACGCCAGCGGCAGCGACGGCCAGTGGCACAGTGCCAACGGCTGGAGCGTGAGGGTAAGCCCGAAGGCCTCGCAGAAGAGCAAGATACTGGCCGGATGCCTGTACGACGCAGCCAAGGCCAGCGGCCTGAGAGTACGCCAGCCGACGGCAAAGCAGAAGTACTGGGAGCAGAGCCTTTACGTGCTGAACGAGACACCGTGTCCGGCAGTACTGACGGAAAACCTCTTCATGGATAACGTGGATGACAAGGCGCTCCTCATGAGCGACGCAGGCCGTCACATCATCGAGAGGGTACACATAGAAGGAATACTTAAATTCATTGATAGCTTATGATGACAAGGGAACAGTACAGGGACTGGTACTACCACCAGATGCTGATCAACAATTCAGGATGCGGCACTCCGCTCATGTTGTGCCTGGTTATAGTGATAGTGGCCACGATGCTATGCAGCTGCAGGAGCATCCAGTATGTGCCGGTAGAGACGGTGAAGACCGAGCGCGTGGAAGTTCATGACACCGTGACAGTGGCCGACAGTACCGCACGCAGTGACAGTACGGCCACCAACACGAAGATGCTGCTGCAGAAGGTTGACAGTGCCTACCTTGCCCTGCTTGGCGTCATCAATGCCCCACAGGAGGCCTGGCTGCTACAGTACGAGAAGGAAACGACGCAGAAGACGAGCGAGTCCGTAAGCCACAAGGAGAGTGAGAAACAATCCTCGGACTCCGTGCGCATTGAATACAAGGACAAACCATTTCCCGTAGAGAAACAGCTTACGAGGTGGCAGAGCTTCTGCATAGACTACGGTAAGATCATGCTTGGCATGACAGTGGCCGCTATTGCCGTCATCGTCGTGCTGGTGATACTCTGGAGAAGAAAGAAAAGATGATACAAAGCGTTGTGTTGGTCATAATTAATAAATTAATTGTTTTAGGTTAGTAGTAATATTTATAGTTTTAGGTTTTTAGTTATTGGTAAGGAGAAGGCCCGCAGTGATGCAGGCCTTCTCTGTTTCATTGCTGTGCGGCAAACGCCGGTGAGAACGCTTCGAGCATGAAGTCCGTCACGCACTTGATGTTCCAGACCATCTGATCCACGTCGGAGCCTGCCTGGTGCTTCACCCATCCCGGACGCATCGGCAGAATGTCGTAGGGACGCTCAGGATTGTAGCCTGGGTCGAAGCCACGGAAGAAGCCCAGGAGGTTCAGGAAGTTGAGGTTAGAGAGGATATAGGTACGCGCATCGCGCACGCAGTCGTGCGGCCAGGGGATGGAACGCTCGTCATCGTCGAACACCTGACGGAAGGCATTGCGCAGCACGGCAATGTCGTAGTCGGAGCCTTGCACCCATACGAGGATGCGCTGACAGCCGTAGTCTTCCTGTACCTCATGATAGAGCTGTGCAAGTTTCTCGAGTGCATCCTTCAGCTTCAGTGCCTCGTTGTCGAGGAAGTAACGCTTGGCCTCTTCTGACTGTGAGGCCCACCAGTTGACGGTCTTCTGCTCGATGGTGAGGCCGTACATGGCGCATGACGTGGCATCTACGCAGCAGTCGAAGGAATGTTCATCGTCCGTAGTGCCGTCGAAAAAGAATGTCTTGGCCGATATGGCGGTGATACAGGCCGTAGGACGCAGCGACAATGTCTCAATGTCGATGCCGATGTGTGGAGTCTTCAATTTCTTATCCATGATTATTTACGTTTAGAGTGTTGTTGTGACTTGCGTTTCTGCCTGCTGTTGGGCTTGCCAACTCTACGCACCTGCAGGACTTGGAGCTTGTGGCCACGGGCAAAGTGATACTCAATCTGTGCGCCGTCTGACTTCTCCCATCCGGGAAGCATGGCGATACAGTCGCACTGTGCTACGTAGGGCAGGCACTCCATGATGGTGAGCGCCCAGTTGTTGACGTCCTCATGCGGAATGTCGGTGAGAGGGTTAATCACTTCGTGGCCAGCCTTCTCCAGCTCCTTCTTAACGGTGGCGAACATGGGTTCATACTGTTCAGGCTTCAGGCCCGTGACGCGACCGGCAATGTAGATCTTCGCCTTGCGCTTGGGCTTCTGCTCTTCGGCCTCTTCTTCTGCCAGGGCCTTCTCGTAGTCAGCATCGGCCTGTGCCATCTGCTGACGCAGTTCTTGTTTCTCTTGTTCTGTCATAATTTGAAAATTTTAAATGTTAATCGAAAAACGATGTTTGTATAGAGTCTGTATATTCTATGCGGCCGGTGGAGTTCTTCTGCTTCTTGGTGAGCTTGACCTTCATCTTCTCCTTCAATTCCTGATAGCGCTTTTCGCTGACAATGGGCCTGTGCTCCACCTCAGCAGGCAATGTAGGCAGAATCTCCCCCGTCTCGGTATCTACGATGATAGTGCCTGACTTGTCGCCGTCAGGTGAACCAGAATCGACGGCCACGACGGTAACGGGTGCCTCCTCGATGGTGACACCGTACCTTGCAGCGACGGCAATACGCCATAGCCGGTAGAAATCATTCAGGGCATCAATGCGCAGGTGGTTGCGCTCCTGGTCCCAATGCTCTTCCTTGAACTTCTGGATAGTCTGCCATGCCTCGGAGGGACTGGCCTTTGTGGAGGAGTCGGAAGAGGTCGGGAATGGTCGGGAATGGTCGGAAACAGTCGGAACGTCAGCCGAAGGAGGTGCAGCGGGTACGGTGGCCACCGGCTTCTGCTGGAAGTCGGCCTCTGCCTGCTGTGCCTCTTCCGCTGAGGCATAGACATGGTTCATGTGGTACATGCAGATGTTACGCACGCCTGGGACAATGGGATCGCCCTCAGAGTTGGGTATCGTCATACGGATGGGAATCCATTCGGCGAAGGGTGGCCAGTCGCAGTGTCCCTTACGGTCGATGACTTCACCCTGTACTATCTTGCCGTACCAACGGACGAAAACTGTAGTACCTGGTTCATTCATCATCGTGCATATCCTCCTGCTGGTTCCTGAAATCCTCGGCGAGACTCTGTGCCAGAGTAATGCCGACATATCCGATAATGCAGTAGGCGACAAAGAAAGCGCCTAATCCCAATAGTCTTACTATCATAGCTAAATCATTTTATATTCTCCAATTTCGAAAGCCATCTCCGTAACATCGAGGTCATCCCAATCTTCTTCATGGGAATAGCCCTCTACAGAATGGCATTCAACCTTCAGACTGTTCTTTTCCCTGTTAATGTCGAGTACCTTAAACCACATGGGTTTTCTGCAACCTCTCCATGCCTGTTGGAAACAGTCGCCTATCTGTAATAACGTCTTACTCATAGCGGAAATCAGTAAAGTGAATAATTGCCATTGGCTGTGACAGGTCGTAGCCTCGGAACCAGTCTATCCAATCATCCCTTGACAGTCCGTCATTACTGGAGATTTCAAGAATGGTGGGCTGATAGTTATCGTCAATCGTCGGATAGACAATACGGTCTGTGTAGAATGTCAGCTTCTGGATGCCTATACCGTCTTTGGAGGTGAGCGTCTTAATGAGTACCGTCTTACTACGGTATGGACGGCCGATCCACTGCCGCAGGTTGATGACGGCATAACCACGTTCTACCTCCTCAAAACGCTTCTTCCATAGTTCGTAGTTGGCCCTGATGGTGTGCAGCTTCTTACGGTAGCATGGCATACCGTTAAGAGCCGCCATCACCTTGGGCTTGAAGTCAGTCTCTTGCCCTGCCTTGGGGTGTGTTGTCGGGAACACACGGGAGAGCATGATGTTATATGTCCTTATTTTGTCCGCCATACCCATAACAAGAATATAAATATTACCAGGATAACAATCAGTCTTAGTGTAAGATCATTCATAATTATTCCGATTTTAGTTTTTCTATCAATTCATCCGCATAAGAAATGGCATTTGTAACCACGTCTTTCTTATAGAAACCTCCGCTTGAAGCATCTGGCCATGAAGAATTAGAGAGAATCCCTTGAATGAAGGAAACAATGGCATTGCGCCGGAACTTTTTCCATTCCTCTTTTTCTTCCTCTGTCTCGTAAAGAGTAAGATACTTGCGAAGGCTTTCATACTGACTCTCTCTCGTGACATAACCACCATTTACTTCAAGGAAACCACTTTCATTGACATAGTATCTTTCTCCCTTCTTCATGATGACTACCCACTCCCACGGGTCATGTGAGCGGTTTTCAACTGTTACAGCTACATTGTCTGTATTGCATACATAATACCTGCCTCTCTTCATACCTTCAGTCGTTTAATGTCGGGATTCTGTGTGGTGGCCACGATCCATTTGCGGAGTGTGGCGATGTTCGGTGCAAGTACCCAGCCACGGCCATAGTAGCCGCCGTCCTCGCTGACAGATGACTCGGTGGTGACAATCTCACAGTCCTTGGCCACCTTGCGCCAGTGGTAGGGAGTACCGCCGAAGCGCATCCGGCATCGCTTGGTGCCCAGGAGCTGGTCACGCTGTTCACACTCCAGCAGCAGTGCCAGGAACTTGTCGGTATCGTCGCAGTACTGCAGGCGCACGTCGTTGTTATGGACGTACACGTCGCCGTACTGGCGGTCTGCAAGGGACGCATGCAGCCTGATAAGGCGCAGCGTAGAGATCACTTCCCGCATCGTGAGGTGCATCACGGGAGCATGTTCGAGGATATGGTCGATAGACCGGCGCATAGCCTCGGTGTCCGGGTCAAACTTTGCCAGTGGTGTCATAGGCCGATAACCAAATTTACATACTTGTCAATCTCTTTCTCGAAGTCGTAGCACTGTTTCTTCATCTCACGCTCTACGTCAGGATCCTTGTCGGCACTCTTCTTATAGGTGAAGTATTTGTGCCAGGCATTGCGCCATTCCTCCACGACCTGAAAGAAGGCAAAGGCCTTTTCATCGTCGGGCTTGCACTTGGGATGTGTCTGCAGGTGAAACCGTGTGCGCGTGTTCCAGTTATCCAGCTGCTTCTCCAAATCGAGCGAGGCCATAAGATCCTCATGCTTGCGGCCTTCGCCGTAGTATTTGCGGATGGCCTTGCGGACACGGTAGACCAGCCAGACGTACTGCTCAGGCTTGGTGAGGTCGATGCACTCTATTTCGGTGGTCATGCGTGTGAAGGCGCAGCCCTTCTTGTTGCATCGGTCACGGTACTCCACTTTTGCCAGTCGTGCATCGGAGGTCGTAAAGTCAGGAGCCTGCTTGCCTGGTTCGAAGATCTGAAACTTTACTTTGAACGGCATAGGCATCAAGAGTTAGAGTTACTACTCGTCGAGCTTTCAGGGAAGTTATCAACACTGACAGTACCAGAGATGGTGACAGGCTCAGAAGGAACGTCCGGCATGTTTGTGACACTGACATCAGGCGTATTGGTGACATGGACGTCGGGCGTGTTCGAAATGTTCACGTCTGGCGTACCCTCTACCTCAACGGTCACGGTGTCCTCGATTTTAACAGGCATCTCGTAATCGTCAGGCAGCTGGATATGCAGCGGCTCTGCGTCTTGATCGCCGGAGCCTTCCACCTTCATAACGAACTCCTCGGGGAGCTGTACCTGTACGGGCTTTGCGTCCTCGTCATCGGTTCCGGCGACAATGATAGGCTTGGCATCCTCCTTGTCGGAGCCGCTGACCTTCAGGCCGTCGGCCTTGATCTTCTTGAATTCGTTGCTCTGCTGTATGCGCAGGTTCTGAACGTCGAGGCCGAGATTGTACAGCAGCTTGTCGGTCATGCTGGTGATGGCGTTCGTGTTGACGGAGAGGTGTTTCTTCAGCTCCTCTTCTTCCTCCTCTTCGGGGTCAACGTCAGGTGAGGGTGGTGCTGGTGCCGGAGTACTGCCGCCACCTTCGCCGCCCTCGTCTTCCTGCTGCTTCTTTACATCGGCGCGTGCATCGGCCGACGCAATCATCATGCCCTGTGCCCAGCGGTATGCGGCACGGCAGTTGAAAAGGATATTGGCATCGTCCATCTCTGCGGGATTCATGCCAAGGTGGGCCATGATACCCTGCATGGCGTAGATGGCGAACTGGTCGCGAGGCTCCATAGCGTCGAGGGTGGCCACCTCCTCGGAGTCGCCGGACACGCCACGGGTGATAGCCTGAGAGGTGCCGTAGCTGGTTTTCATCTCGCACGTCACTATCTTTACCGTCTGATTAGTGAAATTTGAATCAGGTATCGTCTTCTTCACGACACCCTTGTCATTGATGAAGAGCGTCCTTCCGTCAATGACGGCCTGGTATTTGGTATAACGACGTGACTCTGTAAGAATACCCGTCATAGACAGGTCGTAGTCGTTTGTCTGCTGGAATCCCACACGGAGGCCGAACTTGGCATCTTCCTCCTCAAAGGTGGACCATGTGTAAGTTGCAATTTCTGCCATATTTCTTTAGTCGATAAATTTGTTAATACTGTTGCTTTTTATTCTGTATGTAATATTCTGACAGTTTAATGAGGATATTGTGCGAGAGGTCTGCCGCCTCTTCAGGCGTGAGGCACACGTCACAGAACGCGACGCCGCTGTGTGCAAAGCGGACATGCAAGGTGTTGTTGACCATCATTACGTTCGTGTCCATAGTGCTTAGTCGTTACATAACATTGGCATAAGCAGCATGGTAATCTCCTCGTTGTCCGGCTGAGGCTGAGGCTGGATGATGGCAGCGCGTGAACAGTCAGAGAGCAGGAACACCGCTTTTTCGGTGGAGAGCGTCTTCAATGTCTGCGACACCGACACGGCCTTCATGCCTATGCGCAGGTTAATCGGTGAATGTCCGTCGAACGGTTCGCTGACACACGGCAGCTGTTCGTCACCGGCCACCTCGAAGTCTGCATCTTCAGATTTGAGCTTCAGTGTGGTCTCGTCGATCCTCATTTCCACCATGCCGGACTGATTGGCGAAGATGGAAAGACGGTCACAGGACTTGATAAGGGCCTTGCGGTCAACTGTCATCTTGAATACATGCCGTTCAGGAATGACAGTCCAGTACTGCGGGTAACGTCCCTCAACGGGATTGAAGGAGAGCGTGAGCGTATCGTCGATGACGATGCGGCACTGGGGGCTTGCGCTCAGTAACCAGGTACTTCTCCTTGACAGTGCGCCCGTTGCCGTCTTTGTCTGTGCGGGTATGCTCCTTCATCAGTTCCTTCTGGTACTCCAAATCTATGTCGCCGGTGGATGGCAGCACCTTCAGGAGCGTCTTAACGACGGCGTAAGGGATGATGAACGACGTGCTTACGACTGAAGAGCCGCAACAAACAGGATCTTTGCGGACACGCACCAGCTTGTGGCCGTCGGAAGATACGTAGTCAGAGAACTGATCCGTGAGGTTGACATAGACACCATTCATGACAGGCCGCAGCTCGTCTTGTGCCATGGCGAAGTTACAGCGGTTAAGGACGGACTTCAGGCAGGGAGCCTCATACTCCAGCAGCCAGCCGTCATCAGCCTCAACGTCGGGAGCAGGTGCCTTGAAGTCGAAGAACTCCGAGGCGTTACCATAGAGAGGCAGACGAAACGAGCCGATGGAATGATGCACGATGACCTGGTACTCCAGCACCTCGAAGCGCAACGGCTGTTCGTCGAGGGACTTCAGGGGCTTGATGATGTCGTAGTGGTAGATAGCGATGGGCCGAGGCTTCACGGCATGCTTGTCGAGCACAACCGTCTCTTCCATCCATATAGAGCCGTTGGAGGCGTGGACGGTCATCAGCCTTTCCTCTTCATCAAAGGAGAACACGAAGCACTTGAATATGTTCAACTCCCCCTTGGTGATGGCGCAGCGGGTATGTTGTAATGCCCGCAGTAAACTGTTGCGTGATACGATAAATTCCATATTCATTCTGTTTTGAAGTTAATTGTCAACTGTTGAGGCTCTACGGCTTCCATGCGAGGATAGATCCAGCTCCGTTTTGCCGGTGGCTTGGCTTTCTCCCTGCGTAGCATCTTCTCGGCAGTCGCCTTGGCGTAGGGACGTGTGACCGATTCACGCTGGCGCGTCATGCGGTTGATGGCCGTGATGCAGTACCTTGGTTCTTTCATACCTAATTCTCCACACGCTCGAAGTACATGCCCAGCGTCTCGTCTGAGAGCTGCAGGCGACCGCCACAGAAGGAATAGATGTTCTTCCCGGCCACCTTGCGCACTTTTGCCTCATAAACCTTGCCGACCTCGAGAAAGCCGGTAAAGGAGCGTTTCTTGATACACTTACATTTCATAGCTTATTTGCTTTTTCGTCGTAACCCATCTCGCGCAGTTCGTCGTTGATGGCGCTGATTGATTCATCAGCTTTCTGCCGAGTCTTACTGATAAAGTCCTTGGCCTCGATGGAGAGGTTCTTCATTGCCTCCTCCAGATACGACTCCTTATAGGATGACGTGATGAAGGCTGCAATGGCCTTGCGCTTCCATGAGGCATCGAACATCGTACTCTTCACCATCTTATCCATCTGCTCGAAGGTAGGAGTGGTGTAGGCAGTACCAGGAATAAGCTTGTCGTGCTCGTTCCAGGGCAGCTTGTCCCAGACAATGGCCATGAGTATAGTATTCTCCCACGGCATCAAGGCACCCTTCTGGCTGACATACTTCTCACGGTCGAAATTCTTCTTGGCATAGTTGACCACCTTCTTGTCGGCGGTCTTCTCGATGGTGACAGAGCGCTCCGCAAGCCTTGCGGGATAGTTGGAAGGCTGTGCGGGATCAGATGGACGGGTAGCCTCAGCGTTAGGAATACGACGGACACAAAACTTAATCTGTGAGCGAAATGCCATTTGGGATATTTCTATACACTCAATAGCCGTGCCGTCGGCCAGTTCACCTTCTGTATTGCTCCATACACGGTTTGGTAGCTCCCTTTCAGTAAAGATGCGGTAGCCAGCAGACGTCAACTTATTTGTAATGGAATTGAGACGTTCCTTGATTTCATCGCTGTAATATCTGTTTGTTTCACAGAATAGAGCAATGTAGCCAGCGGTGGCAGGCTTACCGGCAAGTACGAAGCGTGACTCATACTGACGCAGGAACCAGTCATAGTATATGTCGGCCTTGCGGTTATAGCAAACCTCGTCGATACACTGCGGCTCCTCCGTCTTCATGTCAACGAAGAGACAACCGTGATTACAGGTGTTGCAGTCACAGGTAAGGCACCGGCGTATGAGCTTCCCTTCGGGATTCCACGTCTCTTGCAGCGTCTCTCCGTCCTGGAATGGCGCATGCCATAGGTTCATGAAATGCCGGTCGAGCCATTCTTCAATGTCAGAGGTGGTGTATTCACATTCCTCGTCATACTCTTCATCGATAAAAGCCTGCTGGTCTGCCTCGTTGAGGCGTGCCAGGAGATAGCCGCCACGAAGCGTAAGCCTGCCAGCAGAGAGCGCAAGCCTCAACGGCTCCTTGAGCATGGCCAGCCGTATGCGGTCGTTAATGTAGCGTATGGACTTGCCGAAGCGAGCGGCCAGATCGTCTGCTGATGTGCCACGGGTAGTAAGCAGCTTGAAGGCAACGGCCTCCTCGATGGGGTCAACGTCCTGACGCTGCAGGTTCTCTGTGACCATCGCGTCGAAAGCCTCATCATCGGTGAGGTCACGGACGATGCAGGGGACAAACATAGTCTCGGAAATCATTTTGCAGGCACGGTAGCGACGTTCGCCGCAGACAATCTCATAGGCATTTGCCAGAGGGCGTACATTGCCCTTACCGTCCGTAAACGGCTTATGCCTAACTGTGATGGGCTGGAGTAGGCCCTGCTGACGGATATTCTCTGCCAGCTCACGAATGGCGTCCTCGTTGAACGTCTTTCGGGGATTCATGGGTGACGGGAAGATGCACCCGATAAGAATCTCCTGTACTTGGGGTATGTTGTTTACTTCGCTCATAGTTCTTTGTTGTTTGTTGAAAGATGAAACTTTGTTACTCGTACCACATGGTGTTTGTGGTCTGACAGTCCAGATGACCGTTGTCTGTGAGGGCTTCACCCTCCGTACCTGTCATAACAGGATCATTTGTATTTACTTCGCTCATTGTTATTGTTGCTTCTGAAAGATGAACTTAAATTAATTAAAGATGGACTTTATTTAAATAACTCTGCCTGAGTGGGCTTCTTGACGCCCTCTATCTGCTTGTCGAGGCTGACGTTAAGCCCGTCATCAAATCCAGCCATGAAGGCCTCCTCATAGACCGCACGCTCCTTGGGCTTGTGTGTGCCCTGATGCTGATAGCTGGTCTTGTTGTGGAGATAGTCTTCGGCCATCTTCTGATGGCAAAGCACCAGTGCCGTTTCCTCAGACGTTGGCTGACGGCTCTCGTAGTTGTCATGGAGTCCGAAGCCCGTACCTTCCAGATAGGAGCGTATGAACTCCCTGCATCCCTTATCATTAAGGCGCTTGCCCTCTGCATAAAGCTCCAGCTGATGCTCGTCGAGGCGCTGCTGGGCCAGACGGCGGAACACCTGGCACAGATAGGTGAAGAACTCACGGCAGACGATTACGTTATGCTCTGCACCGATGATAAGCATCTTCTTGTCGCCACGAATGTACATGCTGCAGAAGTTGAACTCGCAGATGGTTGACATGAGCACCTTCTTCCACGTGAAGCCGTAGCCGTCAACGAACGAAATGGCGTCCCCTGTCATCTCAATCTCCTGCTTCTCTTCCTCTGTGCCTACATCGTTGAGCGTCAGGTTATACTCAGTCAGCAGACGCCGGATAGCCTCAGCAGCGGCAAAGGCCTCTCCCTCGCTGCCGATCTTCTCGGCACCGTACTGCAGCTTCAGCAGCTTGCGGATTTTGTTGATTACATTCTCTTTCTCCATGATCTGATGGTGTTAAAGGCAGGGCGACACGGGAGGAAACTGAAAAAGGTGTGCCGCCCGCCTGTTGATGCTACTTGTCGGGCTGTTCGCGTTCAGGCTCCGGCTCTAACTCCAGCTCAATGCGACGTGAGAGGAGATACAGATAGTTCTCCATGGAGTCGAGCTGCTTGCGCAGCGCGTCACGCTTCTTGTCGGTAAGCTTGCGGAACTCCTGGGTGAACGTGAACTTACGTCCTTTCAGGTAGCGCTCCTCAACCTCCTGAAGCTCGATGTTCATACGGTCAAGGTGCGTCTCGCTGACACGGTAGGCCTTGTCGAACACGTCCTTTGGCGACCATGAGCGGTAGCCGTCCTCATACTCTACGAGGTAGCCCTCTGACTCCTCACGGTTCTCAACAGCTGAGGTCTCAATCTTGCGCCCCAGCACCTTCTCTGCCTCTCCAAGAGACATTGGGCACGCCTTTACGGTCTTGGTGCCCGTGTACTTTGTCATTTCTAACATAGTTGTGATAAATTTAATTGTTAATAACTTCAAGATTGCTTATATCATAAGCATCATTATCTTTCCCAAACTGACAGCGAACGCATCTTGATCCGCTGACAAAATACATTTCCTCGCTTGTGACTTCTCCATCACGGCACATGTCCTGAATGATGTTACCTTTTATATCCTTCACAACAAGGCGAACTTTCTTTCCTTTCGGATTGTCCCCCCATTTCTCTTTCATTTCAGGAGAGTAGTAAATAGTCAGTTTCTTACCTGACAGTTCATAATAAACCGCGATACCGCCAAGTTCTTTTTCCAATTTTACCACTTTTTCCTGAGCCTCACCTTTACTCATTACATAAGAGTAAGTAAGCTGTGCCTTTTCCAAGTCAGGAACGTTTTGCTTAATTTCTTTGAAAAAATCCATAATACTTAGTTTTAAATTATTTGTGATTGCCATTGCTGGCGTTATCTTTCCATACCAGGGGATTGTGGTTGGCCATGACGCCGGGACCGTGAAACTCAATGTCTGAGCTGAAAACAATCATGTACTGCACAGGATCGTCACCGTCCAGCTTACGAAGCGCATCAATCATATCCCCGACGGTTGCCGTTATGTAACGCTGCTCCTCGGTCAAGTCCTTGATGTTGACGAATGACTCCAGGGCATCGTCGCAGCAGCCGGTGAAGCGGGTGTAGATACTGGCAGAGCCATCCTTGCGGTGCCTGACCAGCGCGATGCCGAAGACGTACTCCTTCTGGTCGTGCTTGCTAAGGGTCAGTATCAGGTCGGCAACGGTATTGGGAATGATACCGATGGTCTTCTCGTACTCCTCACACAGCAGCGCGTCAGTGAAGCGACTGCCATCCTTTGCTATGTAACACACCTCTGCCTCCATGCCTTACTTCTCGTATTCCGGCTTTGCCTCGTTACCTTTGTTCACGTACTCGAACACGTCCATGATGGTAGTCTCGCTGACAGTATCAATGATATAGTCAATCATGGTGCCGCCCATCACCTCGTCGATGTTCTTCCTGGCACCCTCGAACGATCCGGCCTGCACCAGGTAATAAACGGTGGTCTTCTTCTCCTTCTCGGTCTTCTCGTCGATGGTGATGAACTTCAGCTTTGCCTTATACCACTTATCGGCCATGTCATTGTCGGAGAAGAAAATCTCCTTATAGACGGCACGGTCAATCTCGTACACCTCGAACTCGCCACTTATATATGTGGCCATCTCTTCCATGATACGTGCCTCTGCCTCGCTGAATGAAAGGGCATCGACTACGTAAAGTTCCGTCACTCTCTTCTGCAGGCCATCCTCCATTACCTTCTCATAGCGGATCTTGCAGAGAAACCAGATTGCTGTTCTACTTCTCATAATCGTTTTGTTTTATAGTTTGACAAATTGTAATCCATGTACCTTGCCGCCTCTGGATATGGCCCCGCTGATGTGTGACGGGCGCAGGCCGACATCGGCAGCGGCCTCCTTGATGCTCTTATACTCCCTGCCTGTGTTTACGCAGCGCACGGGCTTAAGATTGTCCCAGCCCTTTCCCCACTTGCTGTTAGGATCGGCAGCACGCTGGCGTGACACCTCAGAGAGACGCTTATAGACCTTCTCCTTCGTCTCCTTGCTCCAAACATTACTCCCGCAGTGGTGCCCCTTCTTCCAGTGGTATGTACGGCGGTCACGGTTGGGATCAAGCTTGTAGGCCAGTTCATGTGTGCGGCCCTGCAGCCAGTACTTGCGGTATTCCTCTTCGTACATCCATCGGTAGCCGAAGCAGATAGTGCCACGCTTGCAGGAGTCGGTGATGCTGTGCCGGTCCATCCCGTAGATAAGGCATGCGTCACGGATGAACTCGAAATATCCACCCATGCTACCGTCAGGCTTCACCGCCACGACTGGATGCTTATGTCCCGGATGCTTGTAACCCTTCTTGCCCATGACTCATTTCTTGTTGATGATTCGCTGTAACTTCGCACGCTGGCGCTGGAGGTCTTCATCCATAAGCTGCCTGTATGCTGAGGCTACGGCCTCCTGAATGTACTCAGGCACATGCTTCATCCAGTCGTTGACATGCAGACGGAACTCGTCGAGGGAACGCACTACCAGGTACATGAACCCAGCAGCCTGAAACATGAGCTGGAAATCCTTCTGCTGCTGTGACTGTTTCCCCGTAGGAGTCTTAAGCTCTATTCCAAGCCCGAAATACAGGCGGTCATACTCCGCAGGCAGGAACAGCAGGAAGTCAGGAACTCCGGCCACCGTACCCTCTGCTTTGTGGATGGCACCAGAGACACGGGTATTTGCCCCGCCCTCGTTGATGGGATGCGTCAGCAGGGAAGCATACTCTCTGTGCTCTGCCCTGAAACAAATGGCGCACTGTTGCTGTAGTTTACTCTCTTCGTGATTCATATCTCAATCGTTATTTGAATTATCTTCAGGTCTCCAGTTCGGATCTTCCTTCAAGGCATCGAGCCAGCTGCCGTTTGACTTCGGCTGAGGCTCCGGCTGCTGTGTCTTCTGTTCCTTCTTCTGCCTTGCCAGCTGTGCGCGTTCGAGGTACTGCTGGTAGTTCTTCGGCGTGAAGATGAAGGTGAAGTTGGCGATGAAGCCGGTCTTGTTGTTGCCGAGGCTGAACTGTTCCGTCTTGATCTGCCCGAAGACAGTATCAACGGACTGCATGCCGAAACGGCGCAGGCACTCCTCGACGGCAATACGTGTTGAAGTGGAGAGACGGATGCACGGCGGAAGCATACCCTTGAACTCATTATTATATTTCTTTTTTACTTCTAAGGGCACATCATTGTACTCTCTCTCCCTCTTATAAGGACTGTAAGGACTTATAAGATTATTATATTCTTCTCTTCTTTCTTCTTTTATATTATTAATAGGTGTAAAATCGCTTTGTTGTACCTTTTGCTGTTCCTTTGTTGTACCATTTGTTGTACCTTTGCTATACCTTTGCTGTACCTCGTAATCATCAAAAAGGTCGTTAGAATTGTCGCAAGCATCATAATCACAGATAGTTACGATACTGAATTTGTTGTACCCTTTAACGAAAATCTCGTTATAACCAATAAGTCTTCTAAGACAAGCATCCACTTGCTTATAGCTGAGGCCGGTAGCCTCCATCATCTCGGCACGGGTAGTAGGACAGGAGCCGCGACGCACGATAACGTCCCTATACTTGCCGTCGGCGACATAGGCCGTCGCCTTCAGGAAAGTGTAGAGCAGCACCACGTTCGCGTCCTTGAACCAGGGACGTTCAGGTATGTTGCGCAGTTGCTTATACCATCCTCCGCTCATACTGCCTGCTGTGACTCTGATTTAACGTTACAGGCCGTCGGAAAGTGCCGATGCTTGGCCCGTATCTCAGGTGTCCTTACTGCGTCCGTATGCAAGTACATCGGACATAGCTTCTTGGCACGGGCTATCTCCACCTGGTAGGGGAACCTGGGAGAGTACGGCTGCGGCTTCTTGGTACACTCTGCCAGCAGCGGCTCACGCGGTCCCTCGTACTGGACGAGGTTAGCCCAGTGACAGTCGGTACAGTCGCAAATTGAGCGGTTGACCTGCTCCTGCTTTGTCGGTTTGTTACTCTTTGTCTTTGCCATTGTTCAAGCCTCCTTTGAAAGAAAGTATCTTTGCCGTGAGCATGTGGATCTGGCGGTAGATGTGCTCGAACCGCTGCACCGACATACCAGCGATGTCCGTACTCAACAGTTCAGCGTAGAGGTCCATGCGCCTCTCCTCGAACTCACGTTTTTTATCTCCTAACTTCATCATAATTGTGGGAATGACCGGGATCGAACCAGTCTTTAACCTTCTCAGGCAGAGCCACGGCACTATGGCATAAATGAAAGCAACTTATATAATAATCGTGCCGTCCTCATTCCCTGGTTGAAAAGGGCAGGCTATTCTCACGAACCAACTGCCCGGATTACCTTTGAAAACTAACCTATTAGAAGATACCTGTAATCCATATATGAAAAGAAATTTACCTCTTGTGATGCTTTGCCCACCAGTGGGCGATGTCACGCTCCGACGACTCATGCCCGTACTTGTGGGTGAGCGAGTCCTTGATGGCGTCGTACTCCTCGTAGGACATGCGCAGGATGCACTGGTCGGTGTAGTCCATGTCGCCCGCCCATCCGATGACGGCAAGGAATACCAGAAGTCCGAACACGACAACGGCAACCTTCGCCAAACAATAATTCCTGTACTCTTTCTTAGTCATAGCTTCTTACTTTTTGATTCTCTTAAGTCTTCCGTCCTCGATGGCCGCGTAGATGTCGGCCTTCAGGTAGCGTTTCTGCGATCCTACCTCCTTGGCGGTGATGATACCGTCGTTCTCGTAGGTGTACAGAGTGCGAGAGCACACGCCAAGGTACTTTATCAGCTCCTTGCGCGTGAAGTACTGCGGCTCGTTCTGCTGCATGACCGCACGGGCCACGTCAAGGGCAAACTCCCGTAAGTCCTCGGCAGTCACGACGAGAAGCGTCTGCCCGGCTCCAGGGGCATTGCAGATGGTGTGTAGCGTAGGCTGCAGCATGGCGCAATCAGTTTAGTGAGACGATGAATGAATTGATCTCACACTTGTCAAGCTCGCCGTTCAGCGCGAGATAGTCGGGCACATCGTCGAGTACCTCAGTCTTCTGCCTACCATCAGGGTAGAGTCTTGTTACCTTGTACTTCATAATCTCCTATTGTTTGTTATTCAAATGAAAAGATGTCTCTCTGCTCGTCAGCCGGGAAGATGCCGATGCGTCCCAGACGCTGGCGCAGGAACTGCTGGCCCTCGGAAGTCCATGCCGATCTCTTCTTGGAGGCACGTATGCCGGAGGGAAGAAAGTAGGGAGTGGTGACTACAGTCGTGTAGCCCTTGCCCTGCAGGCTATCATCCAGGATGAAACCCTTGTCGGTGTGGCGCAGCACCTTGCACTCTGTCAGCAGCTTGTTGAAGGCCGTAGAGCTTTTCATGCCGTATAGCTGTGCCATCTGTGTAGCGGTCATTGTCTCCATAGTGGTATCTTTATAATGTTCAACCGTAACAGCAGGGATTTTCCCGCTTGTATTTCTCGTATTCCTCACGGGTAGCCAGTCCGACGTAGCGGAAACCGGCACCGCAAGGCTCCTCAACGATGGCAAAAGGCTCCTTGAGGTTGCAGAAAATGTCGGAGGCAGGCAGTGTGCCGTCCTCGTCGTAGCTGTACTTGGAGAGGTCTAAGGGCATCTGCATCCGTGATGACTTGTTTCCGAATACGGCAACTCTGGCAGCGTTCAAAGCCCAATTATCCGTGAAGACACAGAAACTCTTATGCTTCTCGATCCACACGCACCTCAGTTTGAGGTCATCAATACATGCCAACACTGGCAGACAGCATTTGCCGTAGATAGCGTGAAGATCATTCAGTCCATCTTTTGACTTGATGTATTCATCAAAGCTTTCGTAGTACCTAATCATAGCTCAATCCTCCTCTTGTTCTGATTGTTTCTTGTAGTTGATATATCCTTTGAACTTCGTCAAATAAGTCTTAACGATGCCACGCACAGCTGCTTGCCAGGAAAGCTCGTTACTGGCATTGGTACTACCGATATAGTAACCTTCCTCATTATAGACACGGTACTGGGGCCACAAGCCCGTATAGTCGGCTATCGTGGTGCAGCCCTCCCAGTCATAGACTGAGCGAAAGAAGAGGTTGTTTTGAAACGGTAATGCAATTACCTTGGCGTTAGTTTTCTTAGGTTTACTCATAATAAATGCTTTATTTGATAATCTGTTTAACCTTGATTTTCCCGTTAGCCATTGCCTCCCTTACTTTTGCCTTGTCATACAATACACGACCACCGATTGTAACAGGATCAGGGAGTAATCCCTTCTTGCGGTAGCTTAGGAGTGTAGGCTGGCTGACGTGCAGAACCTTTTCCGCCAGTTCCTCTCGAGTATAGTAAGTTGGCTCGTCACGCTCCTTGATGGTCTTCATGCCCCAGGCAATAGCACCGTCAAGCAGGTCGCGCAAGTCCTTTGCGTTGATCACCAACTGAATGTTGGCTGCATTCTCAGAGCGTATGATGGCGTTCAGGTCCATAGTGTGAATCTATTTTCTGATTTTCAGTTTCTTCTCATCAATAAGCTTCTGAATTATTGTCTTATTGTAGAGTTTCTTACTTCCGACCTTCTCTGCTGTGATAATACCTTGATCTTCGAGCGACCAAAGCGTTCTTGAAGAGATGTGGAGGTGTTCAAGCAGTTCTTTCCTGGAGAAATACTTTGGCTCGCTCTGGTCTTTCAGGGCTTTGATGGTGTCCTGAACAATAGAATGTGCAAATTCTCTCAGGTCTTCAGCAGAGATTACAAGCATAATCCTACTGGCCTGCGGGTCTTCGCAAAGGGCTTTGAGTGTAGGTGTTAACATAATCGTTCTCCTATTTTGAAAGTGGTATTGTGAAATGTATTGAATTATCGTCGAGATTGCAGGTGATTTCGACTGAATGCGGAAGGCAGGCATGAAATTCGCCGTCAACAGCAGCATTATGTTCCTCGATACCTTTTTTGATCTGTGAGAGTATATCTTTAATATTCTCTTGAATGCATGGAAGTCTTTTACCTTGCTTCGGTACTATGAACTCTTCCAGTATCGTCCTATACTTCATAAAATTCTCCTTATCCTCCTTTTTCTTACTGTTGGCCAGCTCCAGAAAATTGTCCCGGAATAATGGCTGTGTTTCTTCGAGAAGCTCCTTAATGAAAGCTTTCTCTTGGTCATTCAATTTAATGTCTGTCTGTTCCATATTACTCATTCTTTGCTTTTTATTTAAACTCGATGTAAACTGATTGATATTTTCCCCTGTTTTTACGAAATACGGTCTCGGCATGATCAAACTGATATAGATACCTACAGCGGTCGACAAGTCAACGTTCGCACCGTTCATATCGACGGGATTGTCAATTAAATCAGCCTCAGCACATTCATTGTATTTGTCATACACTGTCTTTTTCGTATATGGATTGATTTCGAAGCCATATATAGGGATGATCTTCTTAGTCGACATGTCAACTCTACTCTCTCGTACATACAAGTTAGGATAGATATATGAAATATTGTCGATAACAACCCTCTCAACATACGATTCTACTTCGTTAGATATGAATACCAGCAGCGCATCGTCGTAGTATTTCGCCAGCTGTGCACCAGCCAATGCCACCTTCTCTATTGAAGTATGGTCATGCCAGCGGGCTACAACCTTCAATTTCCCTCCTCCCATATTATTGATCATAGAAAAACGGTCTGTCACTGTTATCACCGAGTGCTCGAATCCCTGGGAGGTTGCGAAAAAGCGAACACACACAATATAACGGTATGCGGCTTTCAGACAGTCAGGCAACTGCCATATCTGTAGCGGTTGACCGTCGTAGCGACTGTTTGTCAGTGTTATATCTACATCCTTAACATCATCACCGATGATTTCACCTGTAAATATCGGTGGCCTACAGTTTCTTGTCTGTTCCATAACATTTATCTATGATTAATACATAAGTTCAATGTATTCTTCGTCTTCTTGCAACCAGTCATCTTCGTCAGGAAGCCAATCTGGATAGTAATCATCATCCATCATAATATTTCTTTCCATAACTTATTTGTCTTTATGGTTACAAGATGGTCTTCACTGTTTCAATACCTCCGTAAGCAGACAATGCCAGGCGGCGGATCTGCTGGGCGTTCTCTGAGTCTGAACGGAATGCCAATGCATTCCATACTGTGACTGGCGCAACGTTCATCGCCTTGGCGAGCAAATCCACATTTTTCCGTGGAACCTGAATAATTTTCTTTCTTCTTGCCATAATCTCAATATTTTTATTTACCTTTGTAGCCTTAATTCTACTTTGAAAGTGGTTTCAAACTACTTAATAAGTAATTTCGAGTGCAAATATAAGTATAATTCTACTTATTTACAAATATATACAAGTAAAATATTACTTATTTAACAATTTTAAAGAATAGAGGTATGGAAGAAGAGGTAAAAATTCGAATTAGGGAGATTTTAAAGGAGTTTTCATCAAACCCTACACAGTTATCTAAACAGTTTGGCGTTAATCAAAAAACGTTGAACAGTCAAATTAATGACACGACAACGTTATCTGTAAGTACAATTCTACTTATCTTAAATGCTTTCCCTGAAGTGTCTGCAGAATGGTTGTTGAGGGGAAATGGTGAGATGAAATTTAGTTCTGATAAAAACAAAAGTGCGATTGCTCAAGACGATGCAGAACTTGTAGCACTTAGCCGTGATTTAGTTAATGTAATAGGTAAAATTATGGATAAAACTAACAAGAAATAAATTATGAAAGAGATCTTATTAAGTGACGGGATTGAGCAAATTATTAAGTCCACAAGTGACATTGATGAGTTTTGCATTATAATAGACAAAACTTCTGAAGATTCAGATTATTATGAAGGATGCAAATTCCGTTGTGAGCGGATTCAAATCAGCGAAGGTACTGATGCCAGACATCGCTATATGTTGATTACAGTTAATCGTATCATCATCGGTAAGTTTCTTAATTCTGTCGATAATATTTTTTCCCCAGTAGGAGGAAAGATGCCGGTTAATAAAGGAGAAGCCTTGTCATTATGGAAATTAAAAAGACTATAATGAAAGTGCGACAATCGGAAAGGTAAGAATATTATTTTTGTATCAAACATTTTTTTATATGCATGACTATTGTATATATATTAATAGGTATATTTGCTGTTTTCTGTGTTAGAAAAGCTTTTCTGTGGGTTACATTCAAAAACAAATACCCGATATTATCCGATAATCTGCCTGATAGAATCTTGTCCGTAGGTGATAAAGTTGTTATCGGTAAGTCAGAATTGGAATATAGAGGTATAAGTACACACGATGGTTTATATTATGTTTTTATGCCTGAGAACAGTGTAAATCCAGTATCATACTCTGAAGGGGATCTTCATCAACTTATTGATGCTATTTACGGCTCTTATGGACTAAAATGGAAAAAGGTAAAGATACAATGAATATTATTATTTGCTATTAGAACTACAAATTAAGTATAATTAAGATTTGGATTAAATTTTTGTTCGTACCTTTGCACCGGCTTTCTAAACGAACCTCCTTTCATTATGAAAGCCTCTTTGAAAGATGAAGGGCAACGATTTGCCGTGAGGCATGCATTGTTGTTTGAGTTACGGGCGGGGCTGAGGCTCCGCTTTTTGTATGCGCTACAAATGCGCTACAAATTTTGAGAGTTGTACAAAAAGAAAATCGGGAACCCCTTTATTTACTGGGATTCCCGATTTTTCTGAGAGGTGCCTGGCGGATTCGAACCGCCGTAGACGGTTTTGCAGACCGTTGACTAAGCCACTCATCCAAGGCACCAAATTTTGAAATGATCGAAGCGCTTTCTCAAACGCGGGTGCAAAGGTAGCGAGTTTTTTTGAGACTACCAAATTTTTTTGCTACTTTTTCGTGCAGCAACACGATTTTTTCCGTTTCTCGCACTCTTTTGCCCTATCTTTCAGCTCTTTTAGCTGGCATCCGGTGCATCCTTCACACGGATCATCACTCTTCCGTATCCGCTCATACACCCACCAAGCGGCATACCCCACAGCCCCAATAAGGATGATATAGACAACTGTCATCTCGAGCGCTCCACCACCCGTTGTCATTTCGAGCGTAGTCGAGAAATCTCCTCCAATTACCGTAGAGATATCTCCATGCGCTCCGCTTAGTCGAGATGACAATCCGATTAATCCGTAAAATCCGTAGGCCATATAATTATTGCTTCGTAAGCTTCCTCAACAATACCTTGTTGATCACCTGAATCCTATGCCCTTGTCGCTCTATGTCCTCGCGTACATTATTAATATTATTAAAGAAGTCACTGAATGCGTTCAGCACAGGGTTAGGCTGTCCTGCATCCTCGCTCGCATTTGGATTAACCAGAATCCTGATGCCCTTCGGCTCCATGTGTACGTCGATCTCTGCGTCAGTCATTATCGGGTCACCATCATAGTGTATGGCTCCAGGCTGCTTGCGCGTGATGTGTAGATTTTTGGTGCGGAATGTCTTTATCTTCGAGTTGTTGCCCAGCGTCTTCATAAACAGGTCGGCAGCTATCTGCGGAGCATCCAGTGCCGTAAACGGCTCCATCACTATCACGTCCATCTCGCCGTCCTTCATTGTGGCGCCTGGGGCTATATACGCATTGTTGCCATACTGCGACGCATTGGCGCATGCTATCAGATATGCCTTATACTTGCGGGCTCCGGTGTCGTCGCTCACCTCGTAAGTCTCGGGCTTGTACTTCAGTCCCTCCTTCAGCACGGTCTCCACGTAGGTGATAGGTCCGCGCTTGCCAGCCTCGGCAAACTTCAGCGAAATAAACGCATCGAATCCCATGCCGCATGTGCAGAAAAATGGCATACCGTTGATTACGCCATAGTCGAATGCATCTATCTTGCAACTGTTTATCAGGCCGATAGCCTTCTTGATGTCCATCGGCAGGCACAGATGGCGAGCCAGACCGTTGCCACTGCCACAGGGCACGATGGCCAGTGCCGTGTCGGTGTGTACCAGCGATCGGGCCACCTCGTTCACAGTACCGTCGCCACCCACGGCTACAACTATGTCTACACCCTCCTTGGCTTTAGCCTTGGCTATCTCGGCAGCATGTCCGCGATATTCGGTAAAGCATATTTCGGTGTCAAACAGATCCTTGTCTAATATCTGCTCTATCAGTGCGGGTACCTCAGCCTTCGATGTGGTACCCGATTTCGGGTTCAGGATGAATGTAATTTTTCTCTTTTTCGTCATAATCGTGTGCAAATTTACGAATTTTAGGTGAATAAATACCGCAAAAAAACAAGAAATTAGGAAAAAACAATCATTATTTATGATTTTCTTGCACGTTTTACCAAAAAATGTGTATCTTTGCACCCTGAAATTTAAAAATAAAAAGACTATACCTAATAGGAATGGGACAGTTACAAGAAAGATTTAAGCATTATCGTGAGCCACAGAAGTTTATGGAGGCTGACGTATATCCCTATTTCCGCGAGATTGAGGGAAAGCAGGGAACGGAAGTTGAGATGGGTGGCCACAAGGTGCTGATGTTCGGCTCAAATGCCTATACAGGTCTTACTGGCGACCAGCGTATTATCGATGCCGCTAAGGCGGCACTCGACAAGTATGGCTCAGGTTGCGCCGGTAGCCGTTTCCTCAACGGAACGCTCGACCTGCACGTTAAGTTGGAAAAAGAGATTTCAAAGTTTATCGGCAAGGACGACTGTCTTTGTCTCTCTACAGGTTTCTCAGTCAATCAGGGTGTCATCCCCGCACTGCTTAGCAAAGACGACTACGTGATCTGCGACGATCGCGACCACGCATCTATCGTTGATGGCCGTCGTCTGGCTTTCGCCCGTCAGTTGCACTACAAGCACAACGACATGGCCGACCTGGAGCGCGTACTGCAGAAGTTGCCACAGGAGGCTATCAAGCTCATCGTGGTCGATGGCGTGTTCTCTATGGAGGGCGACCTGGCTAATCTGCCTGCTATCGTTGAGCTCAAGCACAAGTACAACTGCTCTATCATGGTCGACGAGGCTCATGGTATCGGTGTATTTGGTAAGCAGGGCCGTGGTGTTTGCGATCACTTCGGACTTACCGACGAGGTCGACCTCATCATGGGTACATTCTCTAAGTCGCTGGCTTCTATCGGTGGTTTCATCGCATCCGACTGGGATACTATCAACTATCTGCGCCACACTTGCCGCACTTACATCTTCTCGGCATCTAACACTCCTGCTGCCACAGCCGCAGCTCTCGAGGCTCTGCACATCATTCAGCAGGAGCCAGAGCGCATCCAGGCTCTGTGGGATGTTACCAACTATGCCCTGAAGCGTTTCCGCGAGGAAGGATTCGAGATCGGCGAGACCGAGAGTCCTATTATACCTCTTTACGTGCGCGATGTAGATAAGACATTCCTGGTAACCGCATTGGCATTCAAGGCTGGTGTGTTTATCAACCCCGTAATACCACCTGCATGTGCACCTCAGGACACTCTGGTGCGCTACGCTCTGATGGCAACCCACACCAAGGAACAGGTTGACCGTTCGGTTGTTGCCCTCAAGAAGATTTTCGTAGAGCAGGGGATTATTAAGTAATTGATAATTGAAAATTGATAATTAGCCTCCCAAATCGGGAGGCTTTTTGCGTTTTAAAGGTTATGACGGGGCTATTTGTTAAAATGTGCAAATAAAAGCCACTTTTTGGCTTTGATATTTTTGTAATTCAAAAAATCTTTGTACCTTTGCACCCGCAAAACAGAAAACCATCGAGGTGTAGCGCAGTTGGTAGCGTTCCTGGTTTGGGACCAGGCTGTCGCAGGTTCGAGTCCTGTCACCTCGACTTCAAGCAAAAAGATCCCCGCAGATTCAATCGAGTCCGCGGGATTTTTTTTATGCCAAAACGTTTGGTCGTTTCGCCTTTTTGCACTATCTTTGAGCTACGCTCGAAGATACTCATGCTCGAAAAAACTCAAATAAATTTGGTTTTTTACTCGCTTATTCGTATCTTTGCACACGGAATTATTAATCTTACAATTATGATAGAACTAAAAAACGAACTACTCACTATTAAGGTAGCAGAGATGGGAGCCGAGCTCCAGAGTATTAAGGACAATGATGGTCGTGAGTATATGTGGCAGGCAGGCGAAAAGTGGCCTCGCCATTCGCCTATACTGTTCCCCATCGTGTGCAGTGTCAACAACGATACCTATACCGTCGATGGTCGTGAGTATCATCTGCCCCGTCACGGCTTTGCCCGCGACACCATGTTCACCCTGGTTCGCCAGACCCCTGAAAAGGTTACTATGGCCCTGCACGATAGCGCCGATACCCTTAAGGTATATCCCTACAAGTTTAATCTCTCCGTCACCTATCGCCTAGAGGATAACAAGGTGCACGTCATCTGGCATGTAGAGAATACCGACGATAAGGAGATTCACTTCCAGATAGGTGGTCATCCAGCCTTCAACATGCCTAGCGGACGTCTCGACGGTGTGATAAAGCTCGACTGCGAGGAGCCAATGGATTCGCTCAAGAGCTATATCGACGGCAGTCATGAGATGACCGAAGTGCCCCTCGATGCCGACATGGGTATTATGGAGATCTCGAACAATCTGTTCCGCGACGACTCCGTCAAGATCCACAAGTGCCAGACCCATCGCGCCATGCTGATGGACACCAATGGCGAACCAGCTGTCACTGTCGACTACAAGTGCCCAGTCATCGCCTTTTGGAGCCCTTACGACAAGCAGGCCCCCTTTGTCTGCATCGAGCCTTGGTACGGCCTAGGCGACCCCCGCGGCTTCTCAGGTGAGTTCAAAGATAAGCCTCTGATGAACCACCTCCAGCCCGGCGCCTCCTTCATGAGCAAATACACCATCACTATTGGATAAACATAATAATGAGGACCATCTTCGAGATTGTCCTCATTATTTTTCTTTCCCGCTCGCTGTCGCATTTCACCCGCCACCCCGCTGCTTGGGACTCAGCCCCGCCTCGCAGCACCTCCAAAGGGTTAGCACCTTAATATTACAAAATGAATTAATGAATTAGTGAATTAGCGTCATAATTTATTAAATAAGCTAATTATTGGCATCAATAAAATGGTAAATGAGACCCGCTTCACTGCGAGTCTCATTACTTTCTACGCGCCTACGCACGATGTAGCACCCAATGCCGTCAGTATCGCCGATGCAATCGATGCGATAAGCTGAACTACAAACTTAATGGTCTCTTTCTTGCTCATGGTTGATTAGGTTATTAGGTTAATACTATTCTCTATTGTCATCTAGAGCCCCCTCCCTTTGTCATCTCGAGCGCTCCTCCCTTTGTCATCTCGAGCGCCCCTCCCCTTCGTTGTCATCTCGAGCGCTCCCCCTTTTGTCATCTCGACTAAGCGTAGCGCATGGAGAGATCTTTACGGCATCCGAGGAGATCTCTCGACTCCGCTCGAGATGACAGTGGACGTTAGGAGAAGGGGTGGGGCGCTATAGGCCCCAAGCCCCTGTGGCTTAATCGTAGGTTACGTCGTCATCATCGCCGCCGCCTCCGCCGGAATTACCACCTCCGGTGTTTCCACCGGTATTGCTTCCGGAATTACCGCTCTGGCTTGAACCAGAGCCCGAATTAGAGGTCGAACCACCTGCGGTCTCCTTCTTCTCGCCGCCCAGCGAGTCTACATTGATAAACTCAGCCTTCTTGATGAACTCGCGAGAGCTGATATTCATCTCCTGCTCCTGCTCGGGCATAAATCGGATATGCAGAGCCTTCAGGTTCTTGGTCACAGAGAACTCCTCCTTCTTGGCAGCACCACCGGGCTCATTTTCCAGGGTGGTAAAGAAGGTGCCCAGACCGTCGATCTTCACACGCTTCGACTCCAGCAGCATCTCCACCAGACAGCTGCGGAACTTCTCCAGCACACCAAACACCACGTCGGTGGTATACACACTACCATGCTCGCTGATGTGCTTGGCCAGCTTGCGGGTATTCATGGTCTCTACACTCTTACTGTGGGCAAACCACTTGCCCTTTACCAGCGACTTCTCGTTCTTGTTCTGTCGCACTTCATAAAAAATCTTCGCCATACTTTAAAATAATTAAGGTTTCGCTCGGCTTTGCCGCTTGGCTCCGCCAAGAAATTAATACTAATGTTACTTACTCTCATGTGTGTCTCTCATAGCAGGGGCGCCACCTACCAGATCAACGGTGCAAGGGAAGTGCAAGGCGAGCGCAAATCGAACTTGTTCGCTTTTGCCGAGCCGCAGCCTTCACTCGCAGTGCATTTTCCCTTAAATGCACTGCAAAGGTACAAAATAAAATGTTACCCACCAAACGTTTTTTGGACCTTGTTTTGTTTGTAAATAAATATTACTTCTGTGTATAGTTGCCTCAATACCAATTCCAAAGATACTGCCAAGCAATCTAGGAGATAGTACGGCATTTTCTACCAGATACTCGTAAACTATCTACCAGATTCTGCCGTACCACTCAAATCGCCCTGCTATACGATAAGATTAAGACATTAAGACATTAAGACATTTTGTAAAATCAATTGTGCTGTGCAGCTCTCTATGATTTTATATATTATTATATATATTATAATATATATAATAATATATAAAATATAAATAAGATAATTCTTTATTCACTACCACCACTCCAACCACTATAATCGCTACTTTCTAAAAACGGAAATGTCTTAATGTCTTAATGTCTTAGCGTGGGGGTATGTACTTCCCTAAAATAAGTTGAATGGTTTTTAACTTAACCCTGCCATAGGTTGAATGCTCTTTTGGTACCTTAATACTTATCCCTGACAGAAGTTGAATAATTCTCTCTTAACCCTTGTTTTTGTTGAATAGGCTCCGCGGAAAGTCGTTCAATCATATTCAGGGTTTGCGAGCGAAGACATTAGGACATTAAGACATTAAGACATTTCGTAAATATAAAAGTATGGAACAGATAGTAGAGTTGAATAGCAATGCAAAACTCTCCGAGCATTTGGCTTCGCCGAGTGAGGCTACGCTCGGCCATTCGAACAAGCTCGATGGCTCTCACTTATCGCCTCATTTCACCCTCGGGGAGATGACAAAGAGCAGTAGTCATCCTGAAGTGTATAACATTCCTAGCCACGAGGCCATCGCAAATCTAAAACGGGTTTGTGGGTGGTTGGAGGTGCTGCGAAAGCGGTATAATGAGCGGTATGTGGTTAATAGAAGAGATCCCTCGACTGCGCTCGGGATGACAGGAGGGGGGACGCTCGGGATGACAACGGCCCCAGTGTCATCTCGACTAAGCGAAGCGCATGGAGAGATCTCTAGAGAAGTCTTGGACAAGCCAAGCGGCAAAGCCGAGCGCTCGACTACGCTCGACATGACAAGAGGGGGTAGAGAGAAACCGATTGTCATCAACTCTGGTTATCGTTCGCCGCAGTTGAATAAGAAGATTGGTGGGGTGCCTACTAGTAATCACTTGACGGGCTGTGCGGTGGATATCCGGGTGACGGGGATGGAGCAGCTGATACGCTATGCGGCAATATTGCTGGAGTATGCGGATGAAACAAATCAGCAGTTCGACGAACTGCTGATTGAACGAAATCGATATGGAGCGATATGGTTGCACTTTGCAGTGCGAGCGCGCGATAATCGTAGGAAGGTCGCGCTGATAATAACTTGATGATTACATCTCGCTGATGCTGCCTACGCCGGAGCGATGGGTGCTCTTGTGCTTGGGATGGCCCTTGTATTTGAGTGAGCCTACACCTGACACACGGGCATCGATGCTCTCGGAGGCATAGCACTCTACGCTGCCTACGCCTGATACGGTGGCCTTGACATTGAGGGCCTTGAGGTTATGGGCTACTACGGCACCTACACCGCTGTTGTTTATCACTACATCGTCGGCAATACCGCAGACGTCAATCTCGCCCACGCCGCTGTTGATGATATCAAGCTTGTCGGTATCGAGGCTGTCCATGCTGATATGCGAGGCTCCGCTGTTGCGAATCTTGATGAGATCGGTGGTGTAGACCTTGATCTTAACTTTGTTTGAGTGGATATTGATGGTGTGCTTGGTGAAACCGATCTTGAGCTTGCCACCTGCGCTCTCGAACTTGTAGAGGTCGATGTAATTGTCGGGGGCTGTGAGTTCTACCACACCGTTCTTGGTGTCGCTCTGTATCAGCTCTACTTGGCCAACGCCGGTCATGTCGACCTCTTCGAAGGCTGTGAGTTTATACTCCTTGGTGGTGATGTTGTCGCTAGGGTCGATCAGGTCGCCACTCAACTTGTTGAGGTCGACTTTACATGATGTGAAGGCCATCACTACGGTTGCTACTGCGAGATAAATTAATTTTTTCATACGCTTTGAGTTTTTTAAATTTTTGAATGATTTTATACGTTAGACGCAAGAAGTGCAGAAAAAGTTTCAAGAAAAGCAGATTTTTTTCGAAAAAAAATGAGGGGCCGTGTGGCTCCTCATTATTAGGTGGCGAAAATTACTCGCCGAAAATCTCTTTTAGCTTCTGGTGCAATCCCTGTGCACGAAGGCCGCGGGCTACTATCTTGCCCTGTGGGTCGATGAGCAGATTGTCGGGGATGCTGTTTACCTCGTAGACGCCTGATGCAACGGTGCGCCAGCCCTTAAGGTCGGAAAGATGAACCCAAGGCATCTTGAGGTCGGCGATGGCCTTGACCCATGGCTCCTTCTTGTTGTCGAACGACAGGCCGACGATGTCGAAGCCCTTGGCGTGGTACTTCTCGTAAGCCTCGACCACGTTAGGCATCTCGGCACGGCAGGGACCGCACCATGAGGCCCAGAAGTCGACGAGTACCCACTTGCCACGGCCTACATACTCGCTGAGCTTGTGCATATTGCCATCCACGTCGGCCTCCTCAAGATCAGTAAACTGCTTGCCGATATAGGCGGCCTTCTTAGCCTCGCGAGCTGCCTCGGCCTCGAGGCCCTTAAGCATCCCCTGAACTAGGGGGTGAGAAGCGAATGCGGGCTTGCTCTCCAGACGCTTCATGCCTGCCTCGGCGCCCCAAAGATTGCAATAGGTACCGAAGAAGGCTGCAGGAATCAGTGTGGCAGACTCTTTGTCGAACATATCGTTCATATCTTCGGTCATCTTCATGACAACCTTGTTTGCCTTGGCACCCCATTCTTCTTTCTTGGTCTCCTGCTCGGCTTCGGGCATGGCCATGATTTCTTTAACCATACGAGTGTAAGGACCTGTGATATCTACATCGTAGCGAGCCAGACGCTCGTTAAGGGGTGAACCCTTCAGGGTGCTGTCGTTGATGTTGACAGTGACGGGTGTGCCATCGTTGAACATCATAGTATTCCAATCGATATTGGTAGGACGGATGTTGAGCAAGGCATCCTTGGTGGCAGTGCCCTTCATGAGGAACTTGCCGCCTTTAACTACGGCGCTGTCGATATTTGTATTCGACAGTGCGTCGAACAGATATACCTTACCACCATTGTCGCTACTTACACCGTTGATGGTGTATTTTACCTGTTGAGCCTGGGCGGTGACTGTGGCCATCGCGAGGGCTGCAAATACTATCAGTTTCTTCATATAATATATAAGTAATGTTTATGCTTAATTCGCAATTTGGCGGCAAAGATAATAAAAAATATGGAAACGCTTGGCATTTTGGCAAAATCTTAGTATCTTTGCGCAAAATTTTAAGGAATAATAATTATTATCAAACTAACGTATGATCAGAAGACTATTATTATGTATGGTGTGTGGTGTATTCACCATGGCCAGTGCACAGAAGGCTCCTGTATGGAAGGATGCCGGTGTGAACCAGCAGAACCGTGAGCCACGCAGAGCCCACTTCTTTGGCTTTGAGAGCGAAGACAAGGCCAAGGGCGACAAGGAGGCTTCGGAGCGATTCCTGTCGATGGAGGGTAAGTGGAAATTCAACTTTGTGAAGAATCATCAGGATGCGCCTCAGGGTTTCTATGCGCTGAAGTATGACGACTCGAAGTGGGTGGACTTCCCAGTGCCAGGACTCTTCGAAATGGAGGGCTATGGCGACAAGATCTACAAGAACATGGGTTATGCATGGTGCACCACATTCAAGAACAATCCTCCATACGTGGGCGAGACTAACAACTACACGGGTTCGTATCGCCGCACATTCGACCTGCCACAGAACTGGAAGGGTCAGGAGGTGTACTTCCACGTGGGTTCGGCCACCAGCAACCTGAGCGTGTGGGTGAACGGCAAGTACGTGGGCTACTCGGAAGACTCGAAGGTGGCTGCCGAGTTTAACATCACCAAGTATCTGAAGCCTGGCAAGAACCTGATAGCCATGCAGATAATGCGCTGGTGCGACGGCTCGTATCTGGAGGACCAGGACTTCTGGCGCTTTACTGGTATAGCCCGCGAGGTGTATCTGTATGCCACACCAAAGGTGCACGTGAAGGACATCACCATCGGTCAGGACTACCAGCAGGGCAACGGACTGCTTAGTGTAGACGTGAAGCTGGCTGGCAAGGCTAATCTTGAAGCAAGTCTGTACGACGCAGCAGGAAATGCAGTGGCCGAAGGTCTGAAATTTAATGTTTCATCTTTATCGTTTAATGTACCTAATGCCAAGGCATGGACAGCTGAGACACCTAACCTATATACCTTATTTATATATCTGAAGCAGGGCAACAAGACTCTGGAGGTGATAAAGAAGGAGATAGGTTTCCGCCACATAGAGATTAAGGGCGGACAGCTGCTGGTGAATGGTCAGCCGATACTCATCAAGGGTGCCGACCGTCATGAGTTGGATCCTGATGGTGGATACATAGTGCCAGTGAGCCGCATGATTCAGGACATAAAGATAATGAAGCAGCTGAACATCAATGCTGTACGCACTTGTCACTATCCCGATGATCCACGCTGGTACGACCTGTGCGACGAGTATGGTATCTACCTGACAGCCGAGAGCAATCTGGAGAGTCACGGTATGGGCTATCGCGAGCACACTCTGGCCAAGAATCCTGAGTTTGCCAAGGCTCACATAGAGCGTCAGGAGGGCAACGTAATAACCTATAAGAACCACCCATCAATCATAGTATGGAGTCTGGGTAACGAGGCTGGTTACGGTGTGAACTTTGAGAAGGCTTACGACTGGGTGAAGGCTTACGACAAGACTCGTCCATGCCAGTTTGAGCAGGCTCGCCACGACGGCAAGACTGACATTTTCTGCCCAATGTATATGGGATATGAGGACTGCGAGAAGTATGCAAAGAGTGACAATCCACGACCACTGATACAGTGTGAGTATGCCCACGCCATGGGTAACTCGATGGGTGGATTCAAGGAGTACTGGGACATCATACGCAAGTATCCTAAGTATCAGGGTGGATACATCTGGGACTTTGTAGACCAGGGACTGCGCGACAAGAGCAAGATAACCGGTAAGGAGATATTTACTTTCGGTGGCGACTACGGACGCTATCCTGCCAGCGACCACAACTTTAACTGCAACGGAATCATCGCCCCAGACCGCCGACTGAACCCACACGCACACGAGGTGCAGTACTACTATCAGAACGTATGGGTGACTGACAAGGGACTGAAGGAAGGCCGATTTGAGGTGTACAACGAGAACTTCTTTAAGACTCTCGACGATCTTGAACTGGAGTGGTTTGTAGGTGGTGCATCGGCAGGCAAGGCACACCATCATGGTGGTGCACGTCCTGAGGGTATGACCTTTGGTCATGGTGGCAAGATAGACATCAGCGGTATAGCCCCACAGCAGCGCAAGGTGATCGCTGACGAGGCTATGAAGCAGACCATAGAGCGTGTGCTGGGTCATCACGGCGATATGGAGATATTCGTTATCTTCCAGTTTAAGAGCAAGGAGGCACAGCCACTGATAGACAAGGGCCAGGTGATGGCTCGCCAGCAGTTTGCGCTCACAAACTACCAGTTCCCCGAACTTTCAACTTTCAACTGTCAACTGTCAACTGAAGAAACTGAGAGCTACGTGAAGCTGGATGCTGCAGGCACCACACTGACCATCGGCAAGTGGAGCGGATGGATAGACTATCTGGATGTGGACGGCAAGGAGATGCTCGAGGACCGTCAGTCGATAGTACCAGAGTTCTGGCGTGCACCTACTGACAACGACTACGGTGCAGGACTGCAGCACCGTCTGGGTGTGTGGAAGAACCCACAGATGAAGCTGAAGAGCGTGAATGTGGACGGCAACACCGTGGTATCGACATTCGATATGCCTGACGTGAAGGCTACACTGACAATGACCTACACTCTGACAGCCGAGGGCGAGGTGATAGTTCGCCAGCAGTTGGCTACCGACAAGGAGGCTAAAATAATGCCGATGTTCCGCTACGGCATGCAGCTGCAGATGCCTAAGGAGTTCGACGCTATCAGCTACTACGGCCGTGGTCCGGTAGAGAACTACATCGATCGCAACTCGAGCGAGTTCCTGGGTGTATATGGTGGCAAGGTGCAGGATGAGTACTATCCATACGTACGACCACAGGAGAGTGGTAACCACACCGACGTGCGCTGGTTCCGCGTGATGAATGCTCAGGGCGAGGGACTGGAGTTCTACAGCAACGCACCTATGGAGGCCAGTGCACTGAAGTTCCTGACTGAGGATCTGGACGACGGACTGACAAAAGACAAGAAGATAGACCGCCACTCAGGCGACCTGATAGAGCGACCACAGACTCAGGTTCACATCCAGAAACGACAGATGGGACTGGGATGTGTGAACTCGTGGGGAGCATGGCCACGCAGGGAGTATATGGTGGACTATAAGGACTATGATTTTACATTCGCAATTCGTCCTATAAAATAAAATGAGAGCAATTTAGGCTCGATTTTGAGCAAAATGTAACCGCTAGGGGCTTGATTTCGGTCAAAAAGCATGCTTCTAGCGGTTATTTTATGAATTTTTAGCCAAAAAGGCTTGGTGGGTACATTATAAAATGTTACCTTTGCACCGTTGAAAGAGATGAATTGATATGAAGATGAGAGAAAAAGTAACAATTTTATTGATGGCTCTGATGATGGGGCCTATCATGAGCTATGCTGAAGAGGCTCAAGTAACCAGCGAGGTTGACACCACATATATTAAACTCGACGAGAATCGCGTGCCCATTAATCACGTAAATCTGACATACGATGAGCTCGTAGAGAAAGTAGGTGAGCTTGAGACTATTCTGGAGACTGACGATTTCCAGCTTTACGCTGCAGGTGACTATACCTATAAGATTGTGAACGGAATCGTATACTCTATGGCTATTCAGATACCTGACGACAACAACGACAAGGTGGTTTACAATCAGATACTGAATGCACTGGCTAAGAGCAACTCGCTGAAGGATACTCACAATACAGGTGGTAACTACTACCAGTATGCTGACTTCCAGATTCAGTTTGATGACTTTGAGGGTTATGAGAAATTAACCTTCTCGGTGATAGAGTAAGCTAAGGTAATACCCCAGGCGGTAGATTTTAAAGAGAGAGAGAATAGGGCGGGATCCACAAAGGTTCCGCCTAATTGTTGCTCCAAACACAAGGTGAAACAGGCGGATGAGCCACAGGATGGCAGGGATATGGATGCCCTGGACAAAGGTGAGCATGCGCGAGTAGCCACGCAGATCATTGCGGAACTGGCATAGTGTGCGCAGGCCTTCCTCGGTCTTAGCCACAAAGACAGCATTGCTCTCGAAGATGCAGAAGCCCAGTGGATTGTCAATATGCTGTATGGGTATGCGCTGGCGCTGCATAGTCTTGCCAAGCAGCACATCCTCGTAACCATAATGGCGCAGTCGCTCGTCGAACGGATGTTGTAGCATCAGCTCGCGGGCTATCAGCAGATTGGCCGTGTGAAGATGCTGGTAGGGGGTCTTCTGTCGCTCGGGGGCAGTGTGATGTGGTTCTTCGGCCTTCTCGTAGCGATAGCGCAACAACTGCTTCTGTTCGTCGCTATCGGCCATGATAGCCACTCCGCCATCGACCACCTGTGCTGGCAGACAGGCCAGATAGCGACTGATGAAGGCGTCGCTTATCACAGTCATATCGCTATCTATATATAATAGGTACGCGCATGAAGCCTGGCGAGCCAGAAAATTGCGTATGGCAGCACGACCAGAGTTCTCTTTGCGCTCGATGAACTGACAATGGGGCAGGGTGGCAATCTCGCGATTAGCCTCGATGGTTGACGCATCAGTAGACCCGTCATCAGCCACGATAATCTCGAATATGATGCCAGTATTAGTCGCCTGCTGATGCAGCCGGCGAACCAACTCTACACACACACAATTGTATGTAGGAATAAGAATAGAGAGCTCATTATCAGTAAATTGTGCCATATCTGGATGCAAAAATACAAAAAAAATAGAAAATATTTTGTGGATTGAGGGAAAAGTTGTAATTTTGCACCCGCTTTTACGAGATAAGAGCATGAAATTCAATTTATTAATTAAAAATTAAAGATTTAAAAAATGGCAACAAAAATCAGATTGCAGCGCGGTGGTCGCAAAGGTTATGCTTTCTACAGCATCGTAATCGCCGACGCTCGTGCACCACGTGATGGTCGTTTCACTGAAAAGATTGGTACTTACAACCCTAACACCAATCCTGCCACAGTAGACCTGAATTTCGAGCGTGCACTGTACTGGGTAGAGACAGGTGCTCAGCCCACTGACACTGTACGTAACATCCTGAGCCGTGAGGGCGTTTACCTGATGAAGCACCTGAAGGGTGGCGTAAAGAAGGGCGCTTTCGATGAGGCTGCTGCACAGAAGAAGTTCGACGCATGGAAGGCTGACAAGCAGAACGGTCTGAACAAGATCGCTGAGGCTGAGGCTAAGGCTAAGAAGGACGCTGCTGCTAATGCACTGAAGGCTGAGAAGGCTGTTAATGAGGCAATCGCCAAGAAGGTAGCTGACAAGAAGGCTGCTGAGGCTGCTGCTAAGGCTGAGGCTGAGGCTGCTGCCGCTGCTGAGGCTACTGCTGAGACTCCAGCTGAGGAGGCTCCTGCTGAGGCATAAAGCCTTTTTAAGCATAACGCTTAGAAATCTAGAGCTCCACAATGTGGGGCTCTTTTTTTATTTTGTCCAGAAGTCGAGGTATTGTCTGGCCACCTTAAGATAATCGTGGTGCTTAGCAACGTAGTCTACACTTTGGCGCTTAAGCTGTGGTATGCGGTCGGGGTTAAGCACTAGTTGTTCCAGTTCGTGATACACACTATCATAGGTGGGCTCTACATTGATGATGGGGCGCAGTTGGGTCTCGTTGATAATCTCGTAGTTCTCTGGTTCGCCGCCTCCGATACAGATGATACCCTTAGACATGGCCAACAGGGGATTCATCGACGGGGTGTAGGCATAGAGTTGGTCAAGTATCGCATCGCTGCTCTCCATCATCTGCTGGTACTGAGCAAACGGCACAGACTCGGCTACTACCAGTTTTGTGCAGTGTGGGTATTTGTGCTGAATATCCTTGGCTGCCTTATACATGATATCGGTACCCTTATAGGCCGATCGCTCCTTGTTGATGCCAATGAACAATACAACTTTAGATTTCTGCGCCCTTTCAGTAGAATACTTTTCTGGCATGCGGATGGGGAAGGGAATAAACGTGGTTTTATCAGGGAACACGGGGTGATAGCAAGCCCAGTATTCGTATAGTCCAGTGATGATGCCATTGCAGTCGCGGGCTATCATCTGGTTCAGTTGCTCCTTGGCTGTACCTAACCAGTCGCGCTGATAATAAACGGCTTCGGCATCAGTACGCACCTTGTCGCCAAAGTTGAAGTCGCTATAGCGTAGTGGCTTCTCGTAGGTGCAGGTGTGTACCCAATACCAGTCCATGCCGAAGGCGCCAAGATACACACGCTTGTTGTGACGGCGAAGATACCGATAGAACCAGAACAGGCGTTCGGCCTTGAGCTCGAAGAATATCGGATTGATAAGCTGCACTATATCGTAGCCTCGCATCTTGGGGAGAAGAGTGTAGAGTCTGGCCATCAGGGTGATGCCACCAAGCATGCCAGGCTTGCGTGTAACGTCGATGTCGCGGGGGTAGTTCTTCCAGAAGTCACCGTTGGAAATCACGGTGACACTATGCCCCAACTCGCGCAGACCTTCGGCCAGCGTGGCGTGTACATTGCTATATTCGCCTATCAGTAGTATCTTCATCGCTCCTTGCTTATTAATGGGATGAGGCGCATAAGTGCGCTACGACCAACTGAGGTGGCTGACAATCTGCGGAACCACGAGTATTTGTTGGTATAGTTCTGATTGGGCAGAGGAAATAGACCTTCTTTGCGCAAGTCTGCTATCTTGCGCTCAAGATAGTGGCGCGAGTGTGTCAGGATGATAATCTGATAGAGGTAGTCCATCGTGAGTTGAGCTACTCTGCGTTGCAGAGCTGTACGATCGCCCACAGGACGATGATCGGCCACATAGTTCAGTCGACTTATCACGCCCTTAAGATCGCTAAGCTTGCGGATGCTGTGACGTATGTTGGTGTTGGCGACTATCGAGTCATCGCGCTGGCGATAGAAATAGGCCTGTGCACTGGTGCTGCAAAGCGTTTCGGCACGTAGCATCAGTAGCGGAGTGAACTCCTCGTCCTCGTGGAAGATGCCTGGTGTGAATCGCAGTTCGCCCAGTATGGAGCGATCAAACAGATAGCCCCATGCTGTGCCATGAATATTGTTGTGGCGCATGTAGTGAGGACCTGTCTGTATGGCGCTATGCTGCAGGGGCGTGGGCTGGATGTCTGTCTTAGTGAAATCAAACAGTATCATCTCGGGCTGTTCGCTCCTGGCTATCGATATACAGTAATCGTAAGCATCCTTTATCAGCATATCGTCGGCATCGACAAATTGCAGATATCTGCCTGTGGCCATCTGTATGCCAGAGTTACGTGCCTCGCTCAGTCCCATATTGCGCTGACGGATATAAGTGATATCGTCTTCGTATCTGGTCAATTCGTCAGTGCAACGAGTCTTCGACCCATCGTCGACAACGATAATCTCGCGCTCATCAGCCTGCAGCGATAGAGCCAAAATGCTGTCGATACATTCGCAGAGCATTTGGGCTGGCAGATTGTAGTAGGCGATGATAAATGATATCAGCGGCTGGGACTTACGAAGTGGTGTATTAACTTGTTGATTCTGCATAATGTTCTTATCCCAAGCGTGTTTAGCGCTAAGGCTTTCAGTTTGTTTTTACCATTAAAAATATCTGTATGCAACCTGCGTGTGGGTAGGACTATGGGCAGGGAGGTTTGCTCCCAGACGTCCATCTGTATGTTGAGCAGGTGCAGGTAGTATTCATCATCCATTGGCATGCCGTTGTGCATGTGAGCATCAAGTAGCATGCTGAGCTTGGTGCCATCGGCAGTGGCAGTGATGCCTTGCGGATTTTCATCGTAGTGATAGCATCCCTTGCTGGTGGTGATGATGGTGTGGGCGCGACGTAGCAACAGTGGAAACGTATAGGCATCCTCGAACACTCGGGCCACGGGGAATCGCACATCGGCAAACAGACTGCTGCGATAAACCTTGTTGCACGCATAGGTATGTGCATAGGCCTTGGTTTCGAGCCAGTATCTGTCGATGTTGCTGTACTCTTTATCCTGCAACGAGAGTCGCTTGTAAACTGGGTATTCGATGATGTCGGCAGTACCTATATCTTCTAGTAGCGGGGCGTAGGTATCGGGGCTGATGTAATCGTCAGAATCCACAAATGTGATATATTCGCCCTGGGCTGCATCGATGCCGGCATTGCGTGCAGCACTGAGGCCTCCGTTAGCTTGGTGTATCACACGTATGTGTGCATCGCGATGTGCCCAGTCGTCGCACATCTTGGGGCAGTTGTCAGGCGATCCGTCGTCGATGAGTATAACCTCGAAATCGTCGATATCCTGATGCAGCACGCTCTCAATACATCTATCGAGAGTGGCTTCAACACGGTATACAGGTATGATGATACTCAGTTTCATGCTGCAAAAATACCAAATTTATTTGGATATACGTAATATTTTGATTAATTTTGCGTTTGTTTTTATGAAATATGAAGCAAGAGCGCGACGAAAGTTATAGTCACGTATTGAAATATACGGGTGTTTTTGGAGGAGTGCAGGGTCTGAATGTGTTGATAGGTCTTGTGCGAAATAAGTTTGTGGCCGTACTGCTGGGACCTGGTGGTATGGGATTGGTGTCGCTATTCAACACCACAGTACAACTCATCTCGCAGGCCACACATCTGGGTATATCGTTCAGTGCTGTGCGACATATTTCGGAATACTACGATGCTGGCGAGACGGAGAAGGCTGCACACTACGTAAAGGTGGTGCGTGGATGGTGTCTGCTGACAGCCCTGCTGGGTATGCTGGTTTGCATAGTGCTAGGTCCGCTGCTTAGTAATACCACCTTTGCCTGGGGCAACCATACGTTGCACTTCGTGTTGCTGGCTCCTGCTATCGGAATGATAGCCATCACTGGTGGCGAGACGGCTATACTGAAGGGGCAGCGAAAGCTGGGAGCACTGGCCTTGGTGCAGATAACTGCAGCACTGGCATCGCTGGCTGTGTCGATACCAATCTATTACTTCTTCTGGCAGGCAGGTATCGTGCCTGTGATAGTGCTGATGGCATTTGTAACGATGTGTGCCACATTGTGGTTCTCGTTGCGCATATATCCCTTGCGGCTTAGTGGTGCCCGTGGCATACTGGGCGAGGGTATGGACATGGTGCGACTGGGTGTGGCCTTTACGTTGGCAGGGGTAGTGGGTAGTGCTGCCGAGATGGTGGTAAGGTCATACCTGAACGTGGTGGCCGATCTGGATGTGCTGGGACTGTATAATGCTGGTTTTATGCTCACGATAACCTATGCCGGCATGGTGTTCTCGGCTATGGAGACTGATTATTTCCCACGTCTGTCGGGAGTGAATCGTGATGTGGAGCAGACCAACTATACCGTTAATCGACAGATGGAGGTATCGCTGCTGATAATTGCACCTATGCTTACTGCCCTTATCGCCTTGTTGCCTATACTTATTCCGCAACTGTTCACCAGCGAGTTTATACCCGTGATACCTATGGCTCAGGTCACAGCTCTGGCTATGTTCTTCAAGGTGCTGACCTTGCCTGTGGCTTACATCACTCTGGCTCGTGGATATTCTATGACCTATCTGATGCTCGAGGCCGCATATTACGTAATTTTCGTGTTGTTTATCGTGCTGGGTTATCAGTACTGGGGATTGCTGGGCACAGGGATCGCCATCACTCTGGCACATGTGTTCGACTATCTGATGATAAACCTGTATGCATATAAAAAATACGGTTACCGTGTTTCGGCAACCGTATCTCGATATGCTATTGTATTGTTTGCTTTGGGATTTCTCGCCTATGCCTGCACCATCCTTCTTGATGGTATCGTCTACTGGGTAGTAGAATTCTTTGTGGTATTGGCGAGTGGCCTGTATTCACTGCAAATCCTCAGACAGAAGACTCATCTGTGGCAGGCCCTTACCCGCAGATTCCGCAAAGGTTAGAAGCGGAAGTCGAGCTCTACGTCAACAAAGTTGTGGTTCTTCTGAGCTGAACGCTCGTTTACCAAACCGTACTCTGCATTAAGCTGCAGATTCTTGGTGAAGTAGTAGTTCAAACCAACCTCGTACATCGACTTAGATGTGCTCCACTCCTTCTGACTGCGATATGTCTGATAACGAGCCTTAGCGTGCAGCTTGCCCTTTACCAGAGGCACGATACCGAATGCATACCAACCATCGGCCTTGTCGCCCTTAGAGTAGTCGATCTCACGAGTGTTGCTGCCTGCCTTTGCAGCACCCCAACCCTGGCTGTGGATGTACTCAGCACGGAATGTGTACTCGTCCTTGTCGTACTCGGCAGAGATGGCGTAACGATTCTTCTCTACACTAACGGTATTACCTGTAGCTGGGTCATACATACCACCACGGGTACCAGTCCATCCGAAAGCACCAATGCGAAAACCCTTGATAGGCATTACCCAGAAACCACCGATGATATCCTTGCGGTTGTCCTTATCCTTCTCGTTCACACCCTCACCGTTGTAAACACCAATCTGGTAGTGGAACAGACGGCGTCCGTTAGCGTTGGGGAATAAATCACCTTGAGCCTGGATACCGATGTCACGACCACCTGATGACTTCTCGCCTGTACGATCGCCGAAACCTGACAGATTGTTTACAACCATTGCATAAGCGTACCATCCCTGAGTGATAGGGTTGGTTGGGTTCTCGAATGTGAAAGCACGCTTGAACTGACCAGCGCGAATCTTGAATTCAGGATACTTGCGCCACTCAGCATAGAGGTCAACCAACTGTACTGTAGGCTGTCCAGGACCTGTTACGTTTGTGCCCTGAATCTGTGCACGCCAGTCGAAATCGCCGATTTTACCATCCAGAATGAAACGAGCCAGACGCAGATTGAATGTATTAGTGTGAGCACCCTCTGTATCTTCGCCCTGATATTGCAGCATGCCGTAGCCGCTGAATTTGATATTCTTTACCCAAGCAGGTACCTCGACGGCAGCCTTCTCCTGTGTAGCCTCTACTTCCTCTACTTCGGGCAGAGTCTCTGCGCTAGCGCTGATTGCCATCGACGCCATAAGCGCAATCATCCAAAAATGTTTTTTCATTGTCGTATTGTATTTGATAATTAGTAATTATTGCCGCAAATATATGAAAAACTTCTTTATGTTCCAAATATTTTGCCGATTATTTTACTTTCGCTCAAGCAACACTACGTTTTCTACGTGTGGTGTGTGGGGGAACATATCCACTGGCTGCACTGCTGCCACGCGATAGTATTCGTCCATATCGTGCAGGTCGCGAGCCTGTGTGGCTGGGTTGCAACTAACGTATACGATACGCTTTGGAGCTGCCTTAAGGATGGTCTTAACCACATCGGGATGCATTCCGGCACGTGGTGGGTCGGTGATGATGACATCGGGCTGACCGTGCTCTGCGATAAACTCGTCAGTAAGGATATCCTTCATATCGCCAGCATAGAACAGGGTGTTGTCGATGCCGTTAACCTGCGAGTTGACCTTAGCGTCCTCGATAGCCTCGGGCACATACTCGATACCTATCACCCTGCGAGCCTTGCGAGCCACAAAGTTGGCAATGGTACCTGTACCTGTATAGAGGTCGTAAACCACCTCGTTGCCAGTAAGCCCAGCAAAGTTGCGAGCTACAGAGTACAGGTGGTAAGCCTGCTCGGTATTGGTCTGATAGAAGCTCTTGGGACCAACCTTAAACTTCAGGTCTTCCATGAGTTCGTAGATATGATCATTGCCCTTGAACACCATGATATCCTGATCGCCGATGGTGTCGTTGCACTTCTGATTGTCGAGATACATCAGCGCTGTAATCTGTGGGAACTTGTCTGCTATATGCTGCAGCAGATCCTTGGCCTGAGTCTCGCTCTGAGCCAATGCCTCGCTTGATGTACGATCGTAGTGGAACTGGAAGATGACCATCCATTCGCTACTGGCACTATTGCGGATGATGACATCGCGCAGCAATCCCACCTGAGCACGAAGGTCGAAGAAACTCAGACCGTTCTCCATCGCATAGTCGCGCACCTCGTTGCGAATCTCATTATGCAGATTGTCCATCAACCAGCACTTCTCGATGGGCAGTATCTTGTCGAATGCACCAGTAATGTGGAATCCGATAGCGGGCACATCCTTAAGGCTCTGACTCTCGTCGTTGGGTAATGTCTGAATCTGTTCCTTAGTGAGATATCGCTTGTTGGCACAACCAAAGTCGAGCTTGTTGCGATACTCCTGTGTATGTACACTACCCAGAATAGGCATGAACTCGGGCAGTTCGATCTTGCCGATACGATGCAGCTGATCGTAAACCTGTTGTTGCTTAAACTTAAGCTGCTCTTCGTATGGCAGGTTCTGCCATTTGCAACCTCCGCATACTCCGAAATGTTCGCAGAAGGGGGTCGCGCGTACATTACTATATTTAGTGATTCTCACAACTTCGCCCTCGGCAAAGGAGTGCTTCTTTCTGCGAATCTGCACATCGCAAACGTCGCCAGGCACACAGAAGGGTACAAACACCACCAGGTCGTTCCAGTGGAACAAACACTTACCCTCGGCAGCCACGGCCTCGATCTCTACACCCTCAAGTAGGGGTAACGGTTTCTTGTTTCTTGCCATATTCTTTTCTTTTTCGCCTGCAAAGTTACAAAATAAATATCAAAAATCCGTGTTAATACACGTAATCTGAGCCAAAAAAGTAAAAATGTAAGGTCGAGATAGCAAATTTTGGCGATTTTTTTTGTGTATTTGATGGAAAATGCGTAATTTTGCGGAATCTAATCAAATAATAATATATTATCAACATAATAAGTAATTAACGTATGAGTCAGAAAAGAGTTTACCTCTTCGGTAATGGTAAGGCCGAAGGAAACGCAAAGATGCGTGAGGAACTTGGCGGTAAGGGTGCTAACCTTGCTGAGATGAACCACATTGGTGTGCCTGTTCCTCCAGGTTTCACAATCACCACAGATTGTTGTAATGAGTACTATCAGGTTGGTCAGCAGAAGATTATGGAACTGCTGAACGACGACGTGATGGCAGCCGTGAAGCACATTGAAGACTTGATGAACTGCAAGTTCGGTGATGCACAGAATCCTCTGCTGGTATCTGTACGCTCAGGTGCACGTGCCTCAATGCCTGGTATGATGGATACAATTCTGAACCTTGGTCTTAACGACGAGGTTGCTGAGGGTATGGCCAAGAAGACCAACAATCCTCACTTCGTTTACGACTCTTATCGCCGTTTCGTACAGATGTACGGTGATGTAGTGCTCGAGATGAAGCCCGTTAACAAGACTGATATCGACCCATTCGAGGAGATTATCGAGAAGGTTAAGAAGGAGAGCGGTGTTGTTCTGGATAAGGACCTCTCAGTAGAGGATCTGAAGAAGTTGGTTAAGCTGTTCAAGGCTGCCATCAAGGAGCGCACTGGTAAGGACTTCCCCGATGATCCTATCGAGCAGCTTTGGGGTGCTATCTGCGCTGTGTTCCGTTCATGGATGAACGAGCGCGCTATCCTGTATCGTAAGATGGAAGGAATCCCCGACGAGTGGGGTACAGCCGTATCAGTAATGGCAATGGTATTCGGTAACATGGGCGATACATCAGCTACTGGTGTATGCTTCAGCCGTGATGCCGCTAACGGTGAGAACCTGTTTAACGGTGAGTACCTGGTTAACGCTCAGGGTGAGGACGTTGTGGCTGGTATCCGTACTCCACAGCAGATTACCAAGATTGGTTCTCAGCGCTGGGCTGAGCGCGCTGGTATCTCTGAGGAGGAGCGCGTAGCCAAGTATCCTTCAATGGAGGAGGCAATGCCTGAGATCTATGCTGAGTTGAATGGTATCCAGGACAAGCTGGAGCACCACTATCACGATATGCAGGATATGGAGTTCACCGTACAGGAGGGCAAACTCTGGTTCCTCCAGACACGTAACGGTAAGCGTACTGGTGCTGCTATGGTTAAGATTGCTATCGACCTGCTCCACGAGGGTATGATCGACGAGAAGACTGCTATCATGCGCTGCGAGCCTCAGAAGCTCGACGAGCTGCTGCACCCAGTATTCGATAAGAAGGCCCTCTCTGCTGCAAAGGTTATTGCTCAGGGTCTGCCTGCTTCTCCTGGTGCTGCTTGCGGTCAGATCGTATTCCACGCTGACGACGCTAAGGAGTGGCACGAGAATGGACATAAGGTAGTGCTCGTACGTATCGAGACCTCTCCTGAGGACCTCGCTGGTATGGCTGCTGCCGAGGGTATCCTGACTGCTCGTGGTGGTATGACATCTCACGCTGCCGTTGTGGCTCGTGGTATGGGTAAGTGCTGCGTATCAGGTGTAGGTGCTCTGAATGTAAGCTATAAGGACAAGACTGTCGAGATCGACGGCGTAACATATAAGGAGGGTGACTATATCTCTTTGAATGGTACAACTGGTCAGGTATATGCTGGCGAGGTTCCAACAAAGGCTGCTGAGCTTTCAGGAGACTTCAAGGAGCTGATGGACCTCTGTGACAAGTACACCAAGCTGCAGGTTCGTACCAATGCTGATACTCCACACGATGCACAGGTAGCTCGCGCTTTCGGTGCTAAGGGTATCGGTCTTACACGTACCGAGCACATGTTCTTCGAGGATCAGAAGATCGTTGCTATGCGTGAGATGATTCTGGCCGACAGCGTTGCCGGACGTGAGAAGGCTCTTGCTAAGCTGCTGCCTTATCAGAAGGCTGACTTCAAGGGTATCCTCGAGGCTATGGACGGACTGCCCGTTAACATCCGTCTGCTCGATCCACCTCTCCACGAGTTCGTTCCCCACGATCTGGCTGGTCAGCAGACTATGGCTAAGGAGATGGGTGTAAGCTTGGAGGAAATCCAGCGCCGTGTTGACTCACTCGCTGAGAACAACCCAATGCTGGGTCACCGTGGTTGCCGTCTGGGTATCACATTCCCTGAGATTACAGCTATGCAGACTAAGGCTATCCTCTCTGCAGCTTGCGAGCTGAAGAAGGAGGGTAAGAACCCAATGCCAGAGATCATGGTTCCTCTGATTGGTACTATCAACGAGCTCAAGCAGCAGAAGGAGATCATCCAGTATGCCGCTAAGGAGGTATTCGCTGAGTATGGTATCGAGGTTGAGTTCGAGATCGGTACAATGATTGAGATTCCACGTGCTGCCCTGACTGCCGATCTGATCGCTTCAGAGGCTCAGTACTTCTCATTCGGTACTAACGACCTTACTCAGATGACCTTCGGTTACAGCCGCGACGATATCGCATCGTTCCTGCCTGTTTACCTCGATAAGAAGATTCTGAAGGTTGATCCATTCCAGGTACTCGACCAGAAGGGTGTAGGCCGTCTCATCAAGTTCGCCGTTAAGGAGGGTCGTGAGGTTCGTCCTGAGCTCCGTTGCGGTATCTGTGGTGAGCATGGTGGTGAGCCTAGCTCAGTTAAGTTCTGCGCCAAGATCGGTATGAACTACGCTAGCTGCTCTCCATTCCGTGTGCCAATCGCCCGCCTCGCTGCCGCGCAGGGCGCTCTCGAATGTGAATAAATTTCTTATTTTTGAGATACTAAAAAACGCAAGTGCTTGATAATAAAGTACTTGCGTTTTTGCATCTCCCCCAAAAGCGTGTTTTTTCGGGAAACATTTTTGAAATTACAAATTACTGATATACAATTAGTTATATTTTCAAAAAATACCGTTCTATGTACCAATAGGTAGTTCTGCATCGAATTTGTTTACCAAAAAATGAGCCTGTTTACCAAAAATTTGAGTGCGGTTATTGCGGCTGATTTTTTCACTTTATATGCATATTGTATATACACACTCTTCCATGTGTCAATAGGTCGGTCTATAGTAAATTTACCCAGATTTGAGCGAGCCTTATGAAACCTGAATTATATTATATGAATGCGCACTATTGCGTATAATCATATAATATACATTTTGATATGGCAACTTTAAAAGCTACTGTAAAATCAAAGAGAAAAGATGGAATGTATGTCGTATACATACGTTTTGCCCACAATCGTAAAGTCTCTTATCTAAGGACATCATGGATGGTTAACGATAAGGGGCTGAGTCGGAACAAAAAGGATATTCTTGATCCTTACGTTATTCAACAAACCTCAAAATTGATTGATCAATACTACAACACTCTGAATAGGATTGACACACAAGACTGGACGGTCAAGGAAATTGTGGACTATATTCAGAAAGGTAAGGATGGAATATCGTTCTCAATGTACGCTCGTAAGCATATAGAGAAGATGAAAGCCAGAGGCCAGGAAAGGACTTCACGCGACTATAAGTGGGCACTTTATAGCTTGGAGAAATTTGCAGGTGGTAATGAGGTCATGTTTTCACAATTGACATACTCATTCCTTTCTAGATGGATATACTCTCTTTCCCAGACGGCAAGGTCTAAAAACAAATACCCAATCAACATCAGACAGATTCACAAAGCTGCCATGTTGGAATACAACGATGAGGAAAGAGGTATTCAGTTAATCACAAACCCTTGGCCCAAGATTTCAATACCCAAAGAAGATACACCAAACAAGAGAGCAATAAGCCCCAATATGCTTCGCAGGTTCTTCGCCGTTGTTCCCGACTTCAGTAGATTCACGCATCCGCTACAGGAACTTGGACAGGATATTGCGCTGATAAGCTTCTGTATGTGTGGCATCAACAGCATTGATTTGTTCTATGCGAAAAAGAGCCAGTATCACAATGGCATTTTCCACTATAACAGAAGAAAAACAAGTAAATCCCGTTCCGATAACGCATACTTTGAGATAATGGTGCCACAATTTATAAAGCCCACTTTCGAGAAGTACTTGTCCAAAAACGTGGAATCTCCCTGGCTATTTGACTTTCAAGACCGTCTAAGCACATCAGACTCATTCAATGCCAATGTGAACGCAGGTATCAGCCAAATCTGTAAGAAAGTCTCGCCAGATTTCCATGCCAGCCTGTATTCCTTCCGCCATTCGTGGGCAACGGTAGCACAGAATGGATGCGGTGCATCGCTTGGTGACATCGACTTTGCCCTTAATCACTCAACATTCAAAATGGCAAGAGTATATACAAAGATAGATTACTCGCCGGCATGGGAATTGAATGAGAAAGTCATTGACTATATATTCTTCAGTAATGAGGATATCAACAATCGTGAAGATTCAGGCAAATCCTTTGAGAGAATGTCGAAGTACAATCTTATTCGTGGAGAGGCATTCATCAGTGGTGAGTGTGTATCAATAATTGAAGACTCAGGATTTACAAATGTGGAACAGGTAATAACGAAACTCCTTTCGTCTTTATATGATGACGTACCACGCCCGACCAAGGTTCAGATTAAGATTACGAATCTCGACAAGAAGCAAATACAGTTGTATCAGAGAGTATTAGAATGACAGATACATAAAATTGGTACTATTGAGAAAATAATAATACTAAATTTTCAATATACAAGCAAATAGGACAGTTTACATGTGTTAGGTGCCAATGCCGAGGTGGATCGCCTGCGTGACAGTCTAAGAATGAGAACATGTGTCCTGCTAAATAGAATACCAGCGCTCCCTCTCCGTTCTTATACTTCTGGAAAGGCAGCTTTTCTTCCACGTCTGTACCCAACGGCAGGCCCACCTGCATCGACAAGCAGCAATGCGCCTGAAGTGCTGTGAAGCATGAAACAGGTGTTGTAGCATCGGGTGACGAGCGCATGGTGATTCCGTTCAGTTCCATTGTTTAATTCTGTTCTCTATATTCTGTTGGTGACAGGCCGGTATTCGTTTTGAAAAAGCGGCTGAAGGTGGCTTGGTCGGGGAAACCAAGGTGGTTAGTTATCTCCTGGATGGTCATCTGACGGTGATGGCGCAGCATGGATTTGGCCTGGATGATGACGTAGCTGTTGATCCACTGGAGGGCGTTAATGCCCGTCTGCTGTTTGATGATGGTGGCAAAATGCTTGGGCGATAGGTGCTGAAGGTCGGCGTAGAAGCGCACTTCGCGGCTCTCGCGGTAATGTTGCTCGACGGCGTGATAGAAACTGGTAAAGATTCCTTCGCGAAGCGAAGGACTGTGCGTCTCTATGCCGTTTTCCTGACGATACGCTTGCAGTTGCAGGAATAGCACTTCGAGCAGATCACCCAGCATTGCGGAACGCCGTGGATGTTCCTCACGGCTGACATTACGCAGCAGCCGGAAGATGTCAACGATGCGCTGGAATTGGCGGTCATTGAGGTTGATGTCCTGCCGGTAGATGTAGTGGTGGTTATCGTGATAGATGTCAGGATAGTGATGCTTCATCTCCTCCTGAAATCGAGGTGAGAGCACAATGATCATGGCGTGATAGTCGGCAGATGACTCACGGGCGCACAGGATATGGTGAGGCGTGACTACAGCCAAATCGTGAGGTTGGAATACTACAGGGCGCATGTCGCACTCGGCCTTGACCCATCCGCTGAGATTGATGCTGATGGTCATCAGGTCGGTGGTGTAGGGCTCGTCATAGAGTGGCATCGAGCGGATGTCATCGAACACTACGAGACCGCGTTCTGCTATCTCGTCAGCCTGTGCCAATATAGGGTGAAGAGGGCGTTTTTGTTCCATTATTGCTAAATTTTCCAATGCAAAGATACACATTTTTTTGCAAAAATAAAACAGAAACGGAAAAATTGCCAAACATTACAGAGTTTTAGCTATGAACGCAGTGCGGAATTATTTGTAATTTTGCACCAAATTCTTTTCAACTAAAATATCATTATTGCTTATGAAGAAGATTCTACTCCCAATGATGGCCATCGTTGCCACAGTCATGAACATGCAGGCCCAGCCGCCGGCAGACAGTACGCCAACCTATCCGAAGGGTGCCACCTATACGCACACGAGCGGCACGGCAACTATTACGGACAACTACTCGTCATCCACCCAGTATTACAACGTCATCCAGTGTACGGGCGGCACGCTGACCATGAATGGATGCACCATCACCAAGACGGGCGATGGTAGCGGCGGCGACAATAGCAGTTTCTACGGCAACAACAGCAGTATCTACTGCGGAGCCGCAAGCAGCAGCAATTACCAGAGCACAACGGCAGCCAGCGGGGCAAAGATTGTCGCCAAGAATGTCACCGTGACCAGCAGTGCACAAGGTGCCAATGCGGTGATAGCCACCAATGGTGCAACGGTCGAGATTGATGGCATCACCATCGTCAACAACAACAGCGTGAGCCGTGGACTTCATGCCACGTATGGCGGTATCATCAACGCCTCGAATGTGGATATTACAACCAATGAGGCAACGTCATCAACCATAGCCACCGACCGTGGAGGCGGCACCGTGACCGTCACAGGCGGAACCGCTACTGCCAATGGATCGAAGTCGGCAGTCATCTACTCTACTGGCACGATGTCAGCCACCAGTCTCGTTGGTACGTCAGCCAAAGGCGAGATTGCCGTTATTGAGGGTGATAACAGCATATCGATGACTAACTGCACGATGACCAGCGGCTCCTCTGAACGCGGTCTGCTGATGATGCAGTCAGGCTCAGGCGATGCCAGCGGTGTGAATCCCGTGATGACCATCACCGGCACATCGCTCACCATGACCGACTTAAGTGCCCCACTGCTGGAAGTAGCCACTTGTGTCACCGCTACCTGCACACTTGACAACTGCACCGTCACCGTTCCCTCTGGCATTCTGATGTATGTGATGGCCGACTCGCAGTGGTCAACCAGCGGAGCCGTCGGCAACCTCATACTCTCCAACGGCACCTACAGCGGCATCGTGAAGTACGACACGGGCTATACCGCCAATGTCACTGTCAATGAGGGGGCCGTGTGGAACCTGACAGGCAATGCCACCGTATCTAAACTTGTCAACAATGGCACCATCAACAAGAATGGCTACACACTGACCTACAGCTCACTCAGCGGCAGCGGTACTATCAACGAGACCACGGGAATCGAGGAAGTAAGAAGTCGGAAGTCTGACGGAAGAGGCGAGATGTACACCCTCGACGGTCGCCGAGCCAACGCATCGGTAAAAGGCATCGTCATTCA
>CAMVLT010000005.1 GCA_947168395.1 uncultured Prevotellaceae bacterium | reverse complement strand
CTGCTCAACTCGTGGGAGGGTGTCTACTTCGACATCAACCAGCAGGGCATGGACCAGATGATGGCCGACATCGCCTCGATGGGCGGCGAGCTGTTTGTAATGGACGACGGATGGTTCGGCGAGAAATATCCGCGAAAGACCGACAACTGCGCACTCGGCGACTGGGTGGTGGACCGCCAGAAGCTGCCCGAGGGCATCGAGGGACTGCTGCGCGACGCCAAGAAGCGCGGCGTGAAGTTCGGCATCTGGATTGAGCCCGAGATGACCAACAGCGTCAGCGTACTATACGAGCAGCACCCCGACTGGATTGTGAAAGCCCCCAAACGCGATGCTGTGTTGGGACGCGGCGGCACCCAGCTGGTGCTCGACCTGGCCAACCCCAAGGTGCAGGACTACGTCGTCAGCATCGTCGACAACCTGATGACCAACTATCCCGAGATAGACTACATCAAGTGGGACGCCAACATGGCCATCATGAACCACGGCTCGCAATACCTGACGATGAACGACCAGAGCCACCTCTACATCGAGTACCACCGAGGTTTCCAGAAGGTGTGCCAGCGCATACGCCAGAAATATCCCGACCTGACTATCCAGGCCTGCGCCAGTGGCGGCGGACGAGCCAACTGGGGCGTGCTGCCCTGGTTTGACGAGTTCTGGGTCAGCGACAACACCGACGCCCTGCAGCGCATCTACATGCAGTGGGGCACCTCCTACTTCTTCCCCGCCATCGCTATGGCCAGCCACATCTCGGCAGCACCCAACCACACCGTCTACCGCACCACCTCGCTCAAAATGCGCATCGACGTGGCCATGTCGGGACGCCTCGGCATGGAAATACAGCCCAAGAACATGACCGACGAGGAGAAGGCACTCTGCCGACAGGCCATCAAAGAGTACAAGGAGATACGCCCCGTGGTGCAGTTCGGCGACATCTACCGTCTCGTCTCGCCGTTCGACAAGCGCGGCATTGCCTCGATGATGTACGTCTCGGAACAGAAGGACAAGGCCGTGTTCTACTGGTGGAAGACCGAGCAGTTCCAGAACGAGCACCTGCCCCGCGTAAAGATGGCCGGACTCGACCCCACCCGTATGTATAAGGTACACGAGCTGGACCGCATCGACCTCACCCCCATGTACTGCGAGGGCAAGACCTACAGCGGTGCCTACCTCATGAACCACGGACTGGAGATGCCCGCCACCCACAACGTGGACTGGGGCAAGAAGACCAACTGGTCGAGCCGAGTACTGCTACTGACAGACTAACGTAAGCGTCTCTGATGTTACGCCTTGCATAATCAATGACGATTGTTTAGGCAACAGGTCACGGTATTTGCTTAGCGGGGTGTTGGGCTGCCACATGGCGGTCTTGTCAAGGATGTCTACAATATAGTCAAAGAGGTTGATGCGATTCGTCTTGGCTGACAATGCCAGCGTATATAGCACGGCAGCACGTTCTGCACCTGAGTGCGATCCGAAGAAGAGCGAGTTTCTTCTTGACATGGAGAAATATCTGTTCATCCTCTCAACGAGGTTGTTATCCAGGTTGGTGTCGCCGCGTTTGAAGATGTCCACCACGGCATCCCACTCCATGTCGAGATACCCTGCGGCAGATGCGAGATCGCTCTTGGGCAGCAGGTCCGGCTTGGCGAGTATCTCGTCAAGGAGTTCCCTGATGTCGGCCAGTATACCCGGGGCATACTTCTGTCTCCATTTCAGGTGGTCGTCCACAGTCCAGCCTTTCTCGCCGACCTTGTGTTCATGGTCCCTCTGGTAGAGCTTGTTCAGGAGTCTGACCATCCTGGCCGCGTCAGGCTCATAGTCCTGACACTCAATGAACCGTCGCTTGATGTGCTGTATGCAGGCTATACGGACGATGAAGGGATAGTCACTGCCCTCTATCTTCTTGTAGAATGATGCCGCGTCGCTCTGCATTGTTCCCTTGTAGTGCTCCACCTCCTTGAAAATGACATCACCTGATCGTGATCCGTCCTCGTACACCACATACAGCAGGCCGGCATTCACTGCCACGATGACCCAGAAGTAGCCTTTCCTGACGCCCTTGCCCTTGGAGTTCTTCTCAGGCACAAGAATCTTGAAATAGGTCTCATCGGCTGCAATGTAGTCCTCTCCGAGCACTGCCTGGCGGATGGCGGCATAAAAGCGGGCGAAGACCTCGGCGGCACGCTTCATCAGGAAGCTGGCCGTCTTCTTGTTGAGGTTGAATCCCATGTCCTCGAAGTAGTGGACGATACGCTCCATGGGCATGGCATACATGTAGCGCAGCTGCATCAGCCCTGCCACGAAGGACGAGTCGTAGTTGGAGTTGAGGAATGCCGACGGCGGAGTCTGCGGCTCAAACACCCTGCCGTCCTGCGTGAAGGTGTGCATGCGGTAGACGTGCTTGGTGAAGTGGCCCGGTGTGTAGGTGTAGCGCACGCACTCGCGGTACTTGGGACGACCGTCTTCTCCCGTTTCCTCCAGAGGACGGGCTTTCTCCATGTCGAAGTCAGGATCGTCAGGATACACATCATGGTACTCCACCTTCACTTCCGTGTGGCTGTCACGCCTGGCCCCGTTGTTGCCGCGCTGTTTACGCCGGATGGCGCGTGCCTCCTCCAGCACCTTCTTTTCGTCATCGGTAAGCTCCGGCTTGGGAGGCTTCTGTTGCTCGCTATCCTTCTCCAGCAGTGTGGTGAGACCTTTGTTCTTGTTCTTCTCCTTCCTGATGGTCTCATCCTTCTGCTTGACGGACTGCTCGATGGACTCCAGACGGGCAAGAGCCTCCTTCAGCTGGGCAGTCAGCTCTGCAACACGATTTATCAATGCTGCGTTCTGCTCATTGGCAGCCTTGAGCTGCTCCATGAGGTTGGATATGATCTCGTCCTTCGTCATCATTTCGGATGCGAAGGTACGAAAAAACATCGGAACAACCAAGCATTTTGGCGATTATTTTTAAATTAATTTATTGATTATCAGACGGTTGAAAAAATGTTCAAATGGCAATATTGAGCCTCTTGCGGTATCTGACGCTCCGTAGCGAAATTCCCTCCATGATCAGAGAAAACGTCTTCCAGGGCAGTCTGTAGGCTCCTGAGGCCGCATCGAAACGGGGTGTCTCGAACGTGCCGCGCTCCAGCCGCTTGTGGTAGAGCAGAAAACCGTCGCCGTCCCAGCGCAGGATCTTCACACTCTGGCGGTTCTTCGAGAAAAACACGAAAGCACTGCCTGAAAGCGGGTGCTGCTGAAGCTCCGTGCGCACCAGCCGGTATAGCCCGTCGATGCCCTTCCGCATGTCCACAGCCTGACGGCACAGGTATAACGGGGTACTCTCTGTCAGGGCAAACATCACACACGTCCTCCGCGATAGCCGTTCAACAACACCAGCAGGTCCTGTGGCGGGTACTGGTCTGCCGACAGAAGAACACCATTTGGAAAAGTCAGTTCAATACGACTGGAACTGCGGACAGGCACTGGCATCTCAGAGGATAATGGAACGAATGGCGAATCACAGCCTGCAAGCTCTGCCATCTCCGCCTTTATCTTCTTAGTAGTTATGCCATAATTCTCCATCCAGTGGTGGACGGCACTGATACTTACACCGACACTGCGACAATAGGCCGACAGAGTTGCCTTGCCGTTTAATCGCAGCTCATTCCTGTAGCCGCTGATCACATGACTATAATCTTTCTTTGCATCCATAATTGTACACTTTTTGATACATGGGGGCAAAGGTAGCAACTTTCGAGCAATGCTACAATGCGGAAAAACGGAGACGCTTACAGACTAACCCCCAAAAACAACGACAGCCGCCATCAGGGAATGCCCTGGTGGCGGCTGTTGATTTTTCCAAAGTACTACTCTGAAGGTTTACTCCTCGTCCTCACCCGACTGGAAGCCGCTGACGAGGCCCTGCACATACTGCACCAACTGGCGCACTACAACGAGGCTCTGCTGCATCGGCTCGATGCTGTGGTCGACAATGTTCAGCATATACTCGATGCTCTCCTTGTCCAGCATGTCGGTGATAGCCACGTAGCCATTCTCGTCGGCAAAGTTCAGAGCGGCTACAGTCCAATAGTCAACACCGAACTTGATGGTCTTCATCTTCATCGGTATGGTCTGGTCCAGCCCCTTGCAGGTCATCTCTGACTTGACGAGTTCGTTCAGCTGCTGGGTGTACTGGTCTATGGTCTTCATATCGGCATAGTTGCGACGGGCGGCAGCCAGTTCATGTGCCACTTTCGTGACTTTGCCCATGTCGCTGATGGATGTGGTGACGGTCAGATCGTCAAGCATAGTGAACTTGGACTCGTCAATGCTACAGCCGGTCAGCGCAGCTGCTAACACGTCGACAAACGAAGAGAACATGGCAGACTGCGGCATGTCAGCCGTATCGTCCAGCATTTTACGACTGCCCTTCACTGCCAGGTCGAACAACTTGAGTCCGTTCTGCTCCCAGCTGAAGGCTGTGCTGGCCTTATGGTTCACCTTGTCGGACAGGAGCGAGAACTTGAGTGTAGTCTGGTCGGCCTTTCCGATCGGCGTTGCCGGGATGCTGGTGTTAACAATACCGCTGACGCCCCAGCTGTTCACGATGGCCGGACTGATGTACTCACGTCCTTCTGCCGAAGAAATCATGTTCACGAACGAGCCCGAGAAGCCGTCGCTCCATGTGCCGCTAATATTGTCGGAAATAGCAAACTGGAACTCAGAGGGAAGATTGATGACAAAAGCGACATCCTCCAGCTCCTTGGGAACATACACAAACTTGTAGCTCTTGCTGCCACCAGCCTTGAGCGTCACCTTGTACAAGCCTTTCTCCACCTGTTGCTTCTCAGGATTCCAGCCATTGATAATGACCTCAAAGTCGTCGCCCTCTTCTACGTCGAAGCCCGTGTTGTCATCATTCATCACAAAGCGGTAGTTGAATTTCGTCAGGTCGACGGTGCCGTATGTCGTGAAGCCCCTCTCAGCCAGCTCACTGCCCTCCTCCACGGGCTTGACAGTTGCCAGCACATTCTTCAGGAAGGTGTTCAGGACGGCCTTCTCAAACTCAGGATTGTTCAGCACGTACCGGTTGAAGTACTGGTTCAACGCGTTAGCTGCATTCCACGACGCGAAGTTCAGGTTCTCGGCCAGGTCCTTCAGGTTCTTACGGGTGTGCTGTACAAACTCCGTACGGTACCTCTTCGCCTGTTCCTTGTTGGGGTTGTCATCGTTGCCGTCGGAACACGCTGTGAATACACTTGCGCCGCATACGAGGGTGGCGGCAAGCACCCAATTCATAATCTTTTTCATTTTACTTGTGTTTTAAGTTAAAATAATAATATGCAAAGATAAGCTAATTTTTTCAAAATAGCAATACTCCCGAGTGTAATTTAACACCGATTAACCATCGTCACAAAATTTCGCCTGTTCAGACGCTATTCCAACGGAATCTCAGGGTGTTGTACGGCGAGGGGCATGTCCTTCTGCGAGAGGTAGAACATGTAGAGGATGACGGGCTTGGTGCCTCGGTTCTCGCCGTGGTGGATGGTATTCACCATCTCGACGACGGCTTCGCCCTCATGCACGGTCTTCTCCTTGCCGTCCTGCCCGATGATGGTCAGTTCGCCCTGCACCAGTATACCGTAGTTCATCACGGGATGGTGGTGCCAGCCTAACTTCTGGCCAGCGGGGAACACATACTTCACAGCTACCAGCTCGGGGCGGCCTTGCAGATAGTCGGGCAACTCCACCCCGTCCCAGCTCTGCGAGGTGCGAATCAGTTCTTCACTCGAAACTTTCTGGACGGGATTGTCTTCATTGGCCTTAGCCTCCTTGCAGGAGGTCGTAAAGGCGATTGTGCCGCAAACGAGGGTGGCGGCAACCACCCATGAACACATTTTTTTCATTGTTTTGTTGTATTAAGTTGTTTATTGTAATTATTGTACTCAGTTTACTTCACTCCCCAAAGTGACGATGGCCGACATGCCGGGCATGAGGTGAGGATGAGGGGTGAGGATGGCTTCCAAGTGTATCATACCGCTTTTTTCCACCACGGGACTAACAGCAGTAACGCGGGCCTGATAGCGGTCGTCGGGAAAAGAGATGGGGATGACGGTGATGGCGGTACCTTTCCCGAATCGCCGCAGTTCGTTCTCAAGTATATCGAAGCAGACCTTCAGATGCTCGGTATCCACAATGCGGAACAGGGTCTCGCCAGGAACGGCCGTAGCATAGAGAACGGCATCGAGCTGAGTCACCACCCCCGAGATGGGAGCCTGAATGGTACAGTAGGTCAACTGATGCTCCAGTTGGCGGAGGGCGGCCTTAGCCGTGTTGTAGCCACTGTTGATACGTGCCATCTCGCGGATGTTCTCGGGTGCCTGGTCGAAGGCTCCGCGCTTATAGCCTTGCCCCATCAGGATGTTCTGATACTGGTATTCGGCACGCTCTACTTCGGCACGTCCTTTCACGATTCTGTCCTCCGTGGCAGTCCTGTCAAGCCGTGCTACGACCTGACCTTTGTGTACGCGCTGTCCCATTTCTACGCCCAACATGACTATCTGCTCGTTGATGCGGCTGGCGACGGCCACTTCTGAGACCGACTCGATGGTGCCTTTGCAGGAGAAAGCGCCCGAAGCCCCCTCACTGGAAGCCCCCGCCAACCTCCCCCCACTGGGGGAGGCTTTAGCTGCGGCAGAATTCCCCTTTAAGTCGGAAGGGGATGGGGGATGGATTTCACTCTTCTGCCCGTTTTGGCACGCTATCAGCACCAATGTTAGTGCTAAAACTATTGCGGTAGCAAATCTTTCACTTTTCATTTCTCACTATTCACTTTTCACTTTAATTCGTCCCTGTCAGCGTCTGTAGATGATAATAGGTGGTCCAATACTTTTCGAGTGCCGACAGATACTGGTTGTAGGCCTCGTCGCGCCGGTTCTGTGCCAGCGTGTAGGTATTGATGTCGCAGAGGCCATTGGCATAATTCTCGGCATTCAGATGAAACACCTCGTCGGCCATGGCGACAGCCTGAGTGGTGCGTTCCAACAGCTGACGATAGGTGTTGATGTTGTGCAGGGTCGTAGCGACATCCTCGCTCAACTTACGCGCTGCCTCATCGAGCGCACTCTCCTCACGCTCCACCCAAGCCTGGGCAGCAGCATGGCGGCTACGGGCAGCACCGTGGTCGATGAGCGGCACGCTGAACGTGACGGCTCCGAGGGCGTAGAGCCGCTGGTCGCGGATGGCACGGCCAACGACGTTGTCGACCTGCTGCATACCCACATTGACATCGAGCGACACATTGACACCCTGTTCCTTCCGGGCTTTCTGCTCCTGATGGCGCGACTCGGTAAGCTCGGCTATCAGGTGCTGACAGGCTGGACTATTGGCCAAAGCTAAGCCGACAGCCTCGGCAGCCGTCAGCATGATGGCCTTAGGCTCTTGGGGAAACTGCAGGTGCAGGGTTGCCAGACGGTCGCCGTCGAGACGCAAGAAGGAGGCCAGTCGGGTGCGGGCATCCTCTTCAGCCGTGCGGGCTATGGCCAGAGCGTTGGCAGCATTGACTCGCTGCAACTCCAATGAGCGCAGTTCGGCCATCGTCACCATGAGAATACTGGCTTTCTCGCGGGCGATGGCATAGAGGGTATCAGCGGTCTGCAGGTTACGCCGATACATATCGACCTGTCCCTGACAGCAGACCAACCGGAAGAAGCGGCGCGTCACCTCCTCGGCAATGCTGTTCATATCGTACTGATGCTGCTGACGGGCAGCCTTCAGCCGCTGGTCCTGGACGGCTTTCTCCCAGCGGTAGGGATTGTAGCCGAGAAGCGTCTGCCGGTAGCCCACCAAGAGGGGTGCTGCCACGAACTGCCGAGCCTCATTGGACTTTGAACTGAAGTATTCGCTCCAGACGGCTTGTGAACCGATGTAGGCCTCACCGCCCCAGTTGAGCATCTTCTGCGAGAGGGTGACACTGGCAGCAGCCGACAGGTTATCGTAGTTGCGCAGATAGACATAGTCGCGTGACAGGTCGCTGAGGAGCCTGTAATAGTTAGGCGCCACACGCAGGTTGAGTTGCGGTTTACGCAGAGCCAGGAACTCATCGTAATGCAAGGTATGGTAGTTGTATTCCTGACGACTCTGGAAGGCAATGATTGTGCTGTCCTGAGCGTGGCTGATGGCCTCATCAAGGCTCAGTGACTGAGCCTTACAATTGACAATTGATAATTGACAATTGACAATTACTGCGAACAACAATAGCCGCAACATCCCATGCCTGAATCCTATCTTACATATCATTATCATTGTCAATTATCAATTTGTCTTTAATCTCCTCATAGCTGCCATCGGCGGCCACCCGACCGTCGCGCAGCATGATGACACGGTTGCACTGCTGGATGGTGCTCAGACGATGGGCAATGACAATACGTGTGCAATTCAACTTGGCCAGACTCTCGATGACGATGTGCTGGCTGATATTGTCGAGTGCCGACGTGGCCTCGTCGAGGAAGAGAATCCGGGGTTTCCTCACCAGTGCCCGGGCAATGAGTATGCGCTGCCGCTGTCCGCCCGACACGCCCTTGCCATCCACACTGATGGGCGTCTTCATGCCCAAAGGCAACCGTTCGATGTCCTTGTCGAGGGCGGCCATCCGGGCGGCCTCCCAGGCGTCTTCCTCAGTCAGCAGGGGATTGTCAAAGTTAATATTATCGAGGATGGTGCCCTCGATGAGTTTGCCGTCCTGCAGGCAGATGCTGATGCAGAACTGACGGAAGCTGCGCAGATTGATCTCGCTGAGATTATACTGGTCGTAGAAGATGGAACCCGCCTGCGGTTGTTCCAGTCCAAGCATCAGCCGGATGAGCGTACTCTTGCCACAGCCCGAAGCTCCCACGAGCGCCACATAATCGCCGCTGTTAATCTGTAAGTTCAGGCCGTCGAAAAGCAAAGGCATGTCATCGGAATAGCGGAACTTCAGGCCACGTATATTCACACTGCCGGTAATACTCTTCACGACCGTCGCATCTTTATTGTCTTCTAACCGAGCCTTCAGGACTGGCTGGCACAACCGCAACTCAGGCTGTAAACGCGAAACATCCTTGGTAATAGTCTGCAACTGGTCGATAGCCCCACAGACGAGCGTCAGTACGGCACAATAGGCAATATAGTCGGAAAGTGGCAGCTGATAGTGCCAGGCCGCCCACATCGTAACAATCATAGGCAGCAGTCCAAGGCAGTAGTTGATACCGGCCATGTAAAAACTGGCTAAAGGCTGATAGCTGCCGTTGGCATCGGCCGGAGCGTATGCCTTTGCCCATTGATGGAAGGCACGGAACTCGGCTCCGCAGGTCTTGATTTTCCCAATACCGGAAAACAGGGAAAAAAGCGTGCCGACGAGATGTGAACTGTTGGCATTGATGTTCAACTGGACTTTTCTGGTATAGTAGGATTGTAGCAGAATGCCCAAGAACTGTATCGTGACAACCACTAAACCTATAAAGAAGAGTGGGCCGCCATAGATGAAGAACTGAATGAACATGATGCCGGAGAAAAGGAATGTCAGTATAGTCGACATGAAGCTGGCCGTGAGGCTGGCGCTGATACGCGAAACCGACAGCACGCGGTTGGAAATGTCGCCTGGCGAATACTCCTTGACAAACGAGACTGGGAGCAGCAACAGCCGCGACATCATGGCCGTCTGCAAGGCATATTCCACCTTGTCCTTGATGCGTATCACTACCAGGTTGCGGGCTGTCTGCACCATCATCAGTCCGACGCTGGCACCGACAAGCAGCGTAGCGACGGGCATAATCTGGAAGGCATCGCCGGACGGGATAATCTCGGAGAAAATCAGTTTGCAGACGTGAGGCGAAAACATGGTCAGGAGTATGACACCGATACAAGCTAAAAGCCCATAGAGCGCATCATACACACTCAATCTTTCCGTAACATAGTGCATGATGTCCTTGGCAGTCAGCTGGCTGTCCGGGAATGGGTAGCAGAGTGTCAATGCCTCAGGTTTCAGCAGGTCGGTGCGCTTGTTCACCTTGATGAACTTGCCCGTTTTGGGATGACTGAAAGTGTAGCTCGAAAAGCCAGGAATCAACAGCACAGGAGTGTCATCCTCAGCCAGGAATCCCAACATCTTGCCCGTACACCGGCTCCACCAGCCATCGGTAAGCTCTACGTTTCGGAAAAAGATGTTCTTGCCGTTCAGGAATGTCTCCATATCCTCAAGGCTCAATGGTATTTCCTCGCTGGACTTCAACTGCCTCCACAGTTTGCGGTCGACCAGGGCACGGAAGATATCCTGCGTCCTGCTCATGGCCTGACGGTCACCATCCAAACGATGGGTTAACTGCTCAAGGAACGGATTATTGATCATGGTGCGTCAGGCATATTTTAACAGGTTACTATACAGACCATCCATCTGCCGCAGCTGGTCGTGGGTGCCGTGCTGGGTCACGCGTCCCTGTTCTATTACGTATATTTGGTCGCAGCGGGCAATGGTCTCTAAACGGTGGGCAATCATGACAAGCGTCATACCCTGGTCGTAGATGCTTTCCATCACCTTGGCCTCTGTTTGCTGGTCAAGAGCCGAGGTTCCCTCGTCCATCAGCAATATGGTGGGTTCTTTGGCCAGTGCAGTAGCTATTTCTATACGCTGCCGCTGTCCGCCGCTGAAGTTCTTGCCGTTTTCAGCCACGGTGCCTTGATAGGCACCCGGACGTTCCATGATTTCCTGATGAATCTGGGCATCATTGCAGGCCAGCACCATGGCATAGTCTTCTATCGACACATCCCACATCTTGACGTTGTCGGCGATAGTTCCCTCAAAAAGCGTCACATCCTGGTTCACCACAGAGACGGAATTGACAAAGCTCATACGGTTGATGGCCTTGCGGGGCTTTCCGTCGAACAACACCTCGCCTTCCCACGGTTCGTAAAGACCGGAAATAAGGCTAAGGATAGTGCTCTTACCACATCCGGAGGTACCTACAATGGCCACACGTTCGCCCGCTTCAATTTTCAGCGAGAAGTGGCTAAGGATGGGGGGCAGGCTGCGGTCGTAGCCAAAAGTAACGTCGCGAAGCTCAATATCGCCCGCCAGCTTGGCGATGTCGGGCAACTCATCATCAGTAGGCAAATGCAAGGGGGATGCTTCGCGGTTGCAGTCGGTGACGTCCTTGATGCGCTTGATGGATGAGTTGACTCTCATCACCACCATCATAGAGTCGATAGTCTTGTTGAGAGGCCAGATGGATTCGTTGACAAGACCTTGTGAAGCAAGAAGCATACCCGGTGTCAGTTCACCACGCAGAATATACCAGGCACCGAGACAGAGGATGAGGGCATTGGTCAGGTGAAGGACAAGGAGCGGAACAGAACTGATGAAGATGGTGACAGTAGATGTTTTCACCCGTGCATTCATTGCCTGCACATAGGCTTTGTCCCACTGCGAGAAAAAGAAAAGCTCACCACCCATCGACTTGATGGTCTCCAGGTTGTTCATTCCTGTCATCGTGATGTTCTGCAGTCTTGACTCCGTCACGTCCATGTCCATGGCTTTCTTTTTCTGTAGTTTGGAGGTGCTGCGTATCACATACAGCAGCAACAGGATAGAGAACACCACAACCAAACCCAACTTCCAGTTGAAAAGCATAATCAGGGTGCAGCTGATGGCTGGTATGAAGAACGCGGCCACCGAAGGAAGGGCAAATTCCAGGAACCGAATGGTTTTAGCTATGCTGGTGTAACGTGCCACTAATTCGCCAGGTGAGAAGTGTGTAAACATTGCCATCGGCAGACGGAGCACATTCCACAAATAATTGGACGACACGGTAATGCCCAATTTCGCACTTTCTTTCTTACGCTGTATAGAGAGTGTTATCCATGCAGCCAGCTCAAGCACGAACAGCAAGATATACAGAACCAGCAACGGCGTGAACCATTCAGGATTCTTGTGGGTAATGACGTTGTCGGTATATACCTGCTGGAACAGCGGTGGCAGCAAGGCTACCGCATTACCAATAATATAAGCCACAAGGCCGCTGACCACAAACATGAAGTTGCCCTTCAGAAAATATCTGAGAGCATCGGGCACTGACAGTCCAGGCTTCTTCTTCGATTCTTCGCTTCTCACTTACTCTAACTTTTGCTTAAAATTACGGAAGCGTGTCCGTGCCGACTCAAACAGGTACTGGAACATGCTGCGGCGCTTTGTCTCGGTGAGCACCGAGCAGTAGGTGCCAATGCCCATGCTCACATCGGCAGGCTCGCCGAACGACCAGTCATAACGGGTAGAGTCCTCAGGCAGTCGCAGCAGGTCGATGCGCACCTCATAGACCACATCGCCCTGTTCCAGCAACTGCTTGGCCAGGATGTTCGATTTCAGCGTCTTGCGCACCTCGTCGGCTGCGGCAGGATAGCGTACCACCTGAGTAATGCGTCCACGGACATAGCCTATCTCGTCGCGTTTCTCGTCGGCGGGCCATACCTGGGTCTCCATGCCTATGCGCAGGTCACGCTGCGCCTCGTTGTCGGCGTAGGCAATGAGCTGGGTGTGCTGCGACTGTCCGTCAGAGGCATTCCCGTCAATCACGCTCACAATGGGGTCGAAGGCCTCGAACGGCTCATTGTCCGTCTTCGTACTGATGACCAGACCATCTACCGTACTCGTCAGCGAGCTGTGACTGTCGCCGATGGAAAGCAGTGCCACCGTCTGCCCCTTCTGTACGATATCGCCGTTATGCACCAGCATCGTGCGTACCATTCCCTTGTTAGGCAGCGTGATGTCAGTAGTGCCCTGCACGGGGAACACCACACCTGAATAGTAGGCTTTGTCGCTCACATTCCCCAGGAAGCCCCATACGAAGAAAGCCCCAAAGAGAATGATGATGGCGGCAGCCAGCAGATATGTAGGCACGGACGTCACTCGCAGATGTTCACCTATCTGGTTCGGCGACTGTATTGTATCCATGTTTGTTTATTGTTTTATTAACTTCTTTCTCAGTGTCAGCACATTGAGCTTGTCTATACGCTCATAGTTGATGGAGTCCATATTCTGGCGCATAATCTGAATGCCCAGACTACCGGTGGTGCGCTCGTTGTCCGAAAGTGAGGCATCGACCGCAGTCTGAACGGTGGGATCGAAAGGCTTGCCACTATCGATGATGGTGAACTTCAGACGTGCCTCGTTGGAAGCAGCCTCAATGGTCACATCGCCGCGATGTCCTGACGGGTAGGCATACTTCATTACGTTGGCTACAGCCTCCTCTACAGCCTCCCTGATTTGCGCGGTGACTTCTTGTTCGAATCCCACAGCCTGACATACCTCGTCAACAAAAGTACTCAGCCGTGGCATTTCCTGCATGTCGTTTTGCAACACGATACTCTTACGCATTTTCACGTCACTCTGCAGCCTGATATACTGTATGGCCATCATAGTCAGGTCATCGCTCTGTTCAGCGTCGCCGACGAACTGATGGACAGCTTCGGTCATCTGGGCAATAATCTGGCGGGGTTCCTGCTGCTGGTTGGCCAGTGCAAGAGTTGCTATGTCGTTGATACGCTCCATCTGGAACTGGGCGTTGTTGACATCCATTGCCTCAGTGAGTCCGTCGGTGAAGAGGAAGATGGTGGTGCCGGTGAATATCTGTGTCTCCTGTAGCGAGTATTCCCATGAAGGCATGAAGCCGACGGGGATGTTCGAGTCGCAGGGCAGTTCGCCTACGCCTGCTCCGACGAGCAACGGGGCATCGTGACCGGCGTTGCAGTAGCGCAAACGGCCTGTGGGCAGGTCGAGCACGCCGACAAAGAGGGTGACGAACATGTTCATCTTGTTCATGTCGGCAATTGTCCTGTTGATGGTATCCACAATGCGGTTAGGCATCGACTCATGGGCCGACACGGTGCGGAAGGCAGAGCGGGTGACGGCCATGAAGAGCGAGGCTGGCACACCCTTGCCCGATACGTCGCCGATGCAGAAGAATAGTTTCTCATCGCGGAAGTAGAAGTCGAACAGGTCGCCGCCCACCTCCTTGGCCGGGGTCAGCGAGGCAAAGAGCTGCACGTCGTCATGGTCGGCCCGGGTGGGGAAATTCTCGGGCAGCATGCCCATCTGTATGTCGCTGGCAATGCGCAGTTCACTCTCCATGCGCTCCTTCACGGTGGTGGTTTCTTCCAGCTGGTCGTAGGCTACCTTCAGCTCGTCGTGGGCCTTGCGCAGTTTACGTTCGGCATGGCGGCGGAAAACGATGTAGATGGCAAAAGCAACAATCAGTATCGCCACAACCAAGCCGGTATATATCTGCCGCTGGCGTGCTGAACGCGATTCAGCCTCCAGAATCTCCATATCCCTCGCGTGGATGGATTGCAGTTCGCTGGCATCGAGGCGCCGGTTGTTGGTGATGGCGGAGTCGAGCACCTCGCATATCTGCCGTGCTGTAAGATTGATTAGCTCTTGTTGGTCGAGCATCTGGTGGGCACGATACTTCTTCAGCAAATAGCGCTGTATGTTGTCCAATGAATAGACGGTGAGTTCCTTTTGCAGGTATTCCAAGATGGTGTAATAGTTGTCCACGGCCTCCTCCCATCGCTTGGCCACGGTCAAGTAGTCACTGGCATCGGTCCACCCCTCTCTGGTATTTGAAAATTCCGTCTGCAGGAATTCCTCGTATGCAGTTCCGGCCTCATCGTGACGGCCCACGCCCTCTAATGAAGTGGCATGGAAAATCAAGTATCTGGCCCATTGCTTGTCAATATAGTTTTTGTCGTCGGCATATCGTTGTTTGTATTCCTTTATCAAGTCTCCCATACGTTCTGTCCACAAAAGCCCCTCCTCATATCCTTTTGCATAAATCCAGATGTAGGCGGTGTTGATGATACCGGCCAGGGCTTCGCGATAGGCAGTCTTCGAAGCTTTCTGCTGAATATTGCCGATGTGCAGCCGGTAGGCACGCTCCAGCATATCGGTGGCCGTGGAGTCTTCCTTGTCGAAGTAGGTCTTGCAGCAGCCGGCAAAAATCAGCAGGTTGGTATAATCGCTGGTAGTGTCGCACTTGATTTTCTCCAGACGGTTGATGACAGGAAGTGCCGTGTACAAGGCAGCAGCATATTCTGCGTATCGGCAGAGCTGGCTGGTAAGATAGCTGGCCGACTTGGCATAATAGAGCAGGTCGTTGGCATCCGTAGAATTCTCTGTGTCCTTTATGGCCTCTTGCCAATACGACTTTGCCAATTCGCGCTGCCCCATCTGGTAGCAGGCATAGCCTTGCCAGTAATTGCTCTCACCATCCGAAATCTTTCCGGCCTTTCCTAAACTGTCGGCCAGGGATTGCACTCTTTTATAGTCTTTTGACTCGGAGGCTGCGTTTATCATGCTGACGGCTTCGGCACTGGAGTTTTTTTTGGCTCCGCTATGACAGCCGGCGAACGGCAGCACCGTGAGCATCAGTACTGCCGCCACCAAGGCAAGAGACGAAATATGGATTCTCATTATCACCTAATTCTACTTTCGCAAGCTCAGCTTCTAACATGCGAAACTTGAATTACATAATTTATTTATAGATTGACCAAGAACGAGAGGCCCAGCGTCCAGTAGTTCATGTGCTTGCGGGACTTGTACTCCCTGGCCTCAAAGCCCAGACCGTCGCCAAAGTCGCCCGTCGAGTTCTGAAGTGCGATGTCCGTCAGATAGCCGGCACCAGAGGTCATGCTTTTCTGTGCGAAGTGGAAGGGGTCGTACTTGGCCGTGAAGTCCTTGCGGGTGTAGTCGTAGTCACAATAGAGGCGCCAGGAGAAATTTGACTTGTAGCGAAAGGTGAGCGAAAGGCCCGTGCCGAACGAGGTCGACGACTTGGCACCAATGGTGAGGTATTCCCATTCGTCGGTCCATTTCTCACCCGTATTGTTGGGGTACTGCAGGTCGTTGAGCGACACGGTGGGGTCGCCATAGAGGTCCTTCATACCCGGACGGTTGTCAAGGCTCAACGTGTAGCTGATGTCCTTCTGGTTACCCTCGGCGTAGCCATCGATGTCAAGCTCCTGGGTGATGGAACGGCCGACGAGTGCCTTGGTGCCCAAAGAGAAGCGACTGCTGAGGGGCAGGTTGAAGTAGACGCCGACACTGCCCGTGAACTCGGTGATGTGGTCGCTCTTCACAATGCCGTAGCTGTCGGTGACGGGAGCATTGGCCTGCATGCCGCTCTCTGACTCTAACTGATAGCCCACCTTCTCTAAGTATGTGAACTCGTTATCAATCTGCTCAGCCTCGGTGGTACCGGGCAAGTAGTCATTGGGATAGGCCGACTCATAGTAGGGCTGCAGGCCATGCCATACATAATAGTCCTCGGCACCCACGTAATCGGCAAAGTCGCCAAAGTCCTTGGCCGACTGTGCCCTGACCCTGAGGCGACCACCCACGCCGATGTACTTGTTGAAGAAGTAGGCTCCCTCGGCATCGACCACCGTGGCGGCACGGAACTTGATGTTCATCTCGTCATCCCCACTCTCAAAATTGAGGTCCTTGCTGCCAAGGCCCACACCCATAGAGACGCTAAAGAACGAGGGCTTCTCGCTGTCCATCATCAGGTCGTTGCGCAACAGTCCCTTCTGCTTGAAGAGCAGGTCGCAAAGGGCATAGCCCAACTCGGTAGACATAATACCAATGCCAGCTCCCGACATGACATCGCTAATCCAGTGACGGTTGTTGAGCACGCGCATCACACCTGTTGCCGTGGCAACGCCATAGCCAGCCACCGACCACCAGGGCGAGCGGGTGAGTCCATACTCCTTGTGGAGCAACGAGGCACCAACGAAGGCCGTTGCCGTATGACCCGAAGGCCACGAGTTGGCGGTGGAGCCATCGGGGCGCATCTCCTTGGCCGAGTACTTGATGCCGTTGACGAAACCAGCCATGATGGCATACGACAAACCGGCACTTGCCAGCAGGCGGGGCCAGTCACTGCGTCCTTCATAGCCGCCCAGCTTCAAGCCGACCACCATAGCGGGGCCGAAGAACTGGGTATAGTCGTCGATGCCGGTCTTGAAGTCGGTCAGCAGCTGAGTATTCTTCTTGCCGCCGCTTTCAGCCTTCTGATTGACGCGGAACATTGCCTTGTCGCCCTTAATAGCCCAGCCTGCTGCAAACAGGGGGATGCCCACGAAGGTCATGTCGTCCATGAACTTATAGGCTTTGACACCGGGATTAGTCTTCGTCTTGAAGAAGTCGAAATCCATCTTGGGGCTGGCTGCCGGGTCCACTCTCTCAAAGTTGGCGGCCGACCGTTCGGGCAGCTTCACCAGTTCTGCTTTCATTTCGGGTACTTCGAGCGTCAGGGGTTCCATGTCTCGATAATTCTCTGCGTTGGCCTGAACTGTCAGGGCAACGGTAGCTAATGTTAAAAGATGTCTCAAATTCATACTAAAAACTTATTATTATATAGTCGTATCAATCTATTCAGCTGCAAAGATACAATTTTTTTCCCAAAAAGAGCCTTTTATCATGAAAAATTCATTGTCATTTCTAAAAAAAGAGGGTTCATGTCACACAGTAGGGCCACACAGTAGGGAATCATGGCAAAAGAAAAGGGATTTGGGAAAGGACTTCATCTATTTTTGATACCATTCCTGGCAGAATTGCTCTCCGAGCTGGAAACCTTCCTCGTAGAGTGCTTCCAGTTTTTTGGTGTCGCGGCAGATGCGGTCAACCTCCATAGGACGCTTAGGACGGATGCAGACGACCTCGCCCCAGTCCTCCATGCGCTCGATGAGGGCCAGCTGCTCGTTGTAGGCCTCCACATGATGGCTCAGCACTACCCGCAGGCGGGGGTAGGCCTTGTAGAAGAGACGTGGCACCTTGATGTCGGGCTCGCCGGAACGGAAGCCCCGGTTGCGCGTCATGATGACGACATTGGGCGAGAAGCCCTTGTCGACGGCCCGTACCACAGGAATGGAGTCGACAATGCCGCCGTCGAGCATCGGGATGCCGTCCACCTCGGTAATATGTGCCACGTAGGGCAGCGAAGAGGTGGCCTTGGCAATGGCTGTCAGGCGACGTGCATCGTGCTTCTCGGACAGGTACTCGGCACGGCCCGTCAGGCAGTTGGTACACACCATCTCGAACGTGGCGGGATTACGCCGATAGGCATCGTAGTCGAAGGGCACTATCTCATTGGGGAAGCGCTCGTAGAGGATGTTGGGGTCGAAGATGGAGCCCTGGGTGAGCAGACTTTTCAGCGAGATGTAGCCGTACTTGCGCAGCATGTCGATGTTGGAATAGCGGGCACGGCGCGGCTGGCGGCTCATGTAGGACAGTCCGTTGCAGGCTCCTGCCGACACGGCCACGACGTAGGGGAAATAGAGTTGGTGCTTCATGAACGCATCGAGGACGCCCGAGGTGAACACCCCGCGCATGCCACCTCCTTCGAGCACCAGTCCTGTATGTCGGCCTAAAATCATGGGGGCAAAGATAGGAAATAATTACGAATTATGAATTATGAATTGCGTTTTTTTTGTGTTTCACCCTTTTTTTCTTACCTTTGCACCGCAAAACCGAACAATTAAAAAGAGAATTATCAAAATGGGAATCATCATTGGTATTGACGTGGGCATATCGACCACGAAGATTGTAGGACTGAAAGACGGACACATCACGGCACCTACACGCATCACCGCAGCCGACCCTATCACGTCGCTCTACGGTGCCTTCGGCAAGTATCTGCACGACAACAACATCGAGCTGAGCGACGTAAAGCAAGTGATGCTGACAGGCGTTGGATCGGCTTACATCAAGGGGTCGGTCTACGGACTGCCTACGCAGAAGGTGGAGGAGTTTGTGGCCGACGGACTGGGTGCCCGCTTCGAGTCGAAACTCGACCACACCATCGTGGTATCGATGGGAACGGGTACGAGCTTTGTACTGTGCGACGGCAACGAGATGCGCCACATCGGCGGTATAGGCATAGGGGGCGGCACACTGGCCGGCCTGTCGCGACTGCTGCTGAACACGAGCGACATCAAGGCCGTATCGGCACTGGCCATGCAGGGCAACACCAAGAACGTACACCTGCTCATAGGCGACATATCGGCTGAACCGCTGCCCAACTTGCCGATGGATGCCACAGCCAGCATACTGGCCAAGGCACAGAGCGACGCAGCGAAGGAGGACATTGCAGCGGGCATCATCTCAATGGTGCTGCAGACCATCGGTTCGGCAGCATGGCTGTCGAGCCGAGGCTCCGACATCCGCGACTTTGTGCTCATCGGGAACCTGACGCTGCTGCCCCAGTGCAAAGAGGTGTTCCCGCCGTTAGAGCAGCTCTACAACATCCGCTACCACATACCGAAGTACTCGCAGTACTGCACAGCCATAGGCGCGGCGCTTAGCTTTTCTAAGTGAAAAGTGAAAAGTGAAGAGTGAAGAATTTCCTTCCGGAGTCCCTGCAGGTGAAGGGATGACGGCAGCAAATTCTTCACTCTTCACTCTTCGCTATTACCTTATTACCTTATTTTACTTCTTCCCACATCAGTACGGAGCCGTTGCGGCGGGCTGGGTCAGGGCCGGCGAAGTCCATGGAGTAGGGGCTGCCGGTGGAGGGGCTCTTGCCGAGGTAGCGGTGGTTCTTCAGTGAGAGAAGCATGAAGTCGTGGTCGAGGAAGTCCTGCCAGAGGAAGGTTGTGCTGTTCACGTCGTCGGGGGTGGAGAGGGCTGTTTTCCCGTCGGGTGAACCGACGGGGGCGAGAGAGGCGGTGAAGCGGACGTCGCCGGGCAGACCGTCGCCGTAGACCTTGACGTAGCGGCCGTCGGCGCATTGCAGGGCTACACGGCCCTGTCCGCGGTCGATGACCTTGAACTGCGTCAGCTGGCTCTTGTCGCCGGCGTGGGTGTCGTAGAGCAGGCCGTGCTTCAGGGCGATGGCGGGGCGGCCCGTGGCCTTGTTGATGATGCGGATGGTCTTGCCGTAGGGGATGTTCGCGCTGCGGTCGGCGCAAGGCTCGTCGACGGTGAAGTTGTCGAACTCGGCGTAGCCGCCCTGCTTACCCTTCGTGTTGAAGGAGAAGAGGGCGTGGCGGGAGCCTTGGAACGAGATGAGCTGGTAGCTGAGGGGCATCATGCGGCCGATGGTCTGGAACGTCGTGCCGTCGGTGCTGTAGGCGTACTGCATTTTATCGTTGTCGTAGTCGCCGATGCAGCGGAGGTAGATTTTACCGTCGGGTAAACCGACGGGCACTGTGACGGTGTCGTTGGTGAGTTGTTCGAAGCAGCGGAGGGTGAGGGTGTTGCCCTGCTTTACAAGGCCAATCCATGAGCAGGGGACGTTGATGTTGCCGAGGCCGCAGACGTCGCCGTCCTTCATGCCCTTGGTGTAGAGTTCGACGGTGGCGACGCTCTTCGGTCCGATGACGCGCTGGGTGAGGGTGTTGCGGGCCCACATGAGCTGTTCGGCGGGCTGGCTGTGGATGCGGAGGCGGCCGCCACGGAGGGTCCACTGACGGTCGTCGGGGTTATGGTTCCACTGCCAGATGCGGCCGAGCTGCTTGGCGTTGAAATCGTCACTACGGTCGTAAGGGGCCGTCATGGGCTGGGGCTCCTCACCCACGGCGTAGCAGCCCAGCTTAGCGCCGGGCTTGAACCACGTGCGGGGGGCACGGCCGAGGTTGCCCTTCAGGCCGACCATGGGCCAGCCGTCCTCCCACGTCATGGGCATGAGGCAGACGGTGCGGCCGATGGAGTGGAAGTCCTGCATGAAGAGGGCCCACCACGAGCCGTCCTTGTACTGCACGATGCCGCCCTGGTGGGCGTTGGTGCAGGCGGTGGCGTCCTTGTCGACGGGGCCGAGCTGGAACTTCGTGCCGTCCTCGCCGATGCGGTACTTCGTGCCACGGGGCACTTGGGTGAGCGAGGCGGCGTGGTAGCCGTAGGTCTCGTCGGCGGTGATGACGCGCGTCTCGTAGGGTCCCCAGATGCTCTTCGAGCGCGAGCAGAGCGTGCGGCCGTTGGGCGAGTAGTCGGTGGAGATGAGGTAGTACATGCCGTCAATCTTGTACATGTGATGGCCTTCGCCCACGCCGTTGCCCTCGGGGATGATGACGCGCTCGGTACCCTCGACGGGGCCGCTCATGTCGGGCTTCAGCTCGGTACACTTCACCGTGCCGTAGCCGTGGATGGCATAGACCTTGCCGTCGTCGTCGAACAGCACGCCGAGGTCGTAGATGTTGCCCTGCATGTTATGGTGGGTCCAGGGGCCGCGGATGTTCTTTGCCGTGTAGCATTGCAGCCCCTTGCCGTTGACGTTCGAGAAGACGTAGAACTGACCGTTGGCATAGCGGATGCAGGGCGCCCAGATGCCCTGTCCGTAGATTTCCTCGTGGTTCTTCAGCGCGAAGCGGTCCTCGGCGAAGTCGAAGCGGTCGAAGCAGTAGCTGATGTTCTGCCAGTTCACCAGGTCCCTGGAGTGGAGTATGACCAGCCCCGGCACGGCGTGCATGGTGGTGCCGGCCAGGTAGTAGTCGTCGCCCACGCGGAGGATGTCGGGGTCGGAGAACTCGTCGTAGAACAGCGGGTTGGTGAACGTGCCGTTGCCGTTGTCGGCGGTCCACGACTTGGTTTGTGCCTGTGCGCCCTGTGTGCCGACGGCCATGAGGGCAGCGAATAGTAGATGTAGCTTTTTCATACGTTAATTATTTGACTGTAGGATTAAGATTGCGTTCGAGGAAGAAGCGCCGGGTGGCGGCGAAGAAGGTGAGCACGCCGAGGGCATTGACGGCCGCCACCGTCCAGAAGGCGGCATCGTAGCCCACGTGCTCGGCAATGACGCCGCCGACGAGTATGCCCAGTCCCATGCCGACGTCCCACGACACGAGGATGGTGGAGTTGGCCGTGCCGCGCTTGTTGTTGGGAGCCACGCTGATGGTCATGTTCTGGAACGCGGGCCACAGATGGCCGTTGCCCAGTCCGATGAGGAGGGCGGAGGCGTAGTAAGTGAGAAGTGAGAGGTGAGAGGTGAGAAGTGAGGAGTCCATCATGGGTCCTAATATAAATAAGGTGTAGCCCACGAGCGATATGAGCATGCCCCCGGCGGCGTTATGGGTGACGCGTCCCTGGCGCAGGGCCTTGCCGCCCTGCAGTCGCGAGAGGATGAGCCCTACGGCGCAGAGCATGAAGTAGGTGCCTGTGCCGCCGGTGATGCCCAGCTGCTCCTTGCCGTAGATGGCTAAGTAGTTGCTCAGCACGCCGAAGCAGAAGCCGAAGGCCACCATGTTAAGGCCGAGCAACCAGCCGCGGACGAGGAAGAAGCGGTCCCAGGAAAGGGAAAAGTGAAAAGTGAAAAGTGAAGAATTTCCTGCCGGAGTTCCTTCCGCAGAAGGGATGGCGGCAGGAAATTCTTCACTTTTCACTCTTAACTTTTCACTTTTAACCCTTGCATCCACCGCCATGCCGGCGCAGGCCACGACAAGGGCTATCCAGAACAGCAGGTCGAAGCTGTGGGTATAGCGGTAGATGAAGATGCCGATGGTGGGCGCAATGGCCATGGCCAGGTTGTTGGACAGTCCGTAGTAGCCGATGCCCTCGGTGCGGCGGGTGGAGGGCAGCACGTCGATGGCCACCGTCGAGTTGGCCACCGTCAGCGCCCCGAACGGTCCGCCGTGCAGGGTGCGGACGATGGTGAACAGCAGCAGGGTGGACGCTGCCAGATAGCCCGCGAAGAATATGGAGAAGGCCACGAAGCTGACCATGAGCACCGTCTTGCGGGGGAACGTGTCGACCAGGAATCCGCTGAACGGTCGCATGACGAGCGCCGTGACGGTGTAGCCCGACAGCACCAGCCCGATGACGTCCTTCGTGGCCCCGAAGCGCTCGCTCAGGTAGAGCGGCAGCAGCGGCGTCAGTACATAGAAGGCGAAGAACAGCGAGAAGTTCGCCACCATCACCATGCAGTAGTTACGGTTCCAGAGTCTCTCCATCTTTTTTCGGATTCAGTGTGCAAAGTTACGGAAAATTTCTGTAACTTTGCACGCAAAACCAGAAAAAAAGCATTATGAAAGTAATCTACGAAGACAACCACATCATCATCGTCTCGAAGGAGAGCGGCGAGATAGTGCAGGGCGACAAGACGGGCGACAAGCCGCTGAGCGAGACCGTGAAGGAGTACCTCAAGGAGAAATACCACAAGCCGGGCGAGGTGTTCCTCGGCGTCTGTCACCGCCTGGACCGTCCCGTGGCGGGCCTCGTGGTCTTCGCCCGCACGTCGAAGGCCCTGGCGCGCCTGAACCGCATGTTCGCCGAGGGCGAGGTACACAAGACGTATTGGGCGATAGTAGGAAGTGAGAAGTCAGAAGTGAAAAGTGAGAAGTATGATTACACTGCGACACGAACTTCTCACTTCTCACTTCTCACTTCTCACTTTGAGAAATTGTCTCACTGGCTCGTCCGCAACGAAAAGCAGAACAAGTCGTATGCTTACGACCACGAGGTGCCGCACTCTAAGAAGGCACAGTTGGAGTATCGCGTCATTGGGCAGGGCGAGCGCTACCAGCTGTTGGAGGTGAAGCTGCTGACGGGCCGCCACCACCAGATACGCTGCCAGTTGGCCAAGGTTGGCATGCCCATCCGTGGCGACCTGAAGTATGGTGCCCCACGCTCCAACCCTGACGGCAGCATCTCACTGTTCAGCCGCCGTATGGAGTTCATCCATCCTGTCTCTAAACTGCCGATTGTCGTAGAAGCACCAGTGCCTGCCGACAATCTGTGGCAGGCACTGGCTCCTAAATAATCTTGTCCATGTAAACTGTTTCCTTATTCGGCGGCAGCCTGGCGGAGTTCTCCGCTCTCCTCCTGCGGAATCATGCTACGTGATGACCAGACAGATGGAGTAGCCAGACCGTCTTCGTCCTTAAACACACGGTAAGTTCCAACCTTCATAATTTTATTGTCGGGATCGTCTTTTTCAACCATCAATATGGCTTCATAAGCGTCTTTGATGCCTTCCTCAGTCATGGTTCCGGAAATAAGCGTTGCCAATTTATATCTTGCATTATAATTGGATGCAAATCCAGGAACCACGGCAAAAATAGTGAAGTTGTTGCCATTGCCCAATACCACCATTTCGGTCTTATCGCCAACGCCGCCTCCCTGTTTTTCCTCATACTGAATAGTATTTTTCGAAGTATTCTGTTCCGTAAGACGGATAAACAGGTCGCTAATTCCATTTTTGAAAACATAACCATCAGAGGCATATACAAGCGCCATTGGGTGGTAAACAAATGAGCCATTCAAGGTTGGAGGCGTATTGCCTGCATAGATGGGCATGTGGGCAGTCATCTGCTCAAGATACTGCTGCGGAATCTGCTGCGTGATGCGCTCGTCAAACTCACCCTCGTAGGTCTCCACGTAGTCCAGCTGCTCACGAGTCACGTCAAGTTCTGTGCCGTCCGTCTTGTAGATGGTGTAGCCCCATGTCTCAGTCACCGTGGTGGCACGCTTGGGAGCCAGACGGCGTACCAGCCTGCTGGCCTTGCTGGTCTGGACAGCCTGGCGGCTCTCGTACTGGTAGACTCTGGGGGCCCAGGTGGTGGCGGTACTGACGCCGTCGCCGTCCTTGCCAATGCCATACTCCACGATATTGTTGTCGCGGTCTAACGAGACGGTGGCGATGTACACATCTTTCAGGTTGCTGCCACTCACCTCGCCTGAAATAATGTAGGCCATGTGGACGTAAATGTCGTACGTAGGATAGTCCAAGGTAATCATGTAGGCAGCAGTGAACTTGTTGCCATAGCCTAAGATTAACGACTTGCAGCCTCGGCTGTCGCCCAGCATTTCGTCAGCGCCCATGTTGATGTCTGGGCCATCCTCGTCGATGTTGTAGGTGTCAATCCATACGTTGTTGCCCGACTGGTCGGCAAACTTGATGACTTCCTCCACTTCCTCGTCCACATCAATGTCGCCATACGTATCTGGGTCGCTGCTCCAGTAGTCCACCAACTGCGTCGGAGTGATTTTGTACGTGCCATTGACTGTTGGCGCACTAAGGCCAATGTACAGGGGCATGCCCTTCTGCTCCAGAAGTTTGTAAAAATTTGCGGCCTGGATGTTCAGTGGCTCCACCTTCACAGTGTACTCTTCCTCCGTAACGGTGGTCTTGACATAGAAGGGCGACATGTGGTCGAACAGTGCTGCGGGCACATCTACCGTATTACCATCCTTATAATGTACGCGTATGCCCTGTGCCTGAGCGGTCTGCAGGCCTGCTGCGACGAGCAGGGCTGCGACCAAGGTTCTTAATATGCTGTATGTTTTCATTTCTTCATGATTTTAATGTTTGCACTTCCTGCTTTCACGATGTAGAGGCCCTGCCCGAGTGAGCTGAGCGAGAGGGTGAGGCTGCCGTCGTCACCAATACGATACTGGCTCACGAGTCGGCCACCAGTAGTGTAGACCACCACAGGCTCGCCTGGGCGGCATCCGCTGAACACGAGGGCGTCGCTCTCGCGGCTGATGCTGGGTTGAGCCTCCGTCTGCACTGGGGCAAACGTCTCTTCGATGCCCACAGGGTCGCTGCTGCCCACGGAGAGCGTGAACTTCCAGATGTCCTTCGTCAGGAACGTAGCCACGCCACGGCTCGACGTCACGGTGGTCTCTTCGCCTAACAGTCGCACCTGCGGCTTCTCTGACAGCTTGTAGCTGACGGTGCCGCCAATGTCGAGCATGTACCACATGGTGAACTCGTCAACTGTCTCGCCCTGCGGCTCTTCACCTGGCTCTTCACCTTCTTCCACGATCTTACCAAACTGGCTCCAGACGGGATGATTCTCGTAGAACGGCTTGCTGCCGGCAGGTACGTGGAGCGTACCATTCTGCGGATTGTGGTTCTTCAGTTCGTTGGGGTCTTCGAAGTCGGGCGGAGTGGTCTGCGTCACTGTCACATCGCCAAAGTTACCCACACCGTCGAAGGCACCCTTCTTGATGATGACCCATTTGACGTTTACATTGCTGGGGAACCTGCAGATGTAGACGTCACCCTTATCGTCAGGTTTCACCTCCGTCAGCGTCGTCTTGCCCGTTTCGGGGTCGTTGGTGTAGCCGTTGCCGTTATCGTCCTTGACAACCACCTCCTGCTCGTATGGCTCTGGGTCTACAGGCTCCGGAGTCTCTGACGTACCATAGACGACGGTGTAGCCGCCATGACCTTTGTTGCGCTCCAGATGGACGTAATAGGTGGCGTCTGGGTCAACCTTGTCAAATGTCAGCGTCACTGGGTCGTGGACGTAGTAGCTGCTGGCAGCCACGGTGTTGGTCTTGCCGTCTTTCAGGCTGACGATATAGACTCTGTAGAATTCCAGGTTCGAGGCAGGCTCAGCCTCCACGGTGACAGTCAGCGAAGTAGTGCTGCTATTCGTGGAAAGCTTGAACCAGTCGCTCTTGTCACGGAAGTCCTGGTCGTCCAAATAGCCCATGTGTCCTGTCAGGTACTTGTTCAAGCCCAGTTCCTGCTTCACCTCGGCCAGCTCATTGTTGGGCTCGACGTCAGGACGATAGGTGTTGGGCGTGAAGATGTATTTCAGAATATAGCCGCCATGTCCGCTGTTACGACTCACATAGACGTAATAGTTACCTGCGGCCACATCGTTGATGGTCAGCGTATCGTTCCTGACATAATAGCCAGAACCAACTACCACGGGATAATCGTTTTCACCCTTACACCTGCGGAACTCTACGCGGTAGAGCTCCAGTTTGTAGGTCTGGTCACAGTTGTAGACTATCTGTACACGTCCGTCTCGCGGCACCACAATCTTGTACCAGTCTTTCGTGTCACGATAGCTTGTGCCATCCTGGTAGCCTAAGTGTCCCTGCACGGCCTGGCCGACGGCAATCTCACTGCCCTGACCGCCTTCATCGTTGGGTTCAGCGTCGTTCTGGTGCTTGCAGGGAGTGAAGACGTACTTCAGCTTGTAACCGCCATGCCCACTGTTACGACTCAGCAATATATAATAGGTACCCACGCCCGCGTCTGTAATGCTGAGCGTATCTTTCTTCGTATAATAGGATGAGCCTGCCCTATCGTAGTAGCCGCCTTTTCCCCAGTTGCCCATAGGGTCATAGTAGCTGACAGTGACTCTGTAGAACTCCAGGCCGTAGGTCTCTTCGGCCTCATAAATCAAGTCCACACGGCCGTCCTCAGTCACCTCAATCTTATAATAGTCGTATTTGTCCAAGTTGCCATCACCATCCTGGAAACCCAAGTGGCCATCAACGGTCTGCCCGCTTGTCAGGTACGCGCCTGTGGCCAATTCATCGTTTGGAGCAACGTCATTCTGGTACTTGCAGGGCGTAAAGACGTACTTCAGCTTATAGCCTCCATGTCCACTGTTACGGCTTAAATGTATATAGTAGGTACCCACACCCACGTCTGTCATGGTGAGCGTGTCCTTCTTCGTATAGTAGCCTGAGCCTTTGCGCAAGTCATAACTGCCTTGACCCCAGGATCCAGCGGGGTTATAGTACTCGAATTCGATTCTGTAGAACTCCAGGCCGTAGGTCTCCTCGGCCTCATAGATTAAGTCCACGCGACCGTCCTGCGGCACCTCAATCTTGTACCAGTCGTCTTTGTCGCGGTAGTCATTTCCATCGAGATAGCCTAAGTGGCCCTCAGCAGTCTGGCCGTTAGTCAGATAAGAGCCAGAGCCTGCATTGTCGTTCGGCTCAGCGTCGTTCTGGTGCTTGCAGGGAGTAAACACGTACTTCAGCTTGTAGCCGCCATGCCCACTGTTACGATGCAAATTTATATAATAGGTACCCACGCCTACGTCTTTAATGCTGAACGTATCCTTCTTAGTATAGTAGGATGAACCAGCCCTCAATTCGTAGGCACCACGTCCCCAGGAGGCAGCAGCGTTAAAGTAGTCGAAATTGACTCTGTAGAACTCCAGGCCGTAGGCCTCTTCGGTCTCATAGATCAAGTCTACACGGCCGTCCTGAGTCACCTCAATCTTGTACCAGTCGTCAACGTCGCGAACATTGGCATCGTCGAGATAGCCTATATGTCCCTGGACGGTCTGACCGTTTGCAATGAAAGTACCACTGCCTGCTTCGTTGTTAGGCTCTTCATCATTGGTGTAGCCGCTGGCAGTAAACTGGTAGCTCAGGGAAATCGTTCCCTCACCGCCGTTACGCTGCACCTGAACGTAATAGGTTCCCTGGGCAACATCCGTCACTTCCATCGATTGACCGTCCTTAGGGTAATAGCCCATCGAGGTACGACTCTGGGCTTTGCTACCCTCAATCCAGCAGAAAAACACATTGTAGATTGCCAAGTTACCGCCAAGGCTCTGGGTGAGCTTTACACGCCCGTCGGAGGGCACCTCAATCTTGAACCATGCCTCACCATGGTCTTTGTCAAGCGTGGCATTACCACTGCCCCCATTACTAATAAGCGTGGCTGTCTGCCACGTTCCCTGTGCCAGCATCCCTATCGGCAACGCCAGCAGCAGTACAATTAAAAGCTGTAATTGTCTTCTCATATAGTTAGGTATTTGAATTTGTGGCGTAAAGTTACACAAAATAGTTGGAAGGCCGTATCTCATATTCACAGAATTTATTCCCAAATTCACAATTTAACATTCCCAAATTATCAATCGGCCATTCTCAAATCGACAATCTGCTAAGCATCAGCGCGTTATTTCAACCATCAAGAGGCAGATTTGCCTTAGATTATTTGGCAGTAAACAAAAAAATGTTTACCTTTGCAGGCGTTATGATGGCAAATCTTATTACTTCGCTGCCCATGCTGGTGTGCTTCTTCTGGGTGGTTCTGCTGCTGCTCGACGCGCTCGAGACGCGGCAGACGGCCAAGTGGCGGCTCCTGACATTCATGGCCGTGGCCACGCTGCTCTATGGCGGCCACCACGTCTACTTCAACCGCCTGACGTGGGCACTTCCGCTGACAGACACCATCTACTGCGTAGCCAATCTGGCCGTATTCCCCCTCTACTACCTCTATATCAAGACGCTGACGCAACCCGTCTGGAACCGTCGCTGGGTTTGGCTCCTACTGCTGCCTGCTGTCATCGTGGGCACGGCAGCTGGTGTGGTCTATGCGCTGATGTCGGCCGACGAGACGGCCAGCTTCGTCAGCGGCTACCTCTATCAGGACGCCAGCGTCAGCCTCGAAGGCCTGGCTCAGGCGCAGGCTGCTATCCACACGGTAGGCAAGGTGGTGTTCGCCTTGCAGATTCCACCTATTATATTTTTGGGGCTGCGCCACATCCGCCACTACAACCAGTTAGTAGAGGCCAGCTATGCCGACACGGAGGGCAAGACGATGCGTCGCATACATGCCGCCTTAGTGCTGCTCGTGGTCATCTCGATGGTGTCGTTCACTGCCAACATCATCGGGCGCACCAGTTTTGCCAACTCGCTCTGGCTGCTGGCCATCCCCTCGTTGCTGTTCTCCACGCTGCTGTTCACGCTGGCCTACGTCGGCTATCGGCAGCAGTTCACCATCAGCGACGTGGTGAGCGACATGCACATCACGAAGGACGACGAGGCCAATCTGCAAGCTGAGGAGGCCACCGACCAGCGCATCAACATGGACGAGCTGCTGCAGAGCGTCGTGACCACCATCAGCACTGAGCAGCTGTATCTGCAGCCCAACCTGAAGGTGACCGACCTGGCTGAGCGACTGCACACCAACCGCACCTACATATCAAAAGTCATCAACGAGAAGCTCAACACCACGTTTGCCGACTACGTAAACCACCAGCGCATCGACTATGCCTGTCGTCTGATGAAGCAGCATCCGCAAATGTCCACGGCCGAGGTAGCCCGCCTGTCAGGCTTCTCTTCGCAGTCGTCCTTCTACCGCAATTTCAAGCTCTACACCAACCACTCGCCCAAGGATCCGGCAGTCGGTTAGCTTACGGTAAACTCAGGGTTTAAGTAGGGTAAACCACCCTTTTACCGTAATGAAAAGACAGAACGCAGTGACACAGTGACGCAGTGACATAAGCTTTTATCGTAGTAGCAAAAAGAAAGTGATATTAATATTATATTATAATATAATATATAATATAAATAATATACTCAGAGTTCCTGTAACATTTCCAAATTCCTTATGTCACTGTGTCACTGCGTCACTGCGTCACACCGTTGAACGAAATAAATTGGAAATAAATGGGGGAAAGAGTTGTTTTGCACCTCTTTTTTTATTACCTTTGCACTCAGATTAAAGAAACCACTGCCGATGAAGAAACTGCTCATGTGGGTGGGGATTGCAGTGCTGACGCCCCTCCTGCTGTTTGTGATACTCGCCGCACTGCTCTATCTGCCGCCCGTCCAAAACTGGGCAGTAGATAAGGTGGCGGCTATGGTATCGGAGCAGACGGGCATGGACATCACCGTGGGAACGGTACGACTGGAATGGCCGCTGGACCTGGGCATCGACCATTTCCGTGCCATCCACGAGGGCGACACACTGGCCGACATCCGTCACCTGACGGCAGACGTGCAGCTGCGGCCACTTTTTGACGGACGCATCGTCATCGACGAACTGGCCGTCAACGAGGCGAAGCTCAATACCAACGGCTTCATCAGCGACCTGCAGGTAAAGGGACACATAGGCGAACTGTGGCTCAGTTCGAAGGGCATCGACTTAGGGGGTGAGACCGTTGAGGTGAACGGAGCACGACTGGCAGATGCCACCCTCGACATCGCCCTGAGCGACACGGCAGCCGTTGACACCACAGAGTCGGACGTCCGCTGGCGCATCAACGCCGACTCGGTCAGCATCCACCGCACAGCACTGAATCTACACATACCAGGCGACACGCTCAACGTCAGCGGATATTTGGGACACGCTGTGGCCCGCGAGGCCGACATCGACTTGGGCACATCGACCTACCGCGTGGGAAGTTTCGACTGGCATGACGGACGGCTGTCAGTGACGGACGACTTAGTAGACGTGGCGGACATCCGCTTAGGCGTTGACTCCATCTACTACGGGCCAGAGGGAACCTCTTTCTATATACGCGAGACAGCACTGAAGGAGCGGCAAACGGGACTGGAGGTGACAGAGCTGACTGGCGGCGTACGCCTCGACACGGCCTTTACCCACATAGAACTGCCCCACCTGACGCTGCGAACACCTGACTCAGACATCGAGGCGGAGGTCTATTCAGACTTCAGCGTGGCCGACGAAAAAGACCCTGGTAAGATAAAAGCCCGCTTGAACGCACAGATTGGCAAGCAGGACCTGATGCGATTCGCAGGCCCATTCCTGCCCTCAGTAGGAGCGTTCAACAGGAGTCTGCCCAACCACCCGCTATCTATCAAGGGTTCCATCAACGGCAACGTCAAACGCATGGAGTTCACAGGCCTGGACATCAACCTGCCAACAGCCATGCACCTGAAGGCCGACGGCGTGGCTTACGACGTGACTGACGTGGACAAACTTCGCGGCCAGCTGAACCTGAAAGCCGAGACGCAGGACCTGAGCTTCGTCACAGCCATGATGCCCCGGTCGGACATCAGGATTCCGAAAGGCATGGCACTCGCCGGCGACCTCAGGGTGAACGGCGGCAAATACGACGTGGACGCCACACTGCGCGAAGGAACGGGCACGGTCAGAGTGAAAGGCACGGTCAGCGCCACGGCCGCGAAACCAATGGAATACGACATCGACGCCACCATCAACCGCCTGAACCTGCGCCACTTCATGCCCAAGGACTCGTTAGGGATGCTCACCGCCACCATCAAGGCCAAGGGCAGGGGCACCGACCTGCTGTCGAGCAACAGCCACGCCGACATCAAGGCCAGCGTGCAGCAGTTGGAGTACGGAAGCATGGACCTGCAGGACATCACGGCCGACGCCACCCTGCAGAACGGCCGAGCCGTGGCCAACGTCACGGGCAGCAACCAGCTGTTCAACGGCACGGTGGGCATCGACGCCCTGCTCAGCACCCAGCTGATAGAGGCTACCATCACCCCGCAACTGGAGCGGGCCGACCTGTACCACCTGCGGCTCTACGACCAGCCATTGGTGGTGGGCATGAGCGGCAGCGTCAGCGTCAAGTCCGACATGAAGCAGAGCCACGAGGTGAAGGGACTGCTGGACGACCTGTACATCACCGATGGCAAGGAGACTTACATGCCCGAGAAGATAGGACTACTCGTGCGCACCAACCGCGACACCACGCTGGCCCGCATACAGAGCGGCGACTTCATAGTGAAGCTCGACGCGGGCTACGGCTACGAGCGGCTGCTGAAGCAGGGCACCACCCTGATAGACTCGGCGACGGCACAATATAATAATAAGGTAATCGACCAGCCCGCACTGCTGCGACTGCTGCCCACGCTGAAGCTGCACGTAGAGTCGGGACTGAACAACCCCGTCGCCAACCTGCTGCGCACGAAGGAGATTGACTTCAAGGAACTGTTCGTCGACCTCAACACGTCGCCACTGACGGGCGTCAACGGGCAGATGCACCTCTACTCGCTGGTCTACGACTCCACCCGCATCGACACCGTCAAGCTGGCACTCACGCAGAAAGGCGAGCGGCTGACATACCAGGGACAGGTGCGCAACAACCGCCGCAACCCGCAGTTCGTGTTCAACGCCCTGTTCGACGGACACGTCCACGAGCACGGGGCACTGGTGGGCGTGCGCTACTATGACGCCAAGGACCGCATGGGCATCCGACTGGGAGCCACCGCATCGATGGTCGACGAGGGCGTGCGCATACAGTTCATGCCCGAACGGCCCACCATCGGATACAAGGAGTTCACACTGAACAAGGACAACTTCCTGCTCATCGGCAGGAACAACCGGCTGCAGGCCGACATCAACCTCATGGCCGACGACAAGACGGGCGTGAAAGTGTACACGGAGGAGCAGGACTCAACCATGCTGCAGGACCTCACGGTATCGCTGAACCGCATCAACCTGTCGGAGTGGACCTCGGTCATACCCTACCTGCCGCGCATGAGCGGACTGCTGAACGGCGACTACCACATCGTGATGGACAGCAAGCAGCACATATCGGTGGTGAGCGACATGGAGGTACACGACATGGCCTACGAAGGGTCGCAGATAGGCAACCTCTCGACCGAGCTGGTCTATATGCAGCGCGAGGACGACGGCCACGCCGTGGAGGCACGACTGATGCTCGACGACAAGGAGTTCGGACTGCTCAGAGGGTCGTACTATGCCGCTGAAGAGTCGCAGCAAACGGACAAGAAGCCACGCATTGACGCTACGTTCACCATGACGAGGTTCCCGCTGTCGATAGCCAACGGGTTCGTCACCGACCAGATTATCGGACTGGAGGGCTACGGCGAAGGCGAACTGAGCATCAAGGGACAGTTGGACAAGCCCGACGTCAACGGCGAAGTCTATGTTGACTCAGCCTACCTGGTGAGCCTGCCCTACGGCATCCGCATGCGCTTCGACAACGACCCCGTGCGCATCGTTGGCTCGCACCTGCTGTTAGAGAACTTCGGACTCTACGCCTACAACGAAGAGCCGCTGAACATGCAGGGCGACATCGACTTCTCGAACACCGCGAACGTCAAGATGGACATGCGCTTGAGGGCACGCAACCTGCAGCTCATCAACGCCAAGCAGGAGCCCAAGTCGGTGGCATTCGGCAAGGCGTTCGTCAACTTCTTCGCACGCATGGAAGGCCCCATCGAGACGCTGAGGATGCGCGGACGGCTCGACGTGCTCGGCTCGACCGACATGACATACATGCTGCTCGACTCGCCACTATCGACCGACAACCGCCTGGAGGAACTGGTGAAGTTCACCGACTTCAACGACACCACACAGACCGTCAAGGTCACACGCCCCACCCCGTCGGGACTCGACATCGACCTCACCATCAGCGTGGCACAGGGCGCCCACATCGTCTGCGACCTCAATGTAGAAGAGACCAACTACATCGACCTGATGGGAGGAGGCGACCTGCGCATGCTCTACAATGCCGAAGGCCTCAACCTGACCGGACGCTACACGCTGGCAGCAGGCGAGATGAAATACTCGATGCCCATCATACCGCTGAAGACCTTCACCATACAGGACGGCAGCTTCGTGGAGTTCACCGGCGACCCCATGAACCCCCGGCTCGACATCACCGCCACGGAGCGAACCAAGGCATCGGTCAGCACAGACGGCAGCCAGAGCCGGTTCGTGACGTTCGACTGCGGCGTGGTCATCACCAAGACGCTGAACGACATGGGGCTGCAGTTCATCATCTCGGCACCCGAGGACAATGCCATCAACAGCGAACTGCAGAGCATGTCGGCGGAGGAGCGAGGCAAGCTGGCCGTCACCATGCTCACCACAGGCATGTATCTGGCCGACGGCAACACCAGCGGACTATCCATGAACACGGCACTAAGCTCGTTCCTGCAAAGCGAAATCAACAACATCACCGGCTCGGCACTGAAGACGCTCGACCTCAGCATCGGCGTGGACAACACCACCAACGCCGCCGGGCAGATGCACACGGACTACTCGTTCAAATTCTCGAAGCGACTGCTCAACAACCGCCTGAAGATTCAGCTGGGCGGCAAGGTGTCGTCGGGAGCGGCGGAGATGCCCGGAAAGACGCAGTCGTTTTTCGACAACGTCACCATGGAGTACCGACTCGACCAGAGCGGCACGAAGAACGTGAAGCTGTTCTACCAGCAGAACGTCTACGACTGGCTCGACGGCTACACAGGACTCTACGGCGGCGGCTTCATCTGGCGCAAGAAGTTGGATTCGCTGTGGGATGTGTTCAAAGGCCAAGGCCCCACCCCCAACCTGAGACCCACCCTAGGACCCACCCCCAACCCCTCCCGAGGGGAGGGGCGTTTGGATAGTCTTAACACTAAAAAGGAACAAATGCGATGAAGGCGATTATAAATTACATCAAAAAACTAATCAAACTCCCCTCCCCTCGGGAGGGGTTGGGGGTGGGTCTTTGGGGGAGTTTGGGGGTACTAATTCTCCTTAGCTCCTGCATCTCCACCCGAGACATACCCGAGGGCGACCAACTGTTCACGGGCTTGAAGAAAATCAGCTACGACGTGGATACGCTCAACGATAAAAGCTCCGCGTTCAATGTTCAACGTTCTTCACAACACCTCGCCGACACGAAGGAAGAGCTGGAAGTGGCGCTGGCTACTGCCCCCAACGGTGCTCTCTTCGGCAGCAGCTACTACCGCGTGCCCTTCTCCTGGCGGCTGTGGGTACAGAACACATTTGGCGGCAAGAACTCCAAGTTTGCACGGTGGATGACCAAGTCGTTTGGCAAGAAGCCTGTACTGATGAGCCAGGTCAACCCAGCACTGCGGGCCTCGGTGGCTCAGTCGGTGCTGCGCAACAACGGCTACTTCCGAGGCTACGTCACCTACGAGGCCGTGCCCCAGAAGAATCCCAAGAAGAGCAAGTTAGCCTACCACGTACACCTCGACTCGCTCTTCACCCTCGACAGCATTGCCTACGTGGGCTTCCCCGACACCCCCCGCCGACTCATCGACTCTACGGCTGCCGATGCCCTCATCCATCGCGGCGACCCCTTCAGCGTGAGCATGCTCGAAAACGAGCGCAGCCGCATAGGCTCCCTCATGCGCAACAACGGCTACTACTATTACAAGCCGGGCTACGTCACCTACCTGGCCGATACCGTCAACACGCCCAACCGCTCGCAGCTGCGCCTGCAACTGGTCGACGGACTGCCCGAAGAGGCCATGCGCCAGTGGTATATCGGCAATATCGACATCATGTTCCGCCGCTCCGTGCGCGAACAGCCTACCGACTCGATGCATCGCCGCCACCTGAACATATTCTTCAACGGCAAGAAGCCGCCCATCCGCCCACGTGTGATGCTGAAGAACATGAGACTGCGCCCACGCGAGCTGTTCAGCCTCGAGAAGTACCAGGAAACGGTGGCCAAGATCAACGCCACAGGCGTATTCTCGTCCATCGACTTCCAGTTTACACCCAGGGATGCCGATACGCTTGACCTGCGGATGAACTGCACATTCGACAAGCCCTACGACTTCTACTTCGAAACCAACTTCAATGCCCGCACCATAGGGCGCTACGGCCCTGAGGTGAGGGTGGGTTTCACCAAGCGCAACGCCTTCAAGGGAGCCGAGAAGCTCGACATCAACCTGCACGGCTCCAACGAGTGGCAGCAGGGCGGTGGCGGCAAGAGCACCAACTTCTATCAGTATGGTGCCGACGCCTCCATCGAGTTTCCACGCATCATCGCTCCCTTCTACAACAGCGACCGCATCCGCAGAGGCAAGGACGGCAGGCCCCGTCCTCGACGCTTCATCTCGGCCTCGACCACCCTCGCCAAGATGTCGTTCGACGTCATACAGCGCCCCGACTTCTACCGCATGCACATAGCCAGCGGCGAATGGACCTACCGATGGCAGTCGTCAGCACAAAGCAGCCACGAGTTCTCGCCGCTGACGCTGAAATACCAGCGCATCAACACCTCGACATTACAGTTCGACAGCATCATGGCCTCCAACCCCTACATAAGCACCACCATGGAGAACCAGTTCATACCCAAGATGCGTTACACCTATTTGTATAAGAGCCCCACCAGCAAGCGCAACCCCATCAGATGGGAAACCACCATCGAGGAGGCGGGAAACGCGACTGCACTCTACGACGTGCTCATACAAGGCAACGGCTGGAAGCAGGAGGACAAGACGCTCTTCAAGAACCCCTACGCCCAGTTCCTGCGTGTAGAGACCGACTTCACCAAGACGTGGCAACTGAACAGCAGCTCGCAGTTGGTGGGCCATCTCAACACGGGTGTCATCTACAGCTTCGGCAACAGCTCTTACCCCCCATTCACCGAGGCCTTCTACGTAGGCGGTGCCAACAGCATTCGTGCCTTCCCTGTGCGCTACATCGGCCCCGGCGGCTTTATTCAGGTTGGCGTACGGCAGTTCTCGTATATGATGCAGAACGGTGACTTCAAGTTCGTTGGCAACCTGGAATACCGCTCACAGCTGTTTGGCAACCTCAACGGCGCCCTGTTCCTCGACATGGGTAACATCTGGAACCTCGAATCCGAACATCTGGAATACGGAGAGTTCGGTCCCGATGTCGACGACGAGACGATTGACGTCCTGAACTATTTAGAGGAAGTCAGCCGCATCAAGGCCTCGAGGCTTATCGACCAGACGGCTGTGGCCACAGGCGTAGGACTGCGCTACGACCTGGGGTTCCTCGTCATCCGCATCGACTGGGGATTGGCACTCCACGTGCCCTACCCGACCGAGCGTTCGCGCTACCTCTTCAACTGGAACCGCTTCAGCGAGGCCCAAACCCTCCACTTCGCCATCGGCTACCCGTTCTAAGACTAATGATAATTTGGCGAACATACACTAAAATCTCCGCTAATCCGTGTATTTAAAGCAAAAATGCGCACTTTTAACCTACACTAAACATACACAAGAAAGCCACCAGAATGATAACACACCGGCAAAACCGCATGTTTATGCATATTTTGCATGAACATGCACACCAGCGCCCTCATCTTAGTTTCCCTAGGGTAAAGTCGGAGTTTACCCTAGGGAAAGTCCGGGTTTACCCTACCCAAACTCTCACTCCGCCCGGCCCAATCTGGAAGTGCATAAACATACAAGTTCAAGCAGATAGCTAATAATGTCATACACCCCTTCGGGTTAAATAATATTAATGTCGGCATTTCTGGCTATCCTGTGTACTCGTTTCTCGATTAAAATTCGTAACTTTGTAGCCAAATACAGTAACCTAATATTTATTTAATAGAACAATAAGATTATGAAACCAACTCTTTTCTTACTCGCTGCCGGTATGGGCAGCCGCTACGGCGGACTGAAGCAACTCGACGGGCTGGGCCCCAACGGCGAAACCATCATGGACTATAGCATCTACGACGCCATTCAGGCTGGCTTCGGCAAAATCGTGTGGGTCATCCGCAAGGACTTCGAAGAGCAGTTCCGCACACAGATACTTTCCAAATACGAGGGACAGGTGCCCTGCGAACTGTGCTTCCAGGCTCTCGACTCGCTGCCTGAGGGATTCAGCGTTCCTGAAGGCCGTGTGAAGCCGTGGGGTACGAACCACGCCGTGCTCATGGGCAAGGACATCATCAAGGAGCCGTTCTGCGTCATCAACTGCGACGACTTCTACGGACGCGATGCCTTCATGCAGATTGGCAAGTTCCTGGCCGGACTGCCCGAAGGTTCGAAGAACGAGTACGCTATGGTAGGCTTCCGCTGCTGCAACACGCTCTCTGAGAACGGCTCTGTGGCACGCGGCGTCTGTGCCTACAACGAGAAGCGCCATCTGACGGACGTGGTGGAGCGCACTGAAATCATGCGCATAGCCGACAAAGGCAACGCCATCTGCTACAAGGACGGGGACGAGTGGTTCCCCTTAGAGGAGAACGTGCCTGTGTCGATGAACATGTGGGGCTTCACTCCCGACTACTTCGACTACTCCGAAGCCTATTTCAAGGAGTTCCTCAGCGACCCCAAGAACATGGAGAACCTGAAGGCCGAGTTCTTTATCCCGCTGATGGTCAACAAACTCATCACCGAGGGTACTGCCACCTGCGAGGTGCTCGACACCACTTCGAAGTGGTTCGGCGTCACATACGCTGCCGACCGTCAGGCCACCGTTGACCGCATCCAAAGCCTCGTCGACGAGGGTGTTTATCCCAACAAGCTGTTCTAAATGAATATCAACATACTGACTGACAATCAGCTGGCTCAGTTGGGCCAGCTGATTTCTGATGCCCAAAACATCATCATCACCTGCCATCAGAGTGCTGACGGCGATGCCATAGGCTCCAGCTTGGGGTGGGCAGAGTATCTCAGGACAGTGGGCAAGGAACCTACCGTCATCGTGCCCGACCTGTTTCCCGACTACCTGCTGTGGATGCCCAACACCGAGAAAATACTGCGCTACGACAAGCACAAGGAGCAAGCCGACCTGCTGTTCAGCATCGCCGACCTGGTGTTCTGTCTGGACTACAACGTGCCAAGCCGTGTCGACGAGATGCAGGATGCTTTACTCAACACCAAAGCCCAGCGGGTGCTCATCGACCATCACTTAGGTCCTGACGTGCCTGCCGTCCTCACCATCAGCCATCCCGACATGTCGTCCACCAGTGAGCTCATATTCCGTATTGTGTGGCAGTTGGGTGGCTTTGAGAAGCAGACAAAGCACTTTGCCGCTCCCATCTATTGCGGCATGATGACCGATACGGGTGGATTCACCTTCAACTCCAACGACCCTGCCATCTTCTACATCATCTCGCAACTGCTCACCAAAGGCATCAACAAGGACCGTATCTACCGCAACGTCTATCACAACTTCTCCGAGAACCGGCTCCGGCTGACGGGCTACGTCATGCTGAAGTGCCTGGTGGTCGACAGCCAGCGACATGCTTCCTATTACGTCCTGCGACGCGCTGACATGCGACGCTTCCATTTTGTCAAGGGCGATGCCGAGGGACTTGTCAACATGCCCCTGCAGATTAAAGGCCTCAAACTGAGCATCTCGCTGCGTGAAGACAGCGAGAAGGACAACCTCGTATGGGTATCGCTGCGCAGCGTCGACCAGTTCCCCTGCAACAAGATGGCGGCCGAGTTCTTCAATGGCGGTGGTCACCTCAACGCTTCTGGCGGACGGCTGTACTGCTCCATCGACGAGGCCGTCAAGGTTACTCAACAGGCCATATTGCACTATGAAAGCCTGTTAAAGTAGGCTAATCGTGCCGCCGTTTGCAGAATATTTCGTAACTTTGTGCCCAAAACAGTAACAAGCAACATGAGAAAGAGCATTTTTTCAGTCATCCTGCTGTCAATCCTCCTCGGAATGGCAGCCTGCAATGACTATGAGACTTACGGAGAATTGAAGGAAAAAGAGCGCGACAACATTGAGCGGTTTATCTCTGACTCCAGCTTCGTCATCATCGGCGAAGACCAGTTCAAGGAACAAGGTGAAAAGACCGTTGGCGACAAGCAGTTCGTCTATCTCACCAAGAGCGGTGTCTACATGCAGATAGTGCGACAGGGCTGCGGCGAGAAAATCAAGGACGGCGAGACGCTGAGTGTCATCTGCCGCTTTGTGGAAAAGTCCATTCAGGACACAACGGTCTACACCAATATGTACAACGCGCCTTTCGACCCCGACATCATGAACGTTACCCGGTCGGGCAGCACCTACAGCGCCACTTTTATCTGCGGAATGATGAACGACGTGTACGGAGCCAGCGTGCCTGAAGGTTGGCTGGTGCCCCTGCAATACATCAACATAGGCAGGGAGATGAAGCCTGGCGACGAGATAGCGAAGGTAAAACTCATCGTACCCCACTCACAGGGAACGACCAACAACGCCAAGGCCAACGTGATACCCTATTATTACATCATCACTTTCCAGAGAGGACGATAATACTTCTTAATTCGTAATTAAACATGACCCTGATAAAATCCATTTCCGGCATCCGCGGCACTATTGGCGGACATACGGGTGACACGCTCAACCCGTTAGACATCGTAAAGTTCACAACGGCATACGCCACATTTATTAAAGGCAAGAGAATCGTGGTGGGCCGTGACGGCCGTATCTCAGGCCCTATGGTACGCGACATCGTCTGTGGCACACTGGTGGGCATGGGCTACGAAGTCATCGACATCGGACTGGCCACCACCCCCACAACAGAGCTGGCCGTCCGTTGGCACGAGGCCGACGGTGGCATCATCATCACAGCCTCACACAACCCCACACAGTGGAACGCCCTGAAGCTGCTCAACAGCGAAGGCGAGTTCCTGACAGCAGCCGACGGTGCCGAAGTACTGCGCATTGCCGAGGCTGAGGACTTCGACTACGCCCCCGTCGAGCAGCTGGGCCGCGTCATCAACGACGACACCATGAACCAGCGTCATGTGCAGTCAGTACTCGACCTGCGCCTGGCCGATGTTGATGCCATCAGAAAGCGCAAGTTCCGTGTTTGTGCCGATACCATCAACTCTGTCGGCGGCATCATCCTGCCCCAGCTCTTCGAGGCCCTCGGTGTCGACTACGAAATACTTAACGGTGAGTGTACGGGCCAGTTCGCCCATAACCCCGAACCGTTAGAGAAGAACCTCAGCGGCATCATGGAACGCATGCGTCAGGGTGGTTTCGACCTGGGCATCGTCGTTGACCCCGATGTCGATCGTCTGGCCTTCATCTGCGAGGACGGCACCATGTTCGGCGAAGAGTACACCCTGGTATCCGTAGCCGACTACGTCCTCTCCCAATGTTCAACGGTCTGCTCGACCGAAGGCAAGAACGGTCAATGCTCAATGAACACCGTAAGCAACCTTTCCTCTACACGCGCTTTAAGAGACATCACAGAGCGTCACGGCGGACATTATACCGCTGCCGCAGTGGGCGAGGTCAACGTCACGACAAAGATGAAGGAGGTGGGGGCCATCATTGGCGGCGAAGGCAACGGCGGCGTCATCTATCCTGAGAGCCACTATGGCCGCGACGCCCTCGTGGGCATCGCCCTGTTCCTGTCATCGCTGGCACAGAAGGGCTGCACCGCCTCCGAACTGAGAAAGACATTCCCTGACTACCAGATAGCCAAGAACCGCATCGACCTGACGCCCGACACCGACATCGACGCCATCCTGGCCAACGTGAAGGAGATGTTCGCTCACGACCCTTCTGCCCAGGTCAACGACATCGACGGCGTGAAGATTGACTTCCCCGACCGCTGGGTACACCTGCGCAAGTCGAACACTGAGCCTATCATCCGTGTCTATAGCGAGGCGCAGACCATGGCCGAGGCCGATGAGCTGGGAAAGAAACTGATGAAAGTGGTCTACGACAACAACCGTTAAACTATAAAAAGCACTACCTGAATGTTCAGCAAAGAGACCTACATTCGGCGGCGAGCCGAACTGAAGAAACTGGTTGGAGAGGGCGTCATCGTCCTCTTCGGCAACAATGAGTCGCCAGCCAACTATCCGGCTAACGGGTACGCTCCGTTCCGTCAGGATTCGTCGTTCCTCTACTACTTCGGACAGCACCGCGACGGACTGGTGGGCATCATCGACATCGATAACGACGAAGACATCCTTATCGGCGACGACATCGACATCGAGGACATTGTCTGGATGGGCTTCGTCCCCAGCGTGGCCGACCTGGCCGCTGAGGTGGGCATCACCAAGACAGCCCCTATGTCCCAACTCCGTCAAGTATGTTGCTGTGCCACAGCAACAAACAGGCGCATCCATTTCCTGCCGCCCTACCGCTACGACACCAAAATCCAAATCATGGACCTGACGGGCATCCACCCCTCCAAGCAGAAAGAAGCGGCTTCTCTGCCCCTCATCAAGGCTGTGGTGAAAATGCGTGCCACAAAGAGCGCCGAGGAGATAGCCTACATCGAGGCAGCCTGCGACGTGGGCTACGTCATGCACACCACGGCTCAGCTGCTTATCCGGCCCGGTGTGACCGAGCGCTTTGTTGGCGGACAGGTCGACGGCATCGCCCGCTCTTTGGCACAGGGCAACAGCTTCGGCACCATCTTCTCCCAGCATGGCGAGATTATGCACGGCTCACCTTCCGACGCTCCACTTGAGGACGGACGTCTCGTGCTCTGCGATGCGGGATGCGAACTCAACGACTATTGCTCCGATCATACCCGCACCATGCCTGTCAACGGCAAGTTCACGCAGCGGCAACAGGAAATCTACAGCATCGTCGAACAGTGCCACGACTACGTCCTCGAGGTGGCAAAACCTGGGGTGAAGTATCAGGACGTCCATTTCGCGGTCTGTCGGCTGATGACAGAACGGCTGAAGGAGTTGGGACTCATGAAGGGCGACACGGAAGAGGCCGTCCGCGCTGGAGCCCACGCCATGTTCCTGCCCCACGGACTGGGTCACATGATGGGTATGGACGTTCACGACATGGAAGGACTCGGACAAATCTACGTCGGCTTCGACGACGAGACACGTCCCAACCTCGAGCAGTTCGGCACCAACTGTCTGCGCATGGGCCGCAAGTTAGAGCCGGGGTTCGTGGTTACCGACGAGCCGGGCATCTACTTCATCCCCCACCTCATCGACCTGTGGCGCAATGAAGGCCACTGTGCCGAGTTCCTGTGCTTCGACAAGCTCGACACCTACAAGGATTTCGGTGGCATCCGCATCGAGGACGACCTGCTAATCACCAACGATGGCTGCCGTTTCCTCGGCTCGAAGCGTATACCCTACCACCCCGCCGAACTTGAAGCCTTTATGGCCAACAACAACTCGTAATAACGTCATAACGTCAAAAAACAATAACAATGAAAAAGATTCTAACTTTCGCACTCATGGCTATGGTGGCCGTCAGTGCCAGCGCAGCCAAGAAGAAGGCTCCTGCCAAAGACCAGAACAAGCCAGTATTTACCACCATCAAGGAGAACCCCATCACCTCCGTTAAGGACCAGAACCGTTCTGGCACCTGCTGGGACTACTCCACCCTCTCGTTCTTCGAGGCCGAAATTCTGAAGGCCACCGGCAAGACCTACGACCTCTGCGAATCGTTCGTAGCCAACAAGACCTATTTGGAGCGCGCCATCCAGGTGGTACGCTACCACGGTGACTGCCAGTTTGCACAAGGTGGCTCCTCCGAAGACGTGCTGGCCACACTCAAGACCCACGGTATCTGCCCTGAGGATGCCATGCCCTTCCCTGGCTCGCTGTACGGCGACTCACTGAACAACTTCAACGAGTTCTTCTCTCTGCTGGAGCCTTACGTGGCAGCCATTGCCAAGAGCGACGCTAAGAAGATTTCCAACCAGTGGAAGGTCGGCCTGCAGGGCATCCTCGATGCCTACCTCGGCAAGTGCCCGGAGAAGTTCACCTTCGAGGGCAAGGAGTACACTCCGAAGTCGTTCGTCAAATCACTCGGCATCAACCTCGACGACTATGTCTCTGTCACCAGTTATACCCATCACCCCTTCTACACGGCTTTTGCTGTCGAGGTGCAGGACAACTGGCGTTTCCCGCTGAGCTACAACCTGCCGATGGAAGAGATGATGCAGGTCATCGACAATGCCATTGAGCAAGGCTATACCGTAGCTTGGGGCGGCGATGTCAGCGAGCCTGGCTTCACCCGTCAGGGACTGGCCTACGCCGTCGACACCAAGAAGACCGAGAGCCTCGCAGGCAGCGACATGGCCAGATGGCTGAAACTCACCGCCGAGAAGCGTCGCAGCATCATCGACTCCTTAGGCTACAAGGTTCCCGAGGTGACTGCCACTCAGGAGATGCGCCAGGAGCGCTTCGACAACTGGGAACTGACCGACGACCACGGCATGCTCATCTACGGCGTGGCCAAGGACCAGGCCGGCAAGGAGTATTACATGGTAAAGAACTCATGGGGCGAGACGGGCGAATTTAAAGGCACATGGTACATGACCAAGACCTTCATCGCCGCCAACACCATGGACTTCCTCATCAACAAGAACGCCATCCCCGCCAACATCCGCAAGAAATTAGGACTATGAGAACATCTGTAATCGCCCTCTGTCTGCTGTGCTGCGGCACTGCTGCAGCCCAAACCGCCCAAGAGGAAATCAAAGCCAACCGTTACCTCTCTGGCTCCAACTACCTTGACTACGACCGCTATCTGCCCTCCGCACCGCTCACAGCAGCCCCCAAGGACTACGAGCCGTTCTACATGAGCCACTACGGTCGTCACGGCTCGCGCTGGCTCATCAGTGAAGGCGACTACACCAGTCCGCTGAACACCATGCGCGACGCTGATGCAGCTGGCAAACTGACCCCCGAGGGAAAAGCCGTGCTGCAGAAATTGGAAGCTTTCTATCCCACCACCATCAAGCGTCTGGGCGAGCTCACCACTGTTGGCGAGCGCCAGCACCACGGCATCGGCAGCCGCATGGCCAAGAACTTCCCCGAAATCTTCAAGGCCAAGAACGTACCCATCGATGCCCGCTCCACTGTCGTCATCCGCTGCATCCTGTCAATGGAAGCCGAGTGCGAGGAACTGGCAGCCGCCAATCCCACCGCCCGTATCCGCAACGACGTCAGCGAGTCGTTCCAGTATTACCTCAACCAGCCCTGGGAAGGTGAGGTTCGCAAGAAGGGACGCAGCGCCAGTAAACTGCGCAACGAGTACAACAAGAAGCTGACCAACCCCGAACGTCTGATGAAGGTGCTGTTCAACGACCAGCAGTATGTCTACGACGAAATCCGCGCCGGGGCACTCATGCGCCAGCTCTTCGAGGTGGCTGCCAACATGCAGAGCCACGACACCGACATTGAGCTGTACTCGCTCTTCACCGATGATGAGGTGTACAACCAGTGGAAGCAGCGCAACATCGGGTGGTACCTCGACTACGGACCAGCCCCCCAGACGGGCAGCGTCATGCCCTTCAGCCAGCTCAACCTGCTGAAGAACATCATCGAGACTACCGACACCATCGTGCCTCTCTCAGTTGGAGGGGATTTGCAATCAGTTGGAGGGGATTTGCAATCCCCGACTGCTAAGACTCCCCAGGCCACGCTCCGCTTCGGCCACGAGGTGTGCGTCATGCCCCTTGCCTGCCTCTTGGAGTTAGGCCAGTGTGGTGCCAAGGTCGAGAACCTCGACACGCTCGACAACGTATGGCGCAACTACCGCATCTTCCCCATGGCCTGCAACGTGCAGCTCATCTTCTACCGTCCGAAGAAAGGCAAGGAGGGCGACATCCTGGTTAAGGCACTGCTCAACGAGCGCGAGGTGACCATGCCTGGCCAACCCATCACAGGTCCCTACTACCGCTGGGCTGACGTCCGCCAGTATTATCTCGGCAAAATCCGCAATTTCGAGAACGCTGATTAGTGTTCCCACAAAACCAAAAGCGGCCCGCATTTTGTAAATGCGGGCCGCTTTTGGTTTTGTGGATTACCCCACTACAATGGGCTTGTACTTCGGGACGAGGGTCTTCATGATGACCCAGCCGATAAGGTAGGCTACGGCACAGATGCAGAACACTACCATGTAGGCAGCAGGCTTTCCTTCGAAACCGAAGAAGGAGAAGGCACTGCCCTGAGCGGCAGCCCAGGTGAAGAACTCACCGGACCCCATGTTGATGGCCATAGAGCCGAAGCCGCCTGTCATCGTGCCAAGGCCGACGATGGTGCCGATGGTGGACTTGGGGAACATGTCGCCGATAGTCGAGAAGAGGTTGGCTGACCACGCCTGATGCCCGGCACCGAGCAGACCGATGAGGATGGCGGGCCACCAGGCACTCAAGGTGCCGAGGGGCTGTGCCAGGAGTCCGAGGACGGGGAAGCAGGCGAAGATGAGCATGGCACGCATACGTCCCAAGTAGGGATTCATGCCACGCTTTTCAACGAAATACTTGGGCAGGTAGCCACCACCGATGGAGAGGACGGTGACGATGAGGTAGAGCGTGAAGATGAGCAGGATACCCATCGTGGAGTCGGAGGTATAGCCATACTGATCGGAGAAATAGGCGGGTGCCCAGAAGAGGAAGAACCACCACACGCCGTCGGTCATGAACTTGCCCACGAGGAAGGCCCACGTCTGACGGAAGGTGAAGCACTGGAAGAAGGGAATGGTCTTTTCTACTTTCTCGGCAGTGCGGTCCTGCACCTCGGCCAGGTCGTTGTCCTGCTCGATGTAGTTCAGCTCGGCCTGGTTGACGCGCTTGTTCTGGCGTGGCTTTTCGTAGAACCACATCCACAGGCCCATCCAGACGTAGCCGAGCACACCGATGATGATGAAGGCCATCTCCCATCCCCAGGCACGGGCCAAGAGGGGGATGGTGGCGGGAGCAGCGAGGGCACCGACGGAAGCGCCGCTGTTGAAGATAGAGGTGGAGAAGGCGCGGTCCTTCTTGGGGAAGTACTCGGCGGTAGCCTTGATGGCGGCAGGGAAGTTGCCGGCCTCACCGACAGCGAGGATCATGCGGCATGCCAGGAACAGATAGACGGAGACGGTGGCGATGGCCACGGCTGCGTCGCCCGTCAGCTGGCCTAACTCGGCTATGGAGCTGTAGCCCTCGTACTGCATGGCGACCCATCCGCAACCAGCGTGCATCACGGCACCTGTAGACCATACGAAGATGGCGATGAGATAGCCCCACTTGGTGCCCATCCAGTCGATGAACTTTCCCGAGAAGAGGTTGGCGATGGCATAGAAGAGTGAGAACATACCGGTGATGAAGCCGTAGTCGGCATCGGTCCAGTGGAACTCAGGAGAGATGAAGTCTTTCCAGGTAAGCGACAAGACCTGACGGTCCATGTAGTTGACGGTAGTTGCCAGGAACAGCAGTCCGCAAATCACCCAACGGAAGTTGGTCATTCTGGTTGTTTGAATTGGTGTCATAGTTGAGCCCACCCCCTGCCCCTCCCGCTCGGGGGAGGGGAGCTTGGTTACTGTCGGGGGCATCCATTATTTGTTAATACTTTCATTTATTATGTGGGTGTCACCTGATGTCGATGACGGGAATATTATCCTTGTCATTATAATAGAGGTTCTCGCCTGCCATACCCCAGATGAAGGTGTAGTAGTAGGTGCCGGCAGCGGCGTGCATGCTCCACTCGGGCGACATGATGGCCTGCTCGTTGTGGAGCCAGACGACTCGGCTCTCCTCGGGCTGTCCCATGATGTGGGCGATGGTCTGGTCCTGCGGCAGGTTGAAGTAGTAGTAAGCCTCGATGCGTCGGCCGTGGGTGTGGGGCGGCATGGTGTTCCATGCGGCGCCGGGGTTGAGCTGGGTCAGTCCGAGCTGCAGCTGGCAGGGTCCTTCCTCGAGCACATCGTTGACTATGAGCTTATAGACGGTGCGGTTGTTGCACTCCTCCAAGGAGCCGACGGGCCCCCAGACGGCGGCCTTCAGCGAGCCTTTGCGTCCGTCGAGGGTAATCCACTGCGTCTTGTAGTGCTGGTGGGCGGTGGCTGAGTTGAGGTAGAACTTGGCAGGCTTCTTGGCGTCCTTCGAGCGGAAGAGCACCTCCTTGTTCACGTCCTTGTCCTTGCCGATGTGTCCCCGGCCGATGTAGAGTGCCTCCTTCGGCGAGAGGGCGTACTCCTTGCCGTCGACGATGACGACGCCGTCGCCCTCGCCGCAGTTCACGACGCCGAGCTCACGGTTGTAGAGGAAGTACTTCTCCTTGATGCCGGGGTCGACGTCGAGTCCCAGTTCGAGGAAGTTCTCGAGCTTCAGGGTTTTGTTCACTGGCATTGCGCCGCCGAAGATAAAGCGGTCGTAATGCGAATAGGTCAGGTTAATCTGGTCGGCCACCATCACTTTCTCCATGACAAAGCGCTCGCGCAGTGTCTTGGTGTCGTAATGCTTCACGTCCTCCGGGTGGCAGGCGGTCTGGAAGCTGACGTTCTGCTGGGCGTTCATGCCCAGCGCACCCATTAGCAGGGCGGTGCTCAGAATCGTTTTCTTCATTGCTTTAATCTTAATTTTTTCGTTATCTCGTTATTTCGTTATCTCGTTATTTCGTTATCTCGTTATTTCGTTATCTCGTTATTTCGTTATCTCGTTGTGGCTGGAGTCCTCGGCAACAATACGTTTGCGGTTCCAGGCGACCATGCCGACGGTGACGAGGGTGAGCACAGCGGCGCCAATCCACTTCAGATAGGCCACGCACTTGTAGATGACCCAGCCGAAGAGGGAGGAGGCGAAGTCGAGGGCTCCACCTTCGAAGCCGGCGGGAATGTCGGCGGCCTTATCGCCCGTCTGCTCGAACACCGTCTTGGCAGCCTGGGTGAAGGCGGGCGCCATGTCGGTGACGAACCACAGTCCGACGGCCAGTGCAATGAGTCCGATGATGAACGTCTTGACGACATTGCCCTTGGTGTAGGGCAGCACCATGACGAAGACGTAGAACATGCCTGCGAGCGAGGCCAGCGGCAGGAACTGGTTGCCGGGCAGGACGACGGCCAGCCCGAGCGTGACGGGTATGAGCAGCAGCGAGACGACGAGCGTCGTGGGATGGCCGATGACCAGGGCGGGCGACATGCCGATGTAGACCTTCTTGCCGTTGAACTTGCGCTTCACCACCTCCTGCGTCTTCTCCGAGATAGGCATCAGGCCGTCGATGAACAGGCGGGTGATGCGCGGTATGAGCTCCATGACGGCGCCCATGGTGACGCCGAGGAACAGGACCTTCTTGACGTCCAGCTGGGCCAGCAGTCCGATGAGCGCGCCGACGATGACGCCCAGCACCAGCGGCTCGCCGAGCACACCGAAGCGCTTCTTCAGGCCCTCGGCGTCGATGTCGAGCTTCGAGAAGCCCGGAATCATGTCGAGCGCCTTGCTGATGACCAGCGCGAAGGGTGTGAAGCTCTGGCAGAAGGGCTGCGGTATGCTGATGCCCTCCATGCCCTCGTAGTAGCCCTGGAAACGGTCGGCCGTCAGGTCGGCCATCACCAGCGTGTTGATGTAGCAGACGATGGCGGCGAAGTAGCCCCAGGCCAGCGACTGGTCCATGACGAAGTAGGCCACAGCGCCGATGAAGGCGAAGTGCCAGTAGTTCCACAGGTCGATGTTCACCGTGCGCGTGCATTTGGTAACCAGCAGCAGGAAGTTCACACCCAGACAGATGGGGATGATGAGGGCGCCGACGGCCGTGTTATAGGCCACGGCGGCAGCGGCGGGCCAGCCCATGTCGAACACGCCGAGCTGCAGGCCGTAGAGCTCGGAGATGTCGCTCAGCGGACCCCCGAAGTTGGTGGTCAGCAGCGCCGTGACAATGCCTAAGCCCACGAAACCGACGCCGACGTAGAGTCCGCTCTTGAGTGACTTGCCGAACTTCATGCCGATGCACAGGCCGATGATGGTAAACAGGATGGGCATCATGACCGATGCTCCGAGACTGATAATGTAACTGAATACTTGTTCCATTGTTTATTGATTAGTTTGTTTGTTTTTAGCGCATTATACGGTGCAAAAGTACGAATTATTTTTCAAATAGCAGCAGAAATTGAAAGAAAGTTTGTAACTTTGTACCCTCATATTTGCTATTACATCTATAAAATATGATTAAGACCATACTGACGGCAGTCGGTGCACTGCTTCTTTCGACCGCCACAACCACTGCCAGCACCCCCAGGAAGGGCATCGGATGCTGGCGTACCGTGAATGCCCGGAAAACAGCCGCGTCGCGCATGCAGCAGATGAGGGTGAAGACAGGCGACCGCACCCACTTCACAGGCAAGAACCGGGGACTGGTCATCCTGGCCGAGTTTACCGACAAGAAGTTCAAGGAACAAAACGACCGCGAGAAATACCACGACATACTGAACACCCGAGGCTACACCACACAGGAAGGCTTCGTAGGGAGCGTGGCCGACTATTTCTACGACCAGAGTGACGGACAGTTTGAGTTGGAGTTCGACGTCCTCGGCCCCTACACCACCAAGTACGAATACAAGCACTACGGAGAGAACGACAAAGAGGGGTTGGACGTACACCCTGAGGAGATGATTATCGAGATGTGCGAGGCCGTGGCCGACAAGGTCAACTTCGCCGACTACGACTGGGATGGCGACGGGGAAGTGGACGAGGTGTTCGTAGTCTACGCGGGCAAGAGCGAGTCGGACACGTCGGACAAGAACGCCATCTGGCCCCACATGTGGAACATGAAAGAAGCCATCGGCAGGCCATACGTCATCAACGGCATGGCCATCAACGTCTACGCCTGCGCCAACGAGCTTGCCAAGTCAGGCCGCATCAACGGCATTGGCACCTTCTGCCATGAGTTCTCCCACTGCTTAGGATTCCCCGACTTCTACGACATCATCTACAGAGGAGCCTTCGGCATGAACGACTTCGACCTGATGAGCGGAGGCAGCCATGCCGGCAACGGTTTCAGACCGGTAGGCTACACGGCCTACGAGAAGATGATGTGCGGATGGCAGGAGCCTATAGTGCTGTCCGACCACGACGCCGACATCGACAGCGTCAAGCCCATCAGCGAGCATGGCAGCACCTACATCATATACAACGACGCCCATCACGACGAATTCTATATGATAGAGAACCGCCAAAAGACGGGTTGGGACAAATCCTACCCCGCCGCCGGAATGATGATTACCCATGTGGACTTCGACAGCGAGGTGTGGGTGAACAATATCCCCAACACCATTCTGACATTAGAAGAGGCACTCGCAATGAAACTAACCTGCGGGAACGACCATCAGCGCATGACCCTGTTCCATGCGGACGACGACGACGACTCCAAATACTGGTCAGCGATAAGCTCGTACTACAGTAAGAATACCCTAAATACCGACCTCTACCCCTACCAGGCCAACGACAGCCTGACGGCTACATCAAGTCCCGCCGCCACACTCTTCAACAAGAACTCCAAGGGAACAAAGCTGATGGAAAGTGCCATACTCGACATCAGGCAGAACGACGACGGCACCATGTCGTTCAGATACCGGGCCAGCCATCCCGTCAGTGACGGCATCAAAACCGTCGTCAACGCAGCACAACGTCCCGGCATCGTCTACGACCTGCAAGGCCGCAGAATAGCACATGGCACATCGCCAAACAGCGCATTGCCAACCGGTATCTACATCGTGAACGGAAAGAAATACGCCAAGGTTCGCTAATCCTGATAATAAACCTTCTTGACACGGGGGCTGACACCGGTCAGCACCTCATAGGGAATGGTGTCGATGGTATCGCTGAGCACCGTCACCGGCAGGTTCTGTCCGAAAATCTCAACGGTGTCGCCCTCCCGGCAGTCGATGTCTGTCACATCAATCATAGCCACGTCCATGCAGATGTTGCCCACATACTCAGCCCGTTGTCCGTTTACCAAGCAATAGCCATGACGGTTGCCCAAATGGCGGTCCAGACCGTCGGCATAACCGATGGGGATGGCCCCGATTACGCTGTCGCGGCTGAGTACCGTGCGACGGCTATAGCCTACCGAGTCGCCTGCCTTGACATGACGCAGCTGCAGGATGGTGGTCTTGAGGGTGGACACGGTCTTCAGCGACTCATGAGGCATATAGGACTCATGTGACTCGTAGGGGTTCACCCCATAGAGGCCGATGCCAAGGCGGCACATGTCCATCTGCCGCTCGGGGAAGTGCTCGATGCCGGCAGAGTTATCTATATGGCGCAGTATTTTATGGCTGAAGGCAGCCTGCAAGCTGCGGCTACCCTTGTCGAACAAGTCAAACTGCCGGGCCGAGAAGTCGTCGAAGTCATCGCTGTCAGACCCCACGAAATGGCTGAACACCGAACGCGGGATGACGGCCTGCTGATGGTGCAGACGGTCAATCAGTTCGTCGATGTCGTGCTCAGGGTCGAAGCCCAACCTATGCATGCCGGTATCGAGCTTGATGTGTACCGGCCAGCCGGTGATACCCTCCTTGCGGGCAGCCTTAATCAGCGCATCCAACAAGCGGAAAGAATAGACCTCAGGCTCGAGGTCGTAATCGAACATAGTCTTGAAGGCCGTCATCTCGGGGTTCATAATCATGATGTTGGCCGTGATGCCCGCCTTGCGCAGTGCCACACCTTCGTCGGCCACTGCCACTGCCAGGTAGTCGACACGATGGTCCTGCAGCGTCTTGGAAACCTCGACAGCACCGGCACCGTAGGCATCAGCCTTCACCATACACACCATCTTGGTCTCAGGCTTCAGGAACGAGCGGAAGTAGTTGAGGTTGTCGACCAAGGCGTTGAGGTTCACCTCCAAGATGGTTTCGTGTACCTTCTGCTCGAGCAACTCTGTGATATGTTCAAAGCCGAAGCGGCGAGAGCCTTTGAGCAGAATGACCTCGTCGCGCAGCTGCTGGAAGACAGGGCTGGAGAGGAAGTCCTGCGTAGTGGTGAAAAAGTATTTTTCGGCTACGAGGAAAGTGCGGGAGTGAGACGAAAGCTCCTCGCCGATGCCGATGAGCTTGTCGATGCCACGCTTCATGCAGAGGTCGTTCACCTGTCGGTAAAGTTCCTCAGGCTGCTCACCACTCTGGTAGATGTCGCTCAATATCAGCGTCCGCTTGACAGTCGGCTGCTGGCGACGGTTCATGAAGTCGAGAGCGATGTCCAACGAATTGATGTCGGAATTGTAGGAGTCGTTGATGAGCGTACAGCCGTGCTGTCCCTGCTTCACCTCAAGGCGCATGGCAATAGGCTCCAAGAGGGGCATCCGCTCTGCCAGTTGGCCGGGCGTGAGTCCCAGGTGCAGCGCAGTGACCGCACAGATGATGCTATCCTCGATACTGGCTTCGTCGATGAAGGGGATGGTGTACTCTCCGGGCGTACCTTTATATATATAGGTGACATGGGACCCACCCCCTACCCCTCCCAAAGGGAGTGGAGTCTGACAACTCTCAACTGCTGTCACAAAGAAGGGAACCTGCTCGTCGGTGCGCGACCATCCTATCTTCTCGCCCTGATAGTGCATACGGCGGATGCAACGGCTCACGGTATTGTCGTCGGTTGGATAAATCATGGCCGTCGTGTCGTGCATCAGTTCCAACTTCTCCAGGCACTTCTCCTCCATGGAGCGGAAATTCTCCTGATGGGCATCGGTCAGGCAAGTCAGGACACCGACGGTGGGCTGTATGATGTCGTGCAAGGCCATCATCTCGCCCGGCTGGCTGATGCCTGCCTCGAAGATGCCCACCTCGGTCTGCTCGTTCAGCAGCCATACAGAGAGCGGCACGCCAATCTGCGAATTGTAAGAACGCGGCGAGCGCACAATTTTCTGCGACGGCAGCAAGAGCTGATAAAGCCACTCCTTGACCATCGTCTTGCCGTTGGACCCGGTGATACCCACGATGGGAATGTCGAACTCGTCACGATGACGTTCGGCCAAACGTTGCAGGGCTGCCAGCGTAGAAGGCACTTTCAGGTAGTTGGCATCCTGCTGCGGATGCTCAGGCACCTGTTCCACCACGAACGAGCGGACACCACGACGATAGAGCTCGCCGATGTAGTGGTGGCCGTCGTTGCGCTTCGAGCGCAAGGCGAAGAACAGTGTCTCCTCGGGAAAACAGAGTGAGCGACTGTCGGTCAGCAGCCATCTCACGTTGGCATCGTGGTCGCCATATCGGCGTGCCCCAATCAATGTGGTCACTTTTTCAATAGTATATATCATAGCGTCTTTCTTATTTTAAGGTGCAAAGGTAGGATATTTTTTCTGCAACTCAGCCACTTTTAACATAGTTTTATCCATAAAGTCGCGATAGGCCTCGGAATCGGGGTCAAAAGGACGGTGGCCGAGGGCTGCCTTCAGCGGTGCCCACTCACGCAGGAACTCCTTGGCAGCAGGTGAGAAGTAGTGTTCGACCAACTGTTGCCAGATGTACTCTACGGCCTGTGGCGAGGGGTGGAGCATGTCGTCCTTGTAGAAGCGGTAGTCGCGCAGTTCGTCGAGCACGATTTCGTAGGCGGGGAAATAAGCAACGGACTGACACGGACAAACACGGTCTGTCTGCGATAGTCCGTAGAGTCGGCTGCAAACCTGTTCTGTAGCCAACAGCAGGGTGGCCTTGGAAAGCTGGGACTCATGATAGCCGTATTTGCGGTAGCGGATGGGACTGACGGTGAAAACGACCTGAACGTCGGGACGATGACTGCGCAGCACGTCAACGATACGGAGCAGGTAGTCGGCACACTCATCGACGGTCAGCTGTTCTTCCTGAAAGAGGGCGGCTGGACGTTTCTGGCAGTTGTCGACTATCTCGCCCGTCTCCTTCATACGGTAGACGTGGTTGGTGCCAAGGGTGAGGAAGACTATACGGGGGAGCCTCCCCCCACCCCCCTCCAACTGGAGGGGGAGCCAACGTTCCACCGTATGCAGCACCGAGGCAGGATTATACATGGTGCCGTAGGGATTGACCGTGGCACGGAACCGCTCCTCAACAAACCGCTGGCCGATGCTGTCGGCAAAGCAGGAGCCTACGAAGAGCATTTCCTCGCAAGGCTCAATCCGGAAGCCCGGGTCAGGGATGTTGACAACTGTCCTAAACACCATCATTCTTAACTCTTAACTTCTACTGATTTGGAGGCCGGTTTTCGAGAGTGTCATGTCGACGAAGCGGGCATTCGGGTTCTGACGGTTCTCATTCAGGATGTTTTTGATGCGGACGGCAGCTTCGGCATCCTTGGCCACCATATACAGATAGCCGCCACCACCGGCACCCGGCAGTTTGTAGCCCAGGCACAGGTCGTCGATGAGGTCGGTAATGGCCGCCACCTCAGGGGGATTGGTGCCGCTGTCGAGCAACTGGTTCTGCTCCCACGTCTTGCGGACGAGCAGACCCATCTGCCGGAAGTCCTGCAGCTGAATGGCTTCATACATCTGCAACGTGTGTTCCTTCATCTGGCGTAACAGGGCGAGCTGGTCGTGCTCGTTGAGGAACATACGACGCACTATCTCGGCCAGTATGGTTTTGGCCGTCCGGGTGATGCCGGTATAATATAACAGGTGACACTGGGCATACTCAGGTTGGGTATACAGACCATCGGGCAACCAGCGTACCACGGGGTTCTGTCGGAAGCCACGCTCCGTCTGCAACAGTTTGACGCCACCGAGCACCCCACCATACTGGTCCTGCCAACCACCGCCAGTGGTCAGCAGCTGTTCCAAGATAAGCGTGCGGTTGCCTATTTCGTTCTTGTCCCACCCGAGGTTGCAGAAGTCGTTCAAGGCTCCCAAGACCGTTGCCGCCAAAATGCTTGACGTACCGAGGCCACTGCCTGCGGGAATGGCCGACAGCAGTGTCAGTTCGATGCCACAGCCAAACTCTTTGAGGTGAGAGGTGAGAGAAACAGGGTGGGAGGAGCCTGGCAAAAAGCCGGCAAGGGTCAGGGCAGCCTTGGGAATGGAGAAAGGCGAACCCACTTTGTTGTAATCAGCCAACTGCTCGTAGGTCTCGATGACCTCGGTAGCACCGAGGTCGATGCTGCGCAGGACGATATGCGGTTTCCGACAAGGCTTTACGTAGGCCTGCAAGGGAGGTTGGCCATTCAGTTCGATGGCTAAGTTGACGACATTGCCGCCCTCCATCAGACAGTAGGGAGGCGTGTCCGTCCATCCACCGGCAATGTCGATGCGTACCGGGGAACGCGCCCAGACTATCTGGTCGTTGCAGAGGTGAGAGGTAAGAGGTAAGAGGTTAGAGGTATCGCCTCCCTTCTGCAATCTTTCATCTTTTATTGCTTCACGAAGCAGAGCGAAAGCCTGCCTGCTGTCACCACGGAACATGGCATCGTGGATACGGGCCATCAACGGCGCATCAGCAGGCAGGGGTGGTGGCAGGGGTATCTGTTCCTTACGAAACTCCTCGGCGGCATGGTTGAGGTCGAGCTGGTAGAACACGGAGTGCTGCCAGTTGGCAGCCAGTGCCGGCCAGTTCTGTTTGCGGAACTCCCGCCGCTGTGCAAAGAGGCGTTGCAGATTGGCCCGCTCAGCCAGTTCGTTGCTGTTGACGGCATCGCCAATATGGTAGCGCCGTACCTCGTAGTCGCTGTCGCCGACAGGCACCACGTCGATACATTCGCCCGGCTGCAGGGTGATGTCCCAGTCGTTGCGGGGCACGCCGGTTATCACGTGGTCGTGGGTCAGGTGCCAGCTCTTCGGCACATACGAATTCTCTATCCAGATGTTAGTATTGTCCTCTGTGAACGCAATCTCCGTGACAGAGTTCTGCACGAAGATGCTGGGATGGGGCTTGCGGTCGAGGTGCATGATTTCCCGCTGGTCCTTCACTAAATTCTGCACAGCAAGGGTCGATGATATCATTTCGCGGGAGGTTCCGAAGTGGTAGAACTCGCCGCCGGGCAAGGGCAGGATTGCCACCTTCAGCTCACGCAGTTCAGGGTCGTCAATCGTAGGGTCGGTGCCTAACGTGCAGCCGAACTGACCGTAAAGGTCGTATTCTTTGATTTGAGATTTATCATCCGTCTCGGTCTTCTTCATCAGCAGTCTCACCGCTTTGTCCGACAGCATCCACACGCCGATGTCGGTCAGATAGAAGTGTTCCTTCTGCAGTTCAACCAACGTCTGCACCGACGGTTTCTGCAGCATCTGCTTCAATACGGTGGGTGTCTGGCGTCGGCTGACGAACACGCCGTGGTTCCTGGCCGTCGAGGCGGGAAGCCACAGACCATAGCACACCACATCGGCATCGGGTACCGGCTGCAAGGGTTGGGTGGCACGAATGAACACATCGCCGCTGACCACCATCGTGTGAATCGTATCGGGAGCCATCGCCATCAGCCGCTTGTACAGGGGCAGCTGCAAGTCAAGGAGCGTCTGCGACAACCGCTGGCCACGCTCCCAGCGGAACACGGGAACGGGCATCAGCACCTTTCCCGATACGGCGTAGGAGGGCAGTCGTCGGCTCTGTCCGCCAGCATGCACCAAGATGCGCTTCTCCTGCGGCAACCAGTCGTCAAAAAGTGAAGAGTTCACTTTTCCCTTTTCACTTAAACAAGCCTGCTGCAGCAGCCACGCCGTGCCGCCTCCGCTGCCTAACCGATGGCCAACGGGGTCGCACGTACAGAAATAGTCCTGGCGGCTTAAGCCAGTAATATCGTGGAAACACTCCACCAAATTTGGGGGTAAAGAGAGTAATATCTTCATCTTTTAAGGGTTTCTTGCGGCAAAATTAGCAATTATTTTCCAAAACCTGCGCTTTTACCAATAATTTTTGTTACTTTTGCCCATCCTAAGACCAATAACGACCTAAAATATGAAGAAATCAGGATTCTTGATGAAGAATGGCACAAACCTGGTGCTGCCGTTTATAATGATTACCACGTGCTTCGCGTTGTGGGGCTTTTCCAATGACGTGACCAGTCCCATGGTAAAGGCCTTCTCCAAAATCTTCCGTATGAGCGTCACCGAGGGCGCTATGGTATCGGTGGCATTCTACTTTGGCTACTTCATCATGGCATTCCCCGCCGCCCTGTTCATTCAGCGCTACTCATTCAAGGCGGGTGTCATGCTGGGACTGGCGCTGTTTGCCATCGGCTCGTTGCTGTTCCTGCCTGCCAAGGCGCTCGGCTTTTACTTCCCTTTCCTGCTGGCCTACTTCGTGCTGACCTGCGGACTGTCGTTCTTAGAGACCAGCTGTAACCCCTACATCTACTGCATGGGCAGCGAGGAAACGGCCACACAGCGGCTGAACCTGGCACAGGCGTTCAACCCCATCGGTAACCTGCTTGGCATGTGGGTGGCTATGGAGTTCGTGCAGGCGAAGATGAGTCCCATGACCTCTGCTGCCCGCCTCGATATGCCCGAACAGCAGTTCAACCTCATCAAGGACTACGACCTCGGCATACTGATACAGCCATACGTCTACATCGGTGCCATCGCCCTGCTACTATTGCTGCTCATCAGAATCAGCAAGATGCCGATGGACAGTGACGTGCCTGCCAAGAAGTCGGTGGCCCAAGCCATGCGCGAACTGGTTGGAATCAGGAACTACCGCGAGGGCGTCATTGCCCAGTTCTTCTACGTCGGTGCCCAGGTGACGTGCTGGACGTTCATCATCCAATACGGCACACGAATCTTCATGGCCGAGGGCATGGAGGAGAAGGCGGCCGAGATACTGTCGCAGAAGTATAACATTTTGGCGATGGTGCTGTTCACCGTCAGCCGTTTCATCTGCACCTGGTTCCTGAAGTATATCCATCCCGCCCGGTTGCTGGCTGTCTTAGCCATCCTGGCCGGAACAGCTGTTCTGGGGGTGGTGTTCTTCACCGACCGCAACGGCCTCTACTGTCTGGTAGCCGTCAGCGCCTGCATGTCGCTGATGTTCCCCACCATCTACGGCATCGCCCTGCATGGCGTCGGCGATAACATGAAGTTTGCCGGTGCCGGACTCATCATGGCCATCTTGGGCGGTTCGGTATTCCCGCCGATACAGGCCCTTGTCATCGACACAGAATGGACGGTGGCCGGACTTCCGGCCACCAACTTATCGTTCCTCGTACCCCTCATCTGCTTTGTGGTGGTTGCCCGCTACGGCCACAAAGCATACGTGCGGCAGTTTATTCTGAACGAGTGAGCGGGTTCTTGCCTCTCTTATACGTCAAGAACACAGCAAGGATAATCAAGAGCAGGAGCATGCCTAACGACGCGTAGGCTACCGACTCGGTGACGTCCAGCGACTTCGGGAAGAACGACAGTTCCACCTTATGCTGGCCGGGACTGACGGTCAGGGCACGCAGCACGTAGTCCACACGTCCCAACTCTGCCTCCTGGCCATCGATGGTAGCCGTCCAGCCGGGATAGAAGATTTCCGAGAACACCACTACCCCACCCTTGGCCGACGTCACATCGTATGTCAGGCGGTTTGGTTCGTAGGCGGTCATCGTGACGATGCTGGCCGAATCAGACTCTGCCTCGGCCACGGGCTTCAGCAGTTCGCGGTATTTGGCATCAGCCACCGCCTCGTGGCGCAGGTCAAGCTTGCCCAAGGCATCGAGTTCCTGGTTGGCATTATCCACAAACTTCACGTCGTTGACGAACCACGCATTGCCGTAGGCGTAGGGATTCTCCACCGGCACGGTCTTACCGTCCTGCAAGGGCAGGATGAAGTACTTGGTGTTGAGCATATTGATCACGGGGTAGATGCTGTCGCCAGCCACCTGCGTCATGTCGCCCGTAGCCTCAGCCACCGCCTTGAACGCACCCTGCATCTGGGGCGAGATATAAGCCTCGATCAGTTCCTGGTAACGGCGCAGTTTGGCGGCATGATAGCCACCTACCGACTTGTGGTAGTAGCTGGTCTCGTTCTCGTTGAACGTGTTCGATGCCAGGTTCAGCACGCGGTAGTCCAGTGCCTTGTCGGCCAGGATGACTTCGTCGGTCTCGGTCTTCTGCTGAGCCTGCTCACGCTCGTACTTCGGCACGAACATCGAGTCGTTGAGATAGCGTTTGTTGATTTGCCACAGGTCAATCAGGCAGAGCACCACCAACACTCCCACCATGTATCCGGCCTTCAGCTTCCTGGCCCTGTAGAGCAACAGGCAGCCCACGCCGATGACGATGATGAAGAACGAGCGCCAGGCGTCGCTGGTGAACATGGCCTTGCGCATCTCCGTCAGGTTGGCTATCAGCGGCTGCAGATGCTCGGAAGGCAACTGCGACATGGCCTGCATCTCGCTGGTCGACACGAAGCTGCTGAAGAACAGGCCGGGCATCAGGGCAAAGAGCAGACAGATGCCACCGGTAAGGGCGAAAGAAATCCAGATGTACTTCAGGTGAGTGCTGATACGCTCTTCACGTAGCAATTCCCGCAGCGCCATCATGGCCAACAGGGGGATGGTGAACTCGGCGATGACCAGAATGGAGGCCACCGTGCGAAACTTGGCATACATGGGCATGTAGTCGATGAACAGGTCGGTAAGCCCCATGAAGTTCTTACCCCACGACAGCATGATACTGAGCACCGTAGCCGCCAAGAGCGCCCACTTCATAGGCCCCTTGACAATAAACAGCCCCAGCACAAACAGGAACAGCACGAAGGCGCCCACATAGACGGGGCCCTGCGTTCCGGGCTGCTCGCCCCAGTACTGGCCAAGCTGCTGGTATATACCTATATAATTATTATCGGCATGCTCCATCGCCGTCTTGTTCATGGCCAACGGCTGCGAGGCCCCCCCCTTCGTGTTGGGCACCAGGAGCGTCCAGGTCTCGCCGATGCCATACGACCACTGCGTGATGTAGTCGCGCTCCAGCCCGCTGCTGGTCTGGTTGGCCGTGTTCTTCTTCACCAGCTCGCTCTTGCTGCGCATCGACTCCTGGCTGTACTGCCAAGTGTGGTAAAGGTTCGACAGGTTCACCAGGATGCCCACGGCTCCACCCACCACGCACACAGCCGTAGCTTTCAGGAAGCGGGCCATACGGTGCTCGCGGATGGCCTCGGCCAAGTAGGCCAGCACCATGAAGAAGATGATGAACAGGTAGTAATACGTCATCTGCACATGGTTGGCATACACCTCGAAGGCCGTGAACAGGGCCGTCAGGATGAGTCCCCACAGGTACCTACCCCGGTAGGCCAGCACCACGCCCGCTATCATCGGCGGCAGGTAGGCCAGGGCCCACACCTTCCAGATGTGGCCGGCGGCAATGATAATCAGGAAATAGGTGGAGAAGGCCCACATCACCGAACCCAACGCCGCCAAGTACCAGCGGAAGTCGAAGGCACGGAGCAGGATATAGAAGCCTAACAGGTAGACAAACACGTACCACACGTTCTCGGGCAGCCACAGGTGGTAGGCATTGATGGCCGTCGACAGCGTGTCGGTACTGTTGTACGACGGTGCCGACTGGAACGTAGGCATGCCGCTGAACAGGGCATTCGTCCAGCGCGTACGCTCACCCGTGCGCTGATAATACTCCAACTGTTCCTGACCAGCTCCACGGCCCGCCGAGGAGTCGTGACGGAACAAGATGCGACCCTCCGTGTCGGCAGGGAAGAAATAGGCAAAAGCCACTACGGCAAATAATAACACTACCAACACGTCGGGTAGCCACTTCTTAATCATCGTCATAAATCGCAAGTTTTTATAATTCGCGTGCAAAGGTACGAAAATTTTTCGTACCTTTGCAGCCTAAACCTCAGAAAATATCGAAAACATAAATAATTGTAGCTGTATTATGGAAGTCATACAAAGTTTCACCATCGACCACACCCAGCTGAAGCCGGGCATCTACGTCTCACGCGAGGACAAAGGTTTCACCACGTTCGACCTGCGCATCACCGAACCCAACAAGGAGCCGGCCATTGCCCCAGCTGCCATGCACAGCATGGAGCACCTCATGGCTACCTGGTTCCGTAACTCCGAGGCGAAGGACGATGTGGTGTACGTCGGCCCTATGGGCTGTCTCACAGGTATGTATATCATTATGATTGGAACTTATAACGTCGAGGACATGCGCCGCCTGACCATTGAGTGCCTCCAGTGGATTCTCACCCAGACGGAGGTGCCTGCCACGACACCGCAGACATGCGGCAACTGCCTGCTCCACGACCTGCCGATGTGCAAATGGGAGAGCCGCCGCTACCTCGATCGCCTCGAGCACGACTTCCACAGCGAGTACACCAAGCTCCAGGTCACCCTCAACGACGGAATGGTGTTTGCCGACGCATAAACTTCCGGCCATCCTTGATGTAGATTCCCTTGGCGGGCGGCCCTTGCAGCCGCTGCCCGTTCAGGTTATAATAGTTCTCGTTTCCTGCATTTCTCTTGCTCTCAATTTCAGCGACTCCCGTCGTACCGTCGCCCGTGTACTGGCCGATGAAGAAGATGGTGCCCGTGCTCCGCTCACTTATAATATATAGGAACGGGCGTGTAGCGTAGAACTCGGCAGTTCGCGGCATACCTGTCGCATCCATTCCAATAATGGTGATGGCAGCTGCCTCTGTGCCTTCCTCGTCGAGCTTGATCTTGGCAACCTGCTTCATCAGGCCAATGTAGGTCGGACAATTGCAGAAATCGGGAAACTCCGCATCATCCGAATTAAAGGCCGTGGGCATGCCTAAGGCCGACATGATGGGATTGAGGTTCACGTTAGTGTTGGTCTCTATGCGGGGCAGCTTCAGAGCCACGTCCCAGTCGCCGGCAGTAAACTGCCAGTTCTTGCCGTCCATCTGCTCCAATACGTTGCCTATAGTCTTGCCCTTTCGCGGCAGATATACGGTCATCAGGTAGGCTCCGTTGCCATAGGGCAGCTTGATGGCCTGATACAGGTCGTTCTCCGTATATTCAAACTCGCCATGCAGCGACATCATCGGCACGTTGATGCCGCCGTTGAACGACTCCTCGCGGGTGTTCTCCTTCTTGAACGGATGAGCCCACTTGCCCTTGAAGTAGAGGGCATTCATCAGGTAGCTCACATAATCCTTGCCCAACTCGAACTCCTGCTCCGACAGCACTTCCTTAATCATGCCGTGCGTATGGTCGCTGCCCCACTGGTTGATGACGTCGCGGGTGGCATCGTCGTAGAAGTCGCAGGCCTCGGGCGTTGCGTCGTAATACTGCTGCGCCTGCTCCACAAACGGCTGCTGCAGCTCATAGTTCCAGTGATTGTTCACGATGATGGTGTTGGCTATCTCGGCGGTGGTCTCTGCATCGAGTGTCGGTGCCTCGGTCAGCATCTTGCGGCAGAACTGGTTGATGGCTTCGGCTCCAGCCTCGCCAAAGCCAAGCACCTTGTTGATTTCCTGCTGCGTCTTGCCTTCGGCACCATTATTCAGCATGCCGAGGGCGTAGGTGATGCTCAGCGGCGACAGTATCTGACTGTCCTCGGTGCGGGCCTCGCGCATCAGATTGATGGCGAAGTCGTTGTTCGACTTCACCAACTCCTTCTCCTCGGCGGTCAGGCTGACATCGTGACGCACGTTCGTCAGCGGCTCACCCATGTACTGGCCAATGAAGAAGATGGCACCCGTCGAACGTTCGCTGATGACGTAAAGGAACGGACGGTCGGCAATAAACTCGGCATAACCGGCGGAGGCACTTTCTGTCAAACCGATGACGGTGACGGCAGCCGCCTCGGAGCCTTCCTCGTTGACCTTAATCTTGGCCACCTGCTTCATTAGGTCTATGAAAATGTCGTCCTTCACGTTGTCCTCGCTGTCGCCCCAGTAGCAGAGGTTGGGAAACTGTGCCTCGCTCTGAATGAACGCCGAGGGCATGCCCAGCGCCGACATGATCGGCTTTAAGTCCACATCGGTCTCGGTCTCGAAGCGCGGGAACCCTAAGAAGAGGTTATAGTCACTGTATCCTGCCGACATCCAGTTCTCGCCGTTCAGCTTGGCCACCACGTCGTCGAGCGTCTTGCCATAGCGCGGCAGGAACACCGTCATCTGGTAAGCCCCGTTGCCGTAAGGCATGATGACCGACTGGTAGAGTTCGTTCTGAGCATATTGGAACTCCCCGTCCATTATCTGCATCATGTCGGCAGTAGCCTTGCCATTATTAAAATAGGTGCGTTGCGTGTTGGCCGGATTGAACTGCTGCGTCCATACGCCCTTGAAGTAGAGGGCGTTCAGCAGATAACAGATGGTCATGCGGTCGAACTCATCCTCCTTGAGCACCTCCTTGATCATGCCCTCCGTGTGGTCGCTACCCCACTGGTTGATGACGTTGCGGGTCAGCCCGTCGAAGAAGTCACGGGTCTCAGGCTCGGCGTTGTAGTACGTCTTGGCCTGCTCCTTGAAAGCCGACTTCAGCAGGTACCCTCGGGCGCTGTTCACGTAGATGTTGTTGGCAATGGCCACCCGTGTCTCCTTATCCAGTCCGGCAGCCTCTGTCAGCAACTTCAGGCAGAACTGGTTGATGGCCTCGGCTCCGGCTTCACCAAAGCCCAACACTTCGTTGATTTCCTGTTGCGTCTTGCCAACCGCAGCATTGTTCAGCATGCCAAGGGCATAGGTGATGCTCAGCGGCGACAACAGCTGGTTCTCGTCAGTACGGGCCTCACGGAACAGCCGGAAAGCGAAGTCATTGTTCGACTTTACCAACTGCGCCTCCTCCTTCGTCAATTCTATCTGCTTCGGCCAATTCTCTTGAGCCGATGTGACGACAGCCAGCAGCAGGGCTGCCACGAATAGCGTGATCTTTCTCATAGCAATTGCTCCTTTCTTCTCTTTGATGTTGCAAATTTACGAATTATTATTGGTTCCGCAAGCGAAATACCGAAAGTTAAACTTCCTTAACAATAATAGTATTTGTTATTATCGTTTTTAAGAAAAAGGGTGACACGCTGACACAACCCCGATGTACAAAGGGCGTGCAGCCTTTTAAAGGGTGACACACGCTGACACAACGCTGACACATGTTTGCGAGCACAGCATCCCCAAAGGCTCATTTACCCCTACTTAAAGCCACCTGATGTATAGGGCAGACGATAGGAAATGTACCGAGTAGCTTTTAAATTCTCGAGAGAATCTAAGGGTTTACCCTACCCAAACCTTTGCTTACCCTACGGCAAACCCTTCAATTCTCGAGAGAATTCAACGGCCATCCCGTCGGAAACTCCCGCCAAAACCCATCCACCAGTTGAGTTTACCCTACCCTGATTATGAAACTATGAGTACAGAATTAGGGAAGTACAGCGTGTCACCCTTGTGTCACCCTGTGTCACCCTTGGAAACGTTGCACAACCTTTGTACATCGGGGTTGTGTCAGCGTGTCACCCTTTTTACGAAAATTCATAGTATGATTTTTAATGTTGGCCGTAACAGTATCGTATATCATTTATATAGCCTTTCCTTTCTTATCACCTATATTTCACCCTAAATTCATCATCCCGAAAAGTTTTTTCGTTTTCCCTTGCTTGTTTAAATTTTATTTCGTACATTTGCAAGCGTGTTTCGTAAGAGACACAAGACATATTGAAACAACGAAGCGTTATGCTCGACTTGCGAATGGAAATGTGAGAAACTTCTATTAGATGCAAGGACAGTGATAACGGTTCGCGCGTATAGCGTGGACTGGTTTACTGCATCTACATCTAAGGGCACTTCTCACAGCCTCCATTCGAAGACGTGGTATATCAGCTCCACGCTTCATAACATTAAAAGCTCTCGTGGTAGCTGGAGGGCACTGTTCAAAAAATATGGCACTAATAACCTGTAGTGAGTGCGGAACCCAGATTTCCGACAAGGCGCAGAGCTGTCCCAAGTGTGGTGCGCCAAACCCAAATGCAGCTCCCATTCAGCAATTTGCTTACCAGCCACAATTCAATCCATGCGCCCGTCATCCTCAGGCTCCAGCAGTGGCTACCTGTGGCAACTGCGGTTCTGCAATGTGCAAGGATTGCAAGGATTTGTCTGCCTACACACTTGACAATAAACCGATGTGTATTGACTGCAATCTGTTGTACATGGAGACCCGCATTTCCCACTTGAAGAAAAAGAAACGTTGGTCTCTCGTAAAATTCATTCTGCTAGCCATCATCATCTTTATTGCCTTTAGTATTTGGAGAGACCAGCCAGACGATTGGAACCACATTTTCACCGCATGGATAGTGGCAGCAATTGGCGGTATCTTCACAACGTTATCAATGAGTGGCCGTAGTGAGGGTGAGAAGGCTGTTGACGACCTTTACACGAGAATGAATCCCGGCGACGGATTGATGTACGAAGGTGTCGGTTGTCTTGGACGTATTGCTGGAGCGGTTTTGTTAGCACCTCTCTATACGATTGGTTATGCCATCAAGCATTTCTTCCGTTGGGTTTCGAGCAGCAATGGCCTACGAAAGGCCAAGAAGGAATACGAGGAGTATATTGCACTCCTACAACAGCGTGGCGAATTGGCGTAAATCGTTACAAATATACTCTACCATTTATTATGGCGAGATAATTGTTCTTCTACAATTTGCAATAATAATACAAAACCAAATAACAAGGAAAAACAAAGATATGAAAAGGACCATCTTCTATATACTCGTTGCTACCTTCGGAATGACATTGCAAGGCTTGGCACAAAAGGATGTGGAGATACCACAATCCGCAAAAATCGTTAGGGTAGTTAACAATGTCAATTTCCGAAAAGGACCTACGACAGATAGTCCCAAATTGTTGGAAAAGTGTAGGGCTGAAAAAAATAATGACGGAATGATTGTTTCCATGTATTATGAAGGCTTTACATGGGATGAAAAAGATGTAAATTATACATACATGACAGCACATCCAGACTATTTAATGATAATTGACGATACGTCAGAATGGTTTCATGGATATGCGTTGGATTCATACCATAAGTTACCTAAAGTATATGTTTCCAAAAAAGCGGTTAAAACGAAACCTGTTCAGAAGATAGATGTTCCTTATTTAAAGAAGTGCGAGGTAAAATTTTCAATTAGAAATTATGGAAAATACAATGGATACTATATCATTTCTGCCTCACAGAGGGTCTGTCCCCCTGTGAGTTCTGTGAGCCGACTGCAAAGGCTTAGTGCTTGATAGCGGCCTTTTTACGCTGGTCGTGGTCGAGGATGATCTTGCGCATGCGCATTGAGTGGGGCGTTACCTCGACGAGCTCGTCCTCCTTGATATACTCCAAGCACTCCTCCAACGACATGACGGTCTTGGGGATGATGCGGGCCTTGTCGTCGGTACCCGAGGCACGGACGTTGGTCAGCTGCTTGGCCTTGCAGACATTGATGACGAGGTCGTTGTCGTGAACGTGCTCGCCGACGACCTGGCCGAAGTAGACCTCCTCGCCCGGGTCGATGAAGAAGCGGCCGCGGTCCTGCAGCTTGTCAATGGCGTAGGCGTAGGCGGTACCCGTCTCCAAGGCAATCATCGAACCATTGACACGGCGCTCGATCTCACCCTTGTAGGGCTGATACTCCTTGAAACGGTGGGCCATGATGGCCTCGCCCTGACTGGCGGTCAGCACGTTGGTACGCAGACCGATGATGCCACGCGAGGGTATGTCGAAGGCAATGTTCGTGCGCTCGCCCTGACTCTCCATGCTGGTCATCTCGCCCTTGCGGCGGGTCACCATATCAATCATCTTCGAGGCGAACTCCTCGGGCACGTTGATGGTCAGTTCCTCGATAGGTTCGCACTTGACACCGTCAATCTCCTTATAGATGACCTGCGGCTGTCCCACCTGCAGCTCGTAGCCCTCGCGGCGCATGGTCTCGACAAGGACGCTGAGGTGGAGCACGCCACGGCCGGAGACTACCCAGCGGTCGGTGCTGTCCTCGAACGGCTCCACACGCAGGGCGAGGTTCTTCTCCAACTCACGCTCCAAGCGGTCGTTGATATGGCGCGAGGTGACAAACTTGCCCTCGCGGCCGAAGAAGGGTGAGTCGTTGATGGTGAAGAGCATCGACATGGTCGGCTCGTCGATGGCAATGGGAGGCAGCGGCTCGGGGTTCTCCAAGTCGCAGATGGTGTCGCCAATCTCGAAATGCTCCAGTCCGATGACGGCACAGATGTCGCCACACTCCACTTGCTGCGTCCGGCCGTGCCCCATACCGTCGAAGGTATGCAGCTCCTTGATTTTGGTCTTCTCCAACGAACCGTCGCGGTGGCTGATGGTGATTTGCTGACCGTCCTTCAGCGTTCCGCGATGGACGCGCCCCACGGCGATGCGGCCAGTATATGAGCTATAATCCAGCGAGGTGATGAGCATCTGGGGCGTACCCTCAATCTGCTGCGGAGCAGGAATCACCTCTACAATCTTATCCAACAAGTAGGTAATGTCGGTGGTGGGCTTGTTGTAGTCCTCACCCATCCAGCCGTTCTTGGCCGAGCCATAGACGACGGGGAAGTCCAGCTGGTCCTCGGTAGCGTTGAGCGAGAACATCAGGTCGAACACCATCTCGTACACCTCTTCGGGGCGGCAGTTAGGCTTGTCGACCTTGTTGACCACCACGATGGGCTTCAGGCCTATCTGCAGGGCCTTCTGCAAGACAAAGCGTGTCTGCGGCATGGGACCTTCGAAAGCATCGACGAGCAGCAGACAGCCGTCGGCCATGTTGAGCACACGCTCCACCTCGCCACCGAAGTCGGAGTGTCCCGGGGTATCGATGATGTTAATCTTGGTGCCCTTCCAGTTGATGGACACGTTCTTGGAAAGAATGGTGATGCCTCGCTCACGTTCGAGGTCATTGGCGTCAAGTACTTGGCTGGAGAGGTTCTGCCCTTCGCGGAAGAGGTTTCCGGCCAGCATCATCTTGTCCACGAGCGTCGTCTTGCCGTGGTCTACGTGAGCAATAATTGCTATGTTTCTGATATCCTGCATACGTCTTCTTGTTTTTTGCGGGTGCAAAATTACAAAGAATAAGTGAGAAATTTGCTTCCGTACGCCATTTTTTTGCTCGCGGAAGCAAATTTCTCACTTTAAGCCAATCAGTATACCTGTTCTTAGAACGGAATCTTGTAGCCTACAGTCAGCATGATGACGCTGTTGCGACCTTTGCCGTCCCAAACAAAGCCCTTATTGTCCTTGAGAATATTGGAGACACCCAAGTTGTAACGAGCATCAATCACAAAGTCGCTGATTTCATAAGAAAGACCCATGGGAACTGACAAATCAAACTTCTTCATATAATCCTTGATATCAGCATCATCGAATTTAGCTCTCATCAGGAAACCAGGCTGAATACCAGCCTTCACTGCCAATCCAGGAATAATATAATAGTTAAACAGCACAGGGATGTTCAGATAATCCAATTTGTACTTCGGATCCTCATCCTTAATAGCTGAACCTTGCATAGAATACAGCAAACCTGCTGTAACGCCCATATTCTCAGCAAAATTGTAACCGAACTCAGCACCGGCAACAAGGCCAACCTTCATTTTGTTATCATGAACATCACCAGAGAAAGTGGCAAGAGTTGCACCAACCATCGGCTTGATGAACATCTGCTGTGCACTTGCACTTACCGTAGTCATTAAGGCGACTACTGCCAAAACAAATAATTTCTTCATACTTTGTTTAATTTAAATGAAACATTCGTTAACGAACTCTATTTGCGTGCAAAGCTAATACTTTTATCCGACATATACGGTATCTATTCGCACAATTAAGCGACAAATTAAACATCATTAACACTCCACGGAAAAAGAGTAGCGAAAATTTGCAGGAATGAGAAAAAAGTAGTACCTTTGCAGCCGCATTTGACGAAGCCCCCGTCCGTGATGAAGGCGGAACGGACTTTTGAAGGATGTTTAGTATTAACAAATTTAATTCATCAAACCATGTATTTAGACAAAGAAAAGAAAGTAGAGATTTTCAGCCAGTATGGCAAGTCGGCCACTGACACGGGTTCTGCCGAGGCTCAGATTGCCCTGTTCACCTATCGCATCAAGCACCTGACGGAGCACCTGAAGGAGAACCACAAGGACCACAACACCGCCCGTTCGCTGACCATGATGGTAGGCCGTCGCCGCAAGCTGCTGAAGTATCTCTATGTCAACGACATCAACCGCTACCGTGCTATCGTGAAGGCTCTCGGCCTGCGTAAGTAAAAGGTAAAAAAGTAAAAAAGGTAAAAAGGTAAAACCGCGTAGGGAAATCCCTATGCGGTTTTATGGTTTTTACCCTTTGAGGATTGGGTGAAAAGCCGTACCTTTGCACCAGGAAACTTAATTATTCACTTAATACTACACGATTATGAAGAAGATATACAACACGCTCGTGATGATGGCCATAGTGGCCATGACGACAACATTTATTTCGTGCGACGAGGACATCGCCATCGCCAACAGCTTAGAGGGCACCTGGTCGGGGACGATGTACGTGTACACCAGCTACGGCGGACGCAACTATTACGCCACCTCGACGGATATTGAGTTCATAGGCGACCCGCTCCGCTGGACGAGGGGTACCGGCTACTGGGTGGACCACTACTCGGGAGCGCCTTGGGACTACGTGGCCAACCACATTGAGTGGAAGGTGAGCAACCGCAATATCGACATCTATTTCGTGGAGGAAGATACGTGGATGACCATCTCGGACTACCGCCTGAGCGACAACTACTTCACCGGCTACATCTATGACGGCAGCAATGACGTGGAGTTCCGCCTGCGTCACATCGATTCCCCCAACTGGAGCAGCTACCGCTACGGCTACGACTACTACTGGTCGCGCGAAACCCGCGGCATAGGCAACGACTCGACAGCTGTGGAGAAGCCGGTGAGAATGTTTGGCGTAAAGCCAGAATAACGGCAACGGACTGACACGGACGGACAATTTTGTAGCAACGGACTGACAACGGACTGACACGGACAAGAGAAGCTGGCACGGACTCTCAAATAAATGAGGTCTGTGCCAGTCTGTTATAGTCCGTGTTCGTCCGTTGCTTATTTAATGAGCTTGATATTGACGTTGTCCTTCTTGATGTCCTCGCAATACTGGAAGACAGCATCGTGACGGGAGGTGATGTCGATGTCGTGGAGGGAGATGTGACTGATGGGCATCTCGGGCAGTCCGTTGAACTCCATAGCAAAGCCGGCATTATGGCAGATGACGTTGCGGATGTCGATATTGCGGAATACGGGCGTTTCCTCGGTGACGGGCTTTTTCTCCACCTCCTTCGGCTGACCGCCCTCAGCCAACACCTCGCTTACGGACTTGCCGCCGTAGTACATGTTGAAGGTCAAGGCATAAGTGCCGATGTTGTTCATAGAGATGCCATCTATGAAGATGTTCTCGACAATGCCGCCACGACCACGGGTGGACTTGAAGCGCAGGCCCACGTCGGTACCGAGGAACTGACACTGGCGCACCATGATGTTGCGTACACCACCACTCATCTCGCTGCCCACGACAAAGCCGCCATGACCGGCAAAGACGGTACAGCCATCGACCACCACATTAGCGCAGGGGACGCCACGGCGACGGCCGTCGGCATCCTTTCCGCTTTTCAGGCAGATACCATCGTCGCCGGCATCGAACTTGGAATTGACAATCAGGGCGTTGGTACACGACTCCAAGTCGAGGCCATCACCGTTCTGAGCGTAGGAGGGGTTACGCACGAGTACATTATCTATAATAATATTCTCGCACATCAGCGGATGGAGGTTCCAGGCCGGGGAGTTCTGGAAGATGACACCTTCGAGCAGCACGTTCTTGCACTTCACCAAGCTCACCATGACGGGACGCAGGAAGCGCTTCACGGCCTGCCACTCCTCCTCGGTCGTAGCGTTGGGCACGTTCATGTTGGCACCCTTCTCGCCACGCTCGTAGCCCTCGGAGGGCACCCAGTAGTCCTTTTTCATCTCGCGACCGCCGGGACGGCTCAGCACTTCCTTCCATTGGCTGTCGGTCACCTTGCCGCGCTTCACCGGGCGCCAGTACTGGCCGTTACCATCGATGACGCCGTGGCCCGTAACGCTGATGTTCGTGGCACCATTGGCACTCAGCGGCGACTGGCATCGGCGGGTGTCAAGTCCCTCGAACGAGGTTTTGACGAGCGGATAGAGGCTCTCGTCGGCAGCAAACTGGATAACGGCACCTGCCTCCAAGTGCAGGTCGATGTTCGAACGCAGCACGATGGGACCTGTGTACCAGATGCCACGGGGCACGATGAGGTGGCCACCGCCCATCTTGTAGAGCGTGTCGATGGCCTTGGCAAAGGCATCGGTGCAGAGCACGTCACCCGTGCCCACAGCCCCGAAGTCGGTCAGCGAGACCTTGGTGTCGGGAATGACGGGAGCCTTTACTTCTGCCATCTGGAACGGTAGGTTCTCGGTATACTTCTTGTACTTGTTGCCCTGTGCGGCCACTCCAAGTGTGAGGGCCGCCAGCAGGATGGTCAGGAATAGTTTTCTCATGTTGTCTTAGTAATTAGTTTGTTATTATTGTAGTATTTCTTTCAGCGGTATCATCACGAAGTCACGCTGTTCCATCAGCGGATGAGGTATCATCAGATCCGGCTCGTCCACCGTCAAGTCATCGTACAACAGGATGTCGATGTCAATGGGGCGGTCGGTGTAGGTACGATTTGACGATGTACGATGTACTATTTTCTGTCGTCCCATATCGCGCTCTATCTGTTGAGTGGCCCCAAGCACCTCGCGGGGCGTCATGTCGGTCTCGCAGAGGATGACGGCGTTGAGGAACTTGTTTGCTGACTCAAAGCCCCAAGGCTCAGTCTCGATGAACGTCGACTGTCGCGTCACCTCCCCTACCCGCTCGCCAATGAGCTTGATGGCCTGCCTCAGTATCGCCCGGCGATTTCCAAGATTGGAGCCGATGCCCAAGTACACCTGATGCACTCCGCTCACCATTTAGTCGTCGAGGATAAGCAGCGCATCGCCGTAGCAGCCGAACTTATAGCCCTTCTCTACAGCCTGCTGGTAAGCCTCGTAGACAATTTCATAACCACCAAAAGCCGCTGTCAGCATCATCATCGTCGACTCCGGATGATAGAAATTGGCAATCATCGCGTTGGCAAGTCCAAATTCATAAGGCGGGAAGATGAACTTATTAGTCCAGCCGTCGAAGGGTTTCAGCATGCCGTCGGTGCCCACAGCAGTCTCCGTGGCACGGGCCGTTGTGATGCCTACCACGCAGATGCGGTGTCCCTCCTGCTTGGCCTTGTTCACCTGCCGGCAGCACTCGTCGCCGATGATAATCTGCTCGGAACCCATTTTGTGCTTTGTCAGGTCTTCCACCTCGATGGGGTCGAAGCAGCCCAGACCGCAATGGACGGTGAGATAGGCGAAGTCGAAGCCGCGAATCTCCATCATCTTCATCAGTTCACGGCTGAAGTGCAGACCTGTGGCGGGAGCCGTCACAGCACCCTCATGGCGGGCGAAGATGGTCTGGAAGTTCTCCATGTCATCAGGCTCGGCGGGACGGTTATCAACGATGTAGCGGGGCAGCGGTGCCGTACCGAGGCTGAACAGCTCGCGCTTGAACTCCTCATGGTCGCAGTCGTAGAGGAAGCGCAGGGTGCGGCCTCGGCTGGTCGTGTTGTCGATGACCTCGGCCACCATCGGTCCTTCGTTCTCGAAGAACAGCTTGTTGCCAATGCGAATCTTGCGGGCAGGCTCCACCAGCACGTCCCAAAGGCGCAACTCCTGGTTCAGCTCACGCAGCAGGAACACCTCAATCTGGGCATCCGTCTTCTCCTTGGTACCATAGAGGCGAGCCGGGAACACCTTCGTGTCGTTGAATACGAAAGTGTCGCCCTCGTCGAAATAGTCCACCAAGTCGCGGAACGTCAGGAACTGGTCGGTGTCGTTGCCGTCAGCGTCCTTCCGAAACATCTCAATGCTCTGGCGCTTTCGGTGTACGACCATCAGTCGCGCCTGGTCGCGGCTATAGATTCGCTCCACCGTGCCGTCTTCGTTCTCGAACGTGCGGTGCGGCGGGTAAAGGGCTATCTGCTCTTCCGGCAGTCTGAATTTGAATTGTGATAGTTTCATCTATTATTCTGTTATTTCGGGATTTCATTATAACGTTATGACGTTATGGCGTCATGAGTTGCTGCTGGTCCAGCCATTGGGGGAAATTGTCGAAGGTTTGGCAGTCCTCAATGCGGACGTCGCCAAGGCGGGTGCGGCAAAGTGCTGTCAGGAAGGCGCCGCTGCCTAAAGCGTAGCCTATGTCGCGGGCTAAGGAGCGTATGTAGGTGCCCTTGCCGCAGACCACGCGGATGCTCATCTGCATCGTTGCGGGGTCGAACGATGTCAGCTCCAGTTCATCAATGCGCACGGGCTTGGCCTTCAGTTCCACCTCCCCACCCTTTCGGGCCAGCTTATAGGCACGGTGGCCGTCGACCATCACCGCCGAGTAGGCAGGGGGCACCTGCTGGATGTCGCCAACGAAATTGGCGAGCACACTTTGGATGAGTTCGCGGGTGATGTGGCGCGTGGGGTAAGTCATGTCGACGGTATGCTCACGGTCGAACGAGGGCGTGGTGGCTCCCAACTGCAACGTGGCGGTGTACTCCTTGTCATGCAGCTGCAACGTCTCAATCTGCTTCGTGGCCTTGCCCGTGCAGAGTATCAGCACCCCCGTAGCCAAGGGGTCGAGCGTACCGGCATGCCCGGTCTTCACCCGCTTCACATGCATCTTTTTCGAGATAAGGAAACGGATGTGGGCCAAGGCACCAAACGACGACATGCCATAGGGCTTGTTGATGTATATGAATGCTCCTTCGTTGAAGTCCATTAGTCTACCATTGCAAGTGAGTGGCCAGTAAGCAGCAGCACGATGATGATACTACCGACTATGATGCGGTACACACCAAAGGCATTGAAGCCGTATTTCGTCAGGAAGCTGACAAACCATTTCATAGCCAACAGCGCCACCACGAATGCTACGGCACAGCCTAACAGCAGCATGGTGATGTTGTGGGGTGTGGCCCACGCCGCGTCTTCCTTCAGCAGGTCGAGCAGGTCGAGCAGCGTGGCTCCGGCCATTGTAGGCACGGCGAGGAAGAACGAGAACTCGGCAGCACGCTTGCGCGTCAGTCCCTGAGCCATACCGCCCACGATGGTGGCCATAGAGCGCGACACGCCGGGAATAACCGAGATACACTGGTACAGACCTATCTTGAAGGCCCGTTTCTCATTCAGCTGGTTGGCATCGCTGCCCTTGTTGAACAGCTTGTCGCAGAACAGCATGAAGATACCACCCACCACGAGCATGATGGCCACCACCTCAACGCTGTCGAGCAGCCAGTCGAGCAGTCCCGACTTCTTGGCCAACAGGCCGATGATGACAGCAGGCAGCACGCCGACGAAGAGCAGCCAGTAGAAGTTGTACTTATGCTTCAGCTTCTGGAAAGTGCTGCTGCCGACGGGGGCGGGACTATGGTTGAGACGGAAAAAGCGCCTCCAGTAGAGGCAGACCACCGAGAGGATGGCCCCAAACTGGATAATAAACGTGAAAGCGTGCACAAAGGGGTCGCCCTGCGGGATGTTCAGCAGGTTCTGCGTGATAATCATGTGCCCCGTCGACGACACCGGCAGAAACTCCGTCAGCCCTTCCACGATGGCAATGATAATGGTCTCAATCCATGTCATCAGGCTTCCTCCTTATCCTTGCTCTTGTGAACCACCGCATATATCATCGACACGAAGCCCAGCAGGCAGATAATAGGAGCCACCTTGATGCGCTGGGTGCTGAAAATGTCGGGATTGTAGGCCTCCTCCGAAGAGCTGCCACCTCCCATCAGGATAAAGCCGATGATGACTGCCAACATTCCCACGCCAAGCAGGATGAAGTTCATGCGGCCAAATGCGAAATTACTCTTTTCCATATCTTAATTCTAAATTCTTAAATCTTATACAAATCTTTCGCCCTCATTCTCAGGAACTTGTTGACCGAGATGTAGGAACACAACGACGTGATAATAAGTCCGAACAGCAGCACGGAAATACCCGTAATAACCAGGACCTGCCACGTGATGATAGCCGTCAGGTTAGGCTCATACTGAAAGAGCGTCCACACGCCGGCTGCCAATACCCCGCACGCCAGCACCGCTGCCACTATGCCGACGATGAGTCCGTCGACCATGAACGGACGGCGGATGAAGCCCCACGACGCCCCCACCAGCTTCATGGTGTGGATGATGAAACGGCGTGAATACACTCCAAGGCGCACGGCATTGCTGATGAGCGAGTAGCTGATGAACGTCAGCAGCAGCGCCAGCACCAACAGCACGAGGCTCACTTTCTTCAGGTTCACGTTCACCTTGTCCATCAGGTCCTCCTGGTAGGCCACCTCCGACACTTTCGGATTCCGCCTCAGCTCCTCGGCTATCTGCCGCAACGAGTCACGGTTGGCATAGTCCGACTTCAGCTGCAGCTCCAGCGTCGCCACAAAGGGGTTAACTCCCAGAAACTCCGACGGGTCGCTGCCCATAGCCTCCGACTGCTCCTTCAGCGCCTGCTCCTTGCTCACATAGTCGATGTTGCGGGCGTAGGGGCGGTGGTAGAGGTCGCGACACAGCCGGTGAGCATCGTTCACGCTCACCGTGTCGCCCAGCATGACGGTCACCGTCAGGTTCTCCTTCACGTAATTAGATAGGTTGTGGGCTGTCAGTACCGAGAATACCACAAGCCCCAACAATATCAGCACCATTGTCGTGCTGATACACAATGTTACAACCTGCATGCCATGACGGCGACGGGTCGTTCTTTTCGCTTTTCTCATTTACTTTACGACGTAAAATACGAATTTGGGTGCAAAGATACTATTTTTTTTGGGGAACACCAAAAAAAATCGTAACTTTGCGTCCGCTATGAGTACAATCATTTATCCTTCGCCCATTTTCGGCCCCGTTCAGAGTCGCCGCCTGGGCATTTCGTTAGGCATCAACCTGCTGCCAGCCGACGGCAAGGTATGCTCCTTCGACTGCATCTACTGCGAGTGTGGTTTCAACGAAGAACATCGTCCCCAACAGCCATTGCCTACCCGCGAGGAGGTAGCCACGGCGCTGGAACGGAAGTTACAACAAATGCAGGAAGACGGCCAGATGCCCGATGTGCTGACGTTCGCCGGCAATGGTGAGCCGACGTGCCACCCCCACTTCGCCGAAATCATTGACGACACCATCCGCCTGCGCGACCAGTACTGTCCCCAGGCCAAGGTCTCGGTGCTGAGCAACTCGACGATGATTCACCGTCAGGCCGTACACGACGCCCTGATGCGGGTGGACAACAACATTCTGAAGCTCGATACCGTTGACATCGACTTCATCCGCCAGGTGGACCATCCCAACGGCACCTACGACGTCAACACCATCATGGAACGCATGAAGGCCTTCGACGGCCATATCATCATCCAGACCATGTTTCTCAAGGGACCTGGCATCGACAACACCACCGACCATTACGTCGCCCCCTGGCTCGAAGCCGTCAAAGCCATCAAGCCTCAGCAGGTGATGATTTACACCATCGACCGCGAGACCCCTGACCAAAGCCTGCGCAAGGCGACCCACGAAGAGTTGGACGCCATCCGCGACCGCGTCATTGCCGCCGGCATATCCTGCACAGCGTCGTACTAAAAATGTCACACGGGGATTGCCCCCATGTGACACAGAAATGATTATGCAAACTGCGCCGCAATTGTACGCGGCACAGAGCTTACTTCTTCGATATAATGCCCAGCTTGGTGGCACGGAGGAACTCGACGATGTGGCGGATTTCGGGGCCGTCGGGTACCTGGTCGACAATCTGGTTGACAGCATCGAAAAGGGACGTGCCGCCGTTGAACACCAGACGGTAGGCATTGGCGATGTGCTTCAACGTCTTTTCGTCGACACCATGCTGGCGGCCCACGGCGAAGTTGACACCGCCGTAGGTGTTCTTCTTCGTGGCAACGATGTAGGGTGGTACGTCACGCGAGAAGGTGGTACCGGCCTGCACCATCGCGCCTTGTCCTACACGGGTCTTGGCGTTCTCGATGACGCTGGACGAGAAGATGACACCATCCTCAATCTCGCAGTCGCCCGCAATCTTCGTACCGTAGCCGAAGACGCAGCGGTTGCCAACCTTCGTGTCGTGGCTGATGTGGGCACCCTCCATGAGCACGTTATTGTTGCCGATGACGGTCTGCCCGCCGGTATGTGTGGCACGGTTGATGACGACGTTCTCGCGTATGATGTTGCCGTCGCCGATGATGCACTCCGACTTCTCGCCCCTGAAATTGAAATCCTGGGGCAGGGCACCGATGACGCTGCCCTGATGAATCTTGTTGCGCTTGCCCATACGTGTTCCGCTACAGATGCTGACGAAGGGGAAGATGATGCAACCATCGCCTATCACCACGTCGTCCTCGATGTAGACGAAGGGGAATATCTTACAGTTGTCGCCGATTTTCGCATTGGGAGAGATGTAGGCCAACCCTCTATCCGGTATATTGCTATTCATATTCATTTTCTATAATCATTATTCATCTATCAATCTATTCAAGCTCCCCTCCCGCTCGGGAGGGGCTGGGGGTGGATATTACTTCGCTCCTCCTCCCAGTGCCTGGTAGAGGTTCACTACTGCCTGCATCTTGTTGAAGTCGTCGGTAACCTGCGAGATTTCGGCGTTCAGCAGGTTGCTCTGGGCCGAGATAACCTCTAAGTAAGTAGTGTTCGACGACGATGCCATCAGTTTCCTGGTGTCCTCGACGTTCTTCTTCAGCACGGCCACGCGCTTGGCGTCAAGCGCACCCTTCTCAGCCGACGAATTGTAGCTGACGAGTGCGTTCGACACCTCATTGCCGGCTTTCAGCACGGTGTTCTGCCATGTGTTGTACTTCTGTTCGTACTGCATTTTAGCCACCCTCAGTCCGGCCACAATCTGTCCGTGCTGGAAGATGGGCTGCACCAACGAGCCTACAGCCGACAGCAGCAGCTTGCCGGGATTGACCAGGCCGTTGTTGTTGGTGAAGGCTCCCGAACCTGAGATGGTGATGCTGGGATAGAAGCGTGAGCGGGCCTGCTGCACATCGTAGAAGCATTGTGCCAGCGACATCTCGGCAGCGTGTACGTCGGCGCGGTTGTTGAGCAGGGCGATGCTGACGCCCGTCGAGAACTGCGTGGGCAGCGACTGGTTCTCCAAGCGTCCGCGCTGGATAGCCTGTGCAGGCTGGGCAATGAGCAGCGACAGCGCGTTCTCGCACTCCCGCATCTGGCGTATCAGGTCCACCTTCTGGGCCTGCACCGAGTAATGGGCAGCCTCGGCACTCTGCACGGCGGTAGAGCGGTAGCCCATGCGGTTCTCGTGCATGAACTTCATCTTGTCCCAGGTTTCCTTGGTCAGCTGCTCCATGTCGTTGATGATTTCCACCTGACGGTCGATCATCAGCAACGTATAATAAAGGTTCGCGATGCCCGACACGATGTTGCACTTCACCACCGTCTGGTAGTCCTGGGTAGCGATGAGCTGCATCTGTGCCGACCGCTTGGCGTTCAGCAGGTTACCGAACAGGTCGACGTTCCACGAGGCACTCAGGGGCACCTGGTACGACTTGGTAGTCACCGAGGGGTCGGTCTTCAGCGTGGCGATGGTACCCTGCGCACTCAGCGAGATGGAGGGCAGGAATGCCAGACGGGCACACTTCAGGGCCTCGTTCACTATCTTGACGTTCAGGGCAGCATTCAGCAGGTCGGGGTTGTTGGCCAGTCCCTTCTCGATGAGCGACTGCAACTGCGGGTCGGTAAACACCTGACGCCAGGGCAGGTTGCCGAACGACGTGGTGTCGGTTGCCTGCAAGGCACCGTTCAGGGCCAGCGGGTCGCGGACAATGTCGTCGGTCACCACCTCGGGCCGCTCGTACTTGTTGTACAGGCCGCAGCTGGATAAGGAAAGTAGGATAGAGCAAGCCAAAACCCACCCCCATCCCCTCCCGACCGGGAGGGGGGCCTTTATAGTTCTAAAGATTCGTTCTGATTTCATAAATCTTATATGTTTTCTTCTATTAGCAAATTCATCGGAAGTTCATACTCACCTCCCCTCCCATTCGGGAGGGGTTGGGGGTGGGTATTATCTCTCTAATTCATAGTCAACGGGGTGGTGTGCGTACTGGGCAACCTCCGTAGCCACATCCTCGTTCTCCTCATCGCCAAAGTTCATCGGGCGAATCTTCTCCTGCAAGCTCTGGAAGAGGGTGAACAGGGTGGGCACGACAAATATCTGGCAGAGCGTACCTATAAGCATACCGCCTACGGCAGCGGCACCCAGCGTCTGGTTACCGTTCTTGCCTACGCCGGAGGCGAACATCAGCGGCAGCAGACCGATGACCATTGCCAACGACGTCATGAGGATAGGACGCAGACGGGCGGCGGCACCAAGAACGGCCGACCAGGAGACGGCCATACCCAGCTGACGGCGCTCCAGCGCGAACTGCACAATCAGGATGGCGTTCTTAGCCAACAGACCAATCAGCATGATGAGCGAAATCTGCATGTAGATATCGTTGGCATGGCCGAACATCATCGTGAAGAGGAAACAGCCTGCCAGTCCGAACGGCACGGAGAGCACCACGGCCAGCGGCAGGATGTAGGACTCGTACTGTGCCGACAGAATCAGATAGATGAAAATCAGGCAGAGCACGAAGATAACGGCCGTCGTGTTCGAAGCCTTGGCCTCCTCACGTGTCAAGCCCTGATAGTCGTAGGTGTAACCGGCGGGCAGCATCTCGGCAGCAACATCCTGGGCAGCCTTGATGGCCTCACCCGTAGAATAGCCATTGGCCACCGTAGCTGTCACGTTGATTGACGTAAACAGGTTGAAGCGGTTAATGTTGGCCGGGCCGTACACGCGCTCCATGCTGCAGAACTCCTCAACAGGCGACATGCCCTTCGGAGTGCGTACATAGACGCTGTTCAGCGACTCAGGCGTCATACGTGTCTCAGGCGATGCCTGAATCATCACACGGTACAGCTTGCCGTAGGCATTGAAGTTGGATGCGTACAGTCCGCCATAGTAACCCTGCAGCGTGGTGAGCACCGTTGCGGGCGATATGCCAGCCTGCTTACACTTGGCAACGTCTACGTGCAGCATGTACTGCGGATAGTTGGGGTTGTAGCTGGTCTGCGCCATCTGGAACTCAGGACGCTGGTTCAGCGCGGCAATATAGTTCTTCACGTTGTCATAGAATCGGGTCAGGCTGCCACCAGTACGGTCCTGCATCACAATTGACACACCACTGTTGGCCGAGAATCCGGGAATCATAGGCGGCGCGAAGGCCAGGATGGAGGCATCCTTGATGTGGGCAGTCTTGATGAATATCTGTGCGATAACGCCTGTCGACTCCAGCGGGTTCAGGAAGAAGCGGTAGATGCCGTCGCCCTGCCACAGTCCCGAGAGTTTCCACCAGAATCCCTTCTGGCGCTCCGAGAACGGCTTCAGCTTGATGATGAAGGTGGCCTGGTCGGAACCCGAACCGGCAATGAAGTTGTAGCCCTGAATCTGCTCACGGCTCTGGATGGCGGGGTCGGCAGCCAGTATGGAGTCCACCTCGTCTATAATCTGGCGCGTACGGGCCACCGAGGTAGCCGGTGGCATGGTCAGCGTACAGAAGAGTGTACCAGTATCCTCGTCGGGAACCAGACCGGTCTTCGTGGTCACCATGGTCGTAGCCAGCACGGCAATACCTATCACCACCGTCACAAGCACGGCTACCGGCTTGCGCACCAGCTTCTCAACACGCGACTTGTACTTTCCCAGCACTTTGTCGTAGGCCGTATTGAAAGCCAGGTGGAAGCGGTCCACACGGCTCAGCTTACGCTCGTGGCCGTCCTTGTCGTGGGGCTTCAGGAAGATGGCACACAGGGCGGGCGACAGCGTCAGGGCGTTCAGGGCCGAGATAAAGATGCTGACAGCCATCGTCACACCGAACTCACGGTAGAACGAGCCTGAGGTTCCTCCGATAAACGACACGGGGATGAACACCGAAGCCATGACCAAGGTAATAGAGATGATGGCACCCGATATCTCGTTCATGGCGTCTATCGAGGCCGTCAGCGTCGACTTGTAGCCCTGGTCCAGCTTGGCATGCACGGCCTCGACCACCACGATGGCATCGTCCACCACAATGGCAATAGCCAGCAGCAGGGCCGACAGCGTGAGCAGGTTGATAGAGAAGCCGAAGACGCTGAGGAAGAAGAACGTACCGACCAGCGACACCGGCACGGCAATCAGCGGGATGAGCGTCGAGCGCCAGTCCTGCAGGAACACGTAGATGACGATGAACACCAGAATGAGCGTGAACACCAGCGTGAACACCACCTCCTCGATCGAGGCATACAGGAACTCCGTCACGTCGTAGTTTATCTTATAGGTCATGCCCGGCGGGAACAGCTTGGCCTGCTCCTCCAGCTCGGCTTTCACCGCCTTGGCTATCTCGTTGGCGTTCGAACCGGCAATCTGCTGCACCATACCCAGCACAGACGGCAGGTTGTTGTTTCTCATCGAGACGCTGTACTGCTGTCCGCCCAACTCTATCTTGGCCACGTCCTTCAGCTTCAGCGTCTGGCCGTTGGCATCGTTGGCGATGATGATGTTGCCAAACTCCTCGGCCGTCTTCAGACGACCCGTATAGCGCATGGCATATTCGAAGGCCACGTTCGACTCCTGTCCGAACGAGCCTGGGGCAGCCTCAATGTTCTGCTCGGCCAGCACGTTCGAGATGTCCGACGGCATCAGGTTGTACTGCTTCATCACGTCGGGCTTCAGCCAGATACGCATGGAGTAGGTCTTCAAACCCGGCGACTGAACGTCACCCACACCCTGAATACGCTTGATGGCGGGAACAATGTTGATGTTGTTATAGTTCGTCAGGAACTCGTCATCGTAACGGCCGTCAGAAGTCAGCGTGAACATCAGCACCTGCGACGTCTGGCGCTTCGTCACCGTCACGCCAATTCGCGTCACCTCGGCAGGCAGCAAGGCCAAAGCCTGCTGCACGCGGTTCTGCACGTTCACAGCACACATATCGGCATTCATGCCCTGACGGAACAGCACGCTGATTTGTGCCGAGCCTGCACCAGCCGTCGACGATATATAGTCCATGCCTTCCACACCGTTGATGCTTTCTTCCAGCGGCGTGATGACCGAGTTCTTCACCGTCTCGGCATCGGCACCGGGATAGCTGGTCCACACGGCAACGGTAGGAGGCGCTATGTTGGGGTACTGCTCAATAGGCAGCGACACCAGTCCGATGATACCCAGCAGGACGATGAGGATGGAAATCACCGTCGACAGTACCGGGCGCTTGATAAATGTTGTAAATGTCATAGCTTATTTCTTCATAGCATTAACAATGTCGCCAGCACTCATGGCCTTTGCCTGTTCCTTAATCTTCTGCTGATAGCGGTCGATGCTGATGGGTACTATCACCATGCCGTCGGTAAGCTTGGTAATGCCGTTCGACACGTACTTGTCACCCACCTTCAGGCCACCGGTCACCACGTAGTTGGTGCCGTCGTCCTCGGGAGCCACCTGAATCTCGGTGTACACCACCTTGTTCTCCTTGCCCAGCAGATAGACAAACTTCTTGTTCTGCACCTCGACGACGCTTCGCTGCGGAATCACAATGGCCGAAGCATTGTCGTGGGGAATGACAATGGCACCCGAGCCGCCGCTCTTCAGCATCTTCTCAGGGTTGGGGAACAAGGCAATCAGCTGCACCGAACCCGTGGCCTGGTCTATCACGCCGCTCATCTTCGTCACCTTGCCCTCGTGGCCGTACAGCGTGCCGTCGGCCAGCTGCAGCTTCACGGCAGGCAGCGAGCTCAGTCCCTCGCCGCTCTTCGACATGGCCAGCGCGTCCTTCTCGGTCATCGAGAAGTAGACCTCCATCTGCGAAATGTTGCTCACCGTGGTCAGCACGCTGGCAGCACTCACGAGCGTACCTACTTTATAAGGTAACGTGCCCACCACACCAGCGGCGGGACTCTTCACATAGCAGAAACTCAGCATCTCCTTGGCATTTGCCAGACTCGCCTGAGCCTGGGCAAGGCCAGCCTTCGCGCTCTCAAAGCCATTGGCAGCCGACTGCAGCTCGAAGTCGCCAATCACATTATTCTCCGACAGCTTCTTGGCGTTCTCGTACGTCAGCTTGGCCGTGTTGCACGTAGCCTGCGCCGTATTCACCGCAGCCTGTGCCTGGCGCACCTGAGCCTGATACGTAGCGTTGTCGAGCACGAAGAGCACCTGACCGGCACTCACCGTCTGACCCTCCTTCACGTTAATCTGGGTAATGAAACCCTGCACCTTCGGGCTAATCTGCACATCCTGCATACCCTTGATGGTAGCCGGGTAAGTAGCCTGCGACGAGGAACTCTGCGTGCCTACCGTCATCACCGGATACTCATTGTCGCCAAACGTCGGACGACCGCCGCCACCACCGCACGATGCCAGCAGCACCGCAGCAGCAGCAACCAACATAATCTTCTTTTTCATACTTAAAACTAATTATTTTACCTTTTTTACTTTTTACCGTTTTACTTTTTTACCTTTTTATTTGCTTTCTCAACCGACCCGATACTCCGAAAACCATCGCAGCCCGATTAAGTTTCCAACGTGCAAAGGTACAAAAAAATCACCTATTTTATATAGTTATAACACCATTTTTAACAAAGTTTATTGTGCCCCGCCTGAGTTCCCTTACGGTAAACCCAGGGTTTACCCTACCTAAACCCCCAGTTTACCCTACCTAAACTTGGTGTTTGCATGGGAGGAGTTACGAGAATTCAGCACAGATATGAGCTATAAGGCCACATGGCTCCATCCAAACCCCCGATGGATACATAAATTCACAACCACTTACGTGTGCTCCAAGTGAGGGGAAAACCATCAGAGCAAGGGGTTCATGCTTGATTTTGCAGGCCTATGACAGCAAAAGTTGCACTACTTCAAGGCCTTTTCCAGGCTTTGGATCTTAGGACGCGTATGTCTTGAATTTCGCATTTCATTGATTTTCAATTATTTAAGTGAATAAATTAGTATTCTCCGAGCGTTACGTTACAGTTGTTACAATTGCTTTTTTGAGGGGTCAGGCATCTTTAAATACAATGTAACTATCTGATTATTAATTAATTATACTACTATTAAAAGAGACTTATACCTCTTATTATCAACTGTAACAACTGTAACGAAACGCACAGTACACAAAAGGGACTTTTGTGTACTTTTTTATCCCAACTTTAACGCTTTGAAAGTTGGGTTAGGTTTCTTGGGCCTCTTGGGATATTAGAAACTACCGGTGTCAGAGTCCTTATTACGAAGTTTACGATTTATCTTAATACTCTTTCCTGTAGAGAAATCGTAACTGAAACCGAGGACAAACATCGACTTATTGTCGTCAATCCAGGTTTTATATGTACTTTGCAGAACGCTTGTTGGCATGCTATAGCCTGAATAACGTGATCGAGTGAAAATCCAATAGTCAGCGGCGAAGATGCGCCAGTTCTTGTTTTGCCAAAAAATTTGTAGGTGAGATTTGTTCTCGCCGGCATCCAGTGTGGATCCATTGAGGCGTTTTGACACGATGTTCCCTACATAGGAGGCTCCCCAGTTGCCCTTCCGGAACTGAATGGCATAGTAGAGCGGTGCCCACGTATGATGGTAGTGTCCGATAATGGGGCTACTGACCGTTTGACGAGAGACGTAGCCCCGAATGGCCACCGTCAGCACCTGACTCTTAAAGGGGCTAATGACCAACATGTATGACCCACCCAAATCACTGCTATAGTTGGCATTTTCGTTCGTGCCCACAATATATTGCATGCCGTTAATCTCTTGCTGGGTATAATAGCGGTTGATAGGAGAATCGGAATATGAATAGTATAGTCCAACTTGGGTCTGTAGCCAGCTAAGGTTCCACTTGTGGATAAATTCTGACCGATAAGTGTTATAACTTTTCAGATACGGGTTGCCAATTCTCAGCACTCCAGGAATGACGAGGCTGGCATTGTTGCTGAGTTGTGAGATAGGGGGCGTATTCGATTTTGACGAGGTAACCCACTGAAGGCTCATCGTCTTTGATAGATTAGTACTCAGGATGAGTTTTGGTGTGAAGAGCCAATGAGAGTCGTGAGCATCAGTATTGTCTTGGGTCACTTGTGTGGCTCCTGCACCGATACGGTACATCAATTTTCCGAGATTGCCACTATACTCGGCATACATATAGTGCTGATAACTGGCAGATGAGTATTCATAGTCCTCATAGCCTGAAAGCACGTTGCTGATGGTGGCATTCGAGCGTCCGAACGATCCGCGATAGCCCAGGCTCAGGTTGCCCTTTTCCCATTTCTTAGTATAAGCCAATTCACCAATAAAGGAGTACTTGTTGTTCTGCTGCTCTTGGTTGTCTGACAGCCATACCTCACCGTCGCTGACGGCCGTCTCCTCAGCCCAGTTCTTTCTGCTGTTGTGATAATAGGTGCCCACGAGGTCGATCGACAGTTCTTGATTTTTAGGCAGCGTTTTCTGGACATACACGTTCAGGTCTGGACCAAATGTGTTCATGCGGCTGCCAAATTCGCCTTTCCCCGCAACTGAGGTGTTAAGTGTTGATGTGTTTTGGATATCACTCTGTCCATCGCTATGCCTGTGGCTGAAGTGGGGCGTTGCCACAATCTGTACCGCTATGTCGTCAGATTTGTTGTAGGTGTACTTAATGACGGGGTCGTTCCAAGTATAGCCGAATTTGTCGTGGGTCTTTTTTTGATAGTTGTAATGAACAGGAGACGCTGGTGCTGCGTCGTCGGGAAGGTACCTTTGCAGTGTATAGTCGTAAGTCTGCTCACCAAAGCGCTTTGAATAGTCTCTCATGTTGAACGAATAAGAGAGTGAAAACTGATGGTTGCCCGAAGTCAGGTTCAGGTAAGCCTCATCGTTTGTAAAGCCCGTCGTGAAGGCTGTACTTGCCTCGATGCCTGCATTGATGCCAGTCTCCATCCGCTTGGTAATCACGTTGATGAGTGTGCCGGCATCGGCATAGCGGGCAGGAGGAATATTGTAATATTCTACCTTTAGGATTTTATTGGCAGGGATGCCCTTCAGGTCAATGTCGGAGGCTGTAATACCATTGATTAGTATCTTCACGCTGCCGCCATCCATGCGCAGAATCTTATTGGTCACCGGGTCAATCTTCAGGTCTTCCACGTGCTCCAGCAGGTCGCGGACATTGCGGGCCTGGCTGATTTGCTCGGCAGAGAAGGTGTGGACGGATTTATCTACGTAGTTCATGATGTGAGTGCCCTCTACCGTCACCCCGTTGATGGTATATTCCGCAGGCTTCAGCTGGATTGTACCGATGTTGCCCACCTCGCAGTTGCGATAGTAGGTACGATAGCCCACAAAACTGCACTTTACGACGACACGATGGGTATCCGTAGGAATAACAAAGTATCCGCTTTCATTGCTGACGCCACCACTAAGCAGCGTGGAGTCGGCTGGATTCAGGATAGCAACGTTGGCGTATGCCATAGGCCGACCCTGTTCGTCGATAATGGTGCCCGTCAGGTGGTGGCCGGTCTTATGGATACACTCCACATAGATTTCGCGATCGTCGGAATTTACGGTCATGCGGACTGGATAGAAACCTATCATCTGCTGGATGGCATCGGGCAGCGACTTGCGGCTGACGGTGGTGGTGATGCGGAAATCCTCCAGTTCGTTGTATAGGAAGTTGATGACGTATTCCTCCTGCTCGTTGTTAAGCCTAAGCAGGGCCTCGCTGAGCGACACATTATTATAGGAGTGGCTGACACGCATTCCCGAACCTTGTTCGCCTACCCGTAGCCTTTGTGCGAAGGTGTCAAGTGGCATACAAAGGATGCAGGCCATAAGTGCAAAAGTATATAGTGTGCGCCTCATCTTACCAACAACTTTTCGCCTTCCATGCCGATTGTCACAGCTTCGAAGGTGTTCAACTTTTCTACGACACGCGAAAGGCTGTCTTCACGCTTCCATACAAAGTGGAAACGAAGCTGACGTGCCGCGTCATTTTCAAACTCTACGCCGACCCCGTGGACCGCAGCAATGACTGTGAGCATTGAGTCAAGTGGCACATTGTTAAATATATAAGGCGCGGCAACTATTGTGTCGGCCTTAACCGTATCTGCGGGCAGGGAAGTGACGGGTTTAATACCAGTCGCTTGCTCTGTAGAGGCTATTTGCGGCTTGGGCGTGTTGACGTTGCGCACAACTTGGATGGCGGCAAAAGCAATGCCCGAAGCCAAGAGCACGCCGATGAAGGATGCCGCTATTTTGTGGGTAAAGAGGTACGTGGGAAAACGGGGATCTGCTCCTCCTTCGTCAAGGGCATCCAGCTCTTCAGCATGGCAGGCTACAAAATTCCCCCATTCATCATCCACGTTTGGGGAGCCGTTTTTAAGTTCATCGTGTTTGAAGGCACGCTTAGCAAAGCCGAGCTGCTGTACAAGCTGGCGCATCTCGTCGTCGGCATATATCTGCTGCAACTGTTCGTCGGTCAGTTGCTCAGAGTGGTCTTGCAATTCCAGGAGCCACTCTATACGCTGTTCTTCTGTCATCATATTGCTTTTGAGTTTGAATTGAAATACTTTCTGATGTTCTCCACAGCCTGCTTCAAGTGGGCATGGACGGTCTGGCGGCTGACGTTCAGCGCTTCGGCTACCTCCTGACAGGTCATTTCCTTTAGATAGCGCAGTCGGAACACTTCTTGCGCCAAAGGTGACAGGTTATCCTGCACATAGCGTATCAGTTCTTCCATCTGCATTTGCCCTTCCACCGTATTGTCGCTAATCAGTGGGTCAGCGTCCTCGGCAAGCAGGCGTGCAAAGCGTTCTTGCACCTGTTTGTGCTGCAACACATTCATACAGCGATGATGCACGCTTGTCAGCAGGAACGCTTTTGCGTTGTCTGCTCTCATCACCACCTTGCTGCTCAGCAGACTGGCGAACACATCGCTTACCACGTCCTTACTTTCCGATTCATCGAAGAGCAACGTGAGTGCCAGATGATACATCTGTGCGTAATGTGTCTTGAACAGACTCTCGATTTCTTTTCGTGTCATACACTTATAATACAGTTCAGACGAAGAAAGTGTAAAGCAAGAATGCGTTTTTTTTTTCAATTCAAATTCAATTATTCTGTTTTGGAGGCTTATTTCAAGGGCATCCTGCATCATCATATCAAGCGAGAATGCGCTGTTCACATCCTCGCCCGACTCAATGTCATATTAGCTCAAGTAGAGATTACTGATTCTGGGACAGTCCCATCTGACGGGCTTTCTCCATCAGCAGCTGCATGAGGGGTTCGCGCTCGTTCTCCACACGGTTGTCGAGCACGGCGTCCTTCAGATACTGTTTCAGGACACCCACCTCGCGGCTGGGCTTCAGGTTGAACAGCTCCATGATTTCGTTACCGTCGATGACGGGCTGGAGCAGCCGCTTGTAGTCTTTCTCCTTCAGGTCGGCCAGTTTTTCGCGCACCATGCGGAAGTTCTCGAGGAATATTTTCTTCTTCACCTCGTTCTTGCTGGTGATGTCGGCCTCGCAGAGGGTCATCAGGTCGTCAATGTCGTCGCCAGCATCGTTCAGCAGTCGGCGCACGGCGGAGTCGGTGACCTCGCTGTCGGCAATGGCCTGGGGGCGCATGTGCAGGTCGACGAGCTTCTGCACGTACTTCATCTCAGCCCCCATCGGCAGTTTCAGCCGTCGGAAAATGTCGGGCACCATCTTCGCCCCTATATAATTATGGTTATGGAATGTCCAGCCAATCGTCGGCTCCCACCGCTTCGACTTGGTCTTGCCGATGTCGTGTAGCAGGGCGGCCCAACGGAGCCAGAGGAACCCACCCCCTGCCCCTCCCGAGGGGAGGGGGGCTTGGTTACTTTGTACGCAAGGGCTCTCTGTGGTATGAGTATTTAGACTCCCCTCCCTTTGGGAGGGGCAGGGGGTGGGTCCTATATTCTCCAAAACCTCTAATGTATGATAGAAATTATTTTTGTGCGCCCGCCCGTTCTTCTGCTCCACAATGTCGAGGGCGGCGAGTTCGGGCAGGATGATGTTGAGCAGACCGGAACGCTGCAAGTCGACAAAGCCACGGCTGGGATGGGGAGAGAGGATGATTTTGTTCAGCTCCACCTCGATGCGCTCGCCGCTGACTATACGGATGCGCTCGGCCATGCGCTCCAAGGCCTCGAAGGTCTCGTCCTCTATCTGGAAGTTCAGTTGGGTGGCAAAGCGTATGCAGCGCATCATGCGAAGGGGGTCGTCGCTGAAGGTGATGTCAGGCTCCAGGGGAGTAGCTATGATACCGTCCTCAAGGTCGGCAAGGCCGTTGAAGGGGTCTACCAGTTCGCCGAAGCGGTCGCGGTTCAGGCATATAGCCATCGCGTTGATGGTGAAATCGCGACGGTTCTGGTCGTCTTCCAACGTTCCGTCCTCGACGATGGGTTTGCGTGAGTCGTGGGTGTAGCTCTCTTTCCGAGCCCCTACGAACTCAATTTCTTCGTCACCTATTTTCACCTGTGCCGTCCCGAAATTCTTGAACACGCTGAGGTGGGCCTTGCGGCCAAGCACACGTTTCAGATCCTTGGCCACCGCAATGCCCACGCTAACACGAGATTCCCCCTCGCCAGTTGGAGAAGGGGTCAGGGGGTGAGGCTTCCCCACAACAACGACGTCGATGTCGTTGCTGGGACGCTCCAAAAACAGGTCGCGCACATAGCCTCCCACAACGTAGCACTCCACGCCGAGACGGTCGGCAGCATCGCTTATCAGGTGAAATATTGGCTGGTCTAACAGCTGAGCCAGTTCGTTGTCAGAATATAGCTTCATGTTCCTTTTTTTCTTTTGCGGGTGCAAAAGTACAAAATAAATATCAATTTTCAATTGTGTATTATCAATTATTTTCGTACCTTTGCAGGCAGATATGAAACATTTGGTATGGATTTTACTCGCTGCGATGCTGGTGGCATGCAGCGACGAGAAGCAAAAGGCGGCTGAGGAGATGCTGCAAAAAGCCAGCCTACAGTTCGAGCAGAGGCAGTATGACAGGGCACTCATCACCATCGACTCGCTGCGCAAAGTGTACCCCGGAGCCATCGAGACCCGCAAGCAGGCTCTGATACTGCAGCAGAACATAGAGCTGAAGCGGTCGCAGGAGGAGCTGGCCATCGTCGACAGCCTGCTGCAAGTGGTGAAGAGTGACTATGAGACCTTGAAGCTGAAGGTGGAAAAAGACAAGCAGGAACTAAGGGCCACACCCGAGGAACTGACGATGCTGACCAAGACAAGGGTGAGGCGCGACTCGCTGCAGACGCGCTTCGAGGTGCTCTGTGCCAAGATTCGTTACATCCACAAAAAGCAGAAAGAATTGTAGGAAAGCTCAAAAAATAGGCTGGCAGCAGCAAATTTTTCAGCTTTCACCTTTCACTTTTCACTTTAATTTTGTACCTTTGCACCCAAATATGGATAGGTTCGAACATACTAACGCCGAATTTGAACAGGCAATCGCCGAGTGTCGTGCCCTTTTCGAGCAGAAACTGCACGACTACAGGGCTTCGTGGCGCATCCTGCGGCCAACGGCACTAACCGACCAGCTGTTCATCAAGGCAAAACGCATACGCTCCTTGGAAATAAAGAAGGTGAGCCGTGTGGGCGAAGGCATCAGGCCCGAGTTCATCGCGCTCATCAACTACGGCATTGTAGGACTGATACAGTTGGAGAAAGGCTTTGCCGACACGGTGGACATCACCAACGACGAGGCAATGGCGCTCTACGACAAGCATGCCCAGGAGGCACTGGAGCTGATGAAGCGTAAGAACCACGACTACGACGAGGCATGGCGCTCCATGCGGGTCAGTTCGTACACCGACCTGATACTCACCAAGATAGAGCGCATCAAGGAGATTGAGGACTTGGAGGTGAGTGGCGAGGGCCTGAAAGTGAGTGAAGGCATCGATGCCAACTACATGGATATTGTGAACTACGCCGTCTTCGGGGTTATCAAACTGACTGAACGATGAAGAAACTGTGTGTCAATGTATGTCGCATCATCCTGGCCATCGTCTTTATCCTCTCAGGATTTGTCAAGGCGGTTGACCCGTTAGGCACACAATACAAGATAGACGACTACCTCGAGGCCATGAGCCTCGGCGGACTGCTGCCCGGCATGGCAACCCTCGGGGCGTCGATAGCTCAATCGGCAGTGGAGTTCTGCTTAGGCGTCTTCCTGCTGTTTGCGATTCGGCGGCGGCTGACATCGAGACTGATATTACTGATTATGGCGGTGATGACGCCGCTGACGCTGTGGTTAGCCATAGAAAACCCCATCAGCGACTGCGGATGCTTCGGCGACGCACTGGTGCTCACCAACTGGCAGACGTTCTGGAAAAACGTCGTGCTGCTTGTGTGTGCCATCGTCGTGGCTTTGTGGCCCAAGGAGATGTTCAGGTTCGTCAGCAAGTCGAACCAGTGGATTGTCATCAACTACTCGGCATTGTTCATCCTGGCCATCTCGGCGTGGAGCCTCTACTATCTGCCCACGTTCGACTTCCGGCCCTACCACGTGGGTACCAACCTGCGCCAGAACTGGCAGCGCACCATGGACGGCGAAGACCTGCCCTATGCCGATTTCTTCATCGAGAACGTGAAGGACGGCGAGGACATCACCGAGGCGTTGCTCAACGACTCGAGCTACGTGTTCCTGATGGTGTCGCCCTACCTGGAACAGGCCGACGACTCCAGGCTCGACCTCATCAACGAGCTGTACGAGTATGCCAATGAGCACAGCTACGGCTTCTACTGCCTGACGTCGAGCACGCACGAGAACATTGAGCGGTGGCGGGAGATTACGGGAGCTGAATACCCCTTCTGCCTCACCGACGGCATCACGCTGAAGACCGTCATACGCAGCAACCCCGGACTGCTGCTGCTGAAAGACGGCACCATCATACGCAAGTGGAGCCATAACGACCTGCCTGACATAGAGGAGGCAGACTCGTCGAAGCCCCTTGAACAGCAGGAGATTGGCCAGATGCCCGACAACAACGTGCCCAAGCGCATCATTACCCTGCTGCTGTGGTTCGTACTGCCGCTCGGACTGCTCTCGCTGGCCGACCGCACATGGATGTGGACTCAATGGCTACGCCGCAAGTCAAACAACAAAACCAACCCTATAAAATAAAAAAGAAAATGAGAAAGAAAATTGTTGCAGGAAACTGGAAGATGAACATGAATCTCCAGGACGGTATTGCTCTCGCAAAGGAGCTGAACGAAACATTGAAGGCTGACAAGCCCAACTGCGGTGTGGTCATCTGCACACCGTTCATCCACCTCGCCTCTATCGCCGAGTTCCTCGACCAGGACATCATTGGCCTGGGTGCCGAGAACTGCGCCGACAAGGAGAAGGGTGCCTTCACCGGTGAGGTGAGCGCCGAGATGGTGAAGTCGACGGGAGCTCAGTACGTCATCCTCGGCCACAGCGAGCGCCGTGAGTACTACAAGGAGACACCGGAGATTCTGAAGGAGAAGGTGCTGCTGGCACAGAAGAACGACCTGAAGGTCATCTTCTGCATCGGCGAGAGCCTCGAAGAGCGTGAGGCTGGCAAGCAGAACGAGGTGGTGAAGGCCGAGCTGGAAGGCTCTGTGTTCAACCTCTCGGAAGAGGACTTCCGCAAGATTGTCATCGCCTACGAACCCATCTGGGCCATCGGGACTGGCAAGACCGCTACCGCCGAGCAGGCCGAGGAAATACACGCCTATATCCGTAGCATCATCGCCGAGAAGTACGGCCAGGCTGTTGCCGACGACACCACCATCCTCTACGGTGGCTCGTGCAAGGCTTCGAATGCTCCCGAGCTGTTTGCCAAGCCCGACATCGACGGTGGCCTCATTGGCGGCGCCTCACTGAAGGCAGCCGACTTCAAGGGCATCATTGCGGCCTTCGACTAATGTCGGCGGCCTAAACTGGAAAATGACAAATGATAAATGACAGATGAATAATGATTGACACGATGAAAAAGACATACAAACTGACAAACAGAAAATGGTGGCTGATAAGTTTATCATTTATCATTTGTCATTTATCATTTAGCCCCTTAGAGGCGCAGACTTTCACCCAGCGCATCCAGCAAAAGGACAGCGCAAAGGAAGGTACGCTGAACGTCACCCACTCGAAGGAAATCGACGAACTGGTGAACGGCAAGCAGCAGGCAGACGCACAACCTGAAAAGAGCAACGACGACAAGCCTGTAACACCCAAGACTGATGCGGCTAAGGCCCGCGAGCAGCTGGCCAAAATCCTGGAGCAGAAGCAAGACACCACGACAGCCGACGAGCCTGTGGTCATCGACAACCGACGGAAAGTGATGGTTGGCGGCTACAAAATCAACGGATACCGTGTGCAGGCTTTTGCCGGAGGCAACCAGCGCAAGGACCGGCAGAAGGCCGAACAGATAGGCAACACCATCAAGGCCAAGTACCCTGAGGAGCCTATCTACGTACACTTCTACTCGCCACGATGGATTTGCCGCGTAGGCAACTACCGCACATACGAGGAAGCTCACGAGATGCTGATGAACATCCGCAAGCTTGGCATCAGCGGTGCCTCCATTGTGAAAGGAAAAATTACCGTACAGTATTGACAATCCGTAACTCATTATTTAATTAAGGTGTATCCAGAAAACGAAGTATTCCGCGAAGGGCTCGAAGAACTCGCATCGCACTATAAAGACATTATCACGCTGTTAGGCGAAGACCCCGAACGCGAAGGGCTGCTCAAGACCCCAATGCGCGTGGCGAAGGCCATGCAGGTGCTGACCCGGGGCTACGAGATGGACGCCCACAAGGTACTGACCGACGCATTGTTCAAGGAGGACTACTCGCAGATGGTCATCGTCAAGGACATCGACTTCTTCTCACTCTGTGAGCACCACATGCTGCCTTTCTACGGCAAGGTACATGTGGCCTACATTCCCAACGGATACATCACAGGGCTGTCGAAGATTGCCCGCGTGGTCGACATCTACAGCCACCGGCTGCAAGTGCAGGAGCGGTTGACCCTGCAAATCAAGGAGTGCATCGAACAGACACTCCACCCCCTCGGCGTCATGGTCGTCGTGGAAGCCAAGCACATGTGCATGCAAATGCGCGGCGTGGAGAAGCAGAACAGCATCACCACCACCAGCGACTTCAGCGGAGCCTTCAACCAGGCCAAGACCCGCCAGGAGTTCATGAACCTGATTTCACATCAAGAACTATAAACTTTATACTATGTCACAGACACAAAACGGGAATTACAAGACCCACGAGACGCTTGTGCAGCAGGTTTGGCACAGCTGCTTAGGCAAAATCATTCTGCTGGTGGTCATCGGCGCCGTCCTGCTTATCGTCGCCCACTTCAACATCCCCAGTGAAGAGCAGATGAAGGCCGAGACAACCGACAACATCTACCAATGCCTGCTTGACAACGACAGCATCAGGACTGACGACATCGACGATGCCGTCCACAACATGTCCTACATCTTCACAACTGCCGACACGGTGCCTAACGAAGATGTGGTGGCCAGCTTCGAGAAGTTCAACGAGCTGAAGTACTACCGCCACGCCTTCCACGCTACGATGCTCATCCACAACAACATCCATCCAGAGGGTGTTACTGCTGGTATCGGCATCTTAGGTTTCGTCATTCCCACCGTCAACTACAGCGACATGCTGCTCCGCACGGGCATCATGCACAAGGGCTACGACCAGAAGGTCATACGCCGCGTGACTGTCGGCAGCGAGAGCTTCGGAAGCGATCCTGAACTGGGTCTCTAAGGCTGTTCATGAGAAGGCTGCTGACCGTCATAATATCCCTGCTGACCTTTGCCACTATTCCGGCAAAGGCGGTCTCTGACTTTGTACCTGAAGCCCAGATGAAGGCCGGCCTGCTGCAGATGCTGGCCGACTTCACCACCTACATGAAGAACGACTTCCAGCCTTGTCAGGCTCCCAATAGCCTTGACGAACCCTGCGGTTGTTTCAGGGGCGAGAACACTATGGCCAACGACGAACGGGGCGTGCGACCTAATGCCGACCTCGGAATGATTTGCGCCTTTCTCGTGAAGTACGCCAAGGGCCACGTTCAACTGCCCACAGGCGTCACCTGGGACGACTTGGAACGGATGGCCATGCAGAGCCTCGTATTCTCTTACTCCACCCATAAGGCCAACCGGCTGAAAGTCTGCAAGGGCAACAACTACTGGGGCTCAACGTCCAAGGACGATGCCGTATGGGAAAGCTCATTGTGGGCCATGTCCGTGGCTTACTCCGCCTTCTTCCAGTGGGACAAGCTCAGCGACGAGCAACGTAACTACATCTACCAGCTGCTGAAGGCTGAGTGCAACTACGAATTGCAGCGCGACATTCCCACAGGCTACGCTGGCGACACCAAGGCCGAGGAGAACGGATGGGAGGCCGACGTGCTGGCCGTCACCTTGGGGCTGTTCCCCGACGACCCCTTGGCACCGCAATGGTTCGCACGACTGCGCGAGTTTGCCATCAACAGCTATTCACAGAAGGACGATGCCACTGACCAGACCGTCATCGACCCCGGCTACGACACCAAGACCGTAGCCGACCTGTACCGTGGCCAGAACCTGTACGACGACTATACGCTACAGAACCACAACTACTTCCACACCTCCTACCAGAATGTCGTCATTCAGGAGTTAGGCGAGGCCGCACTGGCCCTGAAGCTGTTCCAGAAAGGGCTTCATGCTACTGAGAAGTGGCAGACCAACGCCCTGATGCACAACAACGACCGCGTGATGAGCGACGTGCTCTACTGGTTAGCATTAGCCGACGGTGAACTGGCCATGCCCAACGGCAACGACTGGAGCCTCTTCCTCTACGACCAGATTACCAGCTATTCCACCAACGCCTGCTTCCTGCGCGACCCGCATGCCCTGATGCTCGAAAACCGCGCCTACCGCATGATTAAAGAACGCCAGCAGACCACCGCCGACGGCTCCTGGCTGCTGCGCCCCGACGTGGGAGCCCGCCGCATGGGTGTCGAGGCTCACCGCGTCATGATGACCTGGCTCATGCACGAAGTGCTGCCTACCGCCAACCTCTCCCCCACCCGATGGGACGACTTCTGCAACAGCTTCTCGCAAGCGAAGCATTTTGATTCGCAAAACATCGTCCGAGCCACCACGCCCCACCGCTTCACCTGCTTCTCGTGGAGCACCGGCCTGCGCAGCTACACGGGCTACATTTCACCTCTGCCCCCTTCAACGTTCAACCTCATCGTTCCCTTCCGTGCCAACAACACAGGCAATTTCATTGGATGGTACGAAGTGCAGGGCCGCAAGACCAACGCCAAACCCGTCGTCAGCGGCAACTACCAACTGGATGGCAACAGCTACGTCATGAACGGTGAACTGCAGACCAACGACGATGCCCTGAACAACCGATTCGCCCTGTACTCCACCCCAGGCAACGCTGTCATTTATATAGATGAGGTACGCGCGAACACCGACGCTACCATCACCGCCGAGCGGGGCGGACTGATGGCCATCAGCGTCGATGAAATGACCAAGACCACCCGCACCCTCTACACTCAGGACGGTTCACGCCAGCTCGATGGCACCACCATGACCACCATGAACAGCCCCTGGGTAAACATCGACAACACCTTCGGCATCACAGTCAGCCATGCTGCGGCGCCGCAGCCCAAAGCCATCGCTTTCGGCGAACGGGCCAACAACAACTCCGTCATGACCGCCAAGCTCTACGCCTCCTACAGCGACCAGAGCCGCACAGTCCGTCAGGGGGACATCGTCGACCGCCGTGCCATTGTCTATTACAGCAATGTAACCGCCGAAGAGACCGCCCACCTCTCCTCACTCACCGTCAACTTTCCCACCCCCGAAGGATGGAGCGGCATCATCGTGCCTAACGGTACCGATGAAAGCACCTACAGCCTGCTGCTCTCCAACTTCTCCGGCACCTCCGAATGTATTCTGACCGGCATCAACACCCCCGAGGGCAAGCCCGTATTCCCTGTCCCGACAACCATCGGAGAAAACGGCTCATCGGCCACCTTCAACATTGCCAAGAACCACTCCACCGCCACTCCCCTCCGCTTCTTCATCCAAGGGAGCGACGTGCAAGCCACCACCATCCAACAGCCACACCCCGCCATCCGCCTCCAGAACCTATCAAAATCGAAAAACACCATCACCGTCACCGCCTTCGACGCCTCCTGCCGCATCACCAAGAAGATAAAACTCTCCCAAAAGCCCCTCACCCTATCCCTCATTAACGGCCAACTGCTGTGAAAGGGTTTACCGTAACTAAACCCCAGGTTTGCCGTAACTAAACCCCAGGTTTACCGTAACTAAACGGGGAGTTCCCACGGGGGGAACTCAGAAGGCCAGGATTGGGGACTGCGAAAGAGAGATTTTTTCGGAAAACACCTAACCACCTACCTGAATCGCTGGAAAAGCCTTTGTAGACAGGGGTTTCAGCGAGGTAGGTGTTGGCTGAACACCTACCTAACACCTACCTCAACAGGTACCTTGAGGGGATGGATAAAAAAAGTAGGTGTCAGGTAGGTGTCAGGTAGGTGTCTGAGAAACACCTACCTGCCGGAAATGCCTTTGTAGACGGGCATTCTGGGAGATTCAGGTAGGTGGTTAGGTGTTTTTGTCTACATGTCAATACTTAAAAAAGGCAAATATATTTGGAATTCGGCCCATTCTTTCGTACCTTTGCACCTAAACAAAAGAAGAAATGGAAACTAAAGAGCACTTTGTAATAACAATCAACCGCGAATTAGGTAGCGGTGGACGTACCATCGGCCGTAAGCTGGCCGAGCTGTTAGGTGTAAAATACTACGACAAGGCCATCATTCAGGGCCTGACCGATAAGTATGGACTGTCGGCAGAGGAGATAGAGCGCCTGAAGAGCCAGGAGAAGAGCAGCTGGTGGGAGAATTTCCAAGATTCCTACCGGCACATTCTCCAACTGCGCAAAGAGCCCAAGCCAAGCACGGCAGAGATGTTTGAGACCGAGCGGCACATTCTGGAGCAACTGGCCAGCCGCGAGTCATGCGTCGTAGCCGGACGCAGCGGCTTCATCATATTCCGCGATTGGAAGAAACACCTGAACGTCTTCATTCAGGCACCACTGGAACAGCGTATCGAACGGGTAATGAAGAAGCAGGGACTCACCTATCAAGCAGCCATCGACACCATCGACCAGGTAGACGAAGGCCGTGAGACCTATATCCGCAAATATTGCGACCGCACACGTTACGACACCCGTAACTACGACCTGGTCATCAACATGACGGGATTGTCCGAGGACGACGCCGTCGCCATTATCATGGAATACTTCAACCGGCTGAGCAAGTCAGGGAAATGACAAAAAAAGATAACGACAATGGAAAAGAAGGTCTTACTGATTGCCATGTCAGCACTCTTTCTGCTGACCTGTGCAACATCGTGCAACAATGGCAAGAGTGCGAACAACAAGAACGCCACCGAAAAGGTTGACAAAGATGCCACCGTCCGCGATTTCATCACCAATATGTACGAGAACAAGCTCTACGACGACTATGATTTCCTAAAAGCACACTGTACGACGAGAATGCTTCAATACCTCAAGGACGAGTATGAATATGATGGCGACGGCTATGCTGGCTATCTTTTCCGTACAGGTGCGCAGGACATCAAGCCAGGAGCCGAGGGCGTCAAGGACAAAGTGCTCAGCATCACCAGAGACAGCGAGGGCTGGTATCACTATACATTCACCGACGGCGGCTGGCATGGCGAGAACAAGATGAAAGTCCTCGTGGAAAACGACAAGGTGATGGTCGACGAGCTGGAACGTGTCTATGACGAACTTGCCGAAGAATATAGCCGCAATGTTGAAGAATAAAAGAGGCGGCACAGGCCACTTCTTGCTATAACATAAAAAGACTGAGAATCATTAAATTCTCAGTCTTTCTTGTTTGGTCGGGATTACTGGACTCGAACCAGCGACCTCGCGCCCCCCAGACGTGTGCGCTACCAACTGCGCTAAATCCCGATCCTTTTTTGCTTGGCAACTGACCTTAGGTCTGAATTGCGGGTGCAAAATTACATACTTTCTACGACATTTGCAAATTTTATGGGAACTTTTTTTGTTTTTCTTTGAATTTAGCGTAACTTTGTGCCAAAATTCAGACGAAAACATGAAATATACAATAAAAGCACCCACAAAACTGAACCTCAACGTCTCTTTGCCAGCATCAAAGAGCATCTCCAATCGTGCACTCATCATCTATGCGCTGAGCGGGGGACGCATGCTTCCCCTGAACCTGAGCGACTGCGACGACACAGAAGTAATCATCGAGGCCATACGCCACATGCCCGAAGTCATCGACATCAAGGGTGCTGGTACGGCCATGCGCTTCATGACAGCCTACCTGAGCGTGATGCGAGGCACACACATCATCACCGGAACGGAACGAATGAAGCACCGCCCCATTGGTGTGCTCGTAGATGCTCTGCGCAAGTTGGGGGCTGACATAGAATACGTGGGAGAAGAGGGCTATCCCCCACTCCGCATCACGGGACGTACCCTGACGGGAGGCATGCTGGAGATTGCCGGCAACGTAAGTTCTCAGTACATATCTGCTCTGCTTATGATTGGTCCCGTATTAGACGAAGGGTTGGAGTTACGACTGACGGGCGACATTGTTTCCCGTCCCTATATCGACCTGACGCTATGGGTGATGCGCGAATTTGGTGCTGACGCAGAATGGAGTGCCGGCGATACCATCAGCGTGAAGCCACAACGCTACAAGAGCCGCGATTATTTTATAGAGAACGACTGGAGCGGTGCCAGCTACTGGTACGAGATAGTGGCGCTGGCAAAGGATCGCGACGCTGTGGTTCGGCTGTCGGGACTGACGGACGGCTCGAAGCAGGGCGACTCTGTGGTGAAGTACATCTTCAGCTTGCTGGGCGTGAAGACGGTTTTCGAGACCAAGCAGTCGGGCAAGCTGCAATCGGTGACGCTGAAGAAAAGCGGGCGATGCGTGCCACGCCTGGAATACGACTTCGTGAACTCGCCCGACCTGGCACAGACCTTTGTAGTGACCTGTTGCATCATGGGAGTACCCTTCCACTTCTGCGGTCTCTCAACTCTGAAGATCAAGGAGACCGACCGTATCAAGGCTCTAAAGAACGAACTGCGTAAGTTGGGTTATGTGCTGAAAGATGCGAACGACAGCGAACTGATATGGGACGGCAGCCGTCAAGAGCCTATGGCTGATGCAGCCATTGACACCTACGAGGATCACCGCATGGCTCTGGCCTTTGCTCCCGTCAGTCTCAGGCAGGCCATCACCATCAATAATCCGACCGTGGTCACTAAGTCGTACCCTCACTTCTGGGACGACCTCAGAGATGCCGGATTCCAGGTTGAAGAGCATTGAACATTGCATAACATAAATAATATGCGTACCTTATTAAAATAAAACATGAGTTTTGCCGTTGTTTCTATTGGGGCACTTATTGCGCTGGGCATCGTGGCCGCCATTGCCTCCCGGCTACAAGGGGGCAACGACGAGATAACGGTGGGGCACGACTGTAGTTCGTGTACATCGGCCAACGACGGCTCATGCCAGTTACATTGCCTCATGGAAGAGAAGAAGAAAAAAGCATGCGCAGAACCAAACACCTGATAATCATGGCTGCCACAGCATTGTTGGCGTTGGGGTGCTCTACGAAGAACAATACTTCGAAGAGCCGGTTCTGGCATTCGTTCACGGCAAGGTACAACACATACTACAACGGTTCACAAGCCTTCATCGACGGTTCGTTGGAAAAGGAAAAGGGCAACAAGGACAACTACACCGAACTGCTGCCCCTCTACCCTGTCGGCAATAAGCAGAGCCGCGAGATTGGCAAAGGCCAGTTCGACCGTGCCATCGAAAAAATGGAGAAGGCCATCAAGCAGCATAGTATCAAGGCCAAGCCCGACTGGAACAAATCGCGCCGCAAGACAGCCAAAGACCGTGAGTGGCTGGGCCGCAAGGAGTACAACCCCTTTATCTGGAAGGCCTGGCTTCTGATGGGTAAGGCACAGTTTCAGAAGGGAGCCTTCGACGAATCCGCTGCCACCTTCAGCTACATGAGCCGTCTCTACCAGACCCAGCCGCTGCAGAACTCCATCGCCCGTGCCTGGCTGGCCAAGAGCTACACGGAACTGGACTGGCTGTACGATGCCGAGGACATCATCCGCAATATGAGCCGTGACTCCATGCACCAACGCTCAGTGAAAGACTGGGACTACACATACGCCAACTACTACGTTAGAAACGGAGAGCTGGAAAAGGCACTGCCCTACCTGCGTAAAGTCATCAAGCACGAAAACCGCAAGACGCAAAAAGCCCGCGAATGGTTCCTCATGGGACAGATACAGACGGCTATGGGGCACCAGCAGGAAGCCTACAAAGCCTATCAGCACGTGATACGCCAAAATCCCCCCTACGAACTGGAGTTCAACGCCCGCATTGCCCAAACGGAAGTCATGGCTGCAAGCAACAGCAAAGGCATGATCAGCAAGCTGAAGCACATGGCCCGCAACGAAAACAACAAAGACTATCTGGACCAGGTGTACTATGCCATGGGTAATATCTACCTGTTGCAAAAAGACACGGCAAACGCTATTGGCGCCTACGAGAAAGGCAATGAGAAGGGAACCCGCAACGGCATTGAGAAGGGGGTACTGCTCCTGCGGTTAGGCGGCCTCTACTGGGACATGGAGAAGTATGCCGATGCCCAGCGCTGCTACGGTTCAGCCATCGGTATGCTGGACAAGGAGCGTCCCGACTACGAAGAACTTTCGTACCGCTCTAAAGTGCTTGACGAGCTGGTGCCTTTCACGGAGGCCATCCATCTGCAAGACTCGCTGCAGGAACTGGCCAAAATGCCGGAAGAAAAGCGTTTGGAGGCTATCGACCGCGTGATTGAAGCCCTGAAAAAGAAAGAGAAGGAAGAGCGGGAGAAGGCACAGGAGGCTGAGGTGGAAAAGCAACTGGCACAGCGCGGTGCCCAAGGCAGCCGTACCAACACGCCCAACCGCCCCACACCAGGAACTACTACACAAGGCAACGGCCAATGGTACTTCTACAATCCCATGGCCGTAAATCAGGGTAAGCAGAACTTCCAAAAGCAATGGGGCAAACGCGAGAACACCGACGACTGGCGCCGCGTCAACAGGACGGTGGTGAACTTGGCCATGAACAATGAGGAAACGCCGGAAAGTCCGGACAGTCTGGCAAACCTGGAAGCTCCCGCCATAGCTGACAGCATTAGCGGAAAGCAGACCGCCGAGGCCGACAGCGCCGCGAACGACCCGCATAAGCGTGAATATTATCTGGCACAGATACCCTTCACCGAAGACCAGGTGGCCGCCTCGAACGACATTATCAAGGATGGTCTGTTCCACGCTGGCATCATCTTCAAGGACAAGCTCAACAACCTGAACCTAAGCGAGAAGCACCTGCTGAGACTCACCAACAACTTTGGCGATTTCCCGCAATTGGACGAAGCTTGGTATCACCTGTTCCTGCTCTACTCCATACAGGGAAAGCAGGAGTTGGCCGACAACTGTCTGAGCCATCTGAAGGCAGATTTCCCTGAGAGCCAGTGGACTGTCCTACTGTCCGACCCGCACTTCGTCGAAAACTCGCGTTTTGGCATACACATAGAAGACTCGCTCTATGCTGCCACATACGATGCCTTCAAGAGCAACCGCTATCAGGAGGCGCAGGGTAACGCCGTCTTGGCTACCGAGCGGTTCCCGTTAGGCGCCAACCAGCCCAAGTTCCTCTTCATCAGCGGACTGAGCAAACTGAACGAAGGCGACGGTCAGGGCTGTGTTGAACTTCTGAAGCAGGTAGTGGAAAAATACCCTCAAAGCGAGGTAAGCGAAATGGCGGGCATGATTGTCAAAGGCGTACAAGAGGGCCGGAAACTGCACGGCGGCAAGTTTGACCTTGGCGACGTCTGGTCACGTCGTGACATTACGATGGCGAGCAACGATTCCACCAGTACCGACACGCTCAGTGCTGAACGCAACACCAATTTCCTGTTCATCCTGGCCTATCAGCCCGACTCGCTGAACGAGAACCAGCTGCTGTTTGAGATGGCACGCTACAACTTCACCAATTTCCTGGTGCGCAACTTCGACCTGCAGATAGAGCAAGACGGCGAATTGCACCGCATCGTGGTCAGCGGCTTCCTGAATTACGACGAGGCGCTGCAATATGCCCGGAAGCTGCACGCCGCAAGCGATTTAGGAGAAACGTTGCGACAATGCCGAAGTCTGGTCATCAGTCAGCAGAACCTTGCCCTTTTGGGTACCCGCTTCAGCTACGATGACTACGACGACTTCTACCGCAAGACATTCCAGCCATTGCAAATCAGTGATGAGCAGTTGCTCACCATCCCTGAAACTATAGATCAACCGGAAGAAGAGGAAGAACCGGTAGAGGAAGAGGAGGAAGAAGACGATTCGCCAAACGGTGGTCTCGACTTTGGGGAAGACTTCTTTTAGCGGGCTTCGCCCTAATGAAAAATGAACATTGATAAATGATGAGTGATAAGATATGACAAACGGAGTATTGCTTTGGGTAGACGACGAGATTGAGCAGCTGAGAGCCCACCTGCTGTTTCTTGAGAAAAAAGGTTACGAGGTGGTGACGGTATCTAACGGCACCGACGCCATAGACCAATGCCGCGAAAGGTCGTTCGACCTGGTGCTGCTCGACGAACAGATGCCTGGTCTGAGCGGACTGGAGACACTACAGAAAATCAAAGAACTACAGCCTGCCCTGCCCGTGGTGATGGTGACCAAGAGCGAGGAGGAGAACATCATGGAGCAGGCCATCGGCCAGAAGATAGCCGACTACCTCATCAAGCCCGTGAACCCCAATCAGATACTGCTGACGCTGAAGAAGAACATCCACCGCCGCGAGATTGAGACGGAAGTGACCCAGAGCCAGTACCAGCAGAATTTCCAGCAAATAGCCATGCAGATAATGGACTGCCAGTCGTGGCTGGACTGGAAGGAGGTCTACAAGCGGTTGGTACATTGGGAGCTGCAGCTCAGTTCCACCGACAGCAACATGACCGAAATGCTACAGATGCAGAAAGAGGAAGCAAACCTCGGCTTTGCGAAGTTCGTGAAAAAGAACTATATGGAGTGGATAAACGGCAACAACGCCCCACTGATGTCGCACCGCGTATTCAAGGAGAAGATATTTCCACGCCTCTCGGCCAACGAAAAGGTATGCTTGGTAGTGCTCGACAACTTCCGTTACGACCAATGGCGCATGCTGGCACAGGAAATCAGCGACCAGTTCGACATTGAGGAAGACCTGTACTGCAGTATCCTGCCTACGGCAACGCAATATGCCCGCAACGCCATCTTCTCAGGACTAATGCCCGACCAGATAGCCAAGATGTTTCCCGACTTATGGGTAGACGAGGACGAAGAGGAAGGCAAGAACCTGAACGAAGCCCCGCTCATCCAGACCCAGTTGGACCGATACCGCCGCCGCAACACGTTCTCGTATCACAAGGTCAACAATTCGCAGGACGCTGACAAACTGATGCAGCAGTTCAACCAGTTGCAGAAGAACGACCTGAACGTGGTGGTGTTCAACTTCATCGACATGCTGAGCCACGCCCGAACCGAAAGCCGCATGGTGCGTGAACTGGCCAACAACGAGTCAGCCTACCGCTCCATCACGCTGTCGTGGTTCCGCCATTCGGTGATAGCCGACTTCTTCCGGCAGTTGGCACAGACCGACTACCGCGTAATTGTCACCACCGACCACGGCTCCATACGCTGTACCAAGCCCGTCAAGATTATCGGCGACCGCAACACCAACACCAACCTGCGCTACAAGTTGGGCAAGAACCTGAGCTACGACTCGAAGGATCTCTTTGTCATCCGTGAACCGCAGAAGGCACAGCTGCCGTCGCCTAATCTGTCGACCAGCTACGTGTTTGCTACGGGCGATGCCTTCTTTGCTTATCCTAACAACTACAACTATTACGTCAGTTACTACCGCGACACCTTCCAGCACGGAGGTATCTCGTTAGAGGAAATGATGATACCTATTATTACATTAACAGGAAAGAAACGATGAATATCCAGATAACAGACATTGAGCACATCGGCGAGGCCGCCCGCCAGTTTGTCAGCCAGATTGGCGACCGCCACGTATTTGCCTTCTACGGTTCGATGGGTGCCGGCAAAACCACCTTTATCAAGGCTATTTGCGAGGAATTAGGTGTGAAGGACGTCATCACCTCGCCTACTTTTGCCATCGTCAATGAGTACACAACCCCATCGGAAGAGGCTATCTACCACTTCGATTTCTACCGCATCAAGAAACTGGAGGAGGTCTACGACATGGGGTACGAGGACTATTTCTATTCAGGTTCGCTTTGCTTGATTGAGTGGCCCGAACTGATAGAAGAACTCCTGCCCGAAGATGCCGTCAAAGTCAGCATCACCGAGCAGGAGGACGGAAGCCGGAAGGTTGAATTCTAAATTGAATTCTTAACTCTTTATTCTAAACTATTCCAGGTTCTGCTCCTGGAAATCCATGTCAGCCTCGACCACGTAGAACACTTCTTCGGGGTCGTAGTTCTTTTTTCCCTCGCGCTTGGCCTTCTCGGTTACAGCATCGGCCACTTTCTGCAAATCAATATCCACCTCGTCGTCCTCCGACTCCAGGATGCCGCTCTCGTAGTAGTAGTCTACGATGGCATCCATCAAGTAATAGAGGTCGTCGTCGCTGAAATGCGGTTTTACTTCCTGTGGCAGGCGCTCCCGGATAAAGGTTAGCTCTCGACGATTCTCGTCTTCGTCCATGCGAAGCTCGTCATCAAAACTCGGCATGACTACAACAGGGCTTTAAATTTCTCATCGAGCTTGGCCTTGCTGACGGCCCCTACCACTTTGTCGACCACCTCGCCGCCCTTGAAGAACAGAATGGTGGGAATGTTGCGGATGCCAAAGTCGGCAGCCAGCTCGTCGTTCTCCTCAACATCGCATTTGCCGACGGTAATCTGACCGTCGTACTCCTTGGCCAGCTCGGCCACGATGGGAGCAATCATACGGCAGGGGCCACACCATGTTGCCCAGAAATCAACGACTAACGGCTGTGCGCCATTCTTCAGACTCTCAAAGTTCTCGCTTGTGATTTGTACTTCCATAATTGTTATTGTTAAAGGGTTAATTGATCTTATAATCCAGCGCCTCGTTGCGCTCAATGTATTCTATTAGTGAATGTTTGACGTCCACCAGCATGTTCTTCGACTCCAGCAACACATGATGATTACCTGCCATGTCGCGCAGATTGAAAAACAGCTTTGTCTTTCCGGGATGCCCTGCTATCAGCTGGTTCAGGTCGTCCACCGTCTGGTCGTTCAGCATGTCGGTGGTCAGCGAAATGGTGATGCTGTTGATATTCCTGTCTTTAACCGTCTGCAGATACTCCACCTTCTGTACCTTCAAGTCCATCACGTTGCTATTCTGAAACCTCGGCAGCATCTTAGCCTCAACATAGACGGATGCTCCCTCAGAAAACAATCCGTTGAACTTCCCCCAGCTTTCTCCGAAAAGGGCCAACTCGCCCGAGCCGTCGAAGTCCTCGATGGTGATAAAGCCGCAAGGTTCGCCCCGCTGGGTGAACTTCTGGCGAATGGCGGTCACGATGCCACCCAAGACCACTGTCTCACGGTCCGTCAGTTCCTGCACCTCGGCCAACTCACCACAACGGGTATTGCACAGTTGGTCGAGAATGATTTTGAATTCGTCTAACGGGTGGGCTGAGAGATAGATGCCTACAAGGTCGCGTTCCTTGTTCAGCCGCTCAATGTCGCTCCAGCGGTCATCAGTCTTTGGGATGGGCGGTGTGGCTATCTCAATGCCGTCGTCGAAGCCTCCGAACAGCGAATTCTGGGCCTGTAGCTTCTCCTGCTGATAGAGCTGGCCGTAGCGTATCAGGGTGTCGAGGAACACTTCGCCCTTGGCATTGGTGGCAAAGAACTCCTCACGGCGGATGCCGAACGAGTCGAAGCCGCCACTCAGCGCTAACGACTCGTAAGCCTTGCGGTTGACGTTGGCAAACGACACGCGCTGGGCAAAGTCGAAGATGGTCTTATAGGGGCCGTTAGCCTCGCGCTCGTTGATGATGGCCATCGCAGCCGAGTCGCCCAAACCCTTGATGGCAGCCAGTCCGAAACGTATCTCCCCCTTGTGGTTAACGCCGAACTTCTGGTACGACTCATTCACGTCGGGTCCCAGCGTGTCAATGCCCATCTGCTTGCACTCGTCCATCAGCTTGGTGATTTCCGTTATCTGGTCGCGACGGCGGCTCATGATGGCAGCCATGAATTCGGCAGGATAGTTGGCCTTCAGGTAAGCCGTCTGGTAGGCTACCCATGAGTAGCAGGCGGCGTGCGACTTGTTGAAGGCGTAGGATGCGAACTTCTCCCAGTCGGCCCATATCTTCTCCAGGATTGCCGGATCGTGGCCGTTCTTCTTGCCGCCGTCAATGAACTTCGGCTTCATGGCATCAACGATGTCCTTCTTCTTCTTACCCATCGCCTTACGCAAGGCGTCGCTTTCGCCTCGGGTAAAGTCGGCCAGCTGGCGGCTGAGCAACATCACCTGCTCCTGGTAGACGGTAATGCCGTAGGTGTCCTTCAGGTACTTCTCCATACACGGGATGTCGTACTTGATTTCCTCGCGACCGTTCTTTCGGGCGATGAACGAGGGGATATAGTCCATAGGGCCGGGACGGTAAAGGGCGTTCATGGCGATAAGGTCCTCGAACACCGTAGGGTGCAGCTCGCGCAGGTATTTCTGCATGCCGTTCGACTCAAACTGGAACGTGCCGATGGTACGGCCCTGCTGGTACAGTTCGTAGGTCTTCGGGTCGTCGATGGGTATGGTGTCGAGGTCGACGTCGATGCCGCGTGTCAGCTTGATGTTGGCGCAGGCCTCCTTCAGCTCCGACAGCGTCTTCAGTCCGAGGAAGTCCATCTTGATGAGTCCCGTCGATTCAATGACGTGACCGTCGTACTGCGTACAGTTGGTCTTCGTGTCCTTGAAGTCGGGGTCGTCCGCCGTAGAGACGGGTACCCAGTCGCTGATAGGGTCGCGGCAGATGATGAAGCCGCAGGCGTGGATGCCGGTACCTCGGACGGTACCCTCCAGCATCTTGGCATACTTGATGGTGTTGGCCAGCACAGGGTTGCTCGATGCCTCAGCATCACGCAGTTCCGGCACATACTTGATGGCGTTGGTGAGGTTCATCTTCGCTCCCTCAGGCAACCTGTCAGGGATGGCCTTGCACAAAGCGTTCGACACAGGCAATGGCAGCTTCTCCACACGTGCCACGTCCTTGATGCTGTTCTTCGTAGCCATCGAAGCGTAGGTGATGATATGGGCGCAGTTCTCATGGCCGTACTTGTCCATCACCCACTTTAACACCTTGCCACGACCGTCGTCGTCGAAGTCGGTGTCAATATCGGGCAGCGAGATGCGGTCGGGATTCAGGAAACGCTCGAACAGCAGGTCGTACTTCAGCGGGTCAATCTTCGTAATGCCCAAGCAGTAGGCCACAACACTTCCTGCCGCCGACCCACGGCCAGGTCCAACCCAGACGTCGAGTTCGTCGCGGGCCGAATTGATGAAGTCCTGCACAATGAGGAAGTAGCCTGGGAAACCCATCGTCTTCATGATGTGCAACTCGAAGCGGACGCGGTCATCCACCTCCTTCGACAGCTGCTCGCCGTAGCGGCGGTGGGCACCTTCATACGCCAGCTTCGCCAGGTAGTCGGCCTCGAACTTGATGCGGTAGATCTTGTCGTAGCCGCCTAACTTCTTGATTTTCTTCTCGCCCTCCTCGCGGGGCAGCGGGTTCTCGCCGTTCTCGTCGGAAGTGAACTCGCGGAACAGGTCGTCCTCAGAGAACTTCTGTCGCCATTGCTCCTCCGTGCCGAACGACTCGGGAATGGGGAAGAACGGCATGATGGGGTCATGGTCGAGCGAGTAAATTTCCACCTTATCTAATATCTCAAGCGTATTCGACAGCGCCTCGGGCACATCGCTGAATATCTCGTTCATCTCCTCACGGGTCTTGAACCACTCCTGTTTGGAATAGAGCATACGCGTAGGGTCGTCCAAGTCCTTGCCCGTCGACAGGCAGAGCAGGTGGTCGTGGGCCTCGGCGTTCTCCTCGTCCACGAAGTGTACATCGTTGGTGCAGATGAGCTTGATGCCATACTCATGGGCCAGTTCTATCAGCACCTTGTTAGCCTGCTGCTGCAGGGGGAACGTCTCACGGTTAGCCCGTTGCGTCGGGTTCTTCACCTCATGGCGTTGCAGCTCAAGGTAGTAGTCGTCGCCAAACAGATTGTGATACCACTCCACGGCCTCACGGGCACCGGCCATATCGCCCTTCAGAATCTTGGCCGGCACTTCGCCTGCAATGCAGGCCGAGCAGACAATCAGTCCCTCGTGGTAGCGCTCCAGGTCGGCACGGTCGGTACGGGGACGCATGTAGTAGCCGTCCACCCATGAGTTCGAGACCAGCTTAATGAGGTTCTTGTACCCCTGATAGTTCTTGGCCAGCACGATGAGGTGGTAGCCGCCCATGTTCTCCTTGCCCTCGTGCACCTCCTTGGCACAATTGCGCGCCACATACATCTCGCAGCCAAAGATGGGCTTGAAGGGGGCTTCGCCCTTTTCTTTGCGTTTCTTATTCACCCCTATGCAGTAGTCGTGGAACTCCTTGATGCCGAACATGTCGCCATGATCGGTCACCGCCAAGCCCTTCATGCCGTTGCCGATGGCCTTGTCGACCAGGTTCTTGATTTTCGACTGGCCGTCTAATATAGAGTAGTATGTATGTACGTGCAGATGTATAAAGTCTTCCATGCCTGCAAAGTTACGCTTTTTCCCTGACACCTCCAAAAGAATACACGTTAAATAATCTAAGTGAAATACAAGAACAACTAAACGCCCAACATGCCAGTGTTCGGCATATTGGGTGTTTGATAAGTCACAACCTATTTTTGAAAAGAGAGTGCTCAACCGAGAGGTCCACCCGTTCAGGTGAGGAAGTCATATACCAATTTTGCCGATTGTGCTTAAAAAACATAAAATAAATACCATTATTAGACTATTTTGTGTATCTTTGCCGCCGATATGAGGAATATTATGAAGGTTGACAGATAAAGTGAAAAAAACTGCAGACATTAAAACGAAATGAAGAACATCCTTACTATTCTTCTGCTCTGCCTCTTGACAACAGGAGCGCAAGCACAACAGAAGCTACATTTAGAGCATCGCGGCAATAGTAGTGCAAGGATTGTCGCCAACGGTAAACCCATGCTGATGATTGGTGGTGAGTTGGGCAACTCGTCAGCCTCGACCCCAGAGGACGTGAAGCGCACATTCTCTCATCTTCACAAGATGGGGCTTAACACCGTACTCGTTCCGATTTCATGGGAGCTTATTGAGCCACAAGAGGGAACATTCGACATGAGTATGCTCGGCGTCATCCTGACAGAAGCAAGGCGTAACAAATTGAAAGTCGTACTACTATGGTTTGGCGCTTGGAAAAACTCAATGAGTTGCTATGCACCTGAGTGGTTCAAGCGTGACGTGAAACGATTCCCTCGGGCCCATACTCCAGAAGGCAAACCCGTTGAGGAGGCTTCTTCGCTGAGCAAGAATGTACTGGAGGCCGACAAACGTGCTTTCTGTCGCATCATGGCGTATCTGCGTGATTATGATGCCCACGAGCAGACGGTTATCATGGTACAGGTGGAGAATGAGATAGGTATGATAGAGGTGCCGCGTGACTATTCGGCTGATGCCACACGCATGTACCAAAGTGCTGTGCCACGCCAATTGACTGACTACCTGAAGTCGCATCAGAAGTCGCTACACCCCTATCTGAAAGCGAAACTGCAGCCGCAGGCAAAAGCAAATGCCAACTGGCCTCAGTTATTTGGTGACGACATTTATACCGAAGAGATTTTCCAGACGTGGACTTACGCCACATACGTCGAGCAAATAGCTAAGTCAGGACGTGAGATATACGACCTGCCTATGTACGTCAATGTAGCCCTAAACAGCCGGAACCGCCAGCCAGGCCAATATCCATCAGGCGGTCCTCTGGCTCATCTCATTGACCTCTGGCATTGTGGTGCGCCATCCATCGACGTGCTGGGCGTTGACATTTACGACAAGGGCATCAGGTCGTGGCTGTCAAAATATCACTTGCCCAACAATCCGCTTTTCGTTCCTGAGATACGGCTGGAGGACAAGGATGCCATGTATGCGCTTTATGCCTTCGGTCATCATGGAGCGATGGGGTTCTGTCCGTTCAGCATCGAGGATTATCCGCTCACTACAGCTACCAAAGCCAACGACTGGAAACAGATAGATGTCTCGCAAGACGACCAGCTCAATGCCTTCTCTTCTGTTAGTTCATCATCATTCTCCCCTCTTGTTGCGTCCTACCAACTGTTGCGTCAGGCAGAGCCGTTGATTCTTGAGCGACAGGGCACCAATGATATGGATGCCGTTCTACTCGATAGCGAACAGCGGGAGGCCGAAATCGTCACGCCTGATGGTATCCGACTCACCGTCAGACATAGTTACACACTTGGATGGGAAGCAGGTGCCAAGGATACGGAATGGCCAGAAACGGCATGTATCATTCTTCGTCTTGGCAAAGAAGATTACCTTGTCATAGGAAGTGGAGTCGTGGTTACTTTTTCTCCAGAGAAAGGCGATGGATGCATAGGATTAGCAAAGTGCGAAGAGGTGACCATCGATGATGGCAGACAGCACATTGTCCGCCATCTCAATGGTGACCAAACACATCAAGGCCGTCATGTCCGCATACCTGTAGGAGCATTCCAAATACAGCACTTCAAATTATACAGGTATTGATTACATACTCTACCTTCGTCAGATTCAGATAATTACAGCCCGTTTATCCACTCCGCGATGTCGCTGAGCACTTCAGGCGCGATGGTTTCCTCTATCTGGCGGTACTCGTTCATGAGGCCGGTTGTGCAATGCTGAAAGAGGTGGTTCAGACCGGGATATTCCTTCGTGACGTTCTTCTTCGACTTCGGAAGCAAACGCTTGATGGCTGTCAGGTTGAGTGAGGAAATGACCTGCCAGTCGTGGTCGCCGTTGAGCGCGAAGACGGGACAGCGCGTGGCGGCGATGTCGGCAGAAGGGTCGTAGTCGATAAACCACTTATACCACGGTACACGCTGTATTTCTGGCAGATTGCGTATGGAGTCAACCGTCATGGTAGGGCCTGCTCCATCGTGAACTCCCATTATTTCACGTTATCGATATAATTCGAGAGGCAGAGGGAGATTTCGGGATAGAAGTCGTTGAGCGTCGGGTACTGGTGGCGGTGAGCGGTGTAGTAGCGCATAGTGCCGACGAGGTCGAACATCCATGGGAAGCCGTTTTGCCCCATCTCAGCCCCCAAGACATTCATGCACTGCTCCATCTTGTAGCCTGCGTCTTGCATATAGAGGACAACAGAGGCGCGGACGAGGCTCTCGTTGACGACGATGCGCCAGTCGGTGTAGTTCGACCTTTCGACCGAGGACTTGTGGAGGCTGAGGAGCCTTGGCCCGACGTTCTCCATGAGCTTGATATTCTTGGCATCATCGAGCAGAGGATTGACGAATGGGTGGTTGGCTTCGTGGAAGAGCAGGGAGGCATCGTAACGTGGCCTGCCGAGAGCTGGGTCAATCCAGTAGCCGATGATGGCGAACAGGTCGCGTGGCTGGCCGGCGAGCTGACGCCATGGCCCATAGCTGTTGTAGCCGCAGGTGAAGTTGATGACGACGTGGAAGCGGTCGGCGGGGGCGGTGCCGTAGTGGAACTGGCTGAACCATTCGGGGTGGAACGCGGGCATGACGTTGGCCTGATACATCGTCGTGTAGTCGTCGTAGAACTTGCGGTGCTGCTCGAAGAACTCGTGGAAGCGGGTGTCCTTGTAGAACTTGTTGAGCCGTTTCACGAAGTCGTCGAGGTCGGCGTTCTGCCAGCCGTCGTTCAGTTCTTGGACGGAGCCGGTGAAGACAATCTTCCCGTTGTCAATGGCGAGGTGGATGGCCATGTTCATCACTCGCTCGTGGCCGATGCCGTAGTTAGCACGGACATCGCGGGCGAGGGCTACGGCGGTATGCTCCTTGTAGGGGGCGAACCATGCCTCGGTATCCTTGGTGTACTGCCCGGCGAGGTCGTTGGAGTATTCCTCATAGCCAGCCGTGCGGGCGAGGATGCTCATGAGCTCGACGGTTTCCGAGACCTCTACTTTAATCTGTGCCGTCACTGTGAGGGTGGCGACGGCGAGGATGATTGATAGGATGATTTTCTTCATGCGGTTGTTCCTTTAAATGGTTTTGGCGGTGCAAATATAAGCCTTTTCTTTCAATTATTCTCTGTTCTCCCCGTTAAACTAATAAAAAGCGGGCAAAGAAGCATCGTTTTGCTGTCTTCGGAGCTAATATTGATGCAGCCCCCACCCCCTCGCCTTAACCAATCAGATGTTCTCGACCATATTTCACGTCCGGCATTCCCGCCACCATTTTAGATTCTCGCGAAAGGACACCTCCGCCTGGTCATACGTCAGCTGTTCTTCTTATAGCTCTGTACGGCCCAAGCGGCCATGAAGAGACCGATAACGAGGAGGGCAAGGAGCTGATGGGCCACCTCGCGGCAACCGCCGCCGCGGATGAATACGGTGCGGATGGCGTCGATGAAGTAGTGCATGGGGTTGACGTAGGTAGTGAGGTAAGCCCATTCAGGCATGGAGCGCGTGGGGGTGAAGAGACCGCTGAGCAGCATAATAGTAACCACGAAGAACCACATAACGAAAACGGCCTGCTGCATGGTGTCGCTGTAGTTTGAGACGATGAGCCCGAACGACGAGAAGAACAGTGCCAGCAGCATGGCGAGCACATAAACGAGCCACAGCGGTCCGGCGGGCGTGAGGCCATAGATGAGCCAGGCCAGCAGGAGGCATACGGTGACGACAAAAAGGGCGATGAGCCAATAGGGGATGAGCTTGGAGAGGATGAACGCCCACTTCGACACGGGTGTGACGTTGATCTGCTCGATGGTACCCGACTCCTTCTCGCCGACGATGTTGAGCGTAGGCAGGAACCCCGTCATCAGCATCATCACGATGGCCAGCAGGGCGGGAATCATGTAGAGCTTGTAGTTCTGGTGTTTGTTGTAGAGAAGGAGGGTGGAGGGCTGCGATGATATCGCAGCAGACGGGACAGTGTGGGTGACAATCTGCGAGAGGTAGGCCGAGCCTATGCCACCCTTGGTGCCGTTGACAGCGTTGGCGGCTATCAGCACCTGTGGCATCTTGCCCAGGGTGATGTCCTTGGCGAAGTCCTGCGGGATGACCAGCACCACGTCAGCCCGTCCGTGCTCTATCTCTGCGAGAGCGTCACGGTAGGTAGGCTTCTGACCGCCAAAGATGAAGTAGTCGCTGGCCTCGATGCGGTGGACAATCTGCTGCGAGCGGGTAGAGCGGTCGTTATCGACCACATCGACGACGATGTTCTTCACCTCCATCTGCATCACCCACGGCATCACGCACATGATGACGATGGGGAACATGATGATGAGCTTGGGCAGGAACGGATTACGTCGAATCTGCAGGAACTCCTTTTGTATGAGATATTTCAGTGTCATGGCTTACTCCAGTCTTACGTTAAACTTCTTCAGGGCGACAGTCAGGAAGACGATGGTCATCAGGGCGAGGATAGTCACTTCCTTCATCACCTCGCCGATGCCCACGCCCATGATCATCAACTTGCGCATAGCGTCGATGTAGTAGCGGGGCGGCACCACAGCGGAAACCCATTGCAGCACGGTGGGCATCGACTCCACGGGGAACATCATGCCGGAGAGCATCACCACGGGCATGAGCAGCACCATAGCCGAGAGCAGCAGGGCGACGAGCTGCGTCTGTGCCACATTAGAGATAAGCAGCCCTAATGAGAGGGCCAATAATATATATAAGGTGGAGACGGCGAGAATCCAGAACAGAGAGCCTTGCAACGGCACACCCAGCACGAAGCGAGCCATCAGGAGGATGGTGATGAGGATGCCAAAGGCAAGCACTAAATAGGGCACGGCCTTGGCAATGATGACCATCAGCGGACGGACGGGTGATACGAGCAGCACCTCCATCGTGCCCTTCTCCTTCTCACGGACTATCGAGATGGAGGTCATCATGGCACAGATGAGCATCAACAACATGCCCATGATGGCGGGGACGAAGTTGTAGGCCGATTTCATCTGAGGGTTGTAGAGGAGCTTTGAATTGACAACAGCCGATTGAAGATTGAGAATTGTCTGCTGCGCATAACTGGTCCACTGCTGCGCCATGTTCGGGTCGGAGCCATCGACGATCAACTGTATGCCCTTCTTCTTGCTGGCAAAGTCGTGGGCGAAGACCACAGCCATATCCGCCTTCTGGCTGCGGATGAGCCGTTCAGCCTCCTGCGGCGTACTGACGGTCTGCGTGATGGTGAAGTATTCCGACTGCGCCAGCCGCTCTATAGCCGCCTGTGTCAAATGGTCCATCTGCGAGGTGACCACCACCGTGCGCACATTCTTCACGTCCGTGGTGATGGCGAAGCCGAAGAGTAGCATCATCACCACGGGCATGCCGAAGAGGATGAGCATCGTGCGCTTGTCGCGCAGGATGTGGCGGGCTTCCTTTATCACAAATGCTATAAACTGTTTCATAGGCTTAATCGCTTGAACGGGTGGCTTGGCGTGCCAGATAGGTGAACACATGGTCCATGTCGGGCTGGTGGAAACGTCGTTTCAGTTCGTCGGGCGTGCCGAGGGCGCTGATTTTGCCGTCCACCATAATCGAGATGCGGTCACAATACTCGGCCTCGTCCATATAGTGCGTGGTGACGAAGACGGTGATGCCGCGTGAGGCAGCGCCGTAGATGAGTTCCCAGAACTGGCGGCGTGTGGCAGGGTCGACACCGCCCGTAGGTTCGTCGAGGAAAACCACGCCCGGCTCGTGGAAGATAGCGACCGAGAAGGCGAGTTTCTGCTTCCAGCCGAGTGGCAGCGAGCCCACCAGATCGTTCTTGTGCTCCGTGAACTGCAGTCTGTCCAGCAATTCGTCGGTCTTGCGACGGATTTCCTCGTCCTGCATGCCGTAAATGCCTGCAAAGAGCCGGATGTTTTCTGCTACGGTCAGGTCCTCGTAGAGCGAGAACTTCTGCGACATATAGCCAATGTGCTTCTTAATCTGCTCGTGCTCGGTACGGATGTCGTAGCCCACAACGGTGCCAGTGCCGCTGGTCGGCTGGCTCAGTCCTGTAAGTATATGCATAGCAGTGGTCTTACCCGCGCCGTTGGCACCAAGGAAGCCGAATATCTCGCCCCGCTTCACGCTGAAACTAATGTCATCGACGGCATGGAACGAGCCGAAGGCCTTCACCAAGTGCTCCACCTCTATGACGTTCTCCAGTTCTGTTTGTTGCTGTATTACAGCAACAGACTCAACACCTGGCGGATTGAAGATAGCCTTAAAGCGGTCGAGGATGACCTCGGGCGTATCGATGCCCCTGACCTTCCCGTGGTCGAGGAAAGCCACACGCTCACAGCACCGTACCTCGTCAAGATAGGGCGTCGAGGCCACGATGGTGATGCCGCGCTCCTTCAGCGTCAAAAGCATCTCCCAGAGTTCCTTACGACTCACAGGGTCAACGCCCGTGGTCGGCTCGTCAAGCAGCAGCACGCTCGGACTATGGACGAGCGCACAGCTCAGTGCCAGTTTCTGTTTCATGCCGCCTGACAGCGCTCCCGCTTTGCGGTCCTTGAACCGTTCTATCTGCGAGTAGATGGCCTTGATGCTGTCATAGCCCGCCCCGACGGTGGTGCCAAAGAGCGTGGCAAAAAACTTCAGGTTCTCCTCGATGGTCAGGTCCTGATAGAGCGAGAACTTGCCGGGCATATAGCCCACACGGCAGCGCACTTCGCGCATCTGCTTCACCACATCGAAGCCGTCAACGCTTGCAGACCCCGCCTCTGGCAGCAGCAGCGAACAGAGAATGCGGAACATCGACGTCTTACCTGCACCGTCAGGACCGATGAGACCGAACACCTCGCCCTTGCCAACGGTAAACGACACATCGCTGAGTGCCTGCACCCGTCCGTAGCTCTTGCTGACGTTTTTTACTTCTATCGCGTTCATAACTTCAGCTCGCCGTACATACCTATTTTCACGAAGCCGTCGTTCTTTACAGCCACCTTCACGGCATACACCAGGTCGGCGCGTTCATCGTCGGTGAGGATGGTCTTGGGCGTAAACTCCGAGCGCGAGGAAATCCACAAGATGGTGCCGTCGTACTCCTTCCGCTGGCCCGCTCCGTAGTCGGCAAACACTTTCACCTGCTGTCCCAGTTTGATGTGCTGCAACTGAGCCGAGGTGAGGTAGGCACGCAAGTGCATCGCCTCGGTATCGGCTATTTTGAACAGCGGTTTGCCGACGCTGACGAACTCGCCCCGCTCCACATACTTCTCCAATACCGTACCCTTCACAGGCGTCACGACGTGGCACTTGCGCAGCATGTCGCGCAACTGGTCTATCTGCACATCGGCAGCAGCCGTCTGCTTGTCAAGGGCGCGAGTGCTGGTCGAGAGCGAACTGATTTGTGCGTCTAATTGTCGCTGCAGCACTTTCACATGACTCGCGGCATCGTCGAGCATCTTCGAGGGAGCGGCTCCGTCGGCCACCAGTTCGCGGTATCGCTGCTCGTCCTGCCTGGCCTTGGCCAATTGCTGTCGGGTAACGGCAATCTGTCGTTCCATATCAGGCTTCTGACTCTGGTACAACTCCTTCGTCGCATCCAGCTGCTGAATCTTCAGCCATGTCTGCGTGGTGTCAATAAGCCCCACCTCGCGCCCCATTGGCAGAGAGTCACCCTCGCTGACATCGAACGTCAGCAATGCGCCGCTCTGTTCGGCAAATACGGTGGTCTCCGTAGCCTCAAATGTGCCTGTGGCATCATACGCTTTCTCGTTGTTTCCGCAAGCGGCCAACATCAGTGCTGTGCTTGCAAGTATCATCATCTTCTTCATTGTTATTAATTATTTGTCGTGAATTTATTGTCGTATATCTCTTTCAGCATCTCAATCTCATGTATCGACTGCTGCACGCGGGCGGCGTTCTCCTGATTGATTTCGCGCACCAGGTCGTTCACGTCGATGATGCCATGCGAGAGTTTCGACTCTGCGGCCTTGCGGACGGCAGAGCGCAGGACGATAATCTCCTCGTCGTCGGCCATCAACTGCTGGTAGCGGCTGATTTCCTCGTTCTGCTGAATCTGCTCCAAGCGGTTGTTGAAGAGGAACACCTCGCGGTTCGACTCCGTCAGGTCGCGCTGCAGTTGCAGCTTCGCCTTGTCGTTCTTACGCGTGTAGAGTGCACCGATATTCCAAGTAAGGCGAGCGCCGATGATGCCATTCAGACTCCAGTCGTGCGACATCATATCCTCAAACATATTCAAGCCCGGATAGCCGTAGTAGCCTTGCGCGAATACGCTGAGTTTCGGCATCAGTGCCGAGTTAAGAGCCTTCTCCTGAGCGTTGAACAGCCCTATCTGCGCATCCAGTGCCCGCAGTTCCGGCCGCTGTCCCGTTTGTTGCTGTATTACAGCAACAGACATAACTGGCTTGCGCACCTCCCTCACCTCTATCCCGCAGAACGTAGAGAGCATCGCCGTCAGCATCCGCTTCTGCGACTCCAGACTGGTAGCCTGCTGACGGGCGTTCAGCCGCTCAGCCTTCACGCTCTGCCAGTCGCTCTCGGCAGCCGTGCCGCCCTTCACCATCGCCTGCAGTTTCCGCTCGTTGCCGGCCAGGAGCTCCTGCAGGTCGTGGTTCAGCAGGATATGTTCATCGAGCATGAGCAACGAGAAATACATCTCATTCACCCGCTTGCGAACATTATATAAATTGACCTCCGTCTGAGCCTCCTGCACCCTACCCTGCTCGCGGGCGACGGCCTTCTGACTGCTGATAGCGCCGCCGTCGTAGATGGTCTGCTGCACATCGATGCCCACACGATACTGGTCCTTCTTCAGTCCTTTCATGTCGATACCCATACCGGTCATCATAGTCTTCATCTCACCAGGCCATGCTGTCACATCACTCTGATAAGTAGCCTGCGCCTGTGCCGACACCTGCGGCAGCCACCCTTTCTGGATGTTCGCTACCGTCAGTTGCGTCGTCTTCCCGATGAGGTCATACTGCCTAATCAGCGGGTAGTTGCGCTCCGCGGCCTGCTGGCACTCTTCTAACGTCTGCGACATTGTTACTATCGGAAGCATCACAAGGCCCAATAAAAACTTTCTCATATTCATTATCATTATAGATTTCTGGGTGCAAAGTTACAGTCTTTTGTCCCATCTCCCATTATCCGTTGGAATGCAATAATGTTCTTTTTGTACGAATTGCACCTTAAAACCACCGTAATTCGCAAAAATTGATTACCTTTGTAGCCAAATCATCACCAAAAGGGAAAGAAAACGATGAGCAAACAACCGAAACTGATGGACTTGTGGCAGATAAGGGAAATCATCGCCTCGCACCTCGACGAGATTCGTGACAGCATCTTCTTCAACAGCGAACTGGCCATCATTCATGGCGACGCACGTGTGTTCCACCTGATTATCCAGCAGACGCCGCCCTTCATCATCAACGACCACCGCTTCGGCATCATCACCCGGGGCGAGGGCGACGTAAACTTCAACCTGCAAGACCGACACGTCAGCGCAGGCACACTTGTCTATCTCGGTCCTGGCACCATCATCAGCCCCATCCGCTTCTCCCCCGACCTTGAGATCTACGGCCTCGCCCTCTTTCCCCAGTTCCCCATGCCATTTGCCCAAGACCAGATGCCATCGGCTATGAATGGTCAGGTGCGCGACTTCCAACTGCCTGCCTCTGAGTCCGACATTGCCACCGCCCGTCACATCCTCGACTGTCTCTGGCACCTCGTCCGCCAGGCGGACTATCACCGTCCTACTGCCACAGCCCTCGTGGCAGCCCTGATGCACCACTACAATCAGCTATATCGCCAGCTGACCGACCAGCTCCTGGCCACCCGCTCACGCGAACAGACTATTTTCGACCGCTTCCTCCAACTGGTGAACCAGCAATGCAACGAGCAGCACCAACTGGCTTACTATGCCGACCGCCTGTGCCTCACCCAGCGCTATCTTGGCACAGTGGTGCGCCAGACCAGCGGCACTACCGCCAAGGACTGGATAGACCGTGCCCTCGTCACCCGCATCAAAATAGAACTGCGTCACACCGAAAAGAGTGTAGCGCAGATTGCCGATGATTTCCATTTTGCCAACCCCGCCTTCTTCGCCAAGTTTTTCCGACGGCTCACGGGCATGACGCCAAAGGAGTATCGCTTATCTTCCTAAATTCTAAAAATTTGGCAGCTAAGAGACTAACGAATGTTAAACACAGTCTATTCTATGTCTTAAAAAAACGAAAAAGTGAGGGTCTGTAGCGTTCGCCAAATCGACTTTTTTTGTTACTTTTGCATAGGATTTTGAACTGAAAGTATCATTTAAAAACGAAAGAAATTATGTCAAAAACAGTAGAGATTCAGATTGAGAAGAGTCGTAGCCTCGTAGAGGGTTTGCGCCGTCATGTCAGTGAAATGGGAGAGCGTGGCGTCAGCAACGACGAGATCAACGCTATGGAACAAGCCGTCAAGGAACTGGAGGCTGTGAATGCCGAGGTGGACAGCATTCGTGAACAACTTACTCCAACGTTAAACAGAATGAAAATCATGATGAATCGCGTGAAGGAGGACTACACCGAAAAGAAAAAGACGCTGAAGGGCTATTACCCCCAAGAGCGCTGGATGGACTACGGCATACCTGACAAGCGGTAAATCTCATAGGCACTTTTATGAGTCTGTAGATTCAACGGAATCGCCCACCTGCATCTGTGTAGGTGGGCGATTTATCGTCATCATATCATTTGCTTTTTGCAAAGTTTAGCTTAGCATATTGCCTCATTTCAGATTCTTCTTGAAGAAATCGGCTAAAGTGTCCCAGGGAATCATGTTCTTAGGCTGGCCCTGACCTGCCTTATCCTCGTAACCGCCATCGTAAAGGTCACAGTGAGAAGCGTCGGGGATGATGAGCAACTGCTTGTTCTCTGGATTGGGATTTGGTTCGCCAACAAACTTGTAACCCTCAGCCTTGCCGTCCACCATATAGTGATAGGCAGCCTCGCCAAAGTAACGGGAGTGGGCATCGGCACCATGCATCACGAGAACAGCAGAGCGAATCTCGTTGATGTAGTAGAGGAAACGGCTGTTGGTGTATGCCTGAGTACCGATGACACGCCAACCGTCGTTAGAGTTGCCCGAGCGCTGGTGATAGCCACGAGCGGTCTTGTAGTAGTCATAGTAGTCATGAACGAAACGAGGAGCCTGTGGGGGCACAGTGTCCAGCACACCGCCAGCCATTGCGTTGGGGTCGGCGAGACGCTGTTTGGAGAGGTTCTCACGATTCCGGTGACGCCACTGCTCGTTGTCGAAAGCGTCGTTATAGTCATTGCCGCTGACGCGGGTCATATCATACATCGTCGAGGCCACGGTAGCCTTGATGCGTGTGTCGGCAGCGGCGGCATTCAGGGCGATGCCACCCCAACCGCAGATACCTATGATGCCTATCTTCTCGGCATCGACATTGTCCTGTTTCGACAGGAAATCAACGGCTGCCATAAAATCTTCGGTATTGATGTCGGGTGAAGCCGTGCGACGCGGTTCACCGCTGCTCTCACCAGTATATGAAGGGTCGAAGGCCAGCGTCACGAAACCATGCTCTGCCATCTTCATGGCGTAGAGTCCGCTCGATTGCTCTTTCACAGCCCCAAAGGGACCAGACACCGCAATGGCAGCCAGCTTACCTTGAGCATCTTTCGGAGTATAAAGGTCTGCAGCCAATGTCAGGCCATACTGCGTTTCAAACGTCACCTTCTTATGGCTCACTTTCTCACTCAATGGGAACACCTTGTCCCACTCCTGTGTCAAATTCAATGTCGTCATATTTTCTTCCGTTTTAGTTTGTTCTTTGTTTGTGCAGCCCGCGAGCATTCCACCCACCAGCGCTGCGGCTAATAATACCTTCTTCATAATATAATTACCTTTTTACCATTTCTAATAAACGTTCCCTTCGTCGGATGCTCCACCCGCTGGCCATTCAGTGAATAGCAAGCACCGTCTTCAGCACTTGTGCTTCGGATGCCGTTGATGGTCGTTGTGCCCGACGTCAGCGAGAGCTTCACCGTGACATTCCCCTGTCCAGCTTTGAGGAAAGACTCCAATTCCGCCTGCGACGAATACTCCATGCGTCCCAGACGGGTGTAACTCCATGAGTTCGAGCCGTAGAAGAGCACTATCTGGTTGCCGCTGTAGAGGATGACGTCGCCAGCCTGTGTTGTGGTCTGCGTGTCATTCGTTGGCAGGGAGCGTCCCAGTGCGCCCACCTTCTCAAAGCCGCCGTAATCATGGGCCTCATAGGTGATGTCACCCTCCTGTAGGGCCGCCACCAGCGTCTGCGTGGCGGCATTATCGACCAGCACAACGGGGAGCGTCTGGCCGTCGATGGTAATATACAATCTCTGTGTCATAGTCTGTGCCGTTACGTCGCTGTCGTTCGAGCAGCATGTCAGCAGCATTACTGCCAATACTAACAATATATGTTTCATGGGTGCAAAGGTACGGCAAAATCCGCTTCCTGCGGTTATCCGAATCAACGGAATATTTACCAAAATTTATTTTTTTCGCCTTTGGTGCGACAATTTGGGTAAAAAGTAGTAACTTTGCGGCATGATAACGAAGGATTACCTCTACCTCAACCACGCCAACGACTACGCACAGAGCGTTGGAGCCGTGACGTATCACCCGATGGTGAGCGTTGTCCACTTCGACGAACTGGGCCCGATAGCCCACACGCTGAACAAGATGGGCGACGTGTACGCCTTCTTCGTGCAGGACAACTTCCCTGAAGGCGGGAAATACGGCATGGGCGACTATGACACGTCGAAGGGGTCGCTGGTAGCCGTCTCGCCCGGACAGGTCATAGGCAAGACTGACGACGGCACACGCGAGGTGTATCACGGCTGGACGCTGCACTTCGAGGCGGAGTTCATGCGTGGCACGGCATTCGAGCAACGGCTGCAGGAATATCACTATTTTTCCTACAACGTGAACGAGGCGCTGCACACCACCGAGGGCGAGAAGCAGCTGCTGTGGCAGTTGATGGGGATGATCCGCCGGTTCATACAGCACCGTCCACCGTTGCCCCAGACCGACCGCATCCTGCAGGACTACATTCTGCTGGTGTGCGACTATGCCCGTCTGTTCTACCAGCGTCAGTTCCAGGACGCCGCTACCAGGCAGAACGACCTGCTGTCGCGATTCCAGCAGGTGCTCACCGACTATTACGAACGAGGCTTGCAGCGACAACACGGCCTGCCCAACGTGAAATATTGCGCCTCCGAACTCTGCCTGTCGCCCGGCTACTTCGGCGATGTGGTGCGAAGTGTTTCTGGCGAGAGTCCAACACGGGTCATCCGGCGCTTCCTTATCGGTCGCGCCAAGAGCCTGTTGGTCAGTGGGCTCACCGCCACCCAGGCCTCCGACACCCTCGGCTTCGAATACCCCCAGCACTTCACCCGCTTCTTCAAGAAGCATGCTGGCATCCTGCCCTCGAAATATATCGCTTCGCTGAAGAAACCGTAACCATCGAAGGTGAGCACATTTTATCAAAATTATCCGAAATGGATAATCTTTTTTGGATAATTGTTTTTCAGCAATAGTCATTTTCGAACATCAAAAAACAGTCGAAAGTATCACTTTTTGCCTTACAAATTGATTTTTAGACTATTACAAAGGTGATGCTACTTTTGAAAGCATCACCTTTTTGGGCATTTTTGCAACTTTTCCTGCAAAAGTCTTGCAAATGGCAACAAAATTTTGTAACTTTGCCAACTGAACTAACAATCTTTATCAGAATATGAAAATCACCATCATTAACTCAGAAAGGAAAGAAAAGAGGTACACGCGCATGGAGCTCGACGAGTTTGTCGGCCAGCTGAGCGAGGGCACCTTGCGCCCGGCCTCTTACCACGCCCCCATGAAGGAAGTGTGCTTCGCAGCAGAGTGGCAGAAGCTGAACGGAGAGTTGAAGACAAAAGAAGTGAACTGCCTGGTGCTGCTCTCGTTGGAGAACCTGCGCGACCTGCCGACGGCCGAGGAGTACAAGCGCATGGCCAGTCAGCAACCCTACACCCTGCTCTGCTTCCTCGGCCACGACGGCCACTCACTCCACATTGTCAGCAAATATGCAATTGAAAACGGACAATTGCCCGTTGATAATTCTGCTGCGGATCATGCTCAATGTGCCATGAACAACGCCTTCCGCAAACTCCACTACATCTACTCATCGCAGCTCGGCACCCGCCTTGCCGACCAGGACCCGACGCTCGAACTGAGCTGCAAGGCAGGCTACGACCCGAAGCCTTACTACAACCCGTCGGCCATCGCCGTCACTGTCTCATCGGAACCTGAGGAGTCGCCCGAGTTCCGCATCACGCAGCAGGACATCAGCGACTATAACGACCCGCAGGAGATACCCGGCGTCAGCCTCTACGCCAGTCGCATGCGCCGCTTCCACGACTGCCTCGACGCCGCCATCGAGAAGCATCGCGCCATCAGGGGGGACGACCTCTTCCAGACCGCCGTCCTCGAGGAGCTGGCCAACGGCTGCCGGCTGATGGGGCTGCCCCAGGCCTTTGCCGCCGACGTGTGTACCTATATCCCTCTGCTCGGAGGACTGGAGAACAGGGAGACCATAGCCAGCATCTTCAAGACGGCCTACCTGCGCGAGACGCTGAAGACCTTTCCCATGAAGTACACCCGCCCCTCGGCCCTGCTCGCCTATAAGACCGAGGCTTACATGAAGGAGCACTACACGCTGCGGCTGAACGTCATGACGGGGGTGCCCGAGTACCGCATGAACACCGTCGGCAGCGCGTTCGTACCGTTAGACCAGGCCGCCCGTAACACAATGGCCATCAATGCCTTGAAGGCAGGCGTCGATTCGTGGGACAAGGACCTGAGCCGATACATCGACTCGAACCTCATTCCCCGCTACTACCCCATGCAGGACTACATTGACCACCTGCCCCGCTGGTCGGGCAAGCACGACTACGTGGGCGAGCTGGCACGCCGCGTGAAAACAGATAATCCCCACTGGGAGAGTGATTTCCACACATGGATGCTCTCGATGGTGGCACAGTGGACGGGCAAGGACCGCCAGTACGGCAACGCCATTGTTCCACTGCTGGTCGGCCCGCAGGGCAGCGGCAAAACCGTCTTCTGTAGCCGTCTGTTGCCGGCCTATCTGCAGACCTACTACAACGACCGCCTGTCGATGAAGAACGATAAAGAGATATTCATCGCCATGTCGTCGTATGCCCTCATCAACCTCGACGAGTTCGACGCCATGGCCCCCAGCCAGCAGCCCATCCTGAAGTACCTTGTCTCGAAACACGACGTGAAGTTCCGCCCGCCCTACGGCAAGGTGATGGAACAGCGCCAGCGCTTTGCCTCGTTCATTGCCACCACCAACAACCTGCGCCCACTGGTCGACCCCACCGGCTCGCGCCGCTTCGTCTGCATCTATGCCGACGAAATCGACAACTCGGGCTACATCAACTACGACATGCTCTACGCCCAGCTCGTTCAGGAGCTGAAGGAGGGTCGCCGCTACTGGTTCGAGGATGCCGACAACGGGCGCATCATGGAGCAGAACAAGGATTTTCAGCAGGTGCTCGACTACCAGTCGATGGTGGAGCGCACCTTCCTGCCGCCCGAGGAGACGCCCGCCGACGCGAAGCCCACACTCCTGAAGGACATCATGCAACAGCTGAAAAACAGCTTCCCCACCTTCATCGTACGCAAAAACACCGACATGGAACTGGGCCGCAGGCTTAGCGACATGGGTTACCCCTACCATAAGTTAAACAAAGGGGCAGCCTATCGCATCGTCAAAAGGGAATAAAAGAAAGTAAAACAACTTGTTTTACATCGCTTTACCCTACCTAAACCCACACTCAGGGTGGGGGTTAGCAAAGTAAAACAAGTTGTTTTACATCGGTGATGCTTGGTGATGCTTTCAAACTAAGCATCACCTCAGTTAACTCACAGTAGGGTAAACAGTTACGCACAAAAGTGATACTTTAATAGAAAAACAAAGAAAAATTATGGCAGTATATATCAAACTTATCAGGAACAACATCAAGAGCAGCAGTTCCTATGGAAAATACTTTGCAAAGACCGTGAGCCAGGGCGAGGTCACCCTGAAGGACATGGTAAGTGACGCATTGATGGCACGGGGCTACGACAAGGCCGCCGTGACCGTCGTGGTGGCCGATTTGGAGAATGCCCTGAAAGTAAAACTCGCTGACGGCTATACCGTGGTCATTCCCGGCATCGGCCGCTTCAGCCTCCGCGTGGAGAGTAAGGGCGTGGACGAGCCGAAGCAGTTCAACCTGCGCCGCCACATCACCCGCATCGTCTGCGGCTTCCTGCCTGCCGGCCGCCGCGTCGCGGGCCGCAACATCCTCTACAACTTCTGCGACGGCGTCACCGCCGTCTGGCAGCACGGCTTCAAGCCGTAATTGATTGCGGGAGTTAATGGGGAGTTAATATCCGACAGACGGCCTGAAAGGCCGACTTTTAAGGCTGAAAGCAAAAGAAAGAGGTGAAATATTTGTAAATTACGCAAAAAAAGCGTATCTTTGCACCGCAATTACTTTAAACTAACCATGGGAGAAAGAATCAAGAAACTGAAGAAAATCAGAATACACCGCGAGGGCACCTCGGAACTACTGTACAGTGCCGTAGCAATCTTTGCGATTTGTGCAGGGTTGTGGTATGTGTTGTATGCCGTAAATCCCCTTGTCTGTCACATCGTCATGCCGTTTGTATGCGTTATCTTTGCAACAGCTTGGTTAATGGTCCTCAACTTCTACCGCTGCCCTATCCGCTACTTCAACGGCGACACGGAGCGAACGGTCGTGGCACCTGCCGACGGAAAGGTGGTGGTGATAGAGGAGACAGAGGAGAACGACTACTTCCACGACCGTCGGCAGATGATTAGCATCTTTATGAGTCCGCTGAACGTACATGCCAACTGGTTCCCGGTAGACGGGCGGGTGAAGTTCGTGAAGCACTTTAACGGCAACTACCACAAGGCTTGGCTGCCTAAGGCCAGTGAGGAGAACGAGCACGCCGACATTATGATTGAGACGCCCGAAGGCGTGGACATCTTGGTTCGCCAGATTGCGGGAGCCATGGCCCGCCGCATCGTGACCTACGCCAAGGCCGACGAGGACTGCTACATCGACCAGCACTTAGGCTTCATCAAGCTTGGCTCGCGCGTTGACGTCTTCCTGCCGCTCAATTCGAAAGTCTGCGTCACGATGGAGCAGCCGACTACGGGCGACCAGACGGTGTTGGCGAAGTTAAAGTGAAAAGTGAAAAGTGAAGAGTGAAAAGTGAATAATTTGCTACCGCTCAGAAGATGAAGAAGCACATTCCAAATACGATAACCTGCTGCAACCTGATATCGGGGTGCATAGCTACCTATTACGCTTTTATGGCCGACTACCCGATGGCGCTGCTGTTTATCGTCATCGGAGCCGTGTTCGACTTCTTCGACGGCATGACGGCCCGCCTGCTGCACGTGTCATCGCCCATCGGCAAGGAACTCGACTCGCTGGCCGACGACATCACCTTCGGCTTTGCACCCTCAGCCATCGTCTTCAGCTACCTTTGCTCTTTCCACATTCACCTGCCGTTTGTTCCCTTCCTGGCTTTCCTTATTGCAGCCTTCTCAGCCCTGCGTCTGGCCAAGTTCAACCTCGACGAACGTCAGGCCTTAGGATTCATTGGACTGCCCACGCCTGCCAACGCCCTATTCTGGGGGGCGCTGATTTGGAGACTCGATTTTGGGACTTGGTTTGAGCCTTATTCGATTCCCAACTTTTGGCTTTACATCATATTGGCACTTATACCTATCAGCTGTTACCTGCTCATCAGCGAGATTCCCATGTTTGCCCTGAAGTTCAAGACGTGGGGCTGGAAGGGCAACGAAGTGAAATACATATTCCTACTGACGTGCATCCCCCTGCTCTGGCTGCTCGGCATCAGCGGCATTGCCGTCATCATCGCCTGGTACGTACTACTATCCGTCATCACAAACACTCATCATTCCTAAATCAACACGCTTTATGAAAAGCATCCTGACGATTATCCTATGTGTCATACTATTCATCGCCATCGTGCTGGCTATCTGGTTTCACGAGAAAGTACGCGAATTCAAGAAGATACTGAAAAAGGCCGCCGATGAGCGTGCCGCCCGAAAGATGGCCGAGGAGGATGCTTATTTCAAGCGTACCTCCAACAAGTATTATTACAAGGAGGAAGAGGCTCCCAAGTTCAAGGACGACTACTTCAAAAGTGCCGAAGAAGAAAAGCCAAAGCAGAAAAAGCCCCAAAAAGAAACCACTACCCGTCGCACGGTGGAGACAGGCAGTGGGGTAACAATTATCGACGGCCGTGCCGACAAGAAAGCCGACCGCAAGATTTTCGACGACAACGAAGGTGAGTACGTCGAGTTTACTGAAATTGCCAATTGACAATTCTATCAATTATGCACCAGCGTACCAATCTCCTCGCCATCCATCACCTTCTTCAGATTTCCCACGACGTCCATGTTGAAGACATAGATGGGCAGGTTGTTGTCCTGACACATGCAGATGGCGGTCAGGTCCATCACCTTCAGACCGCGAGCCAGCACTTCCTTGTAGGTAATCGCGTCAAACTTCGTAGCCGTCGGGTCCTTCTCGGGGTCAGCGGTATAGACACCGTCCACGCGCGTACCTTTCAGCATCACGTCGGCCTCAATCTCGATGCCGCGCAGGCTGCTGCCCGTATCGGTTGTGAAGTAGGGAGAGCCGGTGCCGGCTGAGAAGATGCAGACGTAGCCCTGCTCCATGGCCTCGATGGCCTTCCACTTGGTGTAGAACTCGCCGATAGGCTCCATGCGGATGGCCGTCAGCACCTTGTTCTTCACGCCCACGGCACCGAGTGCCGACGAGAGTGCCAACGAGTTGATGACGGTAGCGCACATGCCCATCTGGTCGCCCTTCACGCGGTCGAAGCCCTTCTGCGAGCCGCTCAACCCACGAAAGATGTTGCCGCCGCCGATGACAATGCCTATCTGCACACCCATCTCGCTGACCTCCTTTATTTGCTTTGCATAATCACTCAGGCGCTCCGGGTCGATGCCGTAGCCTTGCTTTCCCATCAGGCTCTCGCCCGAGAGCTTCAATAGAATTCTCTTGAATCTTGCCATACTATTTATCCTTGTTTATATAATAAATTGAACTTCCTTGAAGGCATACGTCCGTTGACGGCCGTCCTCGTCGGCCAATACTATGCGCCCGTCGTCCTCGATGGCCGCTATCTGCGCCATGAAGGCCCCGTTGCAGTCTACATACGGATGGAACCCCTTGCGGCGGTAGAGCCTCGACATATAGCCACTGCGCACGTCTGCGTCCATCAACCGTCCGAAGCGCTGCAGGATGTCCTCTAACAGCAGGCGACGGTCGGTCGTCTGGCCGCAAATCTGCCACAGCGACACCGGATTGGGTGCGTCGCTCGTGAACTGCCGCTGATTGACATTCAGTCCCACGCCGATGATGCTGTCCTTGATGCCGCTGCCCTGAAGCGTGTGCTCTATCAGGATGCCGCCAAGCTTGCCGTCGCGCCAGTAGATGTCGTTGGGCCACTTGATGCTGACGTCGCCAATGAATTGCTCCACGGCCTCGCATATAGCCACCGACACCGCCATCGAGATGTGGAACTGCCGGCTGGCCACGACCTGTTTCGGATGCAGCAGCACCGAGAACAGCAGGTTCTGTCCGCGCTCCGACTCCCACGTGTTGGTGCCGCAGCCGCGACCCGCCGTCTGGTAGTCGGCAACGACCACCATATCGTCCTCGCCGTGCTCTTTCAGCCATTGGTTCGTGGATTCCGTCTCGTCAATATGCACAATTTTCCACTTCATGGTGCAAAGATACGAAATAATTGACAATTGACAATTGATAATTGATAATTATTTTCTATATTTGCAGCATGGAACAACAAGAGAAGGACGAGAAGTATATGCGGATGGCTCTGGACGAGGCCCGTCGGGCGATGAACGAGGGTGAGATTCCCATCGGAGCCGTCGTGGTATGCCGCGACCGCGTGGTGGCCCGCAGCCATAACCTGACCGAGACGCTCTGCGACGTCACCGCCCATGCCGAAATGCAGGCTATCACCGCCGCCGCCAACACCTTAGGCGGCAAGTACCTAACCGACTGCACGCTCTATGTCACCGTGGAGCCATGTGCCATGTGTGCCGGTGCCCTGGGCTGGTCACAGATTCCCCGTATCGTCTACGGCTGCGACGACCCTAAGCGGGGCTATCATGAGTACGCCCCACGTGCCCTGCACCCCAAGACAAACGCAACTGGCGGCATCCTTGAGGAGGAATGCCGCCAGCTGATGCAAGAATTTTTCCGCCAGAGGCGGTAGGGGATTATGGGCACTATAGCCCTCCGAGGAACTGGAGCAGCTGCTTCAGCGAGTCCTCTTTCTTCCACTTCGTCTTATTGTCCTTGAGGAACCGCTTGAGGGCATCGGCTTTGGCATCGCCAACAAACTTCTCGACACCCTTCTTCGTTGCCTCTACCTGCTGACCGCCGATGACGAAGAAGTACTGTTCCACGATGGGTATCACGCGGCCTTCCTTCTTCTCCTGCAGCATCAGGCCCAACTCAGGGTGGTCCATGCCGCCGAGGTCGAAGCCTAAGGAAGACAAATCGCGGGTGGCCGACGAATTCAGGCTGGAGCCGTAGGCACCGCCGCCGCTGGAACGCATGGCGTCGAAGTCGCCCTTCGTCAGCTTCACCAACAGGTTGGTACCTTCGTTGGCGATGATTTGCACCAGCTTGTGGTCGCTAAAGATGTAGGCGTCGCTGCCTATCTCCACTCGGATTACCTTTTTGTCATCGCTCTGGTAGATACGTCCGTCGCCCTTGACGTAGTGGAGCACGTTGCCCCACAAATGGATGTTCAGGTCGGCCGACGACTTCTCGTTACCCTCGAAGTAGATAGTACCAGGCGTGAAGTTCTCGTACACGTAAGGCCACTTCGTGTTGGGTTCAAACTTCTGAGCACTCACGTGCAAAGGTAAAAAGGCAAAAAGGCAAAAAGGTAAAACTACCTTTAACAACCTTGTCATTATCATGTTCATTGTCCTCATAACGTTTTTACTTTTTTTACCTTTTTACTCTTTCACTTTTTTAAACGTCTTGCTGCTGCCGTCGCTCATGCGCTGACGGATGATGCTGATGCCCTTGCGGTCGGCACGGCTGACGCGCATGCCGGAAAGGGTGTAGTGCTCTTCATTAACCACCGTCGGGGTGGTCTCCACCAGGTTGATGCCATCAGTAGCCGTGACGTGGATAGTGAAGTGGCGGGTCACGGAAGCCTTGTTCTGCGTGTTGGTAGCCGTAATCTCGATGTTGCGGCTGGCACCATCCTCCATCGACAACTCCTCGGTGGTCACCAAGTAGCCGTCCTCCACCTTGAAGGGAGCAGGCATGTGGGTGTGGAAGATGACGTTGTACTCGCCCACCACCTTGAACTCGTAGGTGGGATTCTCGGCCTCACTCTCCACAGAGATTTTGCCAACAGGCGTACCGGCAGGCTTCATAGCTGCAACAGTATTGCTCGACAAGTAGATGTTGCTGGGCTTCTCGGACGGCGGACGGATGCCCACGACGATGCCCTGACCGTCGGTGTAGTTCATGTCCATCTTAGCGTCCTTCAGTCCGTTCAGCTGGAAGTAGTCGTTACCAGTGCCACCCCAGCCCCAGTTCACGTGGAAGGCTGAAGTGCCGTCGAAGCCGTCGAGGTTGAAGCAGTGTCCGTAGTGCTTCTTGGGGTCGCTGCCACTATAGGCTACGGCACGTCCCTCCTTCAACTCCGTGATAATCAAGTCGCGCCAGTCTTCATCGCTCCAGCCGTTGCGATTGTAGAACCTTACCGACTGAGGATACTTGAAATTGCGGATCAAAGCGCTGGCGATATATGAAGTCTGAGAGCCAGAGCCATCGACACCATAGTCCATATTAACAGCCACACCACAATGATAGAGCAGGCGGGCCACGTCGTCCCTACCATTGGCACCGCTCAGGATGGCACTCCAATTATAGGCGGGCTCAGCATCGAAGTCCACGTAGATGGAGCCGTAGGTGTTGTGCGTATAGCCATAGCTGCCGACAGGGCGGTCGGGCCACTGGGCCACGCTCATGGCCTGGGCCATGCCCACAGCCACGCAACCCACGACAGCTTGTCCATCGTTGGTCTTGGGACAGTACTTCTGATAGACGCCCGTCTGGTTCCACTTCACCTTAATCAGCGGCTCCACCTTGTCAGAGGCGGCATAGCGGCGAGCCTGGGCAGGGCGCGAGGCCTCGTCCCATCCCGTGTGGCGCGGTCCTATGTAGCGGGCGTTGTTCACCACCTGGTCGCTGTACCAGTTCATCAGCCCCTGCATGTTCTCGGGCATATCCTTCTCCTCGGGGAACACGCTGTCGGGGCTGTAGCCGATGAGGGGACTCGACTGGTCGTCGGCCGAGATGAGCATCCAGCCGGCAGGTGCGAACTGCACCACGTGGTAGGCCTTCTGCCCTTCGTACCAGACGGTCTTCACCGACTGCACCTCGCCCTCGAAGCCTTCCACGCGGTCGTTCATCAGTGCCTTGGCTGTAGCTGCGGCACGTTCCTTGCTGACCTCAGTTGCCTGCATGCCGAGAGGCAGCAGCGCTGCAATAAGCAAAACAATCTTTTTCTTCTTCATCCTTTCTAAAATAATATAAGCCAAAAAGCCCCCTTTCTCCCTGCACGAGGCAGAGAAGAAAGAGGACTTTATCGAGGGTTAATTACTTGCGAAGATTGGACAGCTTCACGTTGAGCTTCTTACCCTTCTTTGAAGTGTGCTTCTTGGCTTTAGCACCACGGGCAGCAGCAACAGGACGCTGGAACACTGTCTCAGAGGCGTTCACCCAGAAATACAGGTCACTACCATTAGGAGTACCTACCAAAACCAGAGCATCAGAAGTCAATGTACCGTCGGAGTTAATGTTGACAGGTGCATTCTTATTGCCTGAGGTATCGTATGTGTAAATGGAGTAAGTAGTCTTCGTGCCATCTTCCTCCACTTCATCCTCATCACCAATGTATGCCAAATGCTCGACAAAAATCTTATTCGTAGCAAGATCCATTGTAGCAGGAACCTGTGAGCCTTCCAAATAGAAATCTTTCAGAATCAAGCCATTCTCTGCCTCAGGATTCTCGACGATAGAGAAAGTACCCAAATTGTAAGTTTCACCTTTGACAGTAGCCAAATAATCGAAGCTTCCAAGAACCATGTCCTTCGTAGCAATAAAGCCTACATATTCCAGTTCAATTTCTGCGGAAGAGTACTCATTATTGACGTTGCCATAGACATCGGCAATAGCACCTTCAACGATGGTGAACTCGATCATGTCGCCAATAGCAGGTTCTACAGGCAGTACGAAGGTGAGCTTGTTGCCCTCAACAGCCCACTGGTTAGCCTCCAGATTGTAGGCTATCTCACGGTTATCATTGACATACACAACCTGCACGTCACCCTTCTCTACAGTCTCGTCGTTGCGGAAGATGTCATAAGGGAAGGTAACAGTACCTCTGAAAGCCTCCCAGTCACCAACAGGTGTGCCGCTGGTGGGAGCCACGTAAGCGTCCGTAATATCGAAAGGCTTATTGGTCACGTGAACGTAAGCATTCGTGAACTTACCGGTATTCATGTTCAGCTCACTGATCAGGGGTTTGCAGGGATTGCCAGTCATGTCGGTGAAGGCACCAGCTGCATACGAGAAGCAGAGGTAAGCACCGGCAGGAATGTTGGCAGCAGCGAAGGTCGCAGCATTGCCACTCACCTCAACGGTGATGTCCTCAGCAGGGACGTCGACGGGGTTCGTGATGTCCCACTCTTTGTAGTACTTAGCCGTCACGGCACCTTCACCACGCTTGATGGCTTCGCTGAAGCTCAGCGTCAGGGCAGCATTGTCGGCATCGCGATCGATGGTCTTCGGACCCGGCTGGAACTTGTCTGTCGTGGTAATACTCTTCACCACCACGTTGCCAACGATACCCTTGTCGCTACCGGCTACAGCATACACCTGATAGGTGGTGTTGGGGGTAGCATTGTCGATGGTGATAGTCGTGGTGGGCTGGTCTGCAACCTTCACGACGGTATTACCATAACCACCCTTGTAGAGCGTGGCTGAGTCAAGATGCTCGGCCTCGTCGTTCTGGTCGATGATGTATGCATAATAGAGAGCCCCGGCCTGAGGAGTAATCGTAACGGTGAAGGCCGAGTCGGTCTGTGCGCCGGGCGTGATGTTGATATCAATGCCAGGGGCAGCACCGTAGTTCTCAGTCGTGGGGTCGTCGAACGATGTACAGCTGGCCAACCCTACGAGAACCATTGCTAAACTATATATCAGTTTCTTCATAATTCTTCAAGTTATTAATGATTAATTATTTCTTCAAGACAATACCCGTCTCAAGGATGTTATACCAGCCGGCACTTGCCGTAGCAGCATCATCTGAGTAGACATGTGAGCCGAACCAGTCGATGAGGGTAATAGTACCGTCTGCTGCAATCAGGCCCGTGATGAACCCACCATTGGGAATATCCTCTTCACCGTCGGTGGTGTGTTCGTCTTCAATACCAAAGGCAGAGTGGTCACCATAGAAGCCCTCGAGCAGAATCTTAGGATAAGAGCTACTCTTGGCTATCTCCTGACCAACAGGAATATGAATTTCTGTCTTCTCCTCATTGACAATACCATAGACAGGTGACGTCGAGCTAGAACCACCAGGAACGAGGTTATAAATCCAAACCTTAGACAGGTCGTCAGCATCCTTAGCAAATGTAACTTCCCATTCCTGTTCATCGTTGAAGTAAGAAATACCCTTAGCATTGAGCGTTCCAAGGATAAACGACAACGGATGCTCATCGTCCTCAATGGTCACCTGACAAATCTTGTTGGCTCCAAGCTGTACGCCCTGAGCATTGACCAGCTTAACGTTCATCTTGACATCGCCGCCAAACTCATCGTTGTCGATAATCTTCAGCTTGATTTCCTGTGTGGGCTGGTCAGGCGTGAAGGTGAGGGTCTTGCTGGCATTGATGACGGTGAAGTGAACACCCTCCTTTGCACCAGCCACGGAGTCGGGCGTGATTTCGAAATCTACCGAGCCCTGCAATCCGCCTAACGAAGTAAGCATGACAGGAATCGACAGCGTGTCGCCCGTCTCGGATATCGAAGCCGAGGTCTGCTGAATGGCCACGAAGGCATCAGCATTGTCGAACTCAGGATAGTCGTTGATGTTGCACGATGCCAGCATGAGCATCGAAGCAGCCATCAGTCCGTATGTTAATTTAAATAGCTTCATAACTTTAATTATCAATTATCAATTATCAATTATCAATTGCTTAATATCCCGGGTTCTGTGTCATGTTGGGATTGGCGTCCATCTCGCGCTTGGGGATAGGCATAGCCCAACGATAGTCAGGAGCAGCGGGAATGTTCTGGTTCACAGTACCGTCGAAGTCGACACGGGTAAGAGCGGTCTGAGTGCGGGCATAGTCGTAGACGATGTGACCCTCGAACATCAGCTCCTTGCGGCGCTCGTCAAACGTGCTGAAAGTACCGGGAACGGTAGCACCACGCTTTGAGGCAATAGCTTCCAAGTCGCCACGGGCACTGGCACCGCTGATGCTGGCACCTTTGGAGATAGCCTCGGCACGGTTCAGGTACATCTCAGAGAGGCGAAGCACGGGAATGTTGGTCTCGCGGGGAACAGAACCAGCCTTACCGGCATACTTCGTGATGAGGTTATCGTTCTCGTTCTTCAAGAACAGCTTCAGACGGATATCGCCAGGTTCGTACATGTCAACCAGGTCGGTGGTGGCGCACACGTCGCCGGAACCGTCGTTACCATCGCCCCAGCTGGTGATGTAAGCCAGGTGAGTCCAACCCGACTCATCCCAGAAGTCGTTTTTCTTTGAACCATAGACTTCGAAGATAATCTCGCTGCCGGCAGGAGCGGTAGCTGCAGAGAACATGCTCAGGTAGGCATCGCCAGACTGCAGGGCGAACTTGCCGCTGTTGATGACCTTCGTGGCATAGTCGGCAGCACCCTGCCAGTTCTCCATATAAAGGTACACGCGAGACAACAGAGCCTGGATGGCAGGCTTCGTGCAGGCAGCAGCAGCGTCGTCCACACCAGCGCGGGCATAATCGTCGCTCATCAGGCTCTCGGCCTCGAGCAGGTCTTTCACCACCTGGTCGTAGACCTCGCCGACGGTGTTACGTGCGGGCAGGCCGTTCTCGGTAACCAGGATAACGGGCACACCAGGATTGCCAGTGCCGCACTTGTACGGCTGGGCGTAGGTGATGACCAGGTCGAAATGGCAGAGGGCACGCATGAACAGAGCCTCGGCCTTCAGGTTGTTGATGTCCTGATCGGTAGCGTCACCCTTGTCGGCAGTCTCCAGATGGTTGATAATGTTATTGGCCCACGAAATGGTGTAGTAGGCGTGAGTCCAGAGCGACGAGGTGTTGCTCTCGCTGTAGTTCCACTGGGTGTCCAAGCGATAGCGGCCAGAACCGGGGATAGAAAGCGGGTTCTTAGCGTTGCCAGCGCGCAGCTCCGGCTGGAGAATGAACTGACAGCCGTACCAAGTGGCACTCTGCATGCGGGAATAAAGTGCAGCGCCAGCCTGGTTCAGACCGTCAAATGTGGCGAATGTAAGCTCGTTGCTCTGCTTCATCAGCGGCTCCTCCTCCAAGAAGCCCTTACAAGCAGTGAACGTGCCGGCGGTGGCAATCAATGCCAGTCCTATAATTGTCTTTTTCATATCTCTTTTACTTTTTTACCTTTTACTTTTTTACCTTTAGAACGTCAGGTCAAGACCTACGATGAACGACTTAGAGACGGGATAGATACCATAGCCCATACCATCGACACCACGCTCGGGATCCCAGAAGTTGACATCGTGGAAGGTATAGACGTTCAGACCGCTGGCATAGATGCGGGTAGCCTTCAGACCCACCTTGTTGAGGATGTCCTTCGGCAGCTGGTACGACAGCGTAATATCCTTGATGCGGAAGTAGTCGCCCTTCTCAATGAAGCGGTTCGACGAGAAGCTGTTAGAGTTGGTAGCGTTACCTGCGATGGGCTTGGGGTTCACGCCCGTGTCGCCCGGCTTCTTCCAGTAGTCGAGAGCGTGCTTCTGCTGGTTCATCGACATCTGGTTACCGTCAGAGGTCAGGTAGCGGTTCTCGATAATCATCACCTTGTTGCCGCCCTTGAACTCACCCACTATGCTCAGCGACAGGTCTTTCCACCTCAGGGTGGTGTTCACACCGCCGGTGTACTTGGGTTCGGGGCTGCCGCTCTTCACGTATGCAGCTGCATTGTAGTCGTTGGTCAGCTCGCCTTCCTCAGTGCGCCACAGAGCCTCGCCGTTGACGGGATTCACACCAGCGTAGTCCTTCAGCCAGAAGGTGAACATCGACTCGCCTACGATGTGACGCAGACGTGAGTCCTCAGAGTAAGGCATCATTTCGGGTGAGCCGTCCTCAGGTGCCTCGCCGGTCAGCTCCAGAATCTTGGTCTTGTTGTGGGCAATGTTGAAGCCAACGTTCCACTGCCAGTCACCCTTGTTCAGGATTTCAGCGTCGAACTGGAACTCAATACCCGTGTTGCGCATCGAACCGATGTTGACGGTAGCGGTGTTGAAACCAGAGGTTGACGACTGAGCCTTGTCAAGCAGCATGTCGGTGGTCTTACGGGTGTAGACATCGATGCTACCCGAGAAGCGCTTCAAGAAGCGGAAGTCGATACCCCAGTTCCAGGCGAAGTTCTTCTCCCACGACAGGTCGGGGTTGGCTGGCGTCGAGGGACGCAGACCGGTGATACCATTATAAATAGAAGAGGTATAGGTACCGTACTGCATGTAGTCATTGATATTATCGTTACCGTTCACACCGTAACTGATACGAACCTTACCCAGGTCGAGCCACTTCACGTCCTGCATGAAGGCCTCGTTGTGGAGGTTCCAAGAAGCACCTACCGACCAGAATGTACCCCAGCGCTTGTTCTCACCAAAGCGAGAAGAACCGTCGGTACGGATTGAAGCCTGCAGATAATAGCGTGAATCGAAGTTATAGTCTAAGATACCGAACCAAGAAAGCAACGTGCGGTTCATGTAGTAGTCCTCGACGGGATGGTTGGAAGAGTTACCTGATACGAGGTGGGGAATCTGCGGATTCAGGTTCTCGGCCATAGCATACAGATACTGATAGTGGTACTTGTTGGCCTCCTGACCGAGCAGAACGCGGAGGTTGTGCTTCTCAGCGTAGGTGTCCTCCCACGTAGCGGTATTCGAAGTAGTCAAGCTGCGGCGCTGGCTGTCAATCATCTGCAGTTCAGGATATCCGGCAGCATAGTTGTGGGCTTCCAATGACCAGTAGCGGCGGCTCTCGATGAACTTGAGCTCGGCAGCGTTGGTAGTCTTCAGGGTCAGCTGCTTGATGGGCTTCCACTCCAGATAGAAGCTGCCGTTCATGAAGTAGGTCTTCTGCCACTGATCGTCGTAGGCTGCTGTGGCACGGGGGTTCGAGTTAGAGTTCTCGGGAATGGCCGAGTTGAAGTCACCCTTATCGTTATACCTGGGTGTCCAGGGCAGAATGGTCATACCTGCGAAGGCGGGGTTCGAGTAGTACAGCGACTGCATGGGTACGTCGTTTGACTCGGTGTAACCCAGGTTGATGCGGGTGCCGGTCTTCAGGTTCGACAGAATCTCGTGGTCAACATTGACACGGCCCTGCATACGCTGGAAGTCAATTCCATAGTAAATACCCTGCGTCTTGTGGTAAGACAGCGAGTTGTAGTACTTCGTGCGAGCCGAGCCACCCGACATGGTAATCTCATACTCCTGAGTCTTGCCCTTGCGGGTGAAGTGGTCCATCCAGTTGGTCTGGGGACGGCTCAGCAGCTCGTAAGGACGATAGTAGCTGGCACCAGCAGTAGGGTTGTCAGGATCCTTGCCGGCATTGATGACGGCGTCGCGCTGATACTGCAGCAGCTCCTGACCGGTCATCACACCGAAATCGTTGTCGTTAGCCAGCGACGAAACACCGTACTTGGCACGCACCGTGAACTGGCTCTTGCCTTCCTTACCGCTCTTGGTGGTAATCAAGATGACACCGTTGGCAGCGCGGCTACCATACACAGAAGCAGCGGCGGCATCCTTCAATACCGTAATCGACTCGATATCATCGGGGTTGATGGTAGCAATCGGGTTAGCGCCGTTTTCGTTCACCATCTCGTACTCATCACCACTCATGACGGGTATACCGTCGACAACGTACAACGGGTTGTTACCAGCATTGATAGAGCTGGTACCACGGATGCGGATGCTCGAGCTTGAACCGGGCTGGCCACTCTGCTGCGTAATCATCACACCAGCAAGCTTACCACCCAGCATCTTGTCGAGTGAAGTAGCGGGAATGTCGGCTATCTCGCCGCCAGAGACGGTCGTGATAGAACCCGTCTTGGCCTCGCGGCGCTGGGTACCGTAACCTACGACAATCACGTCGTCCAGCGTCCTTTCGTCCTGTACAAGGACTACCCGCATACCATTCCTGGCCGTCAGCGTCTGAGGCTCGTAACCCACATACGAAATCGTAATCTGGGTCTTGCCGGCTGGCATGGTCAGCGAGAAGCGACCGTTTACATCGGTTAACATACCGACCTTGTTACCCACGATGCGGACGGCTGCACCAATGATGGGCTGGCCGTCTTCCTGTGAGACTACAGTACCGTTAACCTGTGTCTGTGCAAGAGCTTCTCCCATGAAGAGCAGCATACTTGCCAAAAACAATGTTAATCTTTTTTTCATAATCTCTCTCGTTTTTTTGTTTATAATTAATAAGAAAAAATATTCTTCACTCGCGCGTACCTATTATTATTAAGGCCGCTCCCACACAGGGGGCACACCGCTAAAAGTCTGTTTCAGCTTGCAAAGGTAATATATATAATTCAAAAAAACGAATAATTTTATTAAAAAAACACATTTTGCGCTCCCTTATTAACAAATCTCTCCCAAATTGTTGGTTTTTTGTTGCTTTTTCCTTCATTTTAGTCAAAGAGTTGGACATGGGCCGAAATTTCGACCCATGTAACACGTTGTATCAAGAATTAGGACGTGAGCGCAAATTTGCGCCCACATGGTACAGTATGGTACAGATGGCAGATGGCAGTTTCTTCTGAGGTAAGTATGCGGTTAGAATAGAGAAATCTGTATAATAATATATTACTATATATAATATATATATATATTATATATAGTAAATGTTTGAAGTAAGATATAGCATACCGTTCACGAGAAAACTGCCATCTGCCATCTGTACCAACTGCCATCAGCCGCAGTGTCAATCAAGGTCAAGAGAGACCTAAGTAAACCCAGCAAGTATCGTAATGAAAAGCCGAGTCTACCCCGTCAAAAACCGCGGATAATGGGTGGCGCAAGGCGGCGGTGAGGCCAGGGGGAGCTCGAACGGGTGGCGTAGCTCCAGCGCGTAGGCTTGTGCTGCTCGTCGAAGGCGGCGAACTCCTCGAAGGAAGAGGCGGGAATACCCTCGCCCAGCAGCATCACCTTGTCGTAGATGGCTTTGCGGCTGGGGGCATTGAAGGGACTCTGGTTGCTGCGCATCATGCTCTCCTCCGTAGGCCGGTAGACACCTAAGGCGTAGGTGAAGGCACCCTCGTAGCACCCTATGCTCTCGGCAGCAAAGCGGCTGTCGCCGATGAATGGCGACCAAAGTACGCTGGCTTTGTCGTCGGACAAGTCGGCATTGATCATCCAGCCCCACTCGTGATAGCGACGCAACTGGCGCGCAGTCTTGTCGTCGGGTGCTCCGTAGTGCTCGTAGCCGTACTCGTCGGCCAGTTTGGCAAAACCGTGGCCTATGGTCTCGTGCACCAGTACCTGACGGAAAGTCTCGCCGCCGACACCGTCGATGAGGGCACAGAGCGAGACGGAGAACTGGCGGGGCTGCAAGGTTTCCTCGTCGAGGAGCAGCATGGTGACGCCATTATGGCCGTTGCTGTTGAGAATGACGACGGCCAGGGCATTCTCAGTGTCTATGCTGTCGACCTTGTTCAAATACGCTGCCACCTTGTCGGCATCGAAGTCGATGCTGCTCGAAATGTTGCTGGGCAGGGTGCTGAAGGCTGTGGTACAGTCCTTGCCGACCCCCCGGCTGCGCGAGACAGCGGTGACGGCATAGACATCGAAATAATCGCGCAGGGTGCGTACAGGCTCTTCGCTGAACAGGTTCTCGCAGGTCTGGTGCATCACCTGATCGTAGGTGCCGTCGGCTATGTCGATGTCGGCAAAGCCGTCGCCCATCAGCACGATGGGGATGCCGCGTCCGACAGTTGCCTTCTGCAGGCGGGTGACGGTGCCGTCGGCCGAGAAGTCTGACGACTCATATTTCCCGGCAATGCCTTTCTGATAGACGAAGGCCGTGTCGAGCCCCATCCACCCTGGTTCGTTGTCAGTGGGGAGCGTCAGTATGAAGAGTGCCACACGTCCGTCGGCCGTCGTGTTGGGGTCCAACCTAATCTGATGCGTAGAGCCTTCCCACTCGGCACGGGGCAGGCGCGACTGACCAGTCCAGTGAATCCAGTTGTAATCAGTGAACCTGATGCCCATGTTGTCGGCTTCTGTGGTGTTCGACTTGAAATCGAGCACCAGCGTCCCGCCTTGGGCATCTACCGTGTACTCCTTATGGTTGAAGATGGCGTACTTGGCACTCTGGATAAGGCTCACGTGAGTGGTCTCGCCCCCCGACTTGAGCATGAGCTGAGCCGTGCGCGTAGTCTTGGTTCTGTTAGTTGAAGCCGTGGTGACGGTGATGGTGATGTTGTCGCCGGCACTGCCTTTCTTGGGCGAGAACACAAGCCAGTCGGCTGCGCAGGAGGCTGTCCAGTCGGCCGTTGCCTGGAAGGTGATGGTCTTCTTCTGATTCACCACGGATGGCATCTCCATCATCACCGCCGAAGTGATGGTGATGGAACTCCCGCCGTCGCCATCCTTGCACCCGGCAAGCACGACAACGGAGAGCGAGCAAGCCAACGCCTTGCCTATGAACGTCTTAATTGTCAATTATCAATTGTCAATTACTTAACGAGTACGACCAAGTATTTGCTGGTCGACCAGAACAGCTGCGGGTCGGTGATGCGCAGCACATACTGCTTGTTGGCATCACGCTGCAGGGTGTAGGCACTGGCCGGATGCGTCGTCAGAATCTTGGCCGACGAGGAATAGAGTTTGATTTCCTTATCGACACGTATGTCAATCTTCGTAAAGTACTCCTTGTTGAAGCTCGACTGCAGCACCTTGCCGTCAACCAGTATCTGCTGCTCCTTCAGCTCGCTCTTCGTGCCGAACACGAACCAGGCGGTGTTCAGCTGCTTGTCCTGGGCGGAAATGGTCTCGGCACGCTGGTTGGTCTCGGCTGTCAGCTCCTTCACGTCGGTATTCAGGTTGGCCACCTTCTCGTCCAGGTCCATGATCTTGACTTCCTTCTCGTCCAACTGGGCACGAAGGTCCTGCAACTGCTGGTCTTTCTCCTCTAACTGCTGGGTCATACTTTCCACCAACTTGCGCAGGGCGTCGCTCTTCACGCTGCTCTCGCGCAACTGCTGCTTCAGCTTGTTAATCAGTTCCTTGTTCTGCTGCATCGTGCTCTGGATGAACTGTATGTTCTCCATGATGCGCTGTTTCGAGTTGGCACCCTCGCCGCTCTTGGCCACGGCTACGCGGTTCTGGGCCTCAGAGATGGCACGGAATCCGTCCTCAATCTCCGAGAACGTGCTCATCATGTCGTTAATCTCGTTGTCCTTCTGCGCAATAATCTGACTCAGGGAATCAACACGCTGCATGGCTGCAAAATCAGCCTTCGACTGTTTCTGTTCGCAACTGGCCATAGCCAGCAGGCAAACACCAAAAATCAATACTTTCTTCATAATCAATATATTTACTTTTCAATTATTTCCTTTTTTGCATCGGACTTTACGGACTTACATTTTTGTCCGTTTCAGTCCGTGGCAGTCCGTTGCCCTTCTTTTTTTTGCATCGGACTTTACGGACTTACATTTTTGTCCGTTTCAGTCCGTGGCAGTCCGTTGCCCTTTTCACGTCCGGCAAGGACGATGACGATTTCACCTTTCGGCTCGTGTTCCTGGAAATGGGCGATGACTTCGGCCAGCGAGCCGCGCACACTTTCCTCATGAACCTTGCTGATTTCACGGCAGACGCTCACCTGTCGGTCTTCTCCGTAAGCCTCGGCAAACTGCTGCAGCGTCTTCACCAGCCGGTAGGGCGACTCATAGAAAATCATGGTGCGCTCCTCCTCGGCCAGACTCTGAATCTTTGTCTGACGGCCCTTCTTCTGAGGCAGAAACCCCTCGAAGGCGAAGCGGTCGCAGGGCAGTCCGCTGCTGACCAGAGCCGGCACGAAAGCAGTAGCACCGGGGAGGCACTGCACCTCCACCCCAGCCCTGACGGCCTCGCGGACAAGAAAGAAGCCTGGGTCGCTGATGCCTGGCGTGCCGGCATCACTGATGAGTGCCACGTTCTCGCCTGCCAACAGACGGTTGACAACGCCAGCCGACGTTCCGTGCTCGTTGAACTTGTGGTGCGACATGAGCTGGTTTCTGATTTCAAAATGCTTCAGCAGAATGCCCGACGTCCGGGTATCCTCTGCCAACACCAAGTCCACCTCTTTTAATATACGAATGGCCCGCAGTGTCATATCTTCCATATTGCCTACAGGGGTAGGAACAATATACAATATGCCCATTTCGGATGCAAAGTTAACAAAAAAAGGTAAATATCTTACCACGGCAGCAAATTTTTCACGATTCGCTCAACACTTTTCACTTTTTTTTCGTAATTTTGCACTATGAACAACAACTTCAATGGTGAACCACACCGTCCCGGCCGCATCGAAGTGATTTGCGGTTCCATGTTCTCGGGCAAGACCGAAGAACTCATCCGGCGCTTGCGCCGTGCGAAATTTGCCCGCCAGAAGGTGGAGATTTTCAAGCCAGCCATCGACGTACGCTACTCTGAGGAGGACGTGGTCAGTCACGACCAGAACCACATTCTCTCGACACCCATCGACTCATCGGCCAGCATCCTGCTCCTGTCGTCGGACATCGACGTGGTAGGCATCGACGAGGCGCAGTTCTTCGACATGGGACTGCCCGACGTGTGCAACGAACTGGCCAACCGGGGCATCCGCGTCATCATCGCGGGGCTCGACATGGACTTCCGTGGCATTCCCTTCGGTCCCATGCCTGCCCTCTGTGCCATCGCCGACGACGTGACCAAGGTTCACGCCATCTGCGTCAAGTGCGGAAACCTGGCCTACGTCAGCCATCGCATTGTCGACAACGACCGCCGTGTACTGCTCGGCGAGACCCAAGAATACGAGCCATTATGCCGTGAGTGCTACCAAAAAGCACTGAAAGAGAAAAAATCATCGGAATAAATTTGGCTATTTGAAAAAAACATTGTACCTTTGCACCCGCTTTTAGCAACAAGTACAGGTAGATCCGTTAGCTCAGTCGGTAGAGCACAACACTTTTAATGTTGGGGTCTT
>CAMVLT010000004.1 GCA_947168395.1 uncultured Prevotellaceae bacterium | reverse complement strand
ATTTCCTCATCGGTATAGGGACGAATGTCGTCGAAGTTTGTAGTCATCGGGAGGGTATTTTTACTAATTTACTAATTTGTGGAGCCAGTTTAGGAACTCGTCGAACCAGTGGGAGGCTTCCGGGGTGGTCTTGCTCCAGGTTGTGCCGAACCCATGACCGCCCGTGCGGTACTGTACGTAGCGGTGGGGAACCTGATGCAGGGTGAGCGCCGAGTCCATGAGTACGGAGTTGTGGTAGTCGACCACGGGGTCGTCCACGCAGTTCATCAGGAACACGGGAGGCATGTCGGCCGTGACGTGACGCTCTAAGGAGAGGCTGTCGCGCATGGTTTGCGAGTATTTCCGCCATTCGCCCAACAGTCCACGGCGCGAACGCTTGTGAACGCAGGGCTGCGACATGGTGACCACGGGATAGCACGAGGCCACGAAGTCGGGCCGCTGCTCGCCGCTGCCAAAGACTCCTGCCGAGAGCACCAAGTGACCACCGGCAGAGAAGCCCATGACACCCACCCGGCGGTAACGCCTCAGCTGGCGTACCTGCTGAATGGCCTCCTGAACGTCCTGCAGCGGCATGGGGTGCTGGTGGCCGCGAAAGAGCAGACGGCTGTGGGTGACGAAGGAGAAGATGCCCCCGGTGCGGTACTTCAGTACGTAGGCGGCAATGCCAGCCTGATTCAGCGAACGGGCCACGCTGTCGCCCTCGGTATGGGTGCCGAGCCAGAAATAGCTGCCCCCCGGACAAACGATAACAGCCGTCTCGGCAGGCTGCGACGGCAGGAACTCCCGCAGCGAGATGGCTGGCAGAGCGGCCGAGAAGGCCGACATCATTGCTATGATCACGAGCCGTTTCATACGTTATTGATTTTTTGTAGCAGTTTGCCCTGCCCTATGATGGCCTCCACCGTATTGACAGCCGTCAGTGGGACGCCGCAAATGCCATGCAGGTTGACGTTCTGCCCAGTGAGCAGTAGGTTCTTGACCTTTGTCCAGATGGGCAACTGCGAGAGCATGATGTTCTGGCAGTCCTTGCGTATGCCGTAGAGAGCCCCGTCGGGCTGGTTATAATAGTCGCGGATGGTCAGCGGAGTGGACGACCAGCTGTGCTCTACACACTGGCTGAAGCCGGGATGCAACTGTTCCATACGCAGGAAGATGCGGTCGACGACGTGCTGTTTCCACCGTTCGTACTCCTTGCCGCGATGCCCCACGGTGGTGTCGGCCCATTGAGCCACGGCCGAGAAAGGCATGAGGCAGTTGACGACCATCGTCGTTGCCCACTGGCCGGTGGTGGGCGGCGTCATATACATGAAGCCATGAGGCCAGCCACAATCAGCAGGGTCATACTCGCCATGTTGCCACACGTGGCCGAAGTCGTCCTGCCAATAGCAGGTGTGGTTGATATAGGGGAAGGCGCCGGGGCGGAACTTGATGTAGACCGTGAAGGCCGAGTAGGTGTTGGGTATAGACGCCACACGCTGCCTGTAGGACTTGGGGAACGCGCCGCCGTCGGCTATGTCGACAAGCCGTGAGGGATGAATGGCCGAGATGTAGTAGTCGGCACGGTAGTCGTTGCCCTTGGCCGTTGTGACAGCCGTACACTGGCGGTCGTCGCCGACGTGGAGAGCCACCACTTGTTCGCCGCCGATGACGCGTCCCCCACCCTCCTCTATCTTACGGGCCAGGGCATCGGCCAGCTGCTGTCCGCCCCCTACAAAGCGGCTCGGTCCGCTGATGTAGAGCACGTTGATGAGCGCATGGATGTAGGCTGGTGTATGGCCTGCCACGCCTCCGTACATCGGATTCATGTAGGCCAGAATGTCGCGCAGGCGTACATCTTCTATATAATAGGCTATCAGTTCGTCGGCTGGCCAGAGGAACTGCTCGCTGTGGGCATACAGTGAACCGTCGGCAGGGCGCAGGTAGAACATATCCACCTCGTCGGCCAGCCGGTAGAGCGACTCCACGTATTGGCGGATGCCCTGCTCCTGATGGGGAAACTCGCTGACGAAGTAGTTGGTGAAGGCTTCGCGGCCTTCAGGAATGCGATAGGTCTTGTGGGACGATGAGTAGGTGATGCTGTCGATGCAGTCGTGGTCGACATCCCTCAGTTGCAACTGGTCGTAGATGCCCAGATACTGGCAAATCTTGCTGATGGATGCTCCGGGCCGCAGTCCGCCCAGTATGTGCATGCCCGTCTCGAAGGTCACTCCGGCACGCTGGAAGGTCTGCAGTCCACCGCCGATGGCGGCGTTCTTCTCAAGCACCGTCACGCCGTAGCCCTCCTTTGCCAAGAGTGCTCCCGTGAAGAGACCTCCCAGTCCCCCGCCTATGATGATGATGCTTTTTCGGTTCATTGGTTGGCCTTGATTATTTCGTTGAATATATGCTCGGACGTCAGCAACTCCGAGCAGGTGACGACCGTGCCTACGAGTACGCCGAGTATGCCGTGCGAGTTGATGTTCTGTCCCGTGAGCAGCAGGTTGGGTATCTTGGTACGATGATGCACACGGGCCACAGGTCCGAGGTTGATGTCCTTGGCGATGCCATACATGGAGCCTTGCTCGGTGCCCGTATAGTCCCGATAGGTAAGCGGGGTTGAGGTGTAGTAGTCAGCAATGCCGTCGCGCAGCGTCGGGAACTCCCGGCAGACGGCATCAATCAGCCGCTCGGCCCGTTCACGCTTCAACTGCCGGTAGTCGTCCCCCCGATGGTCTACGCTCGTACCCTGCCATTTGGCCACCTCCGACCAGTGCATATAACTAAGGATGACGCCGCCGTCGGCCCACTGCTGACGGTCGTTGCCGCAGAAGTGCATATAGAGGTAGCCCTTGGGCCAGTCGTGGGCCATGTATTGCTCACAATCCCACGGCGACGGCTGATGGTAGCCGTAGAAGTTGTAGTTCATATAGCGAACCGTCTGGGGCTTGAAACGCAGATAGACGGAGAAGCCACCCACCGTCTCGGGCAGCGACGCCACCCGCCGCCGATAGACAGGGCGCAACAAAGGCGACTGGCAAATGTCGATGAGCCGTGCAGGATGAATCCCGGCAATGACGATGTCGGCAGGATAGTAGGTCTGGTCGGCTGTCTCCACACCGACCGCCCGCTGCTCGTCACAGTCAATGCGCACCGCCTGCTTGCGGCACAGCACACGGCCCCCGTTCCGCTCAATGGAACCGACCAGCGACGAGGCTATCAGGTCGCTGCCTCCCACTACGCGGAAGGCACTCTGGTTGTAGAAGTCGGTAATGAAGGCATGGGTGGAGAAAGGGGTCTTGTCGCGCTCGGCAGCATAGAGGGGCAGATTGCCCACCAACACATTGCGCAGCAGCGGGTCGCCGACAACCTGGCTCAGCACGTCGTTGATGCTGCGCAGCTGGTATTCGGTGTTCAGCGGCGAAGTGTCGCTGTCGGCCACCCGCAGACTGTGGAGCGACGAGGCCGAAGCCACCTCCTCGACCAGACGGAAGTAACGGTTCAGGTTGTCGCGCTGACGGGGGAAGTCGCTGGCCAATGTCTCGACGAACTGCTCACGGCCGTTGGCAAAGCGGAACTGCTGTCCCTGCAACGACACGACATCGTAGCCCGAGGGGTCGAGACGGCTCAGGCGGATATTGCCCGTCAAGTCAAGATAGCGCAGCAGGCGTCCCAGTACCTGACCCTCATCGGCACTGCCAATGAAGTGCATGCCGGTCTCGAATTTCACCCCGCGCCGATGGAAGCATTGCAGGCAGCCTCCCACCTGCGCCCCCTGTTCGAGCACGGTGACGTCGTAGCCGTTACGGCTCAGTATCAAGCCGCACGACAGGCCTCCGAGGCCGCTGCCTATGATGACAACCCTTTTCATCTTACATCTTGTCGTAGCCATGAGTATATTTCCCGACGTACATCCTGTAGGGTGCGAAGTAGTCGGCAGTCTCTATTCGTTCACACATCAGCTGGTAATGCTCCTGATAGTGGTGGCGCATCGTCTTGGTAAAATCCAGCAGGGGTTCCACGACGGCAACCCTGCTGCCTACCTCGACGTCGATGCGGCCTTCACGCAACAGGAAGTCACGCTTGGGCAGCACATGACCCGGACCATGCAGATAGACGGGCAGCACGTCGGCACCCAACTGGCTGGCCAAGTAGAAAGCACCCTTGTGGAAACGCTGTATGCTGCAATCCTCAGAGCGGGTCCCCTCGGGGAATACGCAGATGCTGTAGCCACGTTCGTAGAGCGAGCGCAACTGCTCCAGGTGGTTCTCTATGCCATTGCTCACCGGATAGAACTCGGCACGGTGGATGACCATGCCGTAGAAGGGATTGCGCCACACCCAGTCGTTGGTGAGGAACACGATTCTGGGCGTGAGCATCATCAGGCACATCAGGTCGAGGTGCGACTGGTGGTTGCTGACGATGACGGCGGGCTGCTCAAAGGTCTCGCCCACCCTGTTTTCCAGATAGAACTTCACACCAGGCACACGGTGGATGATGAAGTCGGACGCCCTCTGCAACAGCCGGTGATACTTCAGCTTACGTTCCTCGGTAGCCTTGCCCAAATGGAAATAGAGCCACGTATAGGGCAGCATAAACAAGTACATGGCCACGAGAAAGAACCCCATAGCAAAGAGCGAATAGGCGACCCGCCGAAGGGTGATGGGTAATGGCAGACCCACCCCCATCCCCTCCCTGTTTAGGGAGGGGGGAATTTGAACTTTATGCTCCCCTCCCTCAACAGGGAGGGGCCGGGGGAGAGTCCGGGTCAGCCAACGGAACACCAACGGCGGCAGGTAGTAGGCCATGACGACCACAGTGCCCATGCCGACAATGGTGACCTCGGCCAGCGAACGCAGAGCCGGATGCTTGGCCAGTATGAGTGTGCCGATGCCGATGAACATCAGCGTGGCCGAAAGCACCACACTGCGCCGATAGCTGCTCAGCCGACGGCGGCCTGTGGCATATTCATAGACCAGTCCCTCGGTTATAAAGATGGTGTAGTCGTCACCCTGTCCGAAGATAAAGGTGGCCAGGATGATATTGACGATGTTGAACTGGATGCCCAGCAACTGCATCAGCCCCAATATCCAGATCCAGCTTACGGCCAAGGGCAGGAACGACAGCAATGCCAGCTCGATGGAGCCGAACGAGAGCCACAGGAAGACAAACACCACGAAACCACAGACATAACTGACGTAGTTGAAGTTACTCTGCAATATCTCGACCAGCTGGTTGCCCACGTTCTTGGCGTTAATCAAGTGCTGTCCGCCCAATACCTTGCCCACCGGTTCGAACCACGCTGCCGCCTGTGGGCAGAGGTCGCTTGTCATCAACTGCCGGAATGGCTGGAAGGCATCGGTAGTAAAGCCCTGCCGTGCTCCTTCAGCCGCCAAGTCGGCCAGCAGCGTGGCGTGCCTATGCTGGAACTCCCTCCACAGTTGCAGCCGTTGCTGCTGCACTTTCTGCGAAGGTATCAAGTCGGTCATCTCCTGCGGCATGTCCTCCGACAGCGAGGCCAGCAGTTCCATTCCCTCGCGCTGCTCATCTGTCATGTAGTTAATGTGGCGCAAGTCAGAGTCAAACGACGTCTGGAGGCTGAAATAGCCGAAAAGAAGAGTGAGGAGGAGACCCACCCCCATCCCCTTCCTGTTTAGGGAGGGGGGAATTTGAACTTTATACTCCCCTCCCTCAACAGGGAGGGGCCGGGGGAGAGTCTGGAGAGTCTGGTGGGTCTGGTTGGTCTGCGGCAGCACCACGAGCACAAACAAGATGGTGCCGACGAGCATGAGCGAGCCAAAGAGGCCGAGGTCGCGCATGGCAGCGGCATCGACCCACAACAGACAAAGGAAAGCGCTGACAGTAGTGACGTTGCCAATGAGCAGCGGCTTCACCATGTCGCACAGGGTCTGGCGCTGGTCGCCCGTTTCGCGCAGATGGTCCAGATAGTGCAGCGGATAGTTCACCGCTATACCTATTATAACAGAGCCTATGCCCAAGACGATAATCGACACACTGTCGCGCAGCAGCGACATACCGGCAATGGCAAAGAGCCAGCCAAAGCCCAACGACAAGACTATCCACAACAACTCGTGCAAACGGCGGTAATGCCACACGAGCAGTGCCACAATCAGTACGACCGAGATGCTGACCGCCAACATGGAATCGCGCTTTATCTGAGTGGCATTGCTCACAGCTATCAAGGGGCCTCCTACGGCTGAGATGCTCACCGCTGGGCCTTCGTCACTCGCCTCCGTTCGCTCTATTACCTTGTCGAGCATGGCGGCCAGTTCCGCGTTGCGGGCCGTCTCGCTGGTGCCGTAAGGTGAGGTGAGAAATGCCAGCCCGTGCCGTCCGTCGCGGGTAAAGACATAGCCGTCGTCGACCATGAAACGGCTGTTGTGCCCCAACGTCTGCAGCCGTCCCAGCAACGGCGTGAACAGGTGAAGCGGGTCGTGTGCCAACGTCTGTACGGCCAGCCCTCCCGTCGGCAGCTGCAGCAGTTGCTTGTCGATAGTCAGCTGGTCGGCCACATAGCCGGGCACAGCCAGCAGTGAATCCATCTGGGCATAATCGTCGGCCGTCAGGAAGTATGGGGCGTTGCTGCTGACAAATGCCAGCAGGTCGAGCATCTGGGTCTCATCCACTGTCACCTGCAGGTCTGTTACCGTCTGGGCGGTGTCGGCTTCCTCAAAAAGGGTCTCAAAGCGGTCCATCGCCTGCTTCACGGCCTCGGTATCGCCCGTAAAGCAGACGACGATGCGGTTCTGGCTGCTCAGTTGCTCAACGGCTTGCTGATAAGCCTGCTGTCTGTCATCCGTAGGCAGAAAGCGCGATATGTCCTCCTCGTAATCCATGCGTAGTGCCAAGGCAGCAAAGACTGCCACTACCAGCAGCAGTGCCGCCGTCGCCAGCCGTCTATGGGCTGCAAGTACCCCGTGTATAAATAGGAAAAACGACATCACCTCTTACCTCTCAACTTTATCCATAGCGTACGAGGCCAGCCATAAAATATGGCAACCAAGCAGAATGCTGTGTTAAGCACCGTAATGCGCAGAAAGTCGGCCACCGGACGGAAATGCGACACGCGCCTGTTCTTTGGCGGATAGTAGACACGGACGGGAACCGGAATGAGCGTGGCACCAGCCCATGCGGCAAAGACCAGCAGCTCAAGCTCGGCTTCGTAGCGCGAGGTAATCAGATGGACTCCCGACAGGTTGCGCAGCGGATAGAGCCGGTAGCCCGTCTGGGTGTCGGGCAGCCTTATACCTGTCTGCACGGCAAACCAGAAGTTCGAGAAGTGGTTGGCAAACGAGCTGCCACCCGACATGTTCTCCTGCTTCAAGTTGCGGCTGCCGATGATGAACGCCTCAGGATGCTCCTTCATAGCACGCAGGAACACAGGAATGTCCTCGGGAAAATGCTGACCGTCGGCGTCGATGGTTATGGCATACTCGTAACCTTTCAGTATAGCACACTTGAACCCCGACAGCAAGGCAGCACCCTTGCCCTTGTTCTCGGCATGGTCGACAATGACCAGCGGGGCGTCCGTGAAGCCCTTCAGCCGTTCACGGGTATCGTCCGTGCATCCGTCAACGACCACGATGATGTGCTGCGTGATGGCCGCTATACGGCGCAGCACGTCAAGTATCGTCCCTGCATTGTTGTAGGTAGGCACGACAACGCAGACTCTCCATTGTTCATTGTTCATCGTACAACATCGAGAATTTAGTCTTTACGCCGTCCTCGGCCGTTATAGTCCCCTTTGCCTTACACGCGCTGCCATCCACCTCTACCGAGTCGAAGCAGACCGCCACCATCGGGGTCTCGACGGGCGAAATCGCCGACACGAACTTCAGGTTCACAATCTTGCTCAATGCCAGCTGCCGCCCAAACCGTTCACTCAACAACTCGCCGACAATCTGCACTATGCAGACGCCGGGCGTTATGGGATTGCCGGGAAAGTGGGCGTGGTAAATAGGATGGTCGGGGTTCAGCCTTAACCATATCTTATCTGTGTCACCACCCGCTATGGTGCAAAAATCATTCAGTAGCTTCATGCAGTTTCTTCAGACTGTATTTCAGTTTATACCTCGTATTTGTCAGCGTGACCGTGCCGTCAGGCTCTACAGTCACCGTCCGGCCACTACCCTGCTTGCCGTCAGCCGTAGCATTGAACAGCGTGCGCAGGTCTTTCTTCACCACACGTCTGACGTACCAACGGTCCATCATCGCAATCACGTTCAGCAGCTTCACCTTCCGGCGGTCGGCCGACACCATGAAGTCGAGCGCATGAATGCCAAACTCGTTGACAATGGCACCACGGCTGCCCTCGGAGTCGGTCTTCACAATGCACACCCCAGTTATCTCGGCACCACGCGCCATGATACTCACGCCGTACTGCTGCCGGCCCTCGTCGAGGGGTAACAGATAGTCGGCAGCAACGGCCACCACAGCCATCAGCAGCAGACTACTGAGCAGCAAACATCTTCTCATCTATGCGCCCGTTGGTTTTCACGTTCTTCAGCGTTATCACCGTCGTATCGCCCGAAGTCTCGGCCATCTCTACCTGCGTCACCATCTGCCTGCCGCTGCTGAAGTGCAGACGGATGGTGCTGAACAGCTTCTTCAACTCCTTACGTTTGGGCGTCAGTACGGCCTGCCACTCGTCGCCCCTGCTGTACATCTCGCAGCCGAAGTCGCGGCTCGTGGTCAGGCTCTTGCCCGTCACGCTGTTCATCATCACCTCGGCAATGCTCTGGAACAGGCGGCTCTGCCGTATGTCAATGGTCTGGCGGCTCTTGACCGAGCGGATATAGGCCTTATCGCCATTCAGGATGAACGTGTAGCTATAGGGCTGCTGGTACTCCCAGCGCAACTTGCCACCCTCGGCCACAAACAGCATCCGGCCGCCCGATGTCAGCTTGTCGTTCAGGAAGCCTAACGTCTTCACCTGGCTGAACTGGCACTCCATCGTCCTGATGCTGGCCGCCGTCTGGCTTATCTTCTCCACCATCGCCTTCTGCTGTGCCGCGTCCGCTTTCTCCAGTGCCTGAGCATGTACTGCCAGCGATGCCGCCATCAGGCACAGGCTCCATATCATTCGTCTCATGTACACCTTTCTTTTCTATTATGCGCTGCAAAATTACAAAAAAATCCCCGAACCGTCAAACGATTCGCCCATCTTATCACTTTTAATAAGAATTTGAGGACAAAATGAGCGTAGTTTGAAGATTATTTTGTAAATTCGCAGCCGAATTACGAAAATCAGACAAATATGGTTAGAAAAGCATGTAAAAACGACATCGGACGCATCATCGAACTGCTGCACCAGGTGGACATGGTGCATCACGTAATACGGCCTGACCTGTTCAAGCCCAACACCACCAAATACAATGAGCAGGAACTCGAAGCCCTGCTCGACAGAGACCGTAACCCCATTTTCGTCTACGACGACGGGAAGGTATTGGGCCATGCCTTTTGCCAGATTAACGAGGTGAAGGGCCACCACTTGCTGCAGGACATCAAGACGCTGTACATTGACGACATCTGCGTGGACGAGACCGCCCGAGGCAAGCATGTAGGGAAAGCATTGTACGAGTACGTCCGCGATTATGCGAAGTCAATAGGATGCAACAACATTACCCTCAACGTATGGGAGGGCAACGAGGCGGCTATCTCTTTCTACAAGAACATGGGCATGAAAGTACAGAAAACAGGAATGGAGATACGATTATCTTAAAAACCGCAACTTTCGAGATGATGAAGAAACTTTGTCAATATCTATTGGAATACATGGGGGTGCTGGTGCTGGCAGCAGCATTGCTGGCATTGACATTCCCCAATGTGCTGCAACAGATACGCCCGACGTTCATCAACTATCTGCTGGGCGTGGTGATGTTCGGCATGGGACTGACGCTGAATCTCACTGACTTCAAGATAGTATTCAGCCGCCCAAAGGATGTGATTACAGGCTGTCTGGCACAGTTCACCATCATGCCGCTGCTGGCATGGGTGCTGGCAACCGTGTTTCGGCTTGACGAGGCACTGGCACTTGGCGTCGTTCTGGTTGGCTGCTGCCCGGGGGGGACGGCATCCAATGTCATCACCTATCTGGCAAAAGGCGACCTGGCGCTTTCCGTGGGAATGACAGCCGTTTCTACCTTGCTGGCACCGCTGCTGACACCGCTGCTGACATGGGCGCTGGCAGGAAAGACGGTCGACGTTGACGTGGCGGGCATGCTGCTAAGCATTCTGTGGGTAGTCATACTTCCTATAGTGGTGGGCTTGACGGTGAAATGGATATGGCCTAAGTTCACAGAGAAAGCGACAGATTATCTCCCCGCCATTTCGTCGATTGCCATTGCACTGATTGTAGCCATCGTCATTGGCGCCAATGCCAGCAAGTTGATGGCAGGCGGACTGGTCATTGTAGTGGTCGTCGTGCTTCACAACCTCTGCGGACTGAGCCTGGGCTATCTGATAGGACGGATGCTCGGCCTGTCGGAACCCAAGAAGAGGGCCATATCCATAGAAGTAGGGATGCAGAACTCAGGACTGGCCAGCAGTCTGGCAACAATTCATTTTGCGGCTTATCCTCTTGCCACCATTCCCGGAGCCATCTTCAGTGTGTGGCACAACATCAGCGGAGCAATGGTAGCATATCTCTATCGTAAGAATAACACCTTTAAAACAATTAACTAAAACCGAGAATTATGAAAAAGCTTTTCTTGCCGCTCCTGCTCATGGTAGCAGTGTCTGCCAATGCAGCAGAAAACCCCGTGTTAACTATCGAAGGTGGTCAGGTTCAAGGCGTGCTGGCCGACGATCATCCTGACGTGTATGTTTATCGTGGCATTCCCTACGCAGCACCACCTATCAGAGAAAACCGTTGGAAAGAACCGCAGCCCATCGTGCCTTGGAAAGGCGTGAGAATCTGCGACACCTTCGGTCGCCCCAGCTATCAAGCCATCCAGTACACCGGTGGCTACTACACCGAGTGGGGTTACGGCAAGGAGGCCGCTTTCAGCGAGGACTGCCTGTATCTGAACGTATGGACCAAAGCTCCCGGACAGGTGAATAAGAAGTTGCCTGTGGCCCTGTGGATTCATGGCGGCGGTTATCGCGAGGGCTTCGGCTCAGAGCCTGAGTTCGACGGACAGGAATGGGGTGCCAAGGACGTGGTGCTTGTCTCAATCAATTATCGACTTGGTGTATTCGGATTCCTCGTACACCCTGCCTTGACTGCCGAAAGTCCCCACAAAGTGTCGGGTAACTACGGTATATTAGACCAAATTGAGGCACTGAAGTGGATTAAGAAAAACATTGCGCAGTTTGGCGGCGACCCCAACAACGTGACCATCTTCGGACAGAGTGCCGGTGGTGGCAGCGTGCGCACCCTCTGCGAGAGTCCGCTGGCTCGTGGACTGTTCCACAAGGCCGTCATCATGAGTGCCCAGGGACTCAGTATACCCGATGCTAACGGAAATCCTATCGGTGCCCGTTACAGTGGTGGCTCTTTTGCTGATGCTGAGGCCAATGCCAAGAAGGTGTTCGACTGGGCTGGACTGACTGACTTGCAAAAGATGCGGGCAGCATCTACCGAGACCATATTCGCACTGCCTACGCTCTACTACCAGATCAATAACGATGGACAACAGGGCGGCGGCATGCCGTTTATGCGCAGAGGGCTGCCCTTCATGCCGATGATTGACGGTTATGTCAGCGTGAAGAGCTTCGACGATGCCACCCGCGAAGGCACCCTGGCTGACGTACCTTATATGATAGGCTTCACCCTGAACGATATGGGCAACATGTCTCCCAACATCGCCGAGTTCTGCAAGGTTCGCGCTCAGAAGGGTGGTAAGGCCTGGGCTTACGAGTTTGCCCGTCCGTTGCCCGACGATGGCAGCCATCCCGAGGTCACCCAGCGTCTGCGTGGTGCCTTCCACTCCAGCGACCTGTGGTTTGTGTTCAAGAGCCTGAAGCACTGCTGGCGCCCCTGGACTAAGGGCGACTGGGATTTGAGTGAGAAAATGCTTACCGCCTGGACTAACTTCGCCAAGTACAGCGACCCCAACGGCCTAAAGGGTGGCACATGGGCACCCTGCACCGAGAAGAATCCCAAGTTCATGGTCTTCAAGCTCAACGACAAGGATGCCGAGGCCTCCGTATTCGGTGAGCCAGAGATAGCTCCCCAGCCACAAGGTGGCTTTGGCTTCGGAAGAAGGTAATCTCTATACAATGCCGAATAGACTTAACGTTAAACATAGTCAACTATGAAGATTCTCATCATCGGTGGAACAGGCACGATTTCGAGTGCCATCACCAGACAATTATCAGAGAGCGGGCACGAGGTGTGGCTGCTCAATCGTGGAAACCGCAGGAACGAGGTTCCAGGGAATGTCAGACAGGTCATAGCCGACATTGACGACACGGAGGCCGTTCTTGGTGCTGTAGGCGGTGAGGAGTTTGATGCCGTCTGCGAGTTCATTGGCTTCGTTACTGAGCAGGTGGAGCGCGACATCAGATTGTTCAAGGGGAGGACGCGGCAGTACGTCTACATCTCGTCAGCCTCGGCCTATAACAAGCCCGCAGCGAGTCACATCATCACCGAGGGCACCAGTCTGGCAAACCCCTACTGGCAGTACTCGCGCAACAAAATAGCATGCGAGGAACTGCTGATGCGCGAATACCGTGAACATGGGTTCCCAGTGACCATTGTACGGCCAAGCCACACCTACTGCGAACGCAGCGTACCCCTCAGTGTGCATGGGCCAAGGGGTTCGTGGCAGGTCTTGAAACGCATGGCGGAGGGCAAGCCCGTCATCGTTCATGGAGATGGTTCCTCGCTGTGGACACTGACCTGGAACGAGGACTTTGCCCGAGGGTTCATCGGCCTATTAGGCAATCCGAAGGCCATAGGCGAAGCCTTCCAGATAATGAGCGACGAGAGCATCAGCTGGAATCAGGTCTATGAATGTGTGGGCAATGCACTACACACGAGCGTGAAACTTTATCACGTCAGTTCTGACTTCCTCGCTGCCGTTGCTCCCGCCGACTACGACCTGACGGGCAACCTGCTGGGCGACAAGGCCGTCACCGTCGAGTTCGACTGCTCAAAACTGCGCCGTGCCGTACCTGGCTTCCAAGCCACCGTCCGATTCGACGAAGGGGTACGCCGCTGCATTGACTACATCATGGCACATCCCGAATTGCAGGTTGAAGACCCGGAGTTTGACGCATGGTGCGACCGTGTCATCGCTACGCTGGAAGCAGCGAAACAGCAGTTCAAGTGACAAATGCCGGTTAATCGGGAGGACTACACCTTGTTCTCACGGAAGAAGGCGTCGAGCTTTTCGATGCCTTTTTTCGTGCAGAAGCCACGAAGAGGGATGAAAAGCATATTGAAGAACAGCTGCTCGAAGGAGTACTGCTCGTAGAGACGACGGTTGCTGATGTAGCGGCCGATGGACTCGAACAGCTGAGCCACAATTTTGTAGTCAATTTCGCGCAGGAAGAAGCCCTCGCTGATGCCTCGGCTTATGAACTTCAGAAAAGCCTCGTTGTTGCGCTGGCGTTGCTCAGCCAAATAACTCTCGATGCGCGGGTATATGGCTATCTCCTCGTAGAAGCCTGGTGACACCTTCACGGTCTGCTTGATTTGCTGACGGTAGAGGTAGACAATAATATCGACCACATCGTGTTTCGGGTCATTGGCAAAGGTGTTCAAGGCAATGCTCTTCTGGCGGTGGTGGCGGCGTATACTCTCAAACAGCACAGTCTCCTTGGTATTATAGATTTCGTATAGTGTACGCTTGGAAATACCCAGCTGGGCTGCCACGTCATCCATCTTGGTTCCCTTGACTCCACGTTCGGCAAACGTGTGCAGGGCAGCATCGAGGATACGGTCGCATAGTGCCAACTTGTATTCGGTTAAACTCTTCTGTTCTTGCATAAAAACTGAAATTTGTCGGCAAAGATACAAAAAAGTTGGCAGAACCCACACGTTTTCGACAGTTTTTTATTACTTTTGCACGCCGTAAGCAAAAACTTATCAAGATAATAGTACACAAATGGTTAAGATTTCGAAAGAAGCCGCATTGGCCTACCACGAGAGCGGAAGGCCCGGCAAGATAGAAGTGAAGCCCACGAAGGCTTACCGTACCCAGACCGACCTGAGCTTGGCCTATTCGCCAGGCGTGGCATATCCCTGCTTAGAGATTCAGGACGACCCGAACGCAGCCTACAAATACACGGACAAAGGTAATCTGGTGGCTGTCATATCGAACGGCACAGCCGTGCTGGGCCTCGGCGACATCGGTGCCATGAGCGGCAAGCCGGTGATGGAGGGTAAGGGACTGCTGTTCAAGATATATGGTGGAATCGACGTCTTTGACATCGAGGTGGCCGAGAAAGACCCGGAAAAGTTCTGCGAGGCAGTAGAGCGTATAGCACCCACCTTCGGAGGCATCAACCTGGAAGACATCAAGGCACCTGAGTGCTTTTATATAGAGGAGCGCCTGAAGCGGACATTGGACATTCCCGTGATGCATGACGACCAGCACGGCACCGCCATCATCAGTGCCGCCGGACTGAAGAACGCAATGGAGGTTATAGGCAAGGACATCTCGAAGGTAAGAATCGTGGTGAACGGTGCCGGAGCTGCTGCTATTTCGTGTACAAAGCTATATATGGCCATTGGGGCACGGAAGGAGAACATCGTGATGCTCGACTCGAAGGGCGTCATTCGTCAAGACCGTACAGACTTGAACGAGCAAAAGCGATTCTTCGCGACTGACCGTACCGATATCAAGACATTGGCCGAGGCAGTCAATGGTGCCGATGTATTCGTAGGACTGTCGAAGGGCAACGTGCTCTCAAAGGAGATGGTCAAGACGATGGCCAAAGACCCTGTCATCTTCGCCCTGGCCAACCCCGTTCCCGAGATTTCCTACGAGGACGCAATGGAGGCACGCCCTGACACACTGATGTCGACGGGACGTACCGACTATCCCAACCAGATTAACAATGTGATAGGTTTCCCCTACATTTTCCGTGGAGCCCTCGATGTCCACGCTACAGCCATCAACGAGGAGATGAAGCTGGCCGCCGTACATGCTATTGCCGACCTGGCCAAGCTGCCCGTACCTGACGTGGTGAACGACGTCTACAAGGTGAATAACCTGCGCTTCGGCCGCGACTACTTCATTCCAAAGCCCGTCGACCCGCGACTCATCTCGGAAGTTAGTGCCGCCGTGGCCAAGGCTGCTATCGACAGCGGTGTTGCCCGTAAGCGAATTGACAACTGGGACGAGTACAAAGACTCACTCTCAGTACTCCTCGGACAAGAGACGAAACTCACTCAGAAACTCTACGCAACAGCTGCCGCACACCCCCAGCGTGTAGTATTTGCCGAGGCTGTTCACCCTACGATGCTGAAAGCTGCCGTGCAGGCCAAGGCCGAAGGAATATGTCACCCCATATTGCTCGGTAACGACGAGGTAATCATGAAGTTAGCAAAGAGACTTGACCTTTCGCTTGAAGGCATCGAGATTGTCAACCTGCGCCATCCTTCTGAGCAGGAGCGCCGTGAACGTTACGCCCGCATCCTGACGGAAAAGAACCAGCGTGAGGGTTATACCTTCCAAGAGGCTAACGATAAGATGTTCGAGCGCAACTACTTTGGCATGATGATGGTCGAAACGGGTGAGGCCGATGCCTATATCACTGGTCTTTATACCAAGTACTCGAACACCATCAAGGTTGTCAACGAGGTTATCGGTATCCGTCATGAGTACGAACACTTCGGTGCCATGCACATCATCAACTCGCCCAAGGGTACCTATTATATTGCCGATACGCTGGTGAACGAGAATCCTGATACGGATACGCTGGTAGACATTGCCAAGCTGGCTTCTACTGCCGTCCGTTTCTTCAACGAGAAACCTGTCATCGCAATGGTTTCCCACTCCAACTTCGGATCCAGCCAGTCGGAAGGTGCCAAAAAGGTGAAGCATGCCGTGGAGCTGATGCACGAACAGTTCCCCGACCTGCCTATAGACGGTGAATTGCAGTTGGGATTTGCGATGGATAATGAGCTGCGCGACGAGCAGTATCCATTCACGCGCTTGAAGGGCAACAAGGTGAACACGCTGGTATTCCCCAACCTCACCTCAGCCCGCTCCAGCTACAAGATGCTACAGATGCTCGATGCCGACGTGGAAATCATCGGCCCGATCCAGATGGGACTGAACAAAGCCATCCACTTCGTCGACTTCGGTGCTTCCGTTCGTGACGTGGTGAACATTGTGGCTGTGGCAACCATCGATGCGTATGTGGATAAAATCAAGTCACGCATCAATGCGATAAAGGCGTAATGGGCCATAGAGTTATCCTTTCGTTAGCCACCAACCGATTCCAAGCGAAGAATCTCTGCCGGGCACGCAAATGCCTGGAAGAGGTTCTCGCTGATATACAATACACTACCGAGCTTTGGACAGAACCTGTGGGTAACTGCAGTCGTAACGATGCCTATATGAACCAGTTGGCTCAGGGCACAACGGCACTTGATGAACAGCAGTTGAACGAATGGCTGAAACAAACGGAACTCAGTTTCGGGCGCACAGAGCAAAAACGCCGCTTAGGTATAGTCCCTATCGACCTCGACATACTTGAGTATGACGGTGTTCGCCGCCATCTGCGCGATTGGGAGCGACAGTATGTCAAGGAACTGATAGGCGAATTCTGATTAGAATCTGCCGCCGAAGCCGCCTCCGCCACCACGTCCGCCACCAAAGCCACCACGACCACCACGTCCGCCGCCACCACGTCCGCCTCGACCGCCTTCAGGGCCTTCGCCGCCCCATTCGCCACGCCCACCGTTACGACCGCCAAAGAAGTTGAGACGGTAGCTGATGTGCAGCATGGCATAGCTGGTGATGGCGTTCACCTCGCGGTCAGTCCAGCCGTTGGCACTGACGTTACGTGTGAAGTTCGACTGTTGGTGCAGGATGTCGTACCACTGTAGCATGACGGTGAGCTTCTTGCCGCGCAGGAAACTGTGCGACAGCTGGGCGTTCCAGATGACCTCGTTGGTGTTCAGCGTCTCATCGCTATAGCCGCGCTTGCTGTAGATGTGGAAGTCGGTCGATAGGTTGCTCTCCCAAGGGAAGGTGATGCGGGTGCTGCCGCCGTAGTTGAAGTTCCAGGTGGTAAGGTTGCGCGAAGCCTGCAGCCGGTTCTCGGTACGTGCGTAGGTGGCCCGTCCGTTCAGCGAAAAGTTGAGCCAGCGGTTGCGGTAGCTGAGCGACACGTCGGGCGACAGGTTGTAGGTGTGAGTTACATTGCGGTCGGGCACAGCCGTACGGTTCAGGTTGACGTAGCCTACCTGGTGGTTGTAGCTGCCGTTGAATCCTCCGCTGATGTCCCAGCGGTTCAGCGTATCAAGGCCGATGTTGAACGAGGCGCCGATGTTGGTGCTCCAGTTGCCGTTGATATTCTCAGGACGGCTGATGCGTCCGCCGGTGGTCTCGTTGTAGGTGACGACATTGCCGATGGAGTTTGAGGTGCGGCGGAAACTGCCGTTCGTGCTGAAACTCCAGTGGCGCACATTCTTGGGAATCATGAAGCCCAAACTGTCCTCGACAAGAACTGGTGCACGTTGCATCTGGAAGTTTGCCTGCAGGTTTGTAGTGAACGACGGCTTCAGTCCCGGGTTACCCATCGAGATATTCAGCGGATTGGTATCGTCGTAGATATCGAGCAGCTGCGTGATGTTGGGCTGCTGCGTCTGACCTCGGAACTGCACTTGCAGATTGGTCTGCTGGTTGAAGCGGTAACGTAGGTTAAGTGTCGGCGAAATGTTGGTGACGGTGCGCACGGTGTCGACAGGATAACCCAAATACTGCTGAATGTAGTGCGACTTCTGGGGCTGTATGTTGACACCTATATTCATGTTGTACTTTTCACGGACAAAGCGCAGCTGCACGTCGGCATTGTGGCCATACTCCGTGCGCTCGGAGTAACGGCTCAGGCTGGTACTGAGATAATCCCAGTAGGGATTTTCCAAATAGCCGAAGAGGCGGGTAAACTCGCGGTAGTCGTTCAGCACGTCCTGAAAAGCGTCGTAGGTCAGGTCGGGGAAGTCGTAGGTCGAAGGGTCGTTCTTCTGGTGGCTGTAACTAAAGCGGTAGTTCAGTTGGAGGAAGATACCCTGCTGCCCCACCATGCGGCGTCCGCCCTGACGACCACGCCCGAAAGGTCCCCTGCCCAGCTGCTGTTGCAGCGTGTCCTCGGGCGTAGGCTTAGGCTTGAAGATATAAAGTGGCTCGGTATAGGTGACGCCAATGCTGTAGCTGAAGTTGTTGGATGCAGAGACGGTGTATCGGTTGGTCTGGTAGGTGGAGTCGTTGCCAAACCTGTCCTTCTGCTGATAGAGGTACACGGCCGAGAGGTTGGCGTTCTGGTTTTTGCCGTCGCGGTAGTTGAAGTTCGAGCTGATGGCCATGTTACGCCCCTTGCTGTTCATGCGCCGGTAAATCTGCAGCTGACTGCTGGCGTTGGTGTTTCTGCCGTAGCTCAACGACTTGTTCTGCCGACTGTTGACAATGAGGTTCAAGTCGTTCATCTTAATGATGCCTTCGGCGCTCAGCGGGTCAGTTACGTATTCAAACGGGTCGGCATTGAACGAGGCCGATGTCGAGAACCCTCGGCCGTCGTTGGTGGAGTAGCTGACATCAGGCCGGAACGACAGCGTGGTCAGCGAGTCGATGGTCCACTGCAGGTTCATGTTGCCCGTCCAGCTATTATTGCGCGAGTAGTTTTGGTTGACGCTGTTCGAGAAGGCACCGCCACGGGTGTTGACGAAGTTCTCCGACCCCGTGCGGTTCCAGTTGTCAGCATCGGCGTGGTTCCAGGTCACACGTCCGCTCACCTTCAGGTTGCGGTTGTTCTCGTAGCTCACATCCAGCGCCCCAGTCTTCGTTTCGCGCTGACCGTTGTTGTTGCCGCGTCCGCGTCCGCCACGTCCCGAGAAGTTGCGGTCGTTCACGTTGTTGGCATTGCCCATGAAGGTGTAGCGCATGGCACCGAATGGCTTCATGGCCGTCAGTCGGATGCCGTAGCGATGGTCGGTGCCGTAGCCTACATCGGGATTGGCCTGTACGCCGTTGCGGGCACTGCGCTTGGTGGTGAACTCCAGCACAAAGTCGTCGTTACCGTCGTCGACTCCCGTCATGCGGCTCAGGTCGCTCTTCTCGTCGTAAGCCTTCACCTTATCTATGACATAGCTCGGCAGATTCTTCATCACCGCGTCGTTGTTGCCCGTCATGAAATCGCGACCGTCCAGTTTGAACTTCCTCACCGACTTACCGTTGATGGTGATGCCGCCGTTGTCGTCAATCTTGGCACCAGGCAGCGCCTCGACCAACGCCTCGATAACCGAGCCTTCGGGCACACGGAAAGCATCGGCATTATAAACCACCGTGTCGTCCTTGATGACCATCTTGGGGATGTTCGCCGTCACCACTGCTTCCTTTAACTGCACGGCATCGGTCTCCAACGTAATGTCGCCGAGTGCCAAAGCACGGTCACCACGCTTCGTTACCGGCCGGCTCTGCGTCTTATATCCTAAATAGCTGATACGCAACAGGTAATTCCCCTCTCCTACTCCGCTGAAGGCAAAGCGTCCCTGCTGGTCAGAATACGTACCGTTGACAAACGTAGTGTCACGTCTGCCTATCTTGTAGAGTTGCAAGGTGGTCTTGACCATTGCTTCGCGGCTTTCGGCATCAATCACACGCCCTGACAACGAATGTTGTTGGGCTGAAAGGGGCACTGCGCTCAGTAGCAGCATCAGTGGCAGGAGGGCTTTGAAAAGTCGCTGTCTTTGCATCATTCAGTTTTTGTTCTTTTCTTGTATTTGACGCAAAAGACAAAAAAGGTTTAAAACCCTTTTTCTCGATTAACACATTTTAGTAACATGAAATCAATAATTGGTGGCGATTTAATTACTTGAATTAGTGTCCGCTGAATTAATTCCGGGTCCCCCATCCGATAAAAAGCCCAGCCAAGCCCTCCCCAGAGAGGGCGTTTGGTAAGACAGTAAGACAGTAAGGGCGTTTTTTGCGTGTTTTTTCAAAAAGATTTGGAAATTCCGGGAATAGTTTGTACCTTTGCCGTCGTAATACTATTAGCAAAAAACAGAGATATGAAACTGACAGAGATTTTGAGCGGCCAATATAACGCCGCAGAGTGGGAGCAGAAAGGTTATGAGCTTCCTAAGTTTGACATCAAGGCCGTACGCGAGAAGACGGCAAAGGAGCCGACGTGGGTACACTTTGGCGGTGGAAACATCTTCCGGGCGTTTCCTGCAGCCATCCTGAACGACGCGCTGAACACGGGCAAATACGACCGTGGTGTCATCGTGGCCGAGACTTTCGACTTCGAGGTCATCGACAAAGCCTACGCTCCGTACGACAACCTCTCGCTTTGCGTGAACCTATGTTCCGACGGCAGCATCGAGAAGAAGGTCATTGCCTCGGTGACGGAAGCCCTGAAGGCTGACCCGCAGTTCCCCGACTGGAACCGTCTGGTGGAGATATTCCGCAACCCGTCGCTGCAGATGATTTCGTTCACCATTACCGAGAAAGGCTATACGTTCAATGAGGCAGATTTGGCACGCGGACTGCAGCCCCTGTTTGCAATGGGTAAGGTTTGTGCCCTGCTCTATGAGCGCTGGCAGGCCGGACAGTTGCCGCTGACGGTGCAAAGTATGGACAACTGCTCGCACAACGGCGACAAGGTGAAGACTGGCGTATTTGCATACGCTGAGCGTTGGGTAAAGAACGGACTGGTACCCGCTTCCTTCCTCGACTACTTAAAGGACGAGACAAAGGTGACGTTCCCTTGGTCGATGATTGACAAGATTACGCCGCGTCCGCACGAGAAGGTGAAGGAACTGTTGGCAGCCGACGGTTTCGAGGACAACAACTACATTGAGACCGAGAAGCACACCTTTACGGCTCCGTTCGTCAACGCCGAAGAAGTGCAGTATCTGGTCATCGAGGACAACTACACCAACGGCCGTCCCCCACTCGACCTCGGCGGTGCGCTTTACACCACCCGCGAGACTGTAGACAAGGTGGAGACGATGAAGGTGACTACCTGTCTGAACCCGTTGCACACGGCCATGTCTATCTACGGCTGCATGCTCGGCTACACGCTTATCAGCGCTGAGATGGCCGACGAGGACCTGCGCCCATTCATCCAGAAGATTGGTTATATGGAGGCCATGCCCGTGGTCGTTGACCCGGGGGTGCTGAACCCATACGAGTTTATTGGGGCCGTCATCAACCGCCGACTGCCGAACCCCTTCATGCCCGACGCTCCGCAGCGCATAGCCATGGACACCTCCCAGAAACTGCCCATCCGTTTCGGCGAGACCATCAAGAAGTACGTGGCCCGCGGCCTCGACATGTCGAACCTTGTGCTGATACCTCTGACGTTGGCTGGTTACGCCCGCTACCTGAAGGGCATCAAGGACGACGGTACACCGTTTGAACCGTCACCTGACCCCATGCTGGCCGAGATGCAGGCCATCGTTGCTCCGTTGGAAATAGGCAAGCCCGACCAGGACTGGAGCTGTCTGAAAGCACTCTACAGCCGCAAGGACGTCTTCGGACTCGACCTATACGAAGCGGGGCTGGGCGAGCAGATTGAGGGTATGGTGAAGGAACTCTATGCAGGTCCCGGCGCCGTCCGTGCAACGCTGCACAAGTATGTGACAGCAAGGTAATTCGTAGACTTATAGGCTATTCGAGCTCTCCACAATGTTGAGCATCTTGAACGTGGCCTTGATGGCGGCTTCTGTCTGGTCGGCATCAAGGCCACGAGTACGTAGCAGCCGACCGTTGTCGTTCCAGGTGATGACGGTCTGCACCAAGGCGTCGGTGCGGCCGCCAGGAGGAATTGACACCTGATAGTTGGCCAACAAGGGGAAAGTACGGTCTAAATATTTGCGGTAGATAAAGCGCAGCGCCTTGACAAAGGCATCGTACTGACCGTCGCCCGTGGCGCCAGCCTCATACTGCTGCCCGTTGATTTCCACCTTGACATTGGCACCGGGTTTCAGACCGTAGGCCGTAGAGACGACATAGCTCACTAACTTCACCTTGTCCTCAGGGGCATCGTGCTTCAAGACGTCGCTGACGATGTAAGGCAGGTCTTCCTGCGTCACGATTTCCTTCTTGTCGCCCAGCTCGGTAATACGCTCCGTCACACGCCGTTGCTGCTCAGGCGTCAGTTCCAGTCCTAACTCCTCTAAGTTCTTGGCAATGTTGGCCTTGCCGCTGGTCTTGCCCAAGGCATACTCACGCTTACGGCCGAAACGCTCAGGTACCAGGTCGTTCTGGTAGAGCCGGTCCTTGGAGTCGCCGTCGGCATGGACACCAGCCACCTGGGTGAAGACGTTCTCGCCGATGATTGGCTGATTGGGGGCCACGGCAATGCCGCTGTAGCTCTCCACCAGGCGGCTGATGGCGTTGAGTTTGTCCTCACAGATGTTCGTCAAAGCCTGGAACTGGTCTTTCAGAATGACCTGCACACTCGACAGCGGCGCATTGCCGCAACGTTCGCCAAGGCCGTTCACCGTCACATGCAGTCCACGGGCACCACTGAGTACGGCTGCCAACGAGTTGGATACGGCCAGGTCGTAGTCGTTGTGGGCGTGGAAGTCAAAGTGGGTATCAGGATAGCGTTTCACCATCTTGCGGAAATACTCTATCACTTGCAGGGGGTTCATGATACCAAGAGTGTCAGGCAGCATGAAGCGACGGATACCAGAGTCGACGAGGGCATCCATCATCTGGTAAACATAATCCGCGGAGTCCTTCATGCCGTTCGACCAGTCTTCCAAGTAGAGGTTCACGCTGATACCCAACTGACGGGCGTATGTCACCGTCTGGCGGATGTCGGCGATATGATCGCCGGGCATCTTGCCCAACTGTTGGCGGCAATGCTTCAACGAGCCTTTGGCCAGCAGGTTCAGGGTCTTGCAGCCACAGTCGGCAATCCAGTCTACGCTCTGATGCCCGTCGACGAAGCCGAGAACCTCTACTTTTTGGAGGCAATCAATCTGACTGGCATAACGGCAGATCATCTTGACGGCCTCTTTCTCGCCGTCGCTGACACGGGCTGAACCCACCTCGATGCGGTCGACGTTGAGGTCGTGCAACAGCATGCGGGCTATCATCAGCTTCTCGTGCGGCAGGAACGACACGCCGTTGGTCTGTTCGCCGTCGCGGAGCGTAGAGTCGAGTATCTCAACAAACTTCTTTTCCATCTTCCCACGCTTTGGTCTTTTCCTGGTTCTGCATTAAGAAATCGATGTCGTCGAGACCGTTCATCAGGCAGTGTTTCTTGTAGCCGTTAATGTCGAAATGCTCGCTGCGGCCTGTGGCCTTGTTGGTCACCGTCTGACGGGGGAGGTCGACTTCTACCTGAGTTTGGGGATTCTCCCGGATGCTCTGGAACAACTCGGCGAGGAATGACTCGCTCACCTGTACGGGCAATACAAAGTTGTTCAGTTCGTTGTTCTTATGGATGTCGGCAAAGAACGACGAGATGACTACACGGAAACCGTAGCCCGCTATAGCCCAGGCAGCATGCTCACGACTGCTGCCCGAACCGAAGTTCTTGCCTGCCACAAGGATGCAGCCCGAATAGGTGGAGTCGTTCAGCACGAAGTCCGTGTTGACGGTACCGTCGGAGTTATAGCGCCAATCGCGGAAGAGGTTGTCGCCAAAGAACTGTTCCTCGCGAGTTGTGGCTTTGAGGAAGCGGGCGGGGATAATCTGGTCAGTGTCCACGTTCTCTAAAGGAAGGGGCACGCAAGTACTGGTTATAATATCGAATTTTTGTTTCATAATAGTTCGCGTGGGTCAGTTATTACTCCTGTTACAGCGGCTGCGGCTGCGGTCAGCGGACTGGCGAGGATGGTGCGGGAACCTGGTCCCTGACGACCTTCGAAGTTGCGGTTCGAGGTCGATACTGCGAGTTTACCTGCAGGCACCTTGTCGTCGTTCATGGCCAAACAAGCCGAGCAACCGGGTTGACGGATCTCGAAGCCAGCCTCAGCCAGCACCTTGTCAAGTCCTTCTTCACGAATCTGGCTGTCTACGGCCCAAGAACCGGGCACGAGCCATGCTACCACGTCCTTAGCTTTATGACGCCCCTTGACGATAGAGGCAAATGCCCGGAAGTCCTCGATGCGGCCATTGGTGCAGGCACCAAGGAACACATAGTCCACCTTCGTGCCCAACAGCTTTTGGCCGGGCCGGAATCCCATATAGCGAAGAGCACGCGAGACTCCCTCTGTCTCCCCCTGTTTAGGGGAAGTGCCAGAAGCCTCCCCTAAACGGGGGTGGTTGGAGGGGTCTGATGGGATACTTTCTGTTATCCCGATTCCCATACCCGGATTAGTACCGTAAGTGATGCGTGGCTCTATGTCGGCTGCGTCGTACGTCAGCTCCTTATCAAACACGGCATCGTCGTCGCTCTTCAACGTCCGCCAGTAGGCGACGGCCTTGTCCCATTCCTCACCCTTCGGTGCATACTCTCTACCTTTTATATAATTAAAGGTGGTCTCGTCGGGAGCGATGAAGCCACCGCGGGCTCCCATCTCGATGCTCAGGTTGCAAAGCGTCAGACGACCCTCCATCGACAGGTCGCGCACCACGTCGCCAGCATACTCCACAAAGTAGCCGGTAGCTCCACTGGTGGTCAGCTGCGCCATCAGGTAGAGCGCTACGTCCTTAGCCGTCACGCCCTTCTGGAGCTGTCCGTTGATGCTGATGCGCATCGATTTTGGCTTCTGCTGCAGGATGCATTGTGAGGCCATCACCATCTCAACTTCCGAGGTGCCGATGCCGAAAGCCACAGCTCCCATAGCACCATGTGTAGAGGTGTGAGAGTCGCCGCAGACAATGGTCATGCCAGGCAGCGACAGTCCCTTCTCGGGGCCAACCACGTGGATGATGCCGTTGTCGCGTGAGTTCATGCCGTAGTGAGTCAGCCCAAACTCCTTGGCGTTACGCTCCAACGCGTCTACCTGGGCTTTCGACACAGGGTCAGCGATGGGCTTGTCCTGGTCGTGTGTCGGTGTGTTATGGTCGGGCATACAAAAGATCTTCTCCGGCCGAAAGCATCTCAAGCCTCGTGCCCTCATGCCATCAAAGGCCTGAGGCGATGTCACTTCGTGGCAGTACAGCCGGTCAATGTACAGTTGTGTAGGGCCGTCGGGCACATTCTGTACCACATGGCAATCCCAGATTTTGTCGAATAGGGTGAACCCACCCCCATCCCCTCCCAAAGGGAGGGGCGTCCGATTACTCTTACTACTGACTTTTTCCATATCTATCTTCTTTTTCATCATTTTACATCACTTTATTACCTTTAGCACTTACCACCCCCCCCTCCCGAAGGGAGTGGGTTAGGGAGTGGGTTGGTTAGGGGTGAGTTCTGAATTTGTTGATACAGTCAATATAAGCTTCCACACTGGCGGTCACTATGTCGGTATCGGCACCGAAGCCGTAGTACAGCGAGCCGTCGTACTCTACCTGCATGTGTACCTTACCTACATCGTCTGAGCCTTTCGAGATGGCCTGAATGGTAAACTCCTTCAGCGTCATCTGCTTCATGATGATGCGCTTCAGGGCTTTGATGGCAGCGTCAACGGGACCGTTTCCTGAGGCTGCCGCCTCGAACTTCTGACCGCTGATGTCGAGGCCGATGGAGGCCACCGACTTCACGCCCTTTCCGGTTGTCACCTGCAGGAAGTCCAGACGGACGGCGTGCTGGTCGGCGGTGTCGGCACCTGCCAGCATCAGCACGTCGGCATCGGCCACCTCTTTCTTCTGGTCGGCCAGCTGCAGGAACTTCTCGTAAATCTTGTCGAGCTTCGACTCCTCCACATCGACACCGTTCACATGCAGACGGTGCTTCAGGGCGGCACGTCCGCTGCGGGCCGTCAGCACGATGGAGTTATCATCGATACCTACATCCTTCGGGTCCATAATCTCGTAGGTGTGTACGTTCTTCAGCACACCGTCCTGATGAATGCCCGACGAGTGTGCAAAAGCATTGCGGCCCACAATAGCCTTGTTGGGCTGCACGGGCATGTTCATCAGGCTCGAAACCATGCGGCTCGTGGGATATATCTTAGTGGTATTGATGTTGGTGTCGATGCCAATGCCCTTGTGGCACTTCAAAATCATGGCAATCTCCTCAAGGCTGGTGTTACCCGCCCGCTCGCCGATGCCGTTGATGGTCACCTCTACCTGTCGTGCTCCGGCCATCACGCCATTCAGGGAGTTCGCAGTAGCCATTCCCAAGTCGTTGTGGCAATGGGTGGAGATAATGGCGTGGTCGATGCCATCAACATGCTCTATCAAGTACTTAATTTTCTCGTAGTACTCCTGCGGCAAACAATAACCCGTCGTATCAGGAATATTAACCACTGTGGCACCCGCCTTGATGACGGCTTCCACCACCTGTGCCAGATACTCGTTGTCGGTCCGCCCGGCATCCTCACAATAGAACTCCACATCGTCGACATAGCGCTTGGCATACTTCGTGGCAGCCACTGCACGCTCCAAAACTTCCTCACGGGTAGAGTTGAACTTGTAGTGGATGTGCTCGTCGCTGGTGCCGATACCTGTGTGAATGCGCTTGTGCTTGGCATACTTCAGGGCCTCGAACGCCACGTCGATGTCGTGCTCTACGGCCCGCGTCAGCGCACAGATGGTGGGCCACGTCACCGCCTTTGAGATTTCAATCACTGAATTAAAGTCACCTGGACTCGATACTGGGAATCCTGCCTCGATTACGTCCACGCCCAACTGCTCCAATGCCTTCGCCACCTGAATCTTCTCTACCGTGTTCAGTTGGCAGCCGGGCACCTGTTCGCCGTCGCGCAGCGTCGTGTCGAAAATAAACAACCTATTCATACTTATTCATTTAAAATGTACTTTGTACTATTTAGTTTTTATTTGTTCTACTTATTACATAACAAAAAGCCTTTCACACTCGGAAGTGAGAAAGGCTCGTTATTTCAATTCTTCAATTATGCAAATCTACTAACACACTTTATCACTTCCGACCACTCGAGGCAGTCGAATAATAATAATGTTGCTAATTAGATTCAGACTCTTCATGTTCTATTTGCTATTTCTTTTTAAAACGGCGGCAAAATTACAACTAATCTTTGAATCTCACAAATAATTTGTCACTTTTTTCTTGAATTAAGTAACATTTTAACACTTAACTGACTTACTTTGGCATCAGACACACCTCGTAGTCCAATATATTATGTCTAAACAAGAACATTTTCTGCGAAAAAACCAACGTCGTTATTTCGCCGAAAATGTTTACCTTTGCACCCGATTTGAAAATGGCAATAGGCGAATGATGAATACAGACGTTTTGATAGGGAATCAGGACCCCATATTGACTATCGAGAAGGAAGTAATGTTTCTCGACGGTCTGAATGAGGTTGAACAGCTATCGGCTGATGCATCGGTGAAGATGGATTACAACGCCATTGTCCATTGTCGCAAGGGGCTGGTACAACTGGAAATTGGCGGCAAGGAGCAAGTTCGCGTGCAGGCTGGAAAACTGCTGCTGGTTCCTGCCCGAAAATTGTTGCACCCCATGATGGTGAGTACCGATGTGGATGTTGCCATACTGCTCATCAGTGACAGAGTGCTGAAACGGGTGTTAGGCCCGCAGTTAGACATCTGGAACCGTGCCATGTATTTAAAGGAAACTTACGTCATCGACGGACAACGCTGGACTGATGCCTTGAAGTTGTATTCTCGCGGTGTATTCAAAGGCGCAGAGCTTCATCTGTTTGATGACATTGTTATGGCTTTCCTGCGTGTCCTGCTGCTGATTATCTGCGAGGTACTGCTCCAAACGGAACCCATCCACAAGACAAATGATGTTTCTACCGACCGCGACAAGACGCTATTCCATCAGTTTTTAGACCTCCTTTCACAAGAACAGCAGAAACGCCAGCAGGTAAATTACTACGCTGAGAAGCTGTGCATCACGCCAAAATACCTTTCCACAGTTTGCCGTAAGGTAAGCGGCAAGTCACCTATACACTGGATAACAGACTGTGTGATGGAAGACTGCTATCAGCTGTTACGCTCCACAGACCTGACAGTGAAGGAGATTTCAAATAAGCTTGGATTCCCTAACTCGTCGTTCTTCGGTCAGTATTTCCGTGAACATGCGGGATTGACTCCTATTGAGTATCGTACTAAAAATGCTGTATGACCGATGGGAAAAATCGACGTTGTAAAAATCAGATGTGGAAACGAAAAGCTACGGGGTGGCGCGTCAGCGGGAATGATGGATGACTTCATCCGTTTGCCTTATCATATCTATAAAGATTGCCCACAGTACGTACCCGACCTTGAGAACGACATTTGCAATCTCTTCAATCAGAAAAAGAACCCCGCCTACGAGTTCTCACAGATTCAGCCTTTCGTGGCCTACCGTGACAAAGTGGCCGTGGGGCGCATCGTGGGCATCATCAACCACAAGGCCAACGAGAAGTGGCAGAAGCGGAACGTCAGGTTCTCCATGATAGAGTTTATCGACGATCCCAGCGTGTCGAAGGCACTGATTGAGGCCGTAAGCCAATGGGGACTGTCGCAGGGCATGGACACGATACATGGGCCGCTCGGCATTACCGATTTCGACAAGGAGGGAATGTTGGTGGAGGACTTCCACCTGACGGGTTCTATGAACACCATCTATAACCCCGAATACTACCCTCGCCACTTGGAGGCCCTTGGCTTCGAGAAAGAGGTGGACTGGTTGCAGGTACGCATCAACATTCCAAAGGAAGTGCCGGCCCGATATGCCCGAACCGCACAATATGCCCGGGAGCAAATAGGGTTGCGCGTAGTCAAGTTGACCAACGATGACATTTACCGGCGTGGTTATGGCCAGAAAGTGTTCAACCTGCTAAATGAGGCATATCAGCCTATCTTTGGTTTCTCAGAACTGTCGCCTGCACAGATAGACGATTTTCTCGACAAATACCTTCGTTTGATTGACAAACAGCTGATACCCGTTGTGGTGAACGCAGAGCAGGAGGTGGTAGGTGTGGCTATTACGATGGGGTGTCTGTCGCATGCCATGCAGAAAGCCAAGGGACGTCTGTGGCCGTTTGGATGGTGGCCCCTGCTGAAAACACTGAAGTGGCATTCTGAAGACAATGCCGAGATGCTGTTGGTGGCCGTTCGTCCTGACTATCAGGGACTGGGTGTCAACGCGCTGTTCTTCGACGACCTTATACCTATATTTAATAAGTTTGGGTTCCGATGGGCAGAGACGGGGCCGCAATTGGAGGACAACGTGCGCGAACTGTCGCAGTGGAAGCCGCTGAAGCCGGAGTTCGTAAAACGCAGAAGATGCTATACTAAAAAGATATAAACAGAAAATGGAAAGAAGAGTAGTAATTACAGGAATGGGCATCTGGTCGTGCATCGGCACGACACTCGACGAGGTGCGCCAGTCGCTGTATGAAGGGAAAAGTGGCATTGTGTTTAGTCAGGAGCGCAAGGATGCGGGATTCCGTTCGCCCATCTGCGCCAACGTACCGAAGCCCGACCTGAAGAAAGTGTTGAGCCGCAACGTGCGGCAAATGATGCCCGAGGAGGCACAATATGCCTACATGGCCACGGTACAGGCCTTGGAACAGGCACGGCTGCCCCAGGATTATATCGACAGTCACGAAGTGGGTGTCATCTATGGCAACGACTCGGTGGCCGAGTCGACGATGGTGGCTATGGACAAGTTCCGTCAGGCCGGCTCCACCGCCGCCTGTGGCTCGGGTGCCATCTTCCAGTCGATGAACTCGACGGTGACGATGAATCTGGCCACGCTGTTCCACCTGAAGGGCATCAACCTCACGGCCTCGGCAGCCTGTGCCAGCGGCTCACAGTCGTTAGGTCTGGGCTTTCTGCTCATCAAGAACGGCCTGCAGGACTGTATTGTCTGTGGTGGTGCCGAAGAGAACAACATGTACGGTATCGCCTCGTTTGACGCCCTGCAAACCTTCTCCACCCGCATTGACGACCCCACGAAAGCCAGCCGCCCCTTCGACCGCGACCGCGACGGACTGGTGCCCAGCGGTGGTGCGGCAACCTTAATTATTGAAAGTTACGAGCATGCCGTAAAGCGTGGAGCAACTATTTTAGGCGAGATCCTCGGCTGGGGATTCTCGGGCAACGGCGACCATATCTCGACACCCAACGTAGAGGGGCCTGCCCGTTCGCTGCTCCGTAGCTTAGAGAGTGCTGGTGTATCGCCGAAAGACATCGGCTATGTGAATGCCCATGCCACCTCGACACCTATCGGCGACAGCCGCGAGGCCGAGGCCATCGCTCAAGTATTTGGCGACTACCGCGTGCCTGTCACCTCGACTAAGAGCCAGACGGGTCATGAGATGTGGATGGCCGGAGCATCGGAGATTATCTATTCGATGCTGATGATGAAGAACGACTTCATTGCCGGTTCGCTGAACTTCGAGAACCCCGACGAGGTGACACAATGCATCAACGTTGTCCCCGAAACCCGGCAGCAGCACTTTGACATGTTCCTGAGCAACTCGTTCGGCTTTGGTGGCACTAATTCGACATTAATCATAAAAAACGCAAAGTAAACAAATGAAAACAAGAGAAGAAATCATCGCACAAGTTAACAGCCTGCTGGCTGAGGAGTTTGAAATCGAAGAAAGTGAGTTCGCCCCCGATGCGAACCTGAAGGAAACGCTTAACCTTGACAGTATCAACTTAGTGGACCTTATCGCACTGGTGCAGTTCACCTACAAGATCACGATTCCCGTGGAGGACCTGAAGAAGATTCAGACCTTTACCGACTTGTACGACTACATCGAGCAACACCAGGTGTAAGGGAAAAGGGAAAAGTGAAGAGGGAAAAGTGAAAAGTTAAGAGTGAAAAGTGATAAAGGGTAAGGATATCAAGCGACTGATTCCCCAACGGGAACCATTCATCATGGTGGACGGATTTGAGCAGCGTGACAGTAACAGTGCTGTTACGACATTGAGCGTCTGTCACAACAATTACTTCATCCTGCCCGACGATACGATGGCAGAGACAGGACTCATCGAGCATCTTGCCCAGTCCTGTTCTGCCCTTGCCGGGTGCCAGGCTATGTCGCAGGCCTTGGAGCGTCCTCCCGTTGGACTGATTGGCGAGGTGAAGCACTTCGAGTGCCACCGTCGCCCACAAATAGGAGAGCGGATAAAGAGTACGGTAACGTTTGGCTTTACGTTCGGTAATACCACGCTGGCCACAGGTCAGAGTTTTGTGGACGAAGAACCGATAGCCGACATTCAACTGAAGATTTTCATGCAATGACAGAACTGTTCATTCGCCTCTCACGCTATTTCCGCAGCCATAGGATAGTATGCTGGCTATCGATGGCTGCCCTTTTTGCTTTCTTCGGATTCTTTGCCGCACAGCTTCATTTAGAGGAGGACATCAATAAACTGATGCCATCGTCAAAGAACGAGGACGGCACCACGAAGCTGGCCTTTGCCGACCTGAAAATCAAGGATAAGGTCTTCCTGTTGTTTAGCCTCACCCCTACCCCCTCTCCAACTGGAGAGGGGAACTCATCGGGAGAGGAGGACGTCGCGTTGCTCGTTAATGTGTGTGACGAATTTGTCGATTCGCTGTTGCAGCGCGACTCTATGAACCAGACCATTGGTGACATATTTTACCAGTTGGACGAAGATTTGTTGCCAGATGGCATCGACTACCTGACGGAACACCTGCCTGCCTATATCGACACGGCTGCCTATGCTCGTTTCGACACGCTGCTGACTCGCGAACACTTTGTCCGACAGATGCAGCAGAACCGGGAGGACCTGACGGGCGAGTTCGGCGAGATGTTCCCAGAGCTGATACAGATGGATCCGATAGGAATGCGCAGTGTGCTGGCCGACCAGTTGGAACCGCTGACAAGTGCTGGCGGCAGCTACAAGACCATCGATGGTCACTTCTTCGTGCCTGACTCAACGGTGTGCATAGCCTTCATCACCCCCCGCTATTCGTCCACGAACACCGGGCAAGGGTCGGCGATGTTCGAGATGCTGAACACGCAGATAGAGCAGTTTGCCAAGCAGCACCCGGAGGTGGACATCAGCTATCACGGCACTCCCGCCAGCGGGTACTATAACTCCACACAAATCAAGCACGACCTCACCACCACCGTAGCGGGCGCGCTCCTCCTGGTCTTGCTGTTCCTGCTGGCCTGTTTCCGCCACTGGGACACCATCCCGTTGCTGTTGTTGCCCGTAGCCTTCGGCACCGTCTTCGGCCTGACCTTGATGTACTGGCTGAAGGGCGAATTCTCTTTGTTGGCTCTCGGCATCGGCGGTGTAGTCTTGGGTGTGGCACTCAGCTATGTGCTACATGTGCTGACGCATCAGCAGTTTGTGCATGACACGGAACAGCTGCTCCGCGACCAGGTGAAGCCCGTGCTGTTAGGCTGTCTGACCACCATTGGCTCCTTTGCCGGACTATTGTTTGTCAAGACCGACCTGCTGCGTGACTTTGGCCTGTTTGCCGCCTTCGCCATTCTCGGCACCACGCTATTCTCGCTGACTTATTTGCCGCAACTTCTAAAGTCTAAAAAGCCCACCCAAGCCCTCCCGAAGAGAGGGGTGTTTGGTTACTTGAACAGGCTCCAGTCATCCAATTATCTATCTAAACACCCCCTCCTTTGGAGGGGCTTGGGGAGGCTTTTAGCTATTATTATCGTTATCTGTATAGTAGCCTTTATCATTGGTGGCACTCGCTTCGATGCCGACATGCACAACCTGGGCTATGACCATCCATTGACGGAACACTCGGAGCAGTTGCTGCGTGAAAAGACTTATACCAACGACAAGACCAAGTACTTCGCCAGTCAGGGCCACACGATGGAGGAAGCCATCGAGAACTTCGCCCTGCTTGACGGTAAACTCGACTCGCTGCAACGCTTAGGCCTCGTAAAAAGCTATACCCGCACCAACCAGATATTCATTCCGCTGCGTCAGCAACAGGAACGCATCGAGGCTTGGAAACGGTATTGGACTAACGAACGGCTGTCAACAGTCAGAAACCTGATAGCCCAGACGGCTCCACAATCTGGGTTGAACGCCGAAGCCTTCCAGCCTTTCTTCGAGGCTGCCACCCGTGACTATCAGCCTGACGCACTCTACGATGCTGGCATCATTCCCACTGGCTACCAGTCTACACTCACCGAACAATCGTATGGCGGCGACTACCTCGTCTTCACCTCCGTACGCTGTCTGAACGACTCCGTGCGCAGCAGCGAGAGCGACTATATGCGCATTTGCGACGCCATAGCCAAAGAGCCTCACCTGTTGGTGCTCGACACCTATTATTATACGACGGATACGCTGACCGAAATGAGTGACGACTTCAACCTGCTGCAATGGCTCTCGATGGTATTTGTCCTTGTGGTGCTGTGGTTGTCGTTCCATTTCAACTGGCGCCACACGCTGCTGGCCTTTGCTCCCATCTTGCTCAGCTGGCTTATCGTACTGGGCGTGATGGTGATCTTCGATGTTCAGTTCAACCTCATCAGCATCATCATCTCCACCTTCATTTTTGGTATCGGTGTCGACTACAGCATCTTCATCATGCACGGATTGATTAGAGACGAACAGGAAACAGTCAATTCTCATTCCTCAATTCTCAATTACCACAAGACCGCCATTCTGCTCAGTGCCATCGTGCTTGTCACCACTGTCAGCAGCATGCTCATCGCCCGTCATCCTGCCATCCGCAGCGTCGGCTTCACCACGCTTGTCGGCCTTCTTGCGGCAGTCATCCTCTCCTATGTCCTGCAACCTGCCATCTACCGATGGATGAAAACCAAATTGTAAAGATGTTTGATGTAGTAATCATAGGCAGCGGACTTGGCGGACTGGTGTGTGGTTCGCTGTTGGCACGTGAGGGAAAGCGGGTGCTGGTATTAGAGCGGCAGGCTCAGCCTGGAGGCTGCATGCAGAGCTATCAGCGCGACGGTCTTTCGTTCGATACGGGGCTTCACTATGTGGGTGGACTGGCTGAGGGTCAGCCGCTGCATGCTGTCTTCTCACACTTGGGACTGATGCAGCTGCCCTGGGTACGGTTAGATGCTGACGGGTTCGACCGCGTGACCATCGGGCAGCAGACATTCCCGCTGGCTGAGGGCTACGACCACTTTGCCGATACCTTGGGCGAGTATTTCCCGCAGGAGCGTGAGGGGCTGAAGCAGTACGTGGAGCTGATGCGCCACCTGCCACCGATGGAGGAGATAGGCATCGTCAGTGCCTACGACTGGCTGAGGTCAGTCTTCCACGACCCGCTGCTCATCAATGTGCTGTCAGGTTCTGCGATGAAGATGGAACTACGCAGGGAGTCGCTGCCGCTGTTCACCTTCGCCCACGGCATGAGCAGCTATATAGGGAGCAGCTGGCGACTAAGGGGTGGCGGTCATCTGATTGTCAACGCTTTGGTGAACGACATCAAGAGGCTTGGCGGACAGGTTGTCTGTCATGCCGAAGTCAATGAATTGGTGGAGAAGGAGGGCCGTGTTGTCGCTGCCCGATGCACAAATGGCAATATGTATGAGGGCGATGTGTTCATCAGCGATGTTCATCCGCAGTTGACGTTCAAATGGTTGGCCGACTCGCACTTGTTGAAAAACACCTTCCGTCGTCGCATAGCTGCGATGGAGAACAGCTTTGGCATGTTCACCGTCTCGCTGGTACTGAAAAAGGGCGTACTGCCCTACTTCAACCACAACAAGTACGTTTACAACGAGGCCGACGACGTATGGTCAATGGCCCGCTCGGCCGAAGGACGCTTGCAAGGCAAGAACGACCAACGCTCCACGCCCAACGGACTGATGGTAAGTTGCCGGGTGCCTGAAACAGGTAGCGACGCCCGCCAGATAGACCTGATGACCCCGATGTCGTGGACGTTGTGCGAGTCTTGGGCGAACACTACCGTTGGCCGACGGGGTGAAAACTATGAAATGCTGAAAAGCCATCTTGCCGACGAGTGCATCCGGCTGGCAGAAAGGGTGATTCCAGGACTGCATGGCATGGTGGAGAAATACTATACCAGCACCCCGCTGACCTACCGCGACTACACGCTGACGCCCTGCGGGTCGGCATACGGCATTCGCAAGGACTACCGTAACCTGCTGATGACGACGCTCTCGCCACGAACCCCTGTTCCCAACCTGCTGCTGACAGGCCAGAACCTGATACTGCATGGTGTGGAGGGCGTTACCAGAACAGCGCTGATGACCTGCGGGGAACTGTTAGGAAAAGACCTTATATTAAAGTGATAAGTGATAAGTTAAAAGTGATAAGTTATGAAACATCTGACAGGTTTATTATTAGTGTTTTTATCTTTCTTAGTTAGTCCCGCTGAGGCACAAACCGTGACACGTACCCGTCATCAGGCCGCCCTGACCACCGATGCCGTCACCACAGGAACTCTCACCATCCGCAAGCCCGACTACATCTGCATCTCGACCGACGGCGGACGTGACCAGCTGCTGATGGAGGGCACAAAGTTTACAATGACGATGGGTGGCAAGAAGCATGTGACCGACAGCCGCCGCAATGCCCAGTTCGCCACTTTCCAGAAGGTGCTGAATGCCGTCATCAATGGACAGCCTGTAACCAAAGGCGAGGACATGACCATCGTGACGAAAAACGGGCTGCAGACCATCACCATTACGCCTGCTGCCAAGAAGCGCCAGATGTTCACATCGTTTGTACTCGTAGTCGATGCCAAGACTTCCGACTTCCGTCAGTTGCGTATGAACGAGCGGGGCGGCAACTACGTCAACTATGACTTTAAGTAATAAGGCTCTTCTTGCTGATTATGAGTTATCTTACCGTCATGTGAAAGCACCCTTGCTTCACCTCATACTTGATGAAGCAACGGCCCTGCTCACGCATGTCGCGCAGCACTTCCGAGAGTATAAACTTCAGCGTGTCATTGCGCACAGCACGCCGGGGAGGCCCTTCGGGGTCTTCCACCGTCTCGTAGCGGTTGTAGCAGATGTCGAACGTCGTACCATAGAGGTGGCACGAGTTCTCGGTGGCGTTGCCGTTGATGCCGCGCAGACGGCTCACATCCTCCTGGGTACGCAGCACGCTGGTGACAATCAGCCGGTGCAGGGGCACACCTTTTATATATAAGGAGTCGAAGAACGCTTGCCCGATGTCCTGCAGCAGCACGGCGGCACGGGGCACCAAGTAGGGAATGCTCTGGCGCAGCCTGTCCACATGGTAATACGGCGAACTGGCAATATAGACCAGTTCCTTCTTGCGGGCCTCAGCGTCGGCACGGTTGGCAACAGGCGTCACACCCCACTGGCGGGCGGCCGCCAACTGCACGGAGTTGGTGTCGGGAAATGCCGTCTTGTAGCTGGGAACGCTCCAGATGCGGTGCTTCTTTACGTTGGTCGTCAAACGCTCAACGATTTCCGTCTGTTCCTGCTCCGCAGGCTCTGCTGCTGTCGGACTGACTGGCAGCAATTGCCGCACCAATGCCAGCACCAGCGTCACAGCAACAAACCCCTGCAAATATCTCTTTTTCGTCAGTTTCATGAAAAATATCGCTTTGAGTTTGCAAAGATACAAATATTTTTCGTAACTTTGCCATCAAATTCAAAAAACTATTCACCGTTTTGATAGAGAAGCACATAATTCTGGAAGACATTGACACTGTGGTGTTCTATGGTGTCGGCAACGCTCACTTGCAGATGATCAGGTCGCTGTACCCCAAACTGAGGATTGTGGCACGCGACAATGTCATCCGTGTACTGGGTGACGAGGAGCAGATGACAGCCTTTGAAGAAAACATTGAAAAGATACGTCGGCACATATTGAGGTTCAATTCCTTACGCGAAGAGGACATACTGGACATCATCCGTGGCGGACGGGCCAAAGAGGTGCCCGACGACGTGGTGGTTTACTCCATGTCGGGACGTCCCATCAAGGCCCGTTCCGAGAACCAGCAACGGCTCATCGAGGCTTTTCAACAGAACGACATGGTGTTCGCCGTGGGACCTGCGGGCTCCGGCAAGACCTACCTTTCGATAGCCCTGGCCGTGAAGGCACTCAAGGAGAAGACTGCCAAGAAAATCATACTCTCGCGACCTGCCGTCGAGGCGGGCGAGAAGTTAGGGTTCCTGCCCGGCGACATGAAGGACAAAATAGACCCCTACCTGCAGCCGCTGTACGACGCCTTAGAGGACATGCTGCCGCAAGTGAAGCTGCAGGACATGATGGAGAAGCACGTCATACAGATAGCCCCCCTGGCCTTCATGCGAGGACGCACCCTGAGCGACGCCGTAGTCATACTGGACGAGGCACAGAACACCACACCGGCCCAGATTCGTATGTTCCTCACCCGCATGGGCTGGAACACCAAGATGATTATCACTGGCGACATGACGCAGATTGACCTGCCCCGACCCCAGAAGAGCGGACTCGTCGAGGCGCTGCACATACTGAATGGGGTCGAGGGAATCGGATTCGTCACCCTCGACCGCAGCGACATTGTGCGCCACAAACTGGTCACACGCATCGTGAATGCTTACGAAGCGCACGACAAGGAAACGTAAACATTTTTCACAACGCTCCGTCCGTCGTCACGGTCAGCCCAAAACTGTCCGAAACGCCCATTTTCCCGCCCTTTGAGTTTCATTACGGTAAACCTGGAGTTTCATTACGGTAAACCCGGAGTTTACCCTACTTAAACTCCAGGTTTCCCCTACCCAATCTGAAAGCCCTCCCAAGGCCGTTTCGAGGCTTCGCCGGGAGTGTAAATATTTGCTCACAAGCCAAAGGTTTACACAGCCCACCCGACTCGTTAAAATCCCTTTAACACAACATCAGAAAACAAAAATGATGTTAAAAAACACGCCTCTATTGCTACAAATATTTGGACGTTTCACAAATATTTGCTAATTTCGCTATTTAAATTATAGTATGCGTATAGATAATGACACGTAAAGAGAACATTTTTCGCCATCTGGTCAGGACTTTCCTGATGTGTACGCTGTTAGCGTACATGCAGGATGCCGTGGCTGTTGTTCTCAGCGACGCCTCCTTCTATCGCACCTATCCTTTCATCTACGTTCTCGAGGACGGCGAGGAGCCCCAGCCGCTTACCGACGAGCAGTTCTTCGACATGGCTGCCAAGGTGAAATTCCCCGTCAACAAGAGCGTGCTGCCGCAAGGCAACCCGCTGTTGCAGGAACTGGCAGCTACCGTCATACCCCACATCAATGCCGACAGCCTGCAGTTGGTTCACATGGTGTTCCGGGGTGCCGCCTCTCCGGAAGGCGACGTTGAGCAGAACCGCCAGCTCGGTCAGCAGCGTGTGCAGGCTCTCTACGACTACGTCACCGGCCTGATGCTCTATCCTTCCATGAGCCGGCTGACAACCATCGAGACCGACATCGAGGACTACCGCTCGCTACTGCTGATGATGCAGCGTGCCAACGATAGCGACTACCCCGTGGTGAAGGAACTCTGCGACCAGCACTTGGGCCAGGACCTCAACCAACTGAAACAGAAGCTGAAGGCCGTGGCCAACGGGCGCCTCTGGCTGCGACTGCTCAACACCTACTTCCCCGACCTCCGTACCGCCCGCTTCGTGATTTATCTGAGGAAGGTGCGCCCGGTAGCCCCCATCCCCTCGATGGTACCCATGAGGCCCACTATCCCCACGACGCTCACCAAGCATATTAGTCCCATTGTTCCCGTTAGCCCCATCACAGCGTCCACCGACTCTATCCTACCCCGCCGCGAAATGCTGTCCGTGAAGACCAACCTGCTGTTCTATGGTGTCTACATGCCGGGCTACAACCGCTGGTGCCCCATACCCAACATAGCCGTTGAGTACTATCCCAAGCACGGCCACTTCACATACGGTGCCTCCTTCGACTGCCCGTGGTGGCAGGACTACGATGCCCACAAGTACTTCCAGGTGCGCAACTACCAAGTGGAGGCCCGCTACTACCTGAAGACTAACGAGGCCAATGAGGCTAAGGGGTCCCAAAAGCCCAATAAGCCCGCCTACGCCGGCTTCTACCTTCAGGGTTATGCCCACCTGGGCCTGTTCGGCATCTGCTTCGATGCCAACCGGGGCTGGGTAGGCGAAGGTGCCGGTGGCGGCATCGGCCTCGGCTACGTCACCCCCATCTCGAAGAACGGCCACTGGCGGCTGGAGTTCGGCCTACAGGCTGGCTTCTTCCGCTGCAAGTACGACCCTTACCAGTACGAGAACCCGATAGACCCGACCTACCACGACGACCTATATTATTATAAGTGGACGCTGGAGCCGGAATTGTTCAAGAAGCGCCAGTACCGCTGGAACTGGATTGGCCCCACCCGCATCGGCATCACCTTGAGTTACGACCTGCTCTACCGCCGCCAGCAGAAGCGCGGCGCCAGCTTTAAGGCCACAGAAACCCAAGAGACCCACCCCCAACCCCTCCCTATAAAGGAGGAGAGTATGAACCCCAACCCAAGAAAACGATGAGAAAGGCTGCAACATACCATACGAACTATAGGCTCCCCTCCCTCACAGGGAGGGGTTGGGGGTGGGTCTCTTGGGTCTGCTGCATCCTTCTCCTTCTCGTAGCCTGCCGCCGCGAGCCGGAGCTGCACCTGTTCCCCACGGAAGAGACGAAGTGGTTTAAGTTGCCGGTTATTGACCTCAACTTGGAAGTGGTGTGGAACTATGAGACGGCGGCCGGCATGAACTACGACTGGAAGTCGGAGTGGTATTACGGCTGGGACGACGAGGACCGGCGGCTGTTCGGCGAATTAGGCTACACCGAGCCTACGGAGTTCTGCCTGCGACGCTACTATACAAGCAATGTGCCTAAAGGCCCGCATACCTCCGTCCGTGCCCACACCGTAACCAGCAACCCGTTTGTGGCTCAGTACAACTGGGGCTTCTGGGACTTGCTGGCATGGAACAACATTCACACAATCGACGGCGTGCAGAGCCTGATATTCAATGAAGAGGCGACGCTCGACAGCGTCACGGCCTACACCAACCAGACCATGCACCCCTCGCGCTACAACGCTCCGCGTTACAGCCACTCGTTCTACGAGCCCGAGCAGCTGTTTGCCGCATACGAGCAGGGCATCGAGATTAACAAAAGCCTCGACGGCTTCAAGTACGACTATGAAAGGATGATATATGTGAAGGAACTGACGATGACACTGGAGCCAGTGACCTACATCTATCTGACACAGGTCATCCTGCACAACAACCGGGGGCGCATAGCCGGCATCGACGGCTCGGCCAACCTCTCGGGACTCTCACGCTCCGTGACGCTGAACACGGGATATACGGGCAGCGACCCCATCACCGTACACTTCGGGGCACGCATGAAGCGCGACTGCCGCAAGCAGGACGAGCTGGTGGACATCATCGGCGGGCGACTGGTGACCTTCGGCATCTGCAACAGCAACGGTTTCCGCACCGTCAGCCGCCAGTCCGTGGTTGACAACAGCCGCCACTACATGGATGTATCCATGGTGTTCAACAACGGCAACGACTCCACCTTCGTCTTCGACGTTACCGAGCAGGTGCGCCAGCGCTTCAAGGGCGGTGTGATTACCGTCGAGTTAGATGTCGACACCATCCCGATACCGTCGCGGCGAGGCGGCTCAGGCTTCGACGCGGTGGTCAAGGACTTCGAGGAAGAGACTTACGAAATTGAAATGTAAAACCAAATAACAAGAAACAATTCACATTATTAACTCTCTAAATTTATTAAGTTATGAAGACTAAGTATTTTATTCTCGCAGCCGTGGCAGGCATGACCCTCGCCAGCTGCTCCAGCGATGAGTTCGTTGGCGACATCAGCCCAACCACATCGCAAGTGACAAATGACACCGAAGCTATCAACTTCAGTTTCAACCTGCAGAACACCACACGTGCAGGTGAATTTGTAGGCGCTACTGCTGCTGAAAAGCTCGGTGGCATGTTCGTAGTAGAGGGAACTAAAGGTACAGAGCAAACGAACTCTCCTTCTACAACTGTGGTATTCGACAACTACCTCGTAGGTTACGACTACAACTCTGCAGGTACAACAGAGACCAACACCAATAACTGGGAATATGTTGGTAAGCAGACAGGTATCACAGGTCGCATGACTGCACCTACTTGGACTGCTCTTCATGGAACAGGAACAGCTCAGGCTCAGACTGTAAAATACTGGGACTATTCTACTGACCAGTATGACTTCATCGCATGGTCAACAGGTCTACGTGAGGCTGTTACAGATGCTGCTGTTGCTGACAGCAAGGTTAAGGTTACTCGTATCAACACAGGATCAACCCTTGCCTCAAATGGTTTCCAATTGACCGCAGCAAGTGCAGCTGACCTCATGCAATGTTATTATACAGACATCAATACAGTTTTGAAAGCAAAGTATGGTGATCCTGTAACCCTTACATTCAGAAACATGGCTGCTAAGGTTCGTATCGCTCTTTATGAGACAGTTCCTGGCTATTCTATTAAGGAAGTTAAGTTCTACACTTCTGATGCTAATCCTACTGCTCCTACAGATCTTGGTACTGGAACGACAACTACAGCTACACTCTTCACAATGGGTTCTGATGTTCTCCCACAGAGCGGTGAGGTAACTGTTTTCTATCCTCACATCGGTAAAACCCATCGTGATGCAACTCCTACTAAGACTGAGGATTACAACAAGGCAAGCGTAACCGTTGGTGAAGTTACTGGTGGCGCTACTTCTACTAAACAGGGCTTCGGTGTTCTTACTGATCAGTATGGTGCAGCAGAGTCACATGAGGCTGCAGGTGATATCTACCTTGGCAGATCTCTTCCAAATGCAACGTATGCAGGTTCATCTGCTGATAATTTCTACACAGCAGTTATTCCTAACACAAACGGCAAGCCTCTGACTCTCCGTGTTGACTATACGCTCGTTTCAACTGATGGTTCAGATGAGGAAATCAAGGTTTATGGTGCAAAGGCTGTGGTTCCTGCTACTTATACTGTTTGGCAGCCTAACTACGCTTACACATACGTCTTCAAGATTTCTGATAACTCTAACGGTTGGACAAGCCAGACCAATACAGATCCAAAGGGTCTCTTCCCAATCACTTTCGATGCTGTTGTTACCAACTTCGTAGATGCTAATGCAGAGCAGGCAACTATTACAACTGTTGCAACTCCGAGTATCACAACTTATCAGCAGGGACATGATCCTAAAGCTCAAGATGAGTACAGCAAGGCTCAGAAGGCAGGTGTAGATCAGACTAATGTTAAGGATCTTTATGTTCAGGTAATGAACAACAGCGGTGCTCCAGCTCTCGTAACTGATTTGAATGGTACTAATAAGTCTCTTCTCTTCGCTGTAACTACAACTGGTGCTCCTATTTCAGAGGCTACAGTTATGGATGCTCTCCAGAACCGTACAAATTCTTATGGCGACGCAAGTCCTGCAGGTCGCAATGGTATCACTCTTACAACAAATGCTAACATTAGCAATACTGAAACATCTATCGTTAACGGTGTTGATGATCAGCCAATCACAAAGATTGCAGGTACAGCTATTGCTGCAGGTCAGGTTGCTAAGATTGATATTGATCAGCTTGCTACTGGCACATACGCTTATGTATATGCAACAACAGTTCCTTCTGCAGAAGAGAAGATTTACCAAGTAGTATCTGCTGCAACTGCGGAAACAGACTTTGCAAAATACTATGAGGTTGCACTCACTGATACAGAGACTCCTCTTGCTTCTGGTACAGCTGTCGCTGGCAACGTTTACTTCGTCAAGAATGTTGATGCTAATGGTGACTTCGTATCTTACACATTCAAGCAGACTAAGGTTGGTGATGATGTAACAGGTCTTGTTAAGGCTACTATTGGTGCTAATAAGGCATCTACATACACAGCAGGTCATTTCTACTTCGACGTTTACAACCAGAACAACGGAGCATACGCTGTGAAGGTCATCAAGGTAGTTGATTAACTCCCCCATCTATTCACTCCCCTCTCTAATCGGAGAGGGGCTGGGGGTGAGGCTTTCCCCACAAGCTCCCCGGGGTTCGACTCCCCGGTGAGCTACAATATAAATAAGGTACGCGCGAAGAGGCCGGGCCTTGCGTGCTGAGAGAAGAGATAGAATGGACGATAAAGACGTTAAACGACCATACCTTGAGAGGAATCATGAAGCCAAAGGACCTCATGTACCAAAGGGCCTCATGGGACTCATAATACTACTTATGGGTCTCATGGGCTGCTCCGATGATAGCCGGGAAGTGACAGAGCCGGTGGAGGTGGAGCAGCAAGTAGCTATCGTCTTTTCTGGTGCTATGGGAGAAGAGCGGGCCGTCACCCGCGCTGAAACGCCCCTGAAGGACAAGGTGACCACCTTTACCGTCTATGGCTTCAAGGACACCGGCGAGGACACCTACCAGCAGGTGTTCCCCGGCTATAGGGTGCAGTGGCGTGAGAATACCATCGCCACGTCCACCACCAACAGCGACGGCTGGGAGTACGTGGGCCAGCAGATACCCGGCCAGACCGTGCAGACCATCAAATACTGGGACTATGGTGCCACTGCTTACCGCTTTATGGGCGTGACGGGAAGCAATGTCACCGGCAACTATGAGACGGATGAGGCCACTGGGACTGTTGTGTATAAGCTGACCTTCACTGCCGACTGCGACAACGAGGAAGATACACCCTACTATAGCCACCTGTGGTACAGAGCAATCAGCAGTCCTGACATTGGCAGGGCCGTAAAGTTGGAGTTCCTGAAGCCCTTCTCCAAGGTGCGCTTCAAGTTTATCTTTGAGAATCCTGACGATGCTGCCACCACTGTACTCGGCGACAAGAGCTTCGGTCCTATGGGTGGTACCACTATCAAGCAAAAAGGCAAGGTCACCGTCAGGTATCCGCTGACTGGTACGTCAACCGCCGAAATAATATCCGTCGATGCGGAGGCCGGAGGATTTCCGGCATTCACGCAGGACGATCATGACTACACCGTCATCCCCACCCCAAGCGGTCAGGAACCCTATAAGCTTATAGTCGACGTGGACGGCGACCCGAAGCCCGCCGTCGTGCCCGCCGACTTTATGACCTGGCTGCCAGGATACATCTATACCTATGTATTTAAGGTACACGTGGATGGCACTGTGACCATAGATGCTGTGCAGTCGGCCTTTACGCCCTGGTCGGAGAAGACGGGAGAACATACTGTGTATAATTGGTGAAGTGAGAAGTGAGAAGTGAAAAGTGAAAAGTAAAAATACCATAATACGACTAATGGGGGGCATGGGGCTGATGAGCCTCTTGGCGCTCACGGGATGCTCTGATGATTCAGGGGAGTACAGGCAGGCTGTCACCTTTGAGGCTCAACCTTGTGCTACGGGATTCATGGAGGAGGGTGACGTCCGCCATGCCAGGACTGCGGGGACTACCCGTGCATGGGATCCTACCACGTCATTAGGGTATTACCTTTACAACGACATTCATGTCTTGGGTCTGTTCGAGGAGCAGACAGACCTTTTCTACAAGTCCATCGACGTGTTCTTCACCCGTGACAGCAAAGCGCCGTTGCACGGTACATTCTCCTATAAGACTACAGACAGCAAATGGAAGTTGGACATGGATATAGAGGATACGGACGACTACTACGTCTATGGCTATATTCCCAAGGAGGTGGTCTCTTCTGCCGACATCAACGGCAACAGCACCTATAGCGAGGGGGCCGAGCTTACGCTCACAGGCATCAAGACCGTCACCCACAGCGACCTCTGCGTCATCGTGGGTGCATCTGAGGGTACAGACGAGAACAGCCCCGCCCACTTGTCTACCGGCCAGTTCAAGGTCAATGCCAACAGAGTGCAGAGACAATCTGCTAATCCATCAGGAAGCGGCAGCAACTATATCTACCTGCTCTTCGACCATCTCTATTCGGCCTTGGCCTTCAACTTTACGATTGATGCCACCTACCATGAGCTGCGCACTATCAAGCTGACCAAATTAGAGCTGATAGGCTACGCCAACGCCAATGAAACAAATATCAAAGCCAAATACAACGCCACAATCAAACTCAAAAGTACCACCGACGGTACTTCTCCCATTAAAGAGGTGACTTTCTCTCCCGACCCTAATAGTGACGACCTCGCCTTTGAACCTATCTACACGGGAGATGAGGTGGAACTTAACCCCGTCACTCCAACCAAGTTCATGGGTTGCTTCGTGCCGGGCCAGAACACCTACTTCAAGTTGCGCAGCACCTATGACGTATATGATAAGAATGGTAACCTCATCCGCAAGGGTTGTGAGGCCGAGAACACCATCAACCTCACAAAAATGTTTGATACATCGGTCGCCCTTCGCGGACAGATGTTCAAAATAACCATCAAGGTGATACCCACCTACCTCTATATGTTGTCGGAGCCAGACCTTGACAACCCAAGCTTAACAATTGATAATTGAGAATTGACAATTGATAATTGAAGATGACTGATATATTGCACGACATAAGAAGACGAATGACATTGATGCGTTTGCTGCTATTAGCAGTAATGGTCAATGGACAATGGTCAATGGTCAATGGCCAGATTACTATCGGCGGTAAAGTGTATGGCGGCGGCAATGCCGGCAACTTGTCAGGCAGCACGAAGGTCACCGTTTACGCCGGCGACCTGAACGAAGTGTACGGCGGAGCACGGCAGGCCGATGTGGGCGGCCATACCTTTGTAAATATCGAAGGTCAGCATGCCTCTGACGACATCCTCATCAAGGCCGTCTATGGCGGCAATGATATTTCAGGAAAGATAGGAGAGACCAGTGAGACAACGGACATCCCGGAAGAACTGGAAAACAAGGCCCAAAACCCCATTGACAACACCTGGAAGGCCTTTGTCCGCACCAGCGCAAACGATTATACCAAACATGCGATGGTGATTGGCAGACTATTCGGTGGAGGCAACGGTGACTATGACTACAATTCAGATTATCAAGGGTTAGAAGTACCCAACCTCCCCAAAACCTATTTAGAGCTGAAGGGCGGCTGCATCGCCCATGTCTACGGCGGTGGCAATAATGCCACGGTGACCGAAGAGACAGTCATCAACATTGACAACGGAAGTGCTGATTTGCAGAGGCAGGCCGAAGCGTTCAAAACCAGGAATGGTATATCAACTATAGATGAGGTATTCGCCTATTTACAAACGAAGGTATCACTCACTACCTTCCAGAGCAACCTCACCAGTTATGCCTTCAATTTCGCCCGTGTGTTTGGCGGCAATAATAAGGCTGAGATGACCATCCAGCCTAAGTGGAACGTTCAGAAGGGCATCATCCGCGACCTCTACTCTGGTGGTAACGAAGGCAATATGACCTGTAAAGACGGGCTGCTGCTGGATATTAACCCGGCACCAGCCAACAAGGACAAACTGGAAATCACCAACGTCTATGGTGGCTGCCGCAGGGCCGACGTACATCCAATGAACAATGGCCAAGATGCCATCGCCTATTCACCCACAGGCTATAAGTTCCCCGCAGGTTTTTCAGCCCGCACCATAGTACGCGGCGGCAAGATTCATAATGTCTATGGCGGTAACGACATCTCGGGCAAGGTCTATGGCGGCAATGCCGTAGGTATCTACTCCGACATCCTCGGCGACGTCTATGGCGGCGGCAACGGTTCGTACGCCTATACCGATAACGTCAACCTGGCGACTAATAATGAGTATAAGGACTTCTACTACGCCCCAGGCAGTTCCTCTGTCGAAGCCCTCACCGCTTTCCGGCCCAATGCTGAGCAGGTGTCCATCCGTGTGGCGGGAAAAGAAAACAATCCCATCACCATCTGCGGTTCAATCTATGTAGGCGGTAACAGTGCCACGCTGACGAAAGACGAGTCTAAGATTAACAACCCTGACTACCCCAAATACCCCATAGTAGAGCTGAAGATTGGCTCCTACGTCACAGCCGATAAGGTGTTCCTCGGCAACAACGGCGAGAACATGATTGACAAGAGCATCCTTGCGATGTATGCCGGTGCCACCGACAAAGTACCTGAAGGTTACAGCACTTTGAAATTATCCCAAGAGTCTGACTTTGCCAAATACATGAAGGGCTGCGCCATGGACATGATTCCCAACGTGGTATTTGACAGTAAAGCCCAAAACGACCCTGATGATTATATAGACTATACCAGTAAATTCGGCTCGTTCTATTGCGGCGGCAACGTGGGCAGCATGATTGGCGATGGACTCACGCAGATAGACTTCGACAAAGAGGTGGTCATCTTCGACAAGTTTGTGGGCGGCTGCAACAACGCCAATGTGGAGGAACAAACTATTGAAGTCACTAACGGCGAAACGACAACAACCACCGTACTGAATGCCAGCTACGAAGGCGGTGTCACCGGCACACCCGATGACGATACGGGCAACAAAATTGTTCTTAACCTGAAGGGACTGAGGATTGAGCCTATGCGTTGGAAAGACGAGAACAACAAATTGCTGGGCTTAGAGTGGAACACTTGGATTGGCGACACAAAAAGCCTTTTAAGTTCGGATGCAACGACAGGACAATCTTCAGCAGACGATCTTGCCCGCCGCTTCAAAGGTGGCAACATCTACGGCGGCTGCTACTCCAGTGGTCGTGTGAACGGCAATGTGGTCGTCAACCTCGACGGCACCATCGTAGACCACAGCAAGCTCTTTGACGAGGTGCAGGAGGACGAAAATGGTGAGGCGGTCTATTACAACAACACGAACTACCACATCTCCAAGCGTAACTCTGGCGTTATTCTTGGCCAGCAGGGTATGGATGTGCTCGGTAAGTCTCTCAACGTCTTTGGCGGCGGCAAGGGTAAAGACACCGAGATATGGGGCTCGACCACCATCAACCTCAATGCCGGCTACACCTTCCAGATATTCGGTGGCAGCGAGGAGGGCGTCATCGGCAAGTCGCTGGAAGACCAGTATGTGACCGTAACCGAAAACGGTGAGGGCACAACGCAAAACTACGACTACGTGTTCAACGGCAAGCACTATGCCTACTCCCCGGCCTACAGCTGCTATGTCAACCTGAAGGGTGACTATGCCGGTGTGACCAAGACGAGCACGGAAAACAGCCCCTTGATGGCCGACTGTGAGTTCCTGTATGGCGGCGGCTTCTTCGGCCCCATCTGCGGCAACACCATCATCAACCTTGGCAAGGGCCGCATCTTCAACAGCTTTGCCGGCTCGTGTATGGCCGACATCTTAGGTCATGCTGAGACCTACATTGGCCGCATGGTGAAGGATGAATACCAAAACAAAATGGGCCTGTTAGGCAGCACAGAAGGTGGTCTCGATAACGACATTTATTACGAGGAGGGCTTCCCCTGGGTGCGCGACATCACCTACGGCGGCAACGACTTAGGCGGAAAGATTATGGGCACAAAAGACTTCAAGAACCGTGTACGCAGTGAAGCCTCAGGCATGGTCTACAATCCTGACCACAAAGCCAGTGCCGACGTGCTGACAGCTTCTGCCTACACCGAATATCTGCAAGGCCGTGCCGATGCCGTCTTCGGCGGTTGCTACGGTACCTACGACTATACAGAATCTCGTTTCAGTGACTTCTTCGATTCCAATGGAACCGCCAAAGAGGGCTACAGCAAGCCTCGCATGGACAATGCCTTTGTGAACTTCCGCCCCACCTACTTGGCAGCAAACAACGAGGTGGGTAAGGTCTACGGTGCCGGTCAGGGTTATTCAGGCGAGCCAGAGCGCGACGTGTTGCAGAACCGCAGCTACATACTCATCGACATCCCGCAGGAAATGACCTATTATAAAAAGATGGAGGTCTTCGGTGCCGGTGCCTGGGGAGGCGTGGGCATGAGAGAATATCTCCCGTCAAAGACAAATGCCACTCCTGGTGACATGGCAAAGCTCGACCAGAACTCTGCCATCATCGACCTGGTGCGTGGTCAGATAGGTGCTACCTACGGTGGCAGCTACAAGGAAGGTGTTACCCGCCGCTCATTGATCAACGTGCCAAGTGGCTCTACCATCGTGATGGGCAGCATCTTCGGAGGTGCCTTCGGCACAAGCACCTTCCTGCCCTGCGACGTCTATGAGGCCAATGTGAACTTCCACAGCACGGCTGCCAAACTCATCTATGACCCGGGGTTCAGCGAGCTTTATCAGGGTAATATCTATGGCGGCAACAACAACGAGCGCCGCACGTTCTACGGACGCATCAACATCGACGTGCCTGTCGTCCAAGACAAGGTGATTCAATACGACGATGAGATAAAAGGCTGGAAGAAGGGTGCCGTATTGCCAACCAAAGCCACGGTCTTCGGTGCCGGCCGAGGTGGGAACACCTGGTCGGAATATACCGAGGTGAACCTGAAAAACGGCGCAGAGGTCTATGAGGTCTATGGCGGCGGACAGGACGGAAAGGTGTACAATGCGGAGAGTGTCACTAATTACATGCTATTGAATAAGCCCATAGCTACATGGCCTGCCGGTACTGAGAGAGCCGGTCAGGAATTTACGAATGATGACTGGGCGGCCGCATGGATTATAGGAGGAGGTAAAGACAACCAGGGAAAAGGCTATGACCCTGAAACTGGAACAGCCTACTGGGAGAGCACCAATACTAACCTTGCCAACCCTTTGGTACGTGTGGCCGAGGTGGACGACCGAGACTTCATCGATCTTCCTGATGAAGATCTTGCTTTAGTACAAAACAGGTATAACACCAACGTCATCATCAACCGTGGAGCCACGGTGAACAACTATGCTTACGGAGGTGGCCTTGGTAGCAATGCAGTAGTGTCGGGCAGTACCTATATCGCCCTGCTGGGCGGCACGGTGAAGAAAGACATCTATGCCGCCGGCACGAGCGGCTCCATTCAGGACGCTACAGGAACGGCTAACTATTCTAGTTCAAATCGTGCTGGCTTCATGGCCAGTGCCAACGCCTACATTGAAGGTGGCACGGTGCGTAACGTCTATGGCGGCGGCTGGGAAGGCGACGTGGGCAAGCACCAGGCTGGAACATTCAACAATGAGCCGTTTACTGTTGCCGGTCCCTTTGATACCGATATCCTTGCTGAGACCCATGTGGTCATCGGCAAGCTTGGCGGCACCAGCCTTTACGACGGCATCCCAGCCATCCAGCGTAACGTCTATGGCGGCGGTGAGGGTGGTCCTGTCTATGGCTCTTCATACGTGAAAATCAACAACGGATACATAGGCTATGTCTATAATCCTAATGGTACCGATAACCCGGATACCGACATTGACGAGCACTACGAGGAGAAAATCCACGACGAGACCTGGACCGACGGCGTTGGCCTCAACCGTCTGCTTGACAGCGGCTGCGTCTTCGGTGCCGGTTACATCGACAACAGCAACGTCGACTTCACCAACGTCTATCTGTATGGCGGTCATGTCCGCAACAGCGTCTTCGGCGGCGGCGAGATTGCAGCCGTTGGACGTGGCAAGATTGAGCTGGGAGGCGAAGCAAACTCTGAGCGCCAGCTGAAAGCCATCTTCAAAGGCGGCAAGACGATGGTCGAGATGTACGACGGCCATGTCCATCGCAATGTGTTCGCCGGTGGCCGAGGCTACAACAACCTGGGCGAGCAGGGTAAGCTCTACTCCGACGGCTATGTCTTCGGACGGACGGAGGCGCATGTCCACGGTGGCGAGGTAGGCACCGAGGAGGGTCTTCTCAATGGCGACGGCAACGTGTTCGGCGGCGGCGATATAGGCTATGTCTATAGTGCCTATCAGAACGCGGCGGGGGAATTGTGCGTCGGAAAGAAGTCGGGCACACGCTATGAAGATGGCGACGAGGGCTTCTACTATAAGAATGAGGGAGGAACATTTAAAGGTACTGATACTGATGGCGACGGAGTTTACAAAAACGGCTCATTCGTAACAAATAGCAGCGGCGGCAAATATCTGACCGAGGACTGCAAGGTGCTTGTAGAGCCGTTCTGTAGAGTGAAGTCACAAGTGACTTTTACTAATATCTTCTATCCGAAAGATGCCACCGTTTCTCATTTGGATTTAGAGTATTTAAAGAGAAATAATCTCAGCACAGCAGGCTTGGATAAAGATGGCAATGTCACTGTCGATGACGGCTTCACCATTGCGCGACGTGTCTATTCCCCGGGCGAGTATGTTCCCGCCTACGCCCTGAACACCCTGAAGAACAAGAATTCCGACGCGAGGTGGGAGTCGTTAGACGACGACGGTATCATCATCCACAATGCCGTGTTCGCCGGCGGTAACACGTCGCCGGGTTCCGCGTCCGTCTATGCCAACGCCACTTCGGTGTTTGGCAATGCCACGGCCTCTATTCACGACGTCTACCACCGCGACCTTATCACTTTGGGTACAGGCCACACCGGCGGCCTCTATGGCGACGGTAACCTGACGTTCATCGACGGCTACCGAGGCCTGAACATCACCAACTACGGCACCGACTATTATAACATCCAAAAAGAGATTGACATCGACGCCTATCACGCTCTGCCAGCCCGCGAGGCAGCGTACTATGAGCTGCGCTATCTGTGTGTCAAAGAGTGTACCGACAAGGACGGCACGCACTACACAGCCGGCTCAGGTGACTCTTCCGGCAGCGGGTCGAAAGCCTCGACGATTACCGCCGACGACTTCTTCACCCTGTTCGAGGGTGTCCAGGACAATGGTGTAGACCTTATCATCACCGATGCCACAGGCAAGAGGATACCCAACCCAGCCTACTGGAAAGAGAACGGCGTGTGCTCGCGCTATGCCGGCCGTCTGATGAACTCCATCCAGCGTGCCGACTTCTGCGGCGTCTTCGGCAGCCGCATGGTGATGCAGGGGGCTCAGGACCGTGTGCCAGAGACTGTTGACTACACCAACTACACCATCAACCGCGTGCGCGAGGTGTCGCTCAACAAGGCCGTTTCCAGGGCTGGCGATGCTGAAGGCTCTGACGGCTATGAGCACGGCAACTACTTCGGCATCTTCAGTGTTGTGAACTTCCTCGGCGCACTGACCAGCGACGTTAGATTCGATACAGGTGTGCGCACCACAGACAATGCCGATACGCAGACATACGGACCGCAAACTGTCGGTCAGACCTTCTACAACTGGAAAGCGAAACACGCTAAAGAAAAGAGCCGCAACAACGGCAACAGCCACAACAAGGTGGCCTTGGCTTCGGGTGTATATCTGGAGCTCACCACCGAAAAGAGCAAGGGTAAGGGTCTCTATGAAAAGGACTGGGGACTCATCACGGGTGTCATCGAGCTTGACCTCATCAATGTGCAGCAGGGCATCGGCGGTGGCTTCGTCTATGCCAAGAACGTGCATGGTATACCTACATACAGCAAGAAGGACAACATCACCCTGACCGCACTGAACCGAGGAGCCATCACCAGCGATGACTTCACCTACGTAGATGTACCCACCTACGAGAGTACAGACGATTCTAACCTCGAGGAGTTCCAGACATCGGGCAACTTCGTACACAGCACCCAGACCATCATCGACGACTGCTACAACGTCAGTGCCAAGTACAAAGGGGACGGCCGTGTACCGGCCCACTACTGGTACATCAAGGGTTCGGTCTACGTCTACGACCAGTATATCTCAGTCTACACTGGTAATGCCAACGCCTATCCGGAGGCCGTAGAAATACCGCTGGTCATCACTGCCGCCTCGCACGGCGAGATGAAGCTGATGAAGGTGAAGCAAAACCTCTACGCCTACTACTCGGCTCCCGGAGTGCCGCTCGAGGAAGACAAGAAGGTGGTCATCAACGATGTGGCCTACCAGCTGAACGACCCCATCACCTACTGGGACTGGTACCTGCTGACACCGACGGAGAGGAGCCTGTTTGTGCCTGAGACCTACGTCTCCGTTGCCGACTGTAAAATCAACGGCACGACTTATCCAGCAGGTACCGTGCTGCTGCCAAGCGAATATGAGTCTTTGAGGCCTGCCAGCGGAAAGGTTCGTCATGTTGAGAAGAATGAAGATGTAGACTACGAGTACGTGTTCCGCTCGTCGAACAACCTGAGCCACAACACAGGCTACATGCTGACCTACGACATGAACAACCCGGCTGCATGGGATAAATGGTACACGCCCGAAACAGGTTCGGCTGTCGATGATAAACTCAGCACCGCACAATATGACAAACAATCTGGCTTTAACAACGGCCCCACCTACCATCTGAAGACCAACGAAACGGCAAGTCTGTTAGGCCAGCGTAGCTACAGCGTAAGCAACCTCATCAGTAAGGATGTCTATACGGGCTATGAGGGTATCAAACAAAATCATCCAGATGTCATTCCTGCCACTGGCCAGGCTTCGTTTGCACCTGCCTACATTGTGACTGCCGAAGTTTTAGAAACTACCAAGGACGGCAACCCGCAGAAGCTATACAAGGATGCAACCGTGGCTCAGACGGGCTATACCGCAGAGGAGTGGTCGGCTATGAGCGGAAGTATAGCTCCCGCCTATATCTGTAATAGTTCCATCAAGCTCAACGAAACGGACTATATCTACATCAACACCTGCATGACAGAGGCTCAGAAGACGCAATACCTGTCGGCATATACTGATGAAACCATTCGCGCTGCCATCAACGAGCATATCGTTCCCGCCTACTATTGTACCTCGGAGGGTCTCTATGGCGGCAACTACTACGAGCAGTCCAAGAACTACCGTGGACTGGAGGCCTGGAGCTCCATGTCGGAGACCGACCGTGAGAAGTTCACCTTCAACTACGACGCCCTCGACCTGCTCATCGACCCCACCTTCTGCGAGGGCAAAGCCGACGGACAACAGTACCAGTATGATGGCGAGGGCTTCACTACTAAGGCGCAGGCTCAAGGAAACAAGGCTGGCTACTCACTTGCCCAGCCTGTCGACTACACGGCAACATACAATGGAAATACTTCCCTGACATATACCACGGATGGCAATGCCTCGGCAACGGCAACGACAGGTACTGAGCTTTCCCGCACGGAATATGAGCGTCTGCTCAACGAGCAGCGGCACTATTCGCCTATCGCCGTGAAGGAAGCCGGCACCTACTATGTGGTCAAGACTGAGTTTATTCGTGGCGACTCGCCATACGCCGTTGGTCAGTCCATATCGGAAGAGGAATATTACGATTTGTCCTCTGATGAAAAAGGCTACATCCAGGAACTCACTTTCACTGAGGAGCAGAAGAACAACACCTATTATTATTGTCGTGAAGGCTATACGATAGCCACCACAGGCGGAAAGCCCGTGACGAGCGTCAGCGGCATCAGCACCGACACGTATAGTAGCGGTGACGTGCCAAAGGGCATTGTCATCACAAAGGACAACTATAGCCAGCTTACCAACAACCAGAAGAGCTTCACCATCCACGGTATCTCGCCAGTGGAGACGAGCACGCTCTACGTGAGCCGCTATTCCGACATCAACGACCTCTCGAAGGAGAAAATCATCACCGTCATCTACGAGTACAACTACGAGGAGAGCACGACTGACGGTATGACCATCACGCCGGTCAGCGAGCGCCATGTGGTGAACATCCATATCCAGTTCAAGAGCGGCATACCCGAGGTGGAGAACATCACCAAGCCCAGAATCATTCTGCCCGGAACGGGGCTCAGCCTGAGAGAGCCTAACGTCAAGCCCGGTGCCTACGAGGTGACGGGCGGTGGATGGACACTCTTCGACGACATCGGCGATGCCGAGAGCCACGTCAACGGCGTTGAATACACACCGGGACAGAGCCTGCTCTATTGGTATCAGAACAACTATTACATTGCCTACTATGCCAAGACCATCCTCGGAAAGACCTACTCTAATGCCGTGCCGGTGAGCGTGGCCAACTACCACGACCTGCACGAGGTGATGAGCGAGAAGAACAAGGCCCACCACATGTATGTGGACCATCCGGACGTGCTACGCGACAGTAAGATCTACATCAACGACTACTCTTACCTGACCGACGACACCGACCCGCGCAAGAACCAGAGCGGACTCGACCTGCTGAAGGATCTGTTCGACCTGAGCCTGCAGACGTCTGTGGCTACCAGTGGGCCTACAGAGGGTCATGCGCTGCTCAACAGCCATGTCAGAGCGGGCGATAATCTGGAGTTCTTCCTGCGCAGCGACCTCGACCACAGCGGCACGCCATGGACACCTATCGGCGAGAGCACCTGCTTTAAGGGTGTGCTCCACGGCGACGGCCACACCATCAGCGGGCTCACTCCTGCGGAGGGAAAGACAGGATCGCTCTTCAGCAAGCTTTGCGGCAGCGTCTACAACCTCGGTGTCACCGGCTCGTTCACCGGTGCCGGTGTTGCCGACGAGGGCGACGGCTATGTGGAGAACTGCTGGGTGAAGACCACAGGAACGCCTGCCGCTGGCACTAAGGCCATCATCGGCAACCCAAGCCGCGGGAGTGGCACACAGATAGTGAACTGTTACTATCCGGAGAGTAATGCTGCGTTCGACGCCACCGACAACGGTCGTGGCATAGCCCGCAAGATGCCCGACAAGACCTTCTACAACGGTGAGGTGACCTACGACCTGAACGGCTTCTATCTGTACAAGCGCTACTACGACAACAACACGACGTGGCCTGGCGAGAAGACCCTGTACAATTATCTGCCTACCAACGATGACGGCACACTGCCCAACGAAGCCTATAGCGCGAACTATCCCACCAGCACCTTCACGTTCTACCAGCCTGAAGGTGTTACGGCCAAGCCTGCTCCCTGGCTGGGCTACGTGGAGAGCCGCTACTACGACGGTGACTTCCAGTATGCCGGCGGCACCATCCCCGAAGAGAGCGACCGCCGCATGCGCAGGGCAACGGTAAGTGTACTGAATCAGGACAACTCTACCTCACAGGTAGAGACCGACGTGTTCTATCCCATCTGGCCCGACGACTACCTCTTCTTCGGACAGATGCTGACCTACGGACACGTCGACGGACGTACTCATCAGGAAAACCCGTCGTTCTACAGTACTACCAACCGCGTCTACCGCGCTCCGGCCTACTTCCGCGACAGCAAGATGGATGTGGCTCACTTCAACCCCGATGCAGTCTTCTCAGAGACTAAGAAGGGCGATGCCAGCGTCATTGCCTACAAGGGCATGACAGCCATCGACTTCACCGGCTACAACGATGTGAGCTACCAAAGAGGAGTTGTCACCGCTGCACCCTACGGTAAGACGCTGGACGGTGCCTTCTATCCGCCGCTGCTCGACGACGACGGCCTCACCAGCTTCAAGAACGTTGACCTGACGCGCAACCTGCTGGTCTACACGGGCACACCAGGCACTTCGGCTTCCGGAAAGACCGGCACCGTGGTGAGCGACTATCTGCCCGACGAAGCATACGTGGAGACCGACGATGACTACCACACCGTAGCACCATGGGATAGCCCATCCGATAAGGTGAAAGGCCACTGGGTAGAATACGACGGCGCGGACTACACTGCTCCGCGTGACCATGTGCTCGTCGACAAGCAGGACTTCAACGCACCCATCGGCTACACCTTCGATTCCGACTATCGTATGTGGTACCAGCGTTTACCTGGCAATTATGTGGGCAAGAAGAAGCCTGACGGCACCTTCATCGCCAACAATGCCGGATGGGATGCCGTCAGCCTGCCGTTCAAGGCCGAGATTGTCACCACCGACGTGAAGGGTGAGATTACCCACTTCTATGGTGGCAGCTGGACAAGCAAGAACAGCGCAAAGAAGATTGGCCATGAGTACTGGCTGCGCGAGTTCACAGACATCACGGAAGAAACGAAGGATGTTAATGGCACTCCTACCACATTTGGTGTGGCCACCCTCACCTACCCTGCTGCCAACAGCACCGACGGCAAGAAGGAGTACACCAACACCTTCCTGTGGGATTATTATTACTCGCACAACAGCTACCACGACTTGAATGCCGACGAATATCAGGAAGACGACGAAAATCATAATTATTATAAGTATGGTCGCGAATATCCCAACTATCCTCGTCTGGCCAATGGCAAGGCATATATCATAGGCTTCCCTGGTGAGCGATACTACGAGTTTGACCTCAGCGGCAATTTCAAGGCAGCAACTGCCGAGGCCACTATCCCCGCAAAAGTCGAACAGCAGACCATCACGTTTGCCTCTGCAACGGGTGCTACCATCGCCATAAGCGATAGCGAGACGGGAGACAAGCATACCTATAAAAACAGTGATTACACGTTCAAGCCCAACTACCTGAACATGGAGGTGGACGAAAACGGATACGTACTCAACTCTGAAGGCAGCCAATACGACAGAGTGACAAGCTCGACGACTACGCAGGCAAAGACCGTCTTGCCCTTCCGGCCGTACTTCACGGTTAAGCCATCAAGCTCCCGCGAGATTACCCGCAGCATTGTGTTCTCGGGCGATGGGGCTGACATGCCTCATGAGGCCAGCAAGGCCGATGACCCGGGTACGCTCAACGTACATGCCGGTAAACACAAGATTGTGGTCACCTCGACGCTGAAGTACACTACCGACGTGCGCATCGTGAACACGGCCGGACAGGTGCTCGACAAGTTCGCCATCAAGCCGGGCGAGACTATCGAGACGCGCATCCAGAATGCCGGCGTATTCATCGTCCAGGATGAGGAGGGTAAGTACATCAAGAAACTGGCAGTAGAATAAAGAAAAGAGGGCGCCCCCGCGCCCCCTTTTCTTATAATATGCTGTAATGTAGGTTATTAGAGGGGGCTATGTTGGCGTAAAAGTGTGCCCCTACCCTGCCCCCAGGTTGTCCCCCCTCAATAATGCTTCATTCTGAGTTAGCTATCAGCTTCAGGTAATACCCACGTATGCCTTTGGTCTTGAAGCGCTGCCAGCGCAGCTTCTTGATAGCATTACCGAGATTGACCAGATTGGGCACGTCGGCAGCTTTCAGGTGCTTGCCGAGCTCGTGCTGGATGTCGGTAGCCGTCCAGAAGAACTCCTTCTTGTGCTGCTTGGCTGGCTGAAAGAGCTGTGTGAGCACCAGTTCGGGTGCCGACTCCTGCTGATACTGTCGGTTGTGCTGCTGAATCTCCCGCTCGTCGTCGTCGGTGAACCAGTAGATGCAGTCGGGGTCGTCCAGTTCGGTCACGGCCTGCGCGTACAATTGCTTGTAGGGTATCTGTCCGCCCATGTCCACCTTGCCCGTCACCTCGATGCAGAGGTAGCGGCGAGTGCCGTCGCCCGAGGGCAGCGGCGTCAGGTCGTTGGTGGTGGCTATGAACGAGCATAGGCGCGGGGTCATGGTGTACTGGTCGCTGCGCATGCGGCGCACTTGGACGTCCTTCTCGGTGAGCAGCCGCTTGATTTTCGCCTGCTCGCGCTGCGTCTTCGAGTCGTACTCGTCGATGTTCACCAGCCACATGCGGCCCAGCACGCGCTCCACCTGCTCGGCATTGTCCATCTTGATGTCCTTCATGTAGTATTCGCGCATCGAGGGCGGCAGTATATGGTTGCAGAACTGCGTCTTCAAGTAGCCCTGCTCGCCGATGAGCAGCGGCACCATCGAGTTGCCGTAGTCGCGGTTCACGTTCAGGGCCTGTGCCACCATGGCCAGGAACCAGCGGTGGAAGTACTTCGGCCAGTCCTTGTAGTCGGTCTTCAGCCGGCGGGCGAAGTCCTCGATGTAATTGGCCTTGCCGTCCCACTTGCCGCAGCCGGCCAGGAACTCGTGGATGGGGTTGTAGTCCCGTACATGGGTCGACTCGACGTAGGTGCGGATGTCGTTTATCCAGCTCTCGCCACCTTCTTTCATCTCCTCGACAACAATCGACTTCAGCTCGCGCTCGGTCAATGGGCGCCACTGCTTGAAGCGCAGGTCGTTGGGGCGGAACTCCGTCATCTGCTTCACGGTGTTGAAGCGCAGTTCGTAGCGCCGCGACAGGAAGTCCTCGATGCTGCGCATGATGCGCTCCTTCTCGTTCATCTGCGACACGGGCTTGCCATTGTAAGGTTTCTTGTAGACATTACGGAAGACCTTGCGCACCAGATTGGCATCGAGGGTCTTGAAACGGGCGCACCACAACGTGCGCACCACGCAGCCCTCCTCCTGCAGACAGGCCTTGTGGCAGTAGTCGGCCAGCGTCTGCAGGCACTGCTCGGTCTGGTCGCCGCAGTCGTCGATGGCTTTCGACAGACAGGTATGGAACTCCATCTCTATGCGCTCGCGGGCGGCATCGTCAGGAAACCACACGACGGTTCCCTCATCGTCGGCCTTGGTGCCCTCATAGACCGTCAGCGGATTGCGGGCCTCGCGCACCACAGGCATCGGCTGTGCCTCGGGGTTGTAGTATAGCTGCGGGTCGTAGCTCATGCGGCAGCCACGGGTCAGCCGCTGCTCTTCCACCAGCAGGTCGCACATCGCCAGCGTGGTGTACAGCCGGGCGGCATTCTCATGGGCGTCGCGCAGATAGCTGAGGTATTCGTTGACGTCAGCCGGTGCCGGGTTCGGACAGTCGCAGCGCACGATGACCTTCAGCGTGATGCCGCTCACGCCGGCAAAGGCGAGCACCGTATAAGGTATCTGACTGACCCGCCGCCGCAGCTCGCTTATCTGCTGCGTGCCCTGCGGGCAGGGTATGTTCAGCATCAGCAGCCCCGTCAGTGCCGCTGGCTTGTTCAAGCTACGGCTGCCGAAGGTGGCGCTGAACATCAGGTAGGGCAGCCGGTTGGCATCGTTCAGCATGTAGCGCGGTGCCCCCTGCTGCATGGCTAATCGCGACTGCAAGGCAATGGCTGCTATACGGTCGGCCACTTCTTTGGTCTTCGGCGAGCGCATCCTCTCAACAATGTCGCTGAGGTCGGAGGTGATGGGGCTGCCGAACTGCCCCAACGTCGTCTTAATCTTCGTTATCTTCATAGTTTGCAAAGTTACTAATAATTTCCGTTGAACCGTGTTTTTGCTACGTTAAAAAATCCTTAAGGCCTCAGTAACCACTCAGTCCCAGTGTCTTAAAGAACAAAAATCTACACAAATCGTACACAAATAATATACGTCCACCGATATGATTATCAGCATGTATCTGATAACGCCCCGAAGGGGCAATGAGCCATCAGCCCAGGGCAACGCCCTGGGTAACAGGACGTTTAAACCCCGCCCTGAAAGGGCAAAAGCCATAGTAGGAAGCAAAGCTTTTGCCCTTTCAGGGCGATGGAGAAACACCCTCTCGATACCCAGGGCGTTGCCCAGGGCTATTTGCTTACTGGCCTTTCAGGCCGTCTGTCGGATACAAGCGGGTAACCACTCAGTCCCAGTGTCTTAAAGAACAAAAATCTACACAAATCGCACACAAATAATATACGTCCACAGTGAAAGATTTGTATTAGATTTTTGAAGATTTTTGTTCCTCATAACCTGACGGGTCGAGATGACTAAGTAGATTACTGGCATCATCTTTATGGGTGTACACCGGGGGATAACCCGTACTAAGGTACCTGGTTAGCGGGAGTTTACCTACGGGTTGTTACCGTTTGCGTACGCCCAAATAACCGTTCGCGTAGGCGCAAACAACCGTTTGCGTAGGCTCAAATGACCATTCGCGTACACGCAAACGCAACGAGCAAAAATCGGAGGGGGGCACCTTAGAGGCACATTGGGGGCACGCTTTTGAGGCCAACATGCCCCCCGTAAACATCAACAAACCAATATGTTAAACGAAAAGGGGGCACAAGGGGCACAGTTTTTACCAATTAAATCTCGGTATAGATGTGCATTTGCCCCATTTTCGTCCGCATCAGCTTGGGGGTATCACCCTTCGTCCATTCCTCCAACTGCTTACGTGCCGAGTACAGCGTCAGACCGGAATAGAAGGCGAAGCTGCGGGCGGTGACATACCCCTTCCTCAGATTCTGCCTTAGTGCCTGCTCCAAGCGTTCCTTGTCATTCATCAGCTCCTGCGTGTTGGGATTTTCCACACGGCTGAAACCGTTGAAAAGCCACTTCTGGATGGCCTTGTTCCAGTGCTTGCCGGGAATGTACTCCACCCCGTCGAGCATCACGTCGCTGTCCTCAACGTCGTCGGGATTGGTAATCTCACGCTTCAGGGCCAGCTTCGGCGCAAACGAGCCGATGGGGGTGTCAATACGGTAGCCTTCGGCCATCAGGGCACCGGCGGCCTTCATGAACTCCTCCATCGCCAGTTTCAGCTCACCACTTTTCAGACAATTGTGGCGGGCACAATAATCATCAACGGCTTCGATGCTCAGTTTCCTCCCCTTGGCAGGCTTGGCATACACAATGTTTCCCCCGTCACTGCCCTTGGCAGGAGTCGGGTGTACCTCATACAGGAATCCGGTTTTCTTTCTTGGCATAGCGGCAACTCTTTTTGGTGATATTTGCCGCAAAGTTACACTTTTATTTCAAGAAAACAGCATAAAAGGGCATTTTTGTATTAAAAAATTTGTTAGTTTCGTCAAAAATGCTTAGTTTTGCAACCGTATTATATAATATGAACGTAAAATTATAGGTATGACACAAGATATACTCGACAAAAACATGAGACAAGATAAGACAACTACAATGATACGAAACAACAACAGGCGCCACTACCTGCACAGCCTGTTCCTCCTGCTCGTGATGATGGTCATGGGAGCCACGGGGGCGTGGGCTGAAGACGGTCATGAGGGCACGTACTTCATCGCCAATGCCGGAGGCTACTCAAACGCTGCAGGCGACAACTACTACATGGTGCCTGCGAAAGACCCGCAACAGACGGACTACCACGATGCCTACTACTCGGCCAACTACAAACTCACTAAAGGCGACCCTGAGAAGCCGTTCATCACCACCTTCAAGACGAGCCGCGACAACAATTCAATCTGGCAAATTATTTCGTCGGGTGATGGTTACTACTACATCAAGCATTGGCAGACGGGCAAGTACCTCATCTACGAACCGCCCTACAGCAACCTGACAAAACGAAAGAGCGTACACCTGCAGACCATTGCCAATCCCAGTGGGGATGCATATAAGTTCGACATTACCACCAGCAACGGAGGCGTCAATATTCGGCCTATAAGCCTAACTAACGGCAACCGTTTCCTCAACCCCGCCGGCAACAATGCCGACAGATATTATGGCCAGGGTGGAGACCGTAATTCGCAAGGCATGGTTGGTGTCTATGAAGCAACAAACGGCAATTCTGTGTGGCATCTCGACGAGGCCATCCTCCCCCCGGTATTCACTTTCAGCCCTTCCGGCGATATTACAATGGCTTCGGGAACGGCGGGCACCAATATTTTTTATACCACCGACGGCAGCACCACCCCGACGGCATCAAGCACACAGTATTCAAGCGCGATAGCCGAGTCAGCCCTTCAGACCATAACCGCTATCAAGGCCATTGCCATCCGCACAAGCGACAGTAAGGCTTCCAGTGTGGTCACTCTGCCGTTGCAGACCTACACCTACCACATCGTGAACCGCTCCGGCGCCATAGCCATCAAATACGAGGTCAAGCAGCCCGAGGGCAAGCGCCTCACACAATACGCCGACATTCCCGCCACTATCAGCAGCCCCTATCTGGATGGTGAGGATGTGTCGTTCTTCTCTTTCAGCGAAGCCTACTCGTCAAACCAGCTTAACGACGAGAACAAAATCACCGAGACACCAGACGCTGATGCCAACATCTATGTGACCTACACCACCGCCCACCTCAGCGAGAAGTACCTAAAGCTACGCGGAGCCAGAGCATTCAACATCAAGGACGGCGGCGACTACCTCTACGACAACGGCGGCACGCTGGCGCAAGAATCCACCGAGGCGAACAAAACAACATCCAACCACCTGTGGAAATTCATTGGAGGAGACCCCTACGCCGTGCAAATAAAGAATTTCGGCACAGGAAGCAATCTGGCCTTTTCCACACCTCCCACCCTCACGATAGGCAGCACAACCTTCATACTGGCCGGCACCACCTCAAACGACGAGAACATCACCCTGATGACCGCCACGGGCACTGGCACCCCCGACTACACCACAAAGGACGTCAGCGCATACTCGGTGAGCAGCAATGTAAACTATTGGATTATCGACAAGTCGAACAAAAAGCTCATCAACGAGGCCATCACAAGCACCGAGTCCGAGCTGAAGCTGCCCGACGAGTGGATAAGCCCGCTGGTGTCGGCATATCATTATTACACCCTAAGAGATTTCACTGTCAGCGGTGACACATATACCCTCAACGACCCGACCCCGGCCGAAATCACCAGCCCCTTCGACGTGGGAGACGGTGGCGACATCTACGTTACCTACGACGTAGGCAATGAAATCGACATCACAGGCGGGAAAAACTACATGTTGAAATTCCTTGATGGTGATACTTTCAACCAGGAGGACGGAAGCGACGGAATTCTTTCTACTGCCACGCAAGCCGTTTATCCATATAACAACGGTGACTTCAACCTCTACGTCTATGGTCAGGAGCAATGGGACACGCAGTTGGCTAACGGTGCCTCCACCCGTACTCGCTGGTTGTGGAAATTCATTAGTACTGGTGCCACCCCAGACCCTTATCATGTCGTAATCAAGTCTAACCAAGACCAAAAGCTTAAGATTGGTAGCACCGATTATCATGGTAGCACCTATCTGCGCACCTATAAGCCCAATAATGATGTTGGAGTCATAACAGGTGTCGCATACGAGAATGAGACTTACCCAAACAATAAGCCAAATGACCAGCCTACAGAATACATGATTCTCGGAACCTCCATCAGCAGTATGACGATGAAAACCGTTATCCCCGTGGAAGGCTCCCGACGAATCGTCGACTCCTTTGAACAGTACTGGAAGAACAACCCTACCGTACAAACAATTGCTAAGGAAGAGAACCCTGCTGCGAACAATTCAACCCTGACAGCAAAGGGCTGGCACAGCTATCAGGCATGGGCAAATGCTGCTGACTGGGGGGAAGATGCCAAGACCAAGACCTTGGCCAACGGTGACCACTGGTTCCAAACCATACACATGGGCACAGGCAATAATGCTGGAAAGTTCACCGTAGAGGAGGTAGACATTGCGCCACAAGTCATCCTGCTTGACCAGCACGGATGGGAAATCGCACGAATACCGATGTATAACAATTTTGGCACCAACTCTCAAACAGTCAACACAGCGGGTCTAAGTAAGTACGATAGCCCGATGGTGAAGACCAATGGCTACCACTGGTATCCCACCGCAGTGAAGACTACTGGCTACCACAAATACACCATCAGTACCCCGGAGCCACAGATACAGATATATGAGAATAGTGCCAATCCAAACAACAATAATATAGTGGAATGGCATGTCGTTAATCGCGTGTCATACACGTCCAGCTCGCTCGCAGCAACCCCCGAAGACAATGTGTCAGGCTACTCGGAACAGGACAAGAAATACAAGACCGACTTCTACGTCACTTACGAAGTGGAGGACGTGTATACCAGGACCTATTCCGGGGCGGCCACGGAGGCAGAGACATCGCCCTCGGCCTATCTGCTGAAGCAGGGTGACTACTATGCAAAGACGGACAATGGCACGACAATCACCACCACCACGGAACCAGCCAGCATGGACAACATTTCTGAAAACATGCAGTGGTACCTGAGGCCAAACTTCAACATCGACCGCGAGATGGGCTACAAGTATCTCGGCGAGACGGGTGCCACCAACGATGCATTAAGCAAGGACGATACAGAGGCAGCCTACGTTGAGAACGGCAAGAATGGCTTTGACCCCTACAACGTGCAGATACAGAGCGTGAAATATCCCCTGCGATACTTCACCGCCAACACTTCCGGGTCGGCACTCGACGCCGGTGAATGGACAGGAACGTCCACAGCCGTGAACCTGCAGAACGTGAACTCTAAGCAGACGGCGGCTGGTTACGACCAGACCACCCTCAACATCACCAACGCCACCTTTATGGTGGTGAAGGATGCCAACGGAAATATGCGCCTGATGCCGCGCTTCGACCACGACCATGTGGTGTCGTCGTTTACCGCCTTTGCCGCATCAACAACAGCGGCTGAGACTGCGGACAATGAGGGAACACAGCCGCTGACCCTGATGCCGAGGACTATCCCTAAGCCTACGGAGATTCACAGTTCTGACGAGATAACCGACATGAACGGACACTACATCCTCGCCTCTGACTTCACCTTCGCCTCAGGCTTCACTTCGCTTGGAACGTCGGCAAAGCCCTTCCGGGGCATCATCGATGGACAGCTGCACACCATCAGCAACCCGCCAGCACCCTTGGTGGCATTCGCCGAAGGGGCCACCATCAAGAATGTAATCCTCGACGACGTCAACATAAGTAGCGGCATTTCATTGACAGTTAGTGGAGCCAATAAAACGGCCATAGGAGCTATAGCCTGTGTTGCCACGGGAAAAACGCGCATCTATAACTGCGGCATACTGGCCACAGGCAGCACGGTGAAAACAAATAAAGACGGGTACACAGAAATCACCACGTGCAACAGTTCCGTGGGCGGTACTGCCGATTATGTCGGAGGTCTCGTCGGCTACCTCAACGGTGAGGCCCGCGTCATCAACTGCTACAGCTATGCCAACATAACTAATGGCACAGAGGTTGGTGGCATCGTGGGACACAACAATGTGAAAACAACCAGCAGCAACCTCAAGACCATGGTGATGAACTGCATGTACTATGGCGACATAAAAGGAGGTACAAACAAGGCTCCTATCTACAACGGCCAAATCATTACTAACAGAGGAGACAACTCGGGTGTGGGCAACTACAACTATTTCTACTCCGAGGCTCCATACGTAAAGAATCGTGAGATAAACACTGCCAACTGCGCACTGATGGCCGAGGGACGTTTCCTGCAGCGCTTTGAGTTCTTCCGCCACCTGCTCAACAGCCACCGCGAACTGGCAGGATGGTGGGCAACGGACACCTACAGCAAGGACGAAATGGCCAAGTGGGTGCTGGAGCCAAGCCAGATAGGCACGGCAACGCCTTACCCCATCCTGAAGCCAGCCGGCTATTACCCCTCGGTGGTGAATATTGATGCGGAGAACGCCACCACGCAAACCGAACGCAACAAAGGTGGCAACTTAGGCACGTTGACCGTGAACATACAGAAGGGAACGGGCGGAGCAGTGTACGGCCCGCCAACAGGTGCCGAGATCATCACCCCTCAGCTCACGCTCAACATCACCGACAAAGATCCTGAACACTTCAACTTTAACTACTACAAGGTGCAGTTACCTTACTATAACGACGTAGGCACGAAGAATTATAATGGCAATCGCGTGGTCACGGGATGGAAGATTGTCAGCATTACCGGCGGTACGCCCGGCACCTTCACAGCGTCCGACAACTGGGGAGGATACAACTTTGCCGACCGCAACTGCACCAACAAGGACCTTTACGGTACAAATGGCAGCAACCGTATTTTCAACCAAGGTGCTTACTGGGACGTCCCCGAAGGCGTCACAGCCATCACCATCGAGCCCTACTGGGCAAGATGCGTGTATTTAGCAGACCCCAACGCCGACAAGGTGTATAATACGGCAATGGAAACCGGATACGATGTGCCAAACGTCGGCGGCGGAACGATATTCACCAACGGTAGCAGCTATTCCATTGCTGGAGAGAACCAAGTAGTTTACACCACTATGGGCAATGCTATCGCAAGTTCGGGTTCGGCACTTTTTGTGGGAGTGGATGCAAATAGTCACTCCGTTTATGACTATGCCGTGGTGCTTGTGGGCAATTATCATCATTATTACGCGAAAAGCACAATGGAAGCGAGTAAAAGCAAGCCCTATACGATTACCTCTATCGACCTTGATGGCGACAACGAGCCAGACTACTCCTATATCCTGCGTTTCAATGACCGTGCCGAGACCCACCCTGTAAGGGCCGACTTTATTAATATCCCCGGCCTCGGTATGGCACAGAAGTCCACTGGCGGCACCGGCTCGTACAACTTCGGCATCCTGATTCCCAAAGGATGGTTCGAGGGTACCAACACCTCGCTCTTCCGGTTCACACAGTTCGAGTATGAGCATTCGTCCAGAAGCGCAACAGATGCCATCATCGTGCAGGGCGGCGTCATGGAGCAATGGGTGAGCAACAACCAGAAAGGCACATCGGACAAAATACCCTATATCCATGTGGGCGGCAACGTGTGGTTCAAGGAATTCCACACGGGCTGTCACCAGGATAAACAAATAGCCACCAAGCACTCGCCTATATCGGTGACTGGCGGCGACTACGACGAATTCTACCTCACCGGTCTCTACCGTGGCGACATAACCAACAAGGAAGACAATGCCGAGTGCTACATCAATGGCGGCCGTTTCGGCACCGTCTGTGGTGCAGCTATGGAGGGCATCGGTAAAGCCGATGGTGCCGACAATACAGGCAACATCACCTGGCTTATACAGAATGCTGACATCAAGGAGTTCTATGCAGGTGGCCTCAACGCAGCAAAGCCTGTGACGGGCAACCTCAGCACCACCATCGTCGACAGCTATGTGGACATCTTCTGCGGTGGTCCTAAGTTCGGTGACATGAATAGCAGAAAGATCGTCACCACCACGGCCACCGGCTGCACCTTCGGCACCTTCTTCGGTGCCGGCTATGGCGGCAACTCCTACAGCCGCTATGCACCCAGCAATAAGAACAACGTGACCAATATCGATTGGAACGAATGGGTTAGGCAGCAATACAAACAGGAATATAATGCTACCTACGGCGGTGTCTCCACCCAGCTCAGTTACCAGTTCATCCCCATGTCGGACAACAAGACTAACGTGGCACGTATTTTCGTGGACTTTGTGAAGTTCTCGCTGGCCACCACGCGTAACGTCACCTCTACACTGACCAACTGCACTATCACCGGCAACTTCTACGGCGGCGGCAGCCTTGGTAAAGTCGCTGGCCCCGTCTTTTCCACCCTCACCAACTGCACGGTCAAAGGCAATGTGTTCGGTGCTGGCTTCTCGGCACAACTGCCCAACGTTGAAGTCGATAGTATTGGCTTCCGAACAGAACCCTGGTACTATACGGATTTCGGTACCTACCGTACTGGAGAAAAAGGCAAAATAACCACCTACACATGGAAACATGCCAATGCTATTAGTGTTGACAAAGACAACCACATCCTCTACACCACCGAGAATCTGGACAAGAGCAACCTCGGCTCTGTGCAAGGCAACGTCACCCTGACCATACAAACTGAAGCGGGCAAAACCACAACTATAGGCACTGCTGGCAAATCTGACACAGGTAATGTATTTGGTGGCGGCGAGGAGAGTTACGTTATTAATACCCCTGCGACTTCCACTACCTCTGCAATAATTCACACCGTTACCGTCAATTTGAAAGGTCCCGGCACCACCAATATCCTCGGCAACGTCTTCGGCGGTGGCGACCAGGGCGAGGTGGAAGGCAGCACGAAGGTGAACATCGAGATAGAAGATTGAGAATTGAAGATTGAAGATTGAAGAATGAGAAAGGAATTCAATATCACTGGCAGTTGCAACCCGCAGTGGCACTATATGGTGAATACGGAGAAGCGGTTTAAGGCCGTGGAGGCCCTGATAGACAGGGGTAAGTATTTCACCATCAACCGCGCACGGCAGTATGGCAAGACGACAACGCTCATCATGATCTGGCGACGGCTGTCGGAACGGTATATTGTTGTGCCACTTAGTTTCGAGGGACTTGACAGCAGTGCTTTCGAGTCGAATGAAGCCTTTGTTAAGAAATTCTGCGAGATGATGGCTATTTATCTCGCTCCACTTAACCTGGACGCGAAGCTAATGACCATCTGGAAGGAAAGCACGGCTAAGTCGATGGACGAGCTGGCACTGCTGATAACAGAATTCTGCAGAAAGGCTCCGAAACCTGTTGTCGTGACCATAGACGAGGTGGACAAGAGTAGCGACAACCAGCTATTCCTCAACTTTCTGGGAATGTTGCGCAACAGGTATCTGGAGCGCGACATGCTGGGCATAGACTACACCTTCCACAGCGTAATCCTTGCGGGGGTCTATGATGTAAAGAATCTGAAGATAAAGATTCGTCCTGATGCTGAGAAGAAGTATAATTCGCCGTGGAACATCGCAACTGACTTCAAGGTTGACATGACTTTCCACCCAGAGGAGATTGCCCAGATGCTCGCCGACTATGAGGCTGACGAGCATACGGGTATGGACATCCCTGCCGTGAGTGAGGAAATATACAAATACACCACGGGCTACCCATTCCTCGTGAGCAAGCTCTGCAAGGTGATTGACGAAGAACTGGACAAGGACTGGACCGTCCGTGGGGTGCAAACGGCTACGAAGCAGACCATCCTGGAAAAGAACACCCTCTTCACCAGTCTGACGAAGAATCTGGAGAACTACCCGGAACTGAAGCAGTTCATCTTTGCCATCTCCGTCAACGGCGAAGAGGTGACCTACGACGTGAACAACCCCGTGATGGACTTCGCCACGATGTTCAGCATCATCAGGTATGACGAAAGGCGGAAGGTGCGCATCCACAACATCATTTTCGAAGAGGTGCTCAACAACTATTTCATTGCCGAGCAGACCATCAACGACCTGGGAAAGCTGCGCATACAGGTGAACTACGTGCGTGGTGGACGGCTTGACATGGAACTGGTCATAACACGCTTTGCCGAGCTGATGCGTGAGGAATACCGCGAGAGCACCGTGCCTTTCCTTGAAAGGGAAGGGCGCCTGCTGTTCCTCACATTCCTGAAACCCATCATCAACGGCACTGGATTCTACTATGTGGAGCCGCAGACACGCGACAACCGGCGCATGGACTTGGTGGTGACCTACGGCAGCGAGGAATACATCATCGAACTGAAGATATGGCGCGACGAAAAGTACGAGGAGCGGGGACGCGACCAGTTGGCCTCATACCTAACGGCACGAGGCACGGCAGAAGGTTACCTCGTCACCTTCGACTTCTCAAAAAAACGAAAGGATACGGAGCCGCAGTGGATAGTGAACCAAGGGAAGCGCATCTTTGAAGTAACGATTTAGAAATGAAACAGATACAGACTATGAATAAGAGACATATACTGACAATGACACTGCTGCTCACGGCACTGCTGATGGCGGGGAACGCCATGGCGGAAGGGGAGCAGACAACAACAACGGGAGTCAGGATAGGCGGCTCCGTCTATGGCGGCGGTAACCAAGCCGACGTGAAGACCAATACCGAGGTGAACATGGGCGGCGGCACAGTTGAGGGTAACGTCTATGGTGGCGGTAACTTGGGCGATGTGGGTACACATGCCGACCAAAGTCCTGCTTCTGTCGGCAATTATGATTGGAAAGATCAAGATGGCAATAATATTACTACCAACACTGCCACAGACAAGATGACTGGCTTTAGCAAAGTCACTATCACTGGCGGTACGATAGGTGTTGAGAATCCTGCAAAGCCAAAAGAACATGGCAATGTGTTCGGTGGTGGCAAGGGTGCAGCAACAACCTTCGAATGCGAGCAAGGTATGGTGTATAAAACGAATGTCAGTATCAATACTACCGGCTCGGTGGTGAAAGGTAACGTCTATGGCGGTGGTGAGGTTAGCCGCGTGGAAAACAATACGGTGGTGACGATAGGAACCGCATCAGAAACAGATGAACCCACTATCGAGGGTAGCGTGTTCGCTGCCGGCGCAGGCTTAGAGACACATGGCTACTCGGCATTGGTGCGTGGCACCAGCACTGTCACCGTACAGGGAAAAGCCAAGGTGTGGAAAAACGTCTATGGCGGCGGCGAGTTGGCGTCGGTGGGCAGATATAAGGTTAAGACTCCGGCGAATGCAAATGATAGTGATGTACCGAAGTCGTTGCCATACGGAATGCCGGCACATTTAATAAACGGTGGAACAAATACAGTCGTGATTCAAGACAACGCCGTCATCGGAACAAATGATATCGCTACAACAGGCCACGTCTATGGTGCCGGTCAGGGGCTCGAGCCTCGTCTGGGTTATGATTATCAAACTGAAGAGCAGTATGGTGCAATAGAGGGCAATAATGCAGAAGACTATGATATAGATGCTCATAAGCCCAAACGTATGAATAAAGTCAACGGCGCTGATACGTGGGAATATTTTGTTAGTCAAGCCGCTTACCTTCAGTTTGTTGAGACACTGGCTTTGTCCGCCGAGACTGATGTGACCATCACTGGAAGCACTACCGTCAAGGGTTCCGTCTTTGGTGGTAGCGAGAGCGGTTTTGTATATCACGATACTGACGTAAAGATTCAGAATGGCACGATTAATGGTAGTGTTTTTGGTGGCGGACGCGGACTTGAATCTTTTGCAGAAGCCGGACGAGTGAGAGGAAACACAGAGGTCACGATGAATAATGGCTCTGTTGCCGGTAATGTCTACGGAGGTGGAAACTTAGGTGATGTGGGTACCATTTATAAGGATGCTAAAGATGAACATAATAATCTAACTTATAATTATATATGGAGAAACAGCGATGCTAATGGCAATGTTAATGACACAGACCATAACAATACCGCTGGAAATAACACTATCACTGGCACTAACAAGAACACTGGCATTTGCAAAGTAACCATCTCTGGTGGAACAATAGGCTCCGATGGAAGTGCAGACGAAGACCATGGTAACGTGTTCGGAGCTGGTAGGGGTACTGACATCACTTGGTGGTGTGAGAAAGCCATTGCCTACGCTACGAATGTCAGTGTCAGTGGCGGTACTGTGAATGGTAACATCTATGGCGGCGGTCAGGTTGGTCGCGTGGAAGACGATGCAAAGGTGACGATAGGAACATCTGGAGAAACCGAAACAGACAAGCCTAATATTGCGGGCAACGTATTCGGTGCCGGAGCAGGTTTAGAGACACATGGCTACTCAGCCCTCGTTCGTGGCAACGCTGATGTCACCGTTCAGGGCACTGCCCAGATTGGCGGTAGCGTCTATGGCGGTGGCGAGATAGCATCGGTGGGTAAATTTGAAGTAGTAGGTGGATTACCGACCAAACCGAAAGCCGGTGGAACATGTATCGTCAACATCAAAGATAATGCTAAGATTGGGGAAAGTGGCACTGGGCACAATGTTTATGGTGCCTGTAAGGGTGTCACGCCTCATTATAATTCTTTAAGTTATAAGGATGTTTATAGTATGCAGACCTATGAAAACCGTCCAAGTGATACCCCAGGTGACACATGGGATTATTGGGAAACTTATGCAGAAGGATATGAAGGACAGAAGTTTATCAAGAGATATTATAAAAGAGAAGCTGATTATCTTGCATTCCTTAAGACGCTGGCCTTGACCAGCCATCCCCATGTGACCATCGGTGGTACGTGGACACCGAATGAGACGACAGGGACTATCACTGCTTCGGGCACTCCTTACGTCTATGGCTCCGTCTATGGCGGCGGCCAGAGGGGTGTTACCTTAGGAAACGTGGATGTAAACATGGTTGCCGGCACCGTGGAACAGGATGTCTATGGCGGCGGTGCTTTGGCAGATACGAACCTCGGCAACTGGGATGTGAACGGCTACGTGGTGGCTACTGCACTAAACGAAGGTGAATCAATAACCGACTTATACGAAAGGAGTGGTGCTGGTACAGCCGAAAATCCATATAAATATACGAAAATCACTGATTCTGGAACGACGTTTAGCAGTGGAACGTATTATCGTCAAGAAGCAACATGGGCTCATACTGAGGGTTCTGCTTTTTACACAACCTCCGTTGACCTGACCGGCGGCACCATCAAGGGCGATGCCTACGGTGGCGGATTAGGACAAAAGACGGACTTTTACGATGCTCAGGGTGTTACCGCGGCGAAAGACATTGAAGCCGTGGTGTGGGGTGATATCAATGTGACTCTGGGTAGTAATGATGGATCATCTGCCACTTCCTTCTATACCACTTACGATAACGCTGGCACAAGCGAAACGCCTGTACAGGTGATTAAGAGCGGTCGAGTGTTCGGCTGTAACAATCTGTTGGGTTCGCCGCAGGGCGATGTGACGGTGACGGTATGGAGGACTGTTGCTGGTAATGGCGATAATAAGAAAACAACAGGGGAAGTTAAAGCGGCCAATAAAGCTATAATGGATGCCCACCCGGATGATTATGAAAGTGTTTCTGGGTATGTGACTCCAACCTATGAAGTTGCTGCTGTGTATGGTGGCGGTAACTTGGCACCCTACGAGGCAGCGGGCAAAAAGGCACACGTCATCATTAATGGATGTGATTTAACCAGCATTCTGACGGTCTATGGTGGCGGTAATGCCGCTCCTGTTCCTGAGACGGCTGTGGATGTAAATAGTTGTTACGAGATAGGCAGTGTCTTCGGCGGTGGTAACGGTAAGGACAAATACAAAAAAGGAACCACCTGGACGATAAACCCTGGCGCCAATGTCAATGGCAACGCAAACACCTTGATTTATGGCGGCACTGTGCATGAAGCTTACGGCGGCAGTAACGAGAAGGGGACTGTTTATGGAGATGTTGTCATTGATATTGCGGATAGTGGACTTCATGAAGGTGATGACGGCTACTGTGCCCTTGACGTTGCACAGTTAGTGGGCGCTGGTAAGAATGCCGATGTGAACGGAGACCTGAAGATTATCATGGGTTGTAAACCTTCCGAGAAAATTCCTCTGGTTTTCGGCGGTGCTGACAACGCCAATGTGAATGGTGACGTGGAGCTGACCATTACCAGCGGCAACTTCGGCAAGATATTCGGCGGCAACAACAACGGTGGCCGCATCAAGGGGCACATCATCCTGAATATCGAGGAAACGACCTGTATTCCCCTCAATATCGACCATCTTTATCTCTGCGGAAACAATGCTGCCTATTCGCAATACGGCTATTATGTAATGACAGAAGAAACAGAAGCCGAAAATGGCGATGGCATCGGCGATACCAATGAGACTCCTATACTGTCGTCGGTTGGCAAACTTTATCTTATTCCAAGAGTATCAGCGGATGATCCTCATCTGCCAGTAAATACGTATTCATATACATATAATGAGGAAACAGAAACGGCTGGGGCTACGTGGACAGTCTTTTCAATACCGTATGCCGGATACGCCGCGCCTGTATTGAACGTCACTTCTTGCACCAGTATCGGCGAGGTGTTTGGTGGAGGCTATGGTGCCACTGCTACAGTATATGGCAATCCGACGGTGAACATCAACATGATTCCTGGTGATCATGCCGCTGAAATTGACCGCGACGGTGTAACAGATCCCGATGACACGGATGGTAATCTTCTTGGCGCCATCGGCGATGTCTACGGCGGCGGCGATGCTGCTGCTGTCTATGGCAACACCACGGTCAATATTGGTACGGCCACATCAACATCTGTGTATAGATTTGCTCAAGATCAAGTGACTGGTGAATACAAGGTGCAATATGACGGGGATACTCCTATACAGGACACGAGAACCGTAACGGGTGCCTACATCACCGGCAATGTCTATGGCGGCGGCAAGCTGGCCGACGTGGGTAAATATCATGAGGTAGCTGATGCGGAAGTAGCTGGCAGGAACAATGCTGTGATTGATCTGACAGGTAACACCAATGTGAACATCGGTGCCAAACTTAATAACTCAGGGAATTGGGAAAGTGTGACGGAAGGCACTGCCGGGATATTCATCGGCGGCGATGTGTACGGGGGCGGCAAAGGTGATGACACCTCGTTCTTCTGTGATGCAGCCATGGTGCTCGGCAATGAGGGTACCACTGAGAGTTCCAATGACGCTAACAACGACGGTGGAGGAACGCATGTCCGCATTGGCAACGGCACTATTAATGGCAACGTCTATGGCGGCGGTGAGATTGCGCGAGTTGAACGAAACACGGAGGTGACGATAGGTTTCGGAGCAGGCGTGGCAGGGACACCCACCACCAACAAGCCCGTCATCATGGGAACCGTCTTCGGTGCAGGTGCAGGCTTAAGGACACATGGCTACTCGGCTCTGGTACGTGGTCACAGTTCTGTCACCATTGAGGGCAATGCCAAGGTGATGCAAAGTGTCTATGGCGGTGGCGAGATGGCCACCGTGGGTAGATACCAAGTCACTAATAACATAGCGGAATATAACATCAGCGGCGGCAAATGTACCGTCACTATCGGTGGCTATGCCGAAATAGGTCCCAATGATATGGTGATGAACAACACCACAACGCATAAACCTGATGATTATGGCCATGTCTTTGGTGCTGGCAAGGGAATCCAGCCATACGAAGGTTTTGCGGATTCAGAACAACCTTGGAGTAAGATACCTAACGGCGAGGTTAAATATAAAAAATTTGAAGCCCTTGTTGGTGATGAAAAATTACCAAATGATTACGCAACGTATATCAGGACGTTAGCCTTAGCCACTGAGACCGATGTGACCATTAAAGATCACGCCTTCGTCAAAGGTTGTGTCTTTGGTGGCAGTGAGAACGGTTTCGTGCAGGAGGATACCCATGTAACGATTCAAGATGATTGCCAGATAGGTAACGGATATGTGCAGATGACAGATGATGGTACATACTTAGACAAATTGTCAACCTCGCTTACTCCGCTCGCTGTCAATCGTCGCTATACAGCGGATGAGTGGTCGGCAGGACATCTGATTATGGGCGCAAATGACAGACAAGCATTGAAAGATCTGGTTTCTCCTAATAACACTCCTACTTATTATACTTCGTCTCTGCCTGAATGTGCCAGCTGGCCGTATGGTCAGGCGGCGAATGTAGCAGACAGATATGCGCCATACGACCCGAACTATGGAACCTCTGGTTATGACTCCAACGGCGGTCGCACTACTGCCGATGACGGTCATACCTTCTACGGCAGTGTATTCGGAGGCGGCTCTGGCTACTATCCTTACAAACCAGGCAGATGGTTTGTGGATGCAGGTGCCGTTTATGGCAACACAAGAGTAGATATTACTGGTGGTCATATCCTGACCAGCGTTTATGGTGGTAATGAGTTGACCAACGTGGGTAAGTATCAGTTAGATAGTGATGGCAAACCGACAACAATCATTCAATCTGGAGGCAAGTGTACCGTTAACTTCGGCGGCACGGCCACGCTTGGTGTGCCTCGCACGTTGAAACAGATTAGCGCTCACCCCGTTACCTGCTACCTCTTCGGTGCTGGCAAGGGCGACCAGCGCGTGCTCTTCAACAAGAGTACCAATGTGGGCGACGTGGAGGTGAACATCACGGGTGGCACCATTTACGGTTCCGTCTTCGGCGGCGGTGAGGATGGTCACGTGATGCGCGATGTTAAGGTGACCATTGATAGCAGGACTGAGACGGTGCCTCCTGCAGTAGAAGGCGAAGACCCCACCACTACAACAATTACTCCGACGATTGGCACATGGGGAACCTCATACGTAGATGGTAACGTGTTCGGCGGTGGCCGTGGTTTCTCTGGCGAGGCCTATACAGCGGGTAATGTGGCTGGCAGCATCAAGATGGAAATCAAGGGCGGTAACATACTCGGCTCCATCTATGGCGGTGGACGATTAGGCTCTGTGGGCTATGGACTCTTTGAGTCTACTAATACCAATAATTATGGTATTATGCAGGATGACAATAAAGATGACGAAGGAAACACCACCACCTTCTACAAGGATGGACCTGTCGGACTTGGTCGCGGCCACATTGACATCACCATCAGTGGCGGCACGATAGGTAATAATCGCGAATATATTATTCCCAATACGACCCCAAGCACAGGCAACGCTCCCAGTGAACTCGATAACACTGACTTTAAGGCGTGGACGACTGAACAATGGACGGCGTGGAAGGAGCATAACAGCATCCCCAAGACGGAGTTTGACACCACCACCGGGCAGCTTACTCACACCAAGGGCGGTAACGTCTTTGCCGGTGGCATGGGTAATTTCTATAAACAGGACGGCTCAACTTACATCAACGATGTGAACTGGTGGAAGTTAGGCAATGCCAATAGCACCAAGGTGACCATCACTGGCGGCACCATCAAGAGCAATGTCTATGGTGGCGGCGAGTTGGGCCAGGTGGTAGGACACCATACCACCACAAATGCTGCTGGCGAAAGTATTAATGCAAGTACAGAAATCTCCATTTCGGGCAGCGAAACCCAAATAGGTACTGAGGTGAAGAATGGAGAAACAACGGAATACACCTTCGGCAGTGTCTTCGGCAGTGGCTATGGCAGCCTGATACAAAGTATTACAGTTAATGGTACAACGTCGTACCCCAGGCTTGTCGCCGGTCTTGTGAAGGAAGATACGAAGATTGACATGCAGGGCGGTGAGGTGAAGGCCAGTATCTACGGCGGTGGCGAAATGGCCAGCGTGGGAGAAAGCACAACATCAGGAACAACTACCACAGCAACAGGTAGCACATACGTGTCTGTGAGCGGCGGTACTGTAGGTATTGCACCGATTGAGGTTTCCGGCACCACCCGCTATTTTGGCGGTGCCAAGATGGGTAACGTCTATGGCGGCGGCAGTGGTCACGGCAATACTGTGCGTAGCGGCAAGATATTTAAGAATACCAATGTCAACATCAGCGGTGGCACTATATACCATAATGTATATGGTGGCGGTGCATACGGTACGGTAGGTGATTTCGAATATATAGTAGACGACGATAATAAGGTAACAGGAGTCAATAAATTCGCTACTGAAGGCACAGGCGTAGCCAACGTCACCATCACTGGCGGTACCATCGGCTACGACGGCAAGGAGAACGGCATGGTGTTCGGCTCGTCGCGAGGTGATATCAACCAACCTGGTGCACGTGACGACCACTGCGCCTGGGTCTATGACACGCATGTCACTATTGGCGCCTCTGGCTCTGAGACGGGACCTCAAATCAATGGCACCGTCTATGGCAGCGGCGAGAACGGGCACGTATTCCACGACACCGAGGTTAACGTTCATAGCGGTACTATAGGCATCTATAAAAGCACAGACGCTGGCTATACTGTTACGTCCAACGGAAAGAGTTACAGCGGTGCCGAATATCCCTACCGTGGCAACGTCTATGGTGGCGGCTGCGGTACGGATAAGTATTATTCTAGCACTATCCCTGCCGGTCATACAGCCCATGATGGCGAAGGTGACATGTACAACTCCTTGGCTGGTATCGTGTATGGAACTACTACGGTCAATATTACTGGCGGCACAGTTGTACGTAATGTCTATGGTGCCGGTGCTATGGGCTCGGTGGGTAAAATCACCACGACTACAACGAACAATGTCAGTACTACAACTATTCCTACCGGCGGTACTACTACCATCTCGATTAGCGGCGGTCAGGTAGGTGTTGACGGAACTAACAACGGTAACGTCTTCGGTGCAGCCCGTGGTGACGCAACAACCAACCAAACCGACGTCGCACTGGTTAAGAATACCAGTGTGAACATTTCAGCGACTGCCGATGTCAAGGGCAGTGTCTATGGCGGCGGCGAGACCGGCGACGTGCAGGGAAATACGGAGGTGAATGTCTGTGCTCAGAAACAAACGAGCGGTGAGAATGTTACGTATGTGGTGACTTCAGGAACTCCTACCATCGGTGGCAATGTTTACGGAGGCGGCAAGGGTGTTGCCAACTCATTCACGTGTGCGAAAGCCATGGTGGGAATCGTCGAACAAGGTGTAACAGATAACGGCGAAAACGCGAACCCAAGATACACATTATTAGATGGTGGAACTACTGTCAGGATCTATAACGGTATGGTGGGAACCCTCGAAGGAGCTGAGGGATCCCAAACGCTAAAGGCAGGTACAGGTAACGTCTATGGCGGCGGTGAGATTGCTCGTGTAGAAAGGAATACCGTAGTGGAGATTGGCGCTGCTGAAGGAACCAGTACGCCCACTATCCGAGGCAACGTATTTGCTGCCGGTGCAGGCGTAGTGACCCACGGTTACTCGGCACTGGTGCGTGGTCACAGTACTGTCACTGTTCAGGGCCAAGCCCAAGTGTTGAAAAACGTCTATGGCGGTGGCGAGCTGGCTTCAGTGGGCAGGTATAAAGTCAAGATAAGTGAGGGTAATCCTACGGACGCACCTGCCGACTTGCCTTCTGGTATGCCGTATGGCTTGAAAGCTGGTGGTACAAGTACTGTCATTATTCAAGGCAGTGCTACCATCGGCACAGTAAACGACGCTTTGACAGGCCACGTCTATGGTGCTGGTCAGGGTGTTGAGCCAAGGAATTATGATTATCTAACCAAAGAACAGTTTGATGCGATTTCTGAAAATGCAGGTAAAACGTATAACATTGATGAGCATCAGCCCAAACGTATGATTGGTAATAACACATGGGAGCATTTTGGTAGTAAGAGTGCTTACCTTCAATTTATCGAGACCTTGGCCATCTCTGCTGCGACCGATGTGACTATCGGCGGAGGCACCATCAATGGTTCCGTCTTTGGCGGTAGCGAGAGCGGTTTTGTGTATCGCAATACAGACGTGAAAATTCAGGGTGGCACTGTTAAGGGTGACGCTTTTGGTGGTGGTCGCGGCCTTGAATCTTTTGCAGAAGCCGGGCGCGTGAGATGGAACACCAAACTCGCTGTCAGTGGCGACGCTGCTATTGAGGGCAACGTCTATGGCGGCGGTAACTTGGGTGATGTGGGTACCATTTACAAGGATGATAAAGATAAAGATGGTAATCTAACTTATAATTATGTATGGAAAAATAGCGATTCCAATGGAAATAATCTGGATGCTGGCAATAACAACACCCTTGGCAATAACACTGTCACTGACGCTAACACTAACAAGAACACAGGCATTTGCACGGTCGACATCTCTGGTGGAACGATAGGTCTTGCAAGTACTAATGAGCCAACCAAACATGGCAATGTATTTGGAGCAGGTCAGGGTTCCTGGCACACTTGGTGGTGTGAGAAAGCCATTGTGTACGCCACCGATGTCAGCGTCAGTGGCGGTACGGTAAATGGCAACGTCTATGGCGGTGGTGAGGTAGGCCGTGTGGAAGATGATGCGAAGGTGACGATAGGAACGTCTGGAGAAACAGGAACAGAAAAACCCAAGATCACGGGCAGCGTCTTCGGTGGTGGTGCTGGCCTACAGACACATGGCTATTCGGCCTTAGTGCGTGGCGACTCTAAAGTTACCGTTCAGGGGGCTTCCAAGGTTACAGGCAACGTCTATGGCGGTGGCGAGATAGCTTCTGTGGGAAGATTTAAAGTCGTGGGGGGATTACCGACAAAGCCTAAAGGCGGTGGAACATGTACTGTGGTTGTCAAAGACAATGCTGTCACTGGCGATGTCTATGGTTCCTGTAAGGGTGTCACTCCAAATTATGTGGAATCTGGTACCAATAGATCCAAGAGTATGCAACTCGTAGCATACAAGCCAGCTGGTGCTGAAGGTACAACTTGGGATTATTATAAAGATGAAGCAGGAAAGAAAGATGAGAGATTTATTTGGGTGTATTATACAAAGGATGCTTATCTTGCGTTCCTTCCGACTCTGGGCTTGGCCAGCAATACCCATGTGACCATCGATGGCAGCAGCGCTGTCAACGGCTCTGTCTTTGGCGGCGGCCAGCGTGGTATTACCTTAGGCGGTGTGGATGTCAACATCAATGGCGGCACTGTGAGCCAAGATGTCTATGGCGGCGGTGCACTTGCCAATTCGAACTCTTCGCACTGGCATGAGGGTCAGCGAACGGAATATGTGGAGCTTGACGAACTGTTAGACGGTTCTCCAGTAACAGGATATTATACAGCAACGTCTGCTGATGCATTAATCACAGACGTAAATGCTAAAGCAAATTCAAGTGCCACCTATTATGCCATCTTCAAGACCAACGTCAACCTGAAGGGCGGCACAGTGAATCGCAATGTCTATGGTGGCGGTCTGGGACAGTTAGCAAAGGCTGCCGTTGGCACTCCGGGATCTGAAGGATATGTTGCTGCAGAGGATGCCATTGAGGCAAAGGTATATGGCGATGTGCTGGTGAAACTGAATGAACCGACGACATCGGAAGGAAACACCACATACGGCAACTGCGTGGTGAAGGACAAGATCTTCGGCTGCAACAACCTGAACGGTAGTCCGCAAAGTGCCGTCACGGTGCATATCTATAAGACTGAAGATCATGAAGGCCATGTTAAAGACACGTCAAAGAGCAATAGCAAATACAATGTTGAGGCGGTCTATGGCGGTGGCAACCTTGCTGCCTTCATCCCCGACTATAAGCCTGTGGCCGACACCGCAGTTGTGCGCGTCATCATAGATGGTTGTGACCAGACCAGTATCAAGACAGTATATGGCGGTGGTAACGCTGCTTCTGTGCCGGCTACGGAGGTTACAGTCAATGGCACCTATGAGATTGGCCAGGTGTTCGGCGGCGGTAACGGTAAGGACGACTACGAGTTGGATGGTAAATGGTATGATAACCCAGGTGCCAACGTGGGCTTAAAGAACTATACGCACTCTGGTACAGGAGCTGGCACGGAGAATGACCCGATACTGGCGATTAATAACACTGATCCAGACACCTCTACCAGAGAGAACCGTGAGACAAACTACGGCTACGGCATCGGTAAGACTCATGCCACCATCTACGGCGGTACCGTGCATGAGGTGTATGGAGGCTCCAATAGCCGGGGCAACGTGCGTGTGGAGTCTCGTACCACATTGGAAGATCGTGGATGTGACTTTACTGTCAGCGAGGCCTACGGCGGTGGTAGTAATGCCCCGCAGGACGGCGACGCCGTTCTGGAAATTGGCTGTATCAGCGGTTTGGGAAAAGCATACGGCGGTGCTGCCAATGCTGACGTCAACGGCGATGTGATACTCAACATCACCAACGGCACTTACGGTCAGGTGTTTGGTGGCAACGACCAAGGCGGTGCCATCCGAGGCACCATTACTGTAAACATTGAGGAGACAGGCTGTCGGCCCATTATCATCGGTGAACTGTATGGTGGCGGTAATCTGGCACGCTACTCGGTCTATGGCTATAACGATGATGGCAGCGTGAAGGAAACTGGCAATAATCCTGTGGCTGACCCACAAGTGAACGTCCATTCGTTCACCAGCATCGGCAAAATCTTTGGCGGTGGCTACGGTGCTTCAGCCACAATGGTGGGTAACCCTACGGTGAATGTAAACGTGGTGAAGGGTAAGTACAGAGAAACTGTAGTCGGTGAAGGAGCGAGAGTTATAGGCTCTAAGAAAATAGAGGTTAGTGAAACTGGCTATGACGCCAACAAGGGCTTTGCCATTCCTTCACATGATGCAGATGCCATCGGTAGCATCGGATCTGTCTTCGGTGGAGGCAATGAAGCTAAGGTAATAGGCAACCCGAACGTGAACATCGGTACTGAGGCAGGAGATGAGGTGTATGAAATTGTAACCGCGACCCTTACCCCTGGTACGACAAGTGTGGCAAACTACTACACCCTCACCACCCCAGCAAGCTATACTCAAGCTACCGGCAATGCTGTGGAGGGCACCACCTACTATGAGAAGAAGACAGGAGATGTATACCAGAAAGTGACTGTTGCTGTAGGTGCTGATGTGACAAGCTACTACACCCTCACCACCCCAGCAAGCTATGCTCAAGCTACCGGCAATGCTGTGGAGGGCACCACCTACTATGAGAAGAAGACAGTGGGTGTCGACATCCGTGGTGACGTCTACGGTGGCGGCAATCAAGCCGACGTTGAGGGTGATACGAACGTAGTAATTGGAAAGAAGGTTCCATAGAGCCTTGAATAACATTTTTATTAAATAATCGGACAAGTGTTTCCGATTCTCAATAATTCTTTGTAACTTTGCAACCAAAATTGCAATTTTACAAAGAATTATTGTTTATGGCAAACGCATTAACAAAGACTGAGTTCCAGTTTGAGGGACAGAAAAGCGTGTATCATGGAAAGGTACGCGATGTGTATAACATCAATGATGACCTGATGGTGATGGTGGCTACCGACCGCATATCGGCATTCGACGTGGTGCTGCCGAAGGGCATACCGTTCAAGGGTCAGGTGCTGAACCAGATAGCCGCCAAGTTCTTAGACGCCACGACTGACATCTGCCCGAACTGGAAACTGGCCACGCCCGACCCGATGGTGACGGTGGGACTGAAGTGCGAGGGATTCCGCGTGGAGATGATTATCCGCTCTATCCTTACCGGCTCGGCCTGGCGCGAGTACAAGAACGGCTGCCGTGAGTTGTGCGGTGTGAAGCTGCCCGACGGCATGAAGGAGAACGAGCGGTTCCCCGAGCCTATCATCACACCGACAACGAAGGCCGACGAGGGGCACGACATGAACATCTCGAAAGAGGAGATTATAGCCCAGGGACTGGTCTCGGCTGAGGACTACGCCGTGATGGAAGACTACACGCGCCGCATCTTTGCCCGTGGTCAGGAGATTGCCGCCAAGCGTGGCCTCATCCTGGTGGACACGAAGTATGAGTTCGGAAAGCGCGACGGTAAGGTGTACCTGATTGACGAGATTCACACACCGGACTCGAGCCGCTACTTCTATGCCGACGGCTACGAGGAGAAATTAGCAAAGGGCGAGCCGCAGAAGCAGCTTTCGAAGGAGTTCGTGCGCCAGTGGCTCATTGAGCACAACTTCATGAACGAGCCAGGCCAGGTGATGCCCGAGATTACCGACGAGTATGCCGAGAGTGTCTCGGAGCGCTACATTGAGCTGTACGAGCACATCGTGGGCGAGAAGTTCGACCGTGCTGCTGAGACGGGCGACATAGCCGGACGCATCGAGCAGAATGTGGCCAATTGGCTGAAGAATCGTTAAGTATCATTGGCCCCATAAAGTCCTATTGGTCTCATTATTCCCATTAATCCCATGACCTACCAGCAAGAAGCCATCAACCCCTACTCGAACGGTGAGAAAGCCGCCCAGGTAGAAGCGATGTTCGACAACATCGCTCCTACCTACGACCGGCTGAACCACCGGCTGTCGTGGGACATCGACCGCGGATGGCGCCGCAAGGCTATCGGCCAGTTGGCACCGTACAGTCCAAAGACGATGCTCGACATTGCCACGGGGACGGGCGACTTTGCGATTCTTGCTGCACAGATGCTGAAGCCCGAACGGCTCATTGGAGCCGACATCAGCGAAGGCATGATGCAGATAGGCCGCAGAAAGGTGGAGGAGGCGGGACTCGAGGACATCATCTCTTTTGAGAAGGAGGACTGTCTGCACCTGAGCTACCAAGACGAGACCTTCGACGCCGTGACAGCAGCCTTCGGCATACGCAACTTTGCCGACCTCGACCGTGGACTGGCTGAGATGGGGCGCGTAATGAAAAGGGGCGGACACCTGAGCATCGTCGAGTTGACGACACCTGTCAGGTTCCCCATGAAGCAACTGTTCCACATCTACTCTCACACGGTGCTGCCCGTCTACGGACGGCTCATCAGCAAGGACCGCAGCGCCTACTCGTACCTGACAAAGACCATCGAGGCTTTCCCGCAAGGAGAGCGCATGGTCGGGATTCTCAAGAAAGCCGGATTCCGCGAGGCGACTTTCCGCCGACTGACCTTCGGCATCTGCACCATGTATTTTGCAACTAAATAGAACCATTAAACCCTATCCTACCCTATGGACAAATACGGACTCATCGGCTATCCTTTAGGCCACTCGTTCTCCATCAGCTACTTCAACCAGAAGTTTGCCGACGAAGGCATTGACGCAAGGTATGAGAACTTCGAGATTTCAAGCATTGACCAGCTACTGGAAGTGCTCGACAAGACCCCTAATCTGAAGGGACTGAATGTCACCATACCTTATAAAGAAAGAGTCATGGAGTATTTAGACAGCATCGCCCCCGAGGCCCAGGCCATCGGTGCCGTCAACGTGATACGTGTCACCCATGAGGGGAAGAAAATCAAGTTGAAGGGGTTCAACAGCGATGTCATCGGCTTCACGCAGAGCATTGAGCCGATGCTCGACAAGAAGTGGCACAAGAAGGCCCTGATCCTGGGGACTGGCGGTGCCTCGAAAGCCATCAACTACGGGTTAAAGTCGTTAGGTCTGGAAACGGTCTTCGTGAGCCGCTATGAGCGGCCGGACACCATACAGTATGAAAACGTCACGCCTGAGGTCATCAAGGAGTACAATGTCATCGTGAACTGCACGCCCTTAGGCATGTATCCACACACAGATGAATGTCCCCAACTGCCATACGAAGCGATGGATTATCACAACATACTGTACGACCTCATATACAATCCCGACGAGACCCTCTTCATGAAGCGGGGACTGGAACGGGGTGCCGAGGTGAAGAACGGTCTCGAGATGCTGCTCCTCCAGGCATTCGCATCGTGGGAATTCTGGCACGATAAATAAGTGAGCAAGCAATGAAGAATAGCGTTACAAAGATTATGGTGGGCGCCATTCTGGCAGTGGTGGCGTTCTTTCTGCCCTTCAGCATCGGTGCCGATCAGCAGATAGCCGAGCTGCTGCCGTACATCTATGGCGGCACTTTCGGCACCCTGATTGCCAGCGGCCTGCTGACCGACCATAAGAACCGGGATGAGCAACGCCGGTTGTTAGCCGAAAGAAAGGGGAATATCCGGAAGATTGTCAACAAATACAATGCCATCACCGAACAGCTGGAACGGTCCTACGAAACCCGCAAACAGGTGATGTTTACGGGCACCAAAGGACTGAAGCGCGAGTATTCGGCCTTGTATGATGATAATGTATCGGACTATAAGCGCGAATATAAAGCCTACATGCAGCAGTGGAAGCAACAGACGGCTTCGGCCTTTGCCTACAAACGCTACTGGAAATGGCTCATCGCGGCTGGCATCTTCGTCCAACTGCTGGCATGCAACTATACGTTAGCATCGATGGAGAAACCAGAAGAAGCCCGGCAGGCTGGTGTCATGGAAGCGACAGAGGATAAGGTATGGACGGCCAAGACCATTCCCATGCCCCATCTGACCGACGGTTCACGCTACGTGTCGAACCCCGACGGCATCGTCACTCCTGAGACGGAGCAGCGGCTGAACGTGCTGCTCAAGCAGATGGACGACAGTCTGGACATCGAGTCGGTCGTGGCCATCGTCAACCACATTGAGGACCAGGACATCTTCCGCTTCGCCCAGGATATCTTTGACATTTATCATGTAGGCAAGAACGACCGTGGTCTGGTGATGGTGCTGGCCTACGGCGACCGGCTGTTCCGCAGCCATACAGGCCGTTCACTCGAAGCCGACCTGACCGACGCCGAGTGCTCCAGACTGCAAAGTGAATACCTCGTGCCAAGCATGAAGGCCGAGATGCCCGACAGCGGCTTGCTCTATCTGACACAGGCCATCTATAACCTGCTGCAAGGCAAGGAGATGCCCGTCATGACACCGCTCGTCAGCCCACAAGAGGACGATGACCTCGGCTCCATGGGCTTCTATATGCTGATGGTACTGTTCTGGACTATCTTCTCTCTCTACATCGGCAAACGCTACGGTATACTTCCTTCAGTCGCTGCCTTGGCAGCCAACCCATTCTTGGAGCAAGCGGTCTTCGTATCAGGCGGAGGTTTCGGTGGCCGGGGAGGCGGTGGCTTCAGTGGCGGAGGCGGCTTCAGCGGAGGCGGTTTCGGAGGTGGCAGTTCGGGCGGTGGCGGTGCTACGTCAAGCTGGTAAACGTTGAACAACTAATAATATTACGATTATGAAACTGACAAAAGGAACAATTGGAATTATCGCAGCAGTGGTGGTTATAGCCATGTGGGCTGCAAGTGCTTACAACTCTATGGTTGGCGAACAGGAGACAGCCACGACAGCACTCGCCAATGTGCAGTCGGCCTATCAGCGCCGTGCCGACCTCATTCCCAACCTCGTAGAGACCGTCAAGGGTTATGCCGCTCACGAGCAGGGCACCTTCGAGGCTGTGGTCAACGCCCGCGCCAAGGCCACGCAGATTACCCTTGACCCCACCAATCTGACACCTGAGAAGCTTCAGGAATTCCAGAAGGCACAGGGTGAGCTCGGCTCTGCTTTAGGAAAACTGATTGCCATCAGTGAGAACTATCCTGAACTGAAAGCCAACGAGAACTTCCGCGACCTTCAAGTACAACTTGAAGGCACCGAAAACCGCATTAATGAGGCCCGCAACAAGTTCAATGCGGCTGTGCAGAACTACAACGTCGTCATCCGTTCGTTCCCCAAGAACATCCTCGCCGGTGTATTCGGCTTTGCCAAGATGGACAAGTTCGAAGCTGACGCAGATGCCCAGAGTGCTCCGAAAGTAAAGTTCTAAGGAATGGCAGACAACCGTTATATGATGCGCGGCGTAAGTGCCGCCAAGGAGGATGTTCACAACGCTATCAAGAACATCGACAAAGGCCTGTACCCGCAAGCCTTCTGCAAAATCATACCCGACATTTTAGGCGGCGACCCGGAATACTGCAACATCATGCATGCCGACGGTGCCGGCACGAAGTCGAGCCTGGCTTACATGTACTGGAAAGAGACGGGTGACCTCAGCGTATGGAAGGGCATCGCTCAGGACGCTATCGTGATGAACACTGACGACCTGCTCTGTGTGGGCGCCGTTGACAATATTCTCGTCAGCTCGACCATCGGACGCAACAAGCTATTGATTCCCGGTGAGGTCATTTCAGCCATCATCAACGGTACGGACGAGTTGCTCGGCGAACTGCGCAATATGGGCATCGGCATCTATCCTACCGGTGGTGAGACAGCTGACGTGGGCGACCTTGTTCGTACCATCATCGTCGACTCCACCGTCACCTGTCGCATGAAGCGCAGCGATGTCATCGACAATGCCAATATCCGGCCGGGCGATGTCATTGTAGGTTTCTCCTCCACAGGACAGGCCACGTATGAGAAGCGGTACAACGGTGGTATGGGCAGCAATGGTCTGACCAGTGCCCGCCACGACGTGTTTGCAAAGTATCTGGCAGCGCGTTACCCCGAAAGCTTCGACCACGCCGTACCCGACGAACTGGTGTATAGCGGAAAGTATCAACTGACAGACTCCGTCCCGTATGTTGACATGGCATGTCAACATACAAAGCTACCAGATATGGGGCAGCTGGTGCTCTCCCCTACCCGCACCTACGCCCCAGTCATCAAACGGCTGCTCGACGAACTGCGTCCTGAGATTCATGGTATGGTACACTGCACAGGCGGCGCACAGACCAAGGTGCTGCACTTCGTGAATGAGAACTGCCGCGTGGTGAAAGACAACCTGTTCCCTGTACCCCCGCTCTTCCGTGCCATCCACGAGTGCTCGGGTACCGACTGGCGCGAGATGTATCAGGTGTTCAACATGGGCCACCGCATGGAAATCTATGTGCGCCCAGAGGTTGCCGAGCAGGTGATTGCCGTCTCGAAGTCGTTCAATATCGATGCCCAAGTGATAGGACACATCGAGGAAGGTACACGCTCGCTCACTATCAAATCAGAATTTGGAACATTTGACTATTGAATATGGCAGAAACCACCAATAGTATTTTACAAAAGCTCGACGGTCTGGAGGCACGCTTCGAGGAGGTGTCCACGCTGATTACCGACCCCGACGTGATTGCCGACCAGAACCGCTTTGTGAAACTGACGAAAGAATACAAGGACCTGGGCGACATCATGGATGCCCGCAAACGCTACATTGCCTGTCTGAACGGAATCAAGGAGGCCAAGGACATACTGGCCAACGAGGACGACCCGGAGATGAAGGAGATGGCCCGTGAGGAACTGGCCGTCAACGAGGAACTCCAGCCCAAGCTGGAGGAAGAAATAAAAATTGCCCTCATCCCGAAAGACCCCGAAGATGCCAAGAACGTACAGATGGAGATACGTGCCGGAACAGGTGGCGACGAGGCTTGTCTCTTTGCAGGCGACCTGTTCAAGATGTACAAGAGCTACTGCGACTCCAAGGGTTGGCAGCTGAGCATCACCAGCGTCTCGGAAGGTGCTGTCGGCGGTTACAAGGAAATTGACTTTGCCGTCAGCGGAGCCGATGTCTATGGAACGCTGAAATATGAGTCGGGCGTCCACCGTGTACAGCGAGTCCCCGTCACCGAAACCCAGGGACGTATGCACACCTCGGCGGCTACGGTAGCCGTACTACCCGAGGCCGACAAGTTTGAGGTTCACGTCAATGAGGGCGAAATCAAGTGGGACACGTTCCGCTCCAGTGGTGCCGGCGGTCAGAACGTCAACAAGGTAGAGTCCGGTGTCCGTCTGCGCTATATGTGGAAGAACCCCAACACGGGCGAGACCGAGGAGATACTCATCGAGTGTACCGAGACCCGCGACCAACCTAAAAACAAGGAACGTGCGCTCTCGCGCCTGTATACCTTTATATATGATAAGGAGCACCAGAAGTACATGGACGACATTGCCTCGCGGCGTAAGTCGTTAGTATCTACCGGCGACCGCTCGGCCAAAATCCGTACTTACAACTTCCCTCAAGGCCGCGTCACCGACCACCGCATAGGCTACACCACCCACGACCTGCAAGGTTTCCTCGGTGGCGACATCCAGCCCATGATTGATGCATTGACCGTAGCCGAGAATGCAGAACGAATGAAAGAATCAGAATTATGACAAGACAAGAACTCATACAGCAAATCCGCGAGAAACAATCGTTTCTCTGCGTAGGTCTCGACACCGACCTGAAGAAGATTCCACAGCACCTGCTGAAGGAGGAAGACCCCATCTTTGCCTTCAACAAAGCCATCATCGATGCCACCGCACCCTACTGCGTATCGTACAAGCCCAACCTCGCATTCTACGAGGCTTTCGGCGTGAAAGGACTCATGGCCTTCGAGAAGACCATCAAGTACCTGAAACAGAACTATCCGCAGCACTTCATCATTGCCGATGCCAAGCGTGGTGATATTGGCAACACGTCGGCTATGTACGCACGTACTTTCTTTGAAGAGTATGACGTGGACTCACTGACCGTAGCTCCCTACATGGGCGAAGACTCGGTGACACCGTTCCTCGGCTACGAGGGCAAGTGGGTCATCCTGTTGGCACTGACCAGCAACAAGGGCAGCCACGACTTCCAACTGACGGAATCGCCCGACGGCGAACGTCTGTTCGAGAAAGTGCTGAGAAGAAGCCAGCAGTGGGCTAACGACCAGCAGATGATGTACGTAGTCGGAGCCACGCAGGGACAGATGTTCGAGGACATACGTCGCCTTGCCCCAACCCATTTTCTGCTGGTTCCCGGTGTCGGTGCCCAAGGTGGCAGCCTTCACGAAGTATGCAAGTACGGCATGATAAAAGACTGCGGACTGCTTGTAAACTCCAGCCGGGGCATCATCTACGCCTCCAATGGTGAGGACTTCTCTAAAGCAGCTGCCGAGAAAGCCAGCGAACTGCAACAAGAAATGGCTGCCGAGCTGCATAACTGTTAAATAAACGTAAATATGCTGGCTTTTGATATTGCCAGCACGTTTTTGTCGCTGAAAATCAGTATCTTTGCAGCCACTTTGCCCAAAACGGGCAGATAGGAGTTAGAACAGACGCTGCCCCTATACATTATTAACCAACTAAAATCGACCTGGTAAACGTCTGTCCCGGTCAATGCCCTCTTCGAGAGAAGGGGCAAAAGAAAACAAATTATGTCAGAATTAACAAAGAACGTTAAGCCGCTCGACGAGTTCAACTGGGACGAGTTTGAGAATGGCACCGTAGCGAACGTCAGCAAGGAAGAGCTTGACAAGGCCTACGATGAAACCCTTAACAAAGTAGCCGACCATCAGGTAGTTGACGGTAAGGTCATCTCGGTTGACAAAAAGGAAGTTGTTGTCAACATCGGTTACAAGAGCGACGGCATCATCCCTGCCTCAGAATTCCGCTACAACCCCGCCCTGAAGATTGGTGACACCGTAGAGGTCTATGTGGAGAGCGCTGAGGACAAGAAAGGCCAGCTCATCCTGTCGCACAAGAAGGCCCGCCTGAGCAAGGCTTGGGATCGCGTCAACGCAGCTCTTGAGGCCGAGGAGGTCGTACAGGGCTACATCAAGTGCCGCACGAAGGGCGGTATGATTGTCGACGTATTCGGCATCGAGGCATTCCTGCCCGGTTCGCAAATCGACGTTCACCCCATACGCGACTACGACCAGTTCGTAGGCAAGACCATGGAGTTCAAGATTGTGAAGATCAATCAGGAGTTCCGCAACGTTGTTGTCTCTCACAAGGCTCTCATCGAGGCCGAGCTGGAGGCTCAGAAGAAGGAAATCATCGGCAAGCTCGAAAAAGGTCAGATCCTCGAAGGTACCGTCAAGAACATCACTTCTTACGGTGTATTCGTTGACCTGGGCGGTGTTGACGGACTCATCCACATCACTGACCTCAGCTGGGGCCGCGTGGACGACCCGAAGAAGGTTGTCGAGCTCGACCAGAAAATCAACGTCGTCATCCTCGACTTCGACGATGAGAAGAAGCGTATCGCACTCGGTCTGAAGCAGCTCACTCCGCATCCTTGGGATGCTCTGGATGCTGATCTCAAGGTTGGTGACCACGTGAAGGGCAAGGTAGTCGTGATTGCCGACTACGGTGCATTCGTTGAGATTCAGCCCGGTGTTGAGGGTCTGATTCACGTCAGTGAGATGTCTTGGAGCCAGCACCTGCGTTCTGCTCAGGAGTTCCTGAAGGTAGGCGATGAGGTAGAGGCCGTCATCCTGACCCTCGACCGCGACGAGCGCAAGATGTCTCTCGGCATCAAGCAGCTGAAGGAAGATCCCTGGGAGGCTATCGAGACGAAGTATCCTGTTGGTTCTAAGCACAATGCCAAGGTCCGCAACTTCACCAACTTCGGTGTATTCGTTGAGTTGGAGGAAGGTGTTGACGGTCTGATTCACATCAGCGACCTCAGCTGGACCAAGAAGGTGAAGCATCCTTCAGAGTTCACTCAGGTAGGTGCTCCCATCGACGTTGTCGTACTCGACATCGACAAGGAGAACCGCCGCTTGAGCCTCGGCCACAAGCAGTTGGAGGACAATCCTTGGGATGTATTCGAAGAGAAGTACACCGTTGGCTCTATCCACACCGGTAAGATTGCCGAGCTGCTGGAAAAGGGTGCTGTGATTACACTTGACGAGAACGTGGAAGGCTTTGCTACTCCGAAGCACCTCGTAAAGGAAGACGGTACTCAGGCTCAGCAGGGTGAGGAACTGCCCTTCAAGGTCATCGAGTTCAACAAGGACAGCAAGCGCATCATCCTCTCTCACAGCCGTACCTTTGAGGATTCTGCTCGCGAAGAGAAGAAGGCAGCTGCCAAGAAGGCTCCTCGTGCCGCCAAGAAGGACGACAGTCCGAAGATTGAGAACGTTGCTGCCAGCACCACGCTGGGCGACATTGACGTGCTCGCTGAGCTGAAAGCAAAGATGGAAAAAGGCGAATAAAAATCGATAAAATTCGTTAAATAACGGCGGTAGGGTGTAAAATCCACACCTTACCGCTTATTTTTTTGTGTTTTTTTATTGTAGATTCAAATAAAAGTAGTAATTTTACACCCAAATTCAGTAATACAGTATAATTAAACTAAAAACCAATTACAATGAAAAACCTTAAAGGCAGTATTTTAGGCATGGGCGTTGCTGTAGCAATGTTCACGGCCTGCGCTGGCGGACAGCAAAATCCGCAACTCACGGTATCGGGTCTCGACCCTGCCAAGTTTGACACAACTCTCCAAGACAAGCCAGTGAAGCTCTACACGCTGAAGAACCAGAACGGCATGGAGGTGTGCATCACCAACTATGGTGGCCGCGTGGTGTCGCTCGTTGTTCCCGACAAGGACGGCAAGCCTACTGACGTAGTGCTGGGCTTCGACAACATTGCCCAATATGCCGACACACTGAACTCGCCCACCGACTACGGTTCCAGCGTTGGCCGCTATGCCAACCGCATTTGCGACGGCAAGTTCACACTCAACGGTGTGACATACCAGCTGCGACAGAACGACCCGCATGAGGGCGACACCCGTATTCACAGCCTGCATGGTGGCGGTGCCACTGGCTGGATGAATAAAGTGTATGATGCTGAGCAAGTTGACGACAAAACGTTAAAGCTTACCATCGTTGCCGAGGACGGTGAGAACGGATTCCCCGGAACCGTAACAGCCATCACCACCTACAAGATTACAGATGACAACACGCTGGACATCACATGGGAGGCAACAACCGACAAGCCCACCATCATCAACCAGACCAATCACAACTACTACAACCTGAGCGGCGACCTGGAAAATCCCGGTTACGACCAAGTGCTCTACGTCAATGCCGACAACTTCACCGAAGCAGACTTCAGCTATATGCCTACTGGTAAGATACTGCCTGTAGAGGGTACACCTATGGACTTCCGCACCCCGCATGCTGTGGGTGACTCCATCAAGTCGGAATACTACCAGGTTAAGAACGCTCACGGATATGACCACAACTGGTGCCTGAACACCAAGGGCGACGACACCCAGGTCTGCGCAAGCCTTTACAGCCCCAAGTCGGGCATCTTCATGGAGATGTACACCAACGAGCCGGGCGTTCAGGTCTACAGCGGCAACTTCCAGGGAGTAGGCGGTGAAGAGAATATCGTGCGTAAGCTTGGCAAGAAGTATCCCCAGCACGTCAGCATCTGCTTAGAGAGCCAGAAATATCCCGACAGCCCCAACCACGCTGATTGGGCAAGTCCCGTGCTCAACCCTGGCGAGAAGTATTTCAGCCATGCAGCCTATAAATTCTCGACGAAGTAATTGACAATTGAGAATTGATAATTGATAATTGACAATTATGGCACAGACAGAAAACGGTAGCAAGAGCTACCTCATAAGTATTGTGATGGTGGCCGTACTGGGCGGACTGCTGTTCGGTTACGATACCGCCGTCATCTCAGGTGCAGAGAAGGGCCTGCAAGCTTTCTTCATGGAGGCCAAGGATTTTGCCTACACCGACGGTTGGCACGGCTTCACTTCTGCCAGCGCTCTGATAGGCTGTATCATCGGTTCGGCTCTGTCGGGTTTCTTAGCCACGAACCTCGGACGTAAGAAGTCGCTGATTATTGCAGGTTTGTTGTTCTTTGTCTCAGCCTTAGGCTCGATGGATCCTGAGTTCATGTTCTTTGAATACGGCCAGCCCACCTACTCGCTGCTCATCATGTTCAACTTTTACCGTGTCATCGGTGGTATCGGCGTAGGTCTGGCATCTGCCATCTGCCCGATGTACATCGGCGAGGTGGCTCCCTCGAATATCCGTGGTATGCTCGTATCATGGAACCAGTTCGCCATTATCTTCGGTCAGCTGGTGGTCTACTTCGTCAACTTCTTCATCCTGGGCGACCACATCCAGCCGCTCGTCGAGGAGATGGGTAAGGGCATTGCTGCCATCAACCCCGCTGCACAATGGACGGTGACTACCGGTTGGCGCTATATGTTCGGTTCTGAGGCCGTTCCCGCTGGACTCTTCGCCCTGCTCATCTGCTTCGTTCCAGAGACACCGCGTTACCTCGTCAGTATCAATCAGGACCAGAAGGCTCTCGGCATCCTGTCGAAGATTAACGGTTCGACGAAGGCCGCTCAGATTCTGCAGGACATCAAGGACACGATGGTCGTGAAGACCGAGAAACTGATGACCTACGGTTTCGTATGTATCTTCGTGGGTATCATGCTGTCAGTGTTCCAGCAGGCTGTGGGCATCAACGCCGTGCTGTACTATGCTCCGCGTATCTTCGGCGATATGGGTATGGACGACCCCATGATGTTAACGGTATTCATGGGTATTATCAATATCACGTTTACACTTGTAGCTGTATTTACAGTTGAGAAGTGGGGACGCAAGCCTCTGCTCATCTCTGGTTCTCTGGGTATGGCTCTTGGTGCCTTCGGTGTGGCAGTTACCTTCGGCAATGACAGCCTGGCATTGGTGACAGCCGCTTCATTGCTGGTTTACTCTGCCTCATTCATGTTCTCGTGGGGTCCCATCACATGGGTGCTCATCGCCGAGATATTCCCCAATACCATCCGTGGTGGTGCTGTTGCCATCGCCGTTGCCTTCCAGTGGATCTTCAACTTTATCGTCAGTTCTTCGTTCGTGCCCATGTTCAACATGCACCTCAGCGAGGGCGATGATTTCGGTCACTGGTTCACCTACGGCCTCTACGGCATCATCTGCATCATCGCCGCCCTCTTCGTCTGGCGCTTAGTGCCTGAGACGAAAGGCAAGACGCTGGAGGACATGACCGCCATGTGGAAGAATCGCAAATAAAGTAACAAATCAAAAATATTTTAATTACAAATCATCATGAATTGGAGTTCACGTGAATTCATTTGGCTCGACTGGACGGTGCTTGCCGTCGGTGTGTTGGCCATCGTATGGGCGGTGTACCGCGCCATCAAGAAAGACAAGGAGAAAATGAAGGGTGCCGACTCGCAGGACTATCTGTTCGGCAAGGGCGAACCTTGGTATGTAATCGGTATGGCTATCTTTGCAGCCAACATCGGCTCAGAGCACCTCGTAGGTCTCGCCGGTACTGGTGCCAAGGACGGTGTGGGTATGGCCCACTGGGAAATGCAGGGCTGGATGATCCTGATTCTCGGCTGGCTGTTCGTGCCCTTCTATCAGCTGCTCAACAACAAGATGGGCAAGATTATCACCATGCCCGACTTCCTGAAGTTCCGCTACACCCAGCGCACAGGCTCATGGCTCTCTATCATCACGCTCGTAGCCTACATCCTGACAAAGGTCTCAGTAACAGCCTTTACTGGTGGTATCTTCTTTGAGTATCTCATCGGCCTGCCCTTCTGGTGGGGTGCCCTCGGCCTCATCGCCATCACAGCCATCTTTACCGTCTTCGGCGGTATGAAGGGCGTGATGACCATGTCGGCCATCCAGACACCTATTCTTATTATAGGAGCATTCTTAGTACTCTTCCTCGGTCTTTACACACTGGGTGGCGGCAGTATCGTTCAGGGCTGGGAAAACATGATGGCTTTCTGTAGCACGCTGCACGACGGCTACGGAACAACTCACATGTTCCACTGGGCCGACATCAACGCATCGGGCAATCCCGACCCCCTCTACCACGAGTATCCCGGTTTTGTGGTGTTCATTGGTGCCTCTATCATCGGTTTCTGGTATTGGTGTACCGACCAGCACATTGTTCAGCGTGTGCTTGGTCAGCAGAAGGGTGAGAGCAACGTGGAGGTGATGAAGCGCGCCCGTCGCGGCACCATCGCTGCAGGTTATTTCAAACTCCTTCCCGTATTTATGTTCCTTATCCCCGGTATGGTGGCTATGGCTCTGGCCAACGGTGGCTTTGGCGACTTCGGTATCCAGATGGATATTGCCAACCAGCACGACACCGACGGTGCTTTTGCCATGATGGTGAAAAGCATCCTGCCTGCGGGTATCAAGGGCTTCGTGACCATTGGCTTCATCTGCGCCCTTGTCACGTCGCTTGCTGCATTCTTCAACTCGTGCGCCACGTTGTTCACCGAGGACTTCTACAAGCCCATGAAGAAGGGCCTGAGCGAGGCCCACTACGTGCTCGTCGGCCGTATCGCAACCGTCGTGGTCGTTGTTCTCGGCCTGCTCTGGCTTCCCGTCATGATGGGTATGGGCAACCTCTACAGCTATCTGCAGGGCATTCAGTCGCTGCTGGCTCCGTCTATGGTGGCTGTCTTCACACTGGGTATTCTCTCTAAGAAGATTACGCCGAAGGCTGGTGAATGGGGCCTCATTGGTGGTTTCATCATCGGTATGCTGCGACTGGTGACTAATGTTATTACGGATACAGGTTCAGCTCAGATGGACGGTGCCTTCTGGAATGCCACCACATGGTTCTGGCAGACCAACTGGCTCGTCTTCGAGTGCTGGCTGCTGGTATTCATTGTGCTGCTGATGGTGTGTGTGTCGTTCTTTACTCCCGCACCCACAGCCGAACAGAAGGATGCCATCACCTTTACAGCAGACTATCGTAAGCAGATTGCCCAAAGCTGGGACGTTTGGGACATTGTGGGTACCCTCGGTGTTCTCTTCCTCTGTGGCTGCTTCTACTGGTACTTCTTCTAAAAACAGGAAATGACCTACTACAGCCAACACTCGAAAGTCTGGGTCTCGGTGGACTGTATTATCTTCGGCTTCGATGAAGGAAAGCTGAAGGTGCTCATCGGCCGCAGACAGATGGATCCCGGACGCGGCGAATGGAGCCTCTACGGAGGCTTCGTCGCCGCCGACGAGAACATTGATGAAGCAGCCAGCCGCACACTCTCCGAGCTGACAGGACTCCGCAACCTGTATATGCGTCAGGTAGGTGCCTTCGGCAGTGTAGACCGTGACCCCGGCGAACGTGTCATTTCCATCGCCTACTACGCCCTGATCAATGTGAAGGACTACGACGAGCGAGTACGCATGGAGCACAGCGTAGAGTGGATGGACGTGAACGGACTGCCTAAGCTCTACTCCGACCATAACGAGATGATCAGGAAAGCCCTCAAGCTGATGCGCCAGAAACTGCGCACCGAGCCTATCGGCTTCCGTCTGCTCCCCAGTCTCTTCACGCTTACCCAGCTGCAAAGGCTTTATGAAGCCGTGAATGGCGAGGAACTTGACAAGCGCAATTTCCGCAAGCGCATCAAGGATATGGACTTCATTGAAAAGACCGAACTTATTGACAAAACGGGGTCGAAACGTGGTGCCTACCTTTTCCGTTTCAACAGGAAAGCCTATAACGAAGACCCGAACTTTAAACTATAAACAAACTATGTTAGAAGAACTGAAAGAAAAAGTATTCAAGGCCAACTTGGACCTTGTGAAACAAGGACTGGTGATTTTCACTTGGGGCAATGTCTCAGGTATCGACCGTGAGAAAGGCCTCGTCGTCATCAAGCCCAGCGGTGTCAGCTATGACGAGATGAAAGCCTCCGACATGGTGGTTGTCGACCTCCAGACGGGCGAAGTAGTGGACGGTGAGCTCAATCCTTCGAGCGACACTCCCACACACCTTGTGCTATATAAGGCATTCCCCAACATCCAGGGGGTTGTACACACCCACTCCACCTACGCCACCGCCTTTGCTCAGGCAGGCCGCGACATTCCCAACATCGGCACCACCCATGCCGACTACTTCTACCAGGACATTCCCTGCACCCGCGACATGACTGAGGCCGAGGTGAAGGGACAGTACGAGCTGGAAACCGGCAACGTGATTGTCGACGAGATTCTGAACATCCGCAAGATCAATCCTGACCACACCCCCGCCGTGCTGGTCAAGAATCACGGTCCGTTCTCATGGGGCACCTCACCCGACAATGCCGTGTACAACGCCAAGGTCATGGAGCAGTGCGCCAAGATGGCTTTCATCGCCTTCTCGGTGAATCCCGCTCTTACCATGAACCCGCTCCTCATCGAGAAGCACTACATGCGCAAGCATGGCCCCAACGCCTATTACGGACAAAAAGGACAGAAACATTAATTATTAACAACTTAAAACAATTACTACAATGAAAGCATTCGAAAATTTAGAAGTATGGTGGGTAACTGGTGCGCAGTTGCTCTATGGTGGTGACGCTGTTGTGGCCGTAGACGGACACTCAAAGGAGATGGTTGACGGTCTGAATCAGTCAGGTATTATTCCTATTAAGGTAGTATATAAGGGCACAGCCAACAGCTCCAAGGAAGTGGAGGACGTGATGAAGGCTGCCAACAACGATGACAAGTGTGTAGGTATCATCACCTGGATGCACACCTTCTCGCCCGCCAAGATGTGGATCAAGGGCCTGCAAGCTCTGCAGAAGCCGTTGCTGCACTTCCACACCCAGTATAACGCCGAGATTCCCTGGGAGACCATGGACATGGACTTCATGAACCTCAACCAGTCGGCTCACGGTGACATCGAGTTCGGGCACATCTGCACCCGCATGCGCGTGGCTCGCAAGGTGGTGTGCGGCTACTGGAAGGACGAGGCCGCTCAGAAGCAGATTGCCGTCTGGGCACGTGTGGCCGCCGGTGTTGCCGATGCTCACAACGTGCGCTGCCTCATGTTCGGCATGAACATGAACAACGTGGCCGTGACCGACGGTGACCGTGTGGAGTTCGAGCAGCGTCTGGGCTACCATGTCGACTACTATCCCGTCAGCTCCCTGATGGAATACTTCAAGAAAGTCACCGATGCCGAGGCTGACGAACTGGTTGAGGAGTACAAAAAGCTCTATACCATCAAGATTGACGAGAGCGGCGAGGAGGTTTACTGGCAGAAGGTGAAGAACGCTGCCAAGGCCGAGATTGCCCTGCGCCGCGTGCTGAAGGACGAGGGCGCTACCGCCTTCACCACCAACTTCGACGACCTCGGCGACGCCGACATCGACGCTCCCGACTTCTGCGGCTTCGACCAGATTCCCGGTCTGGCCTCTCAGCGCCTGATGGAAGAGGGCTACGGCTTCGGCGCCGAGGGTGACTGGAAGACAGCTTGCCTGTATCGCACACTCTGGGTCATCCAGCAGGGCATGCCTACCGGCTGCTCGTTCCTGGAGGACTACACCCTGAACTTTGCCGGCGACCGCTCGTCGTGCCTGCAGAGCCACATGCTCGAAGTCTGCCCGCTCATCGCTGTCGACAAGCCCAAACTGGAGGTTCACTTCCTCGGCATCGGCATCCGCAAGCAGCAGACCGCCCGCCTCGTGTTCACCTCGAAGGTCGGACGTGGCATCAAGGCCACTGTCGTTGACCTCGGCAACCGTTTCCGCCTTATCAGCCAGGAAGTGGAGTGCATCGAGCCGAAGCCCATGCCTAACCTCCCCGTGGCCTCAGCTCTCTGGGTGCCGCAGCCCACGTTCGAGATTGGCGCCGGAGCCTGGATTCTGGCTGGCGGTACTCACCACAGCGCTTTCTCCTACGACATCACCGAGGAGTACTGGGAAGACTTTGCTGAGATGACTGGCATCGAGTATGTCAAGATCAACAAGCAGACCAACACCTACGACTTCAAGCAGCAGCTACAGAACAACGAGGTGTACTACATGCTGAACAAGGCGCTGAAGTAATTGATAATTGACAATTGATAATTGATAATTATGAATGCAAAGCAAGTAATAGAAAGCGGTAAAGCCATTCTCGGTATCGAGTTTGGCTCTACCCGTATCAAAGCCGTACTCATTGACGAGGAGAACAAACCCATAGCTCAGGGTTCGCACGAGTGGGAAAACCAGCTGGTTGACGGACTATGGACCTACTCTACCGAGGCTATCTGGTATGGATTGCAGGACTGCTATGCCGAGCTGCGCAAGGATGTGCAGAAGCAATACGACTGCGAGATCGAGGCGCTTGCCGCCATCGGCTTCAGCGCCATGATGCACGGCTACATGGCCTTCAACGACAAGCAGGAAATCCTGGTTCCCTTCCGCACCTGGCGCAACACCAACACTGGCAAGGCTGCCGCCAAGCTGTCGGAACTCTTCAACTACAACATTCCCCTGCGCTGGAGCATCAGCCACATCTACGAGGCTATACTGGACAACGAGGAGCATGTGTCAGAAATCAAATTTCTGACCACACTGGCGGGTTACGTGCATTGGCAGGTGACGGGTCAGTTCGTGCTCGGCGTGGGCGATGCTTCGGGCATGATACCCGTTGACCCCGCCACCAAAACCTACGATGCCGAGATGGTCAGGAAGTTCGACGAGCTGATTGCTCCGAAGGGCTTCAGCTGGAAGCTGCTCGACATCCTGCCGAAGTCGCTGAACGCTGGCGAGAACGCCGGTTTCCTGACTCCCGAGGGTGCCAAGAAGCTTGACGTCTCAGGCCACCTGAAGGCTGGTATCCCCGTATGTCCTCCCGAGGGCGACGCCGGCACCGGCATGGTAGCCACCAACGCTGTGAAGCAGCGCACAGGTAACGTCAGCGCGGGCACATCGTCGTTCTCGATGATTGTGCTGGAGAAGCCGCTGTCGAAGCCCTACGAAATGATTGACATGGTGACCACGCCCGACGGCTCGCTTGTAGCTATGGTTCACTGCAACAACTGCACCAGCGACATCAATGCCTGGGTAGGACTCTTCAAGGAGTACCAGCAGCTGCTCGGTGTTCCCGTCGACATGAACGAGCTATACGGCAAACTGTTCAACAAAGCACTCGAGGGCGATACCGACTGCGGTGGCCTGATGGCCTACAACTACGTGTCGGGTGAGCCTGTCACGGGGCTGAGCGAAGGCCGTCCGATGTTCGTCCGCTCTGCCAACGACAAGTTCAACCTTGCCAACTTCATGCGTGCCCACCTCTATGGTGCCATCGGCGTGCTGAAGATTGGCAACGACATCCTGTTCAAGGAGGAGAAAATCAAGGTCGACCGCATCACGGGTCACGGTGGCTACTTCAAGACCGCCGGCGTAGGACAGCGCATGCTCGCTGCCGCCCTCAACTCGCCCATCTCGGTCATGGAGACCGCCGGCGAAGGTGGCGCATGGGGTATCGCCCTGTTGGCTGGCTACATGGTGAACAATCCCGACAAACTGAACCTTGCCGACTACCTCGAGAACGTTGTCTTCGCAGGTAACACGGGCGTCAGCATCGCTCCCACTCCCGAGGACGTTGCCGGTTTTGAGAAGTACATCGAGAACTACAAGCGTTGCCTGCCCATCGAACAGTGCGCAGTAGACAATAAGCAATAAGCAATGAATACATTGACTAAGACCATTCTTTCTGCTATCTGCATGACGGCTGCCTGTATACAACTGCAGGCAGCCGATGGCAAGCTGCACGTGAAGATGGACTGCAAACCCGTAGGCGACAGCATCGTGGCAATGGTCATCCTGACCGACGACCACGAGAAAGGCACTACGTTTACGGGCAAGCAAGGTAAGTTTGAGTTCGATGTAGACATGCCCTATGTGGCTCACCTCTATCTGTTGGAGCCGAGCGCCCTGGAGGGTAATCGCAACGCCGCCGTCTACCACGTTCCTGGCATACCAGGCGAAGAAGTAGTGGTGACAGCTACCGAACGTAGCCGCTACGACGTGAACGGCTCTAAGTTCTATGCTCAGTTCCACGAAGCCGACATCGCCATTGAGACTGCTCAGAAAGAGGGCAAGGACGTGACGCAGGTCATCTACGACTTCATCAAGGCTCATCCCGACTACGAGGCTTCGGCCTACATCATCACCCAGATGCGCGACCCCGAGAAGATGAAGGAGGCAGTTAACCTGCTCACTCCCAGTGTGCGCGACGGCCGTATGAAGCCCATCTACCAGAGTTTATTTGACCAGATCGAGGCTCAGATGAAAGCTGAAGAAGAAGCCGCCAAGAAGCAGGCTGCGGGCATCATGGCTCCCGACTTCACGCTGAACAACCTGGAGGGCAAGCCCCTCTCGCTGAGTTCACTGCGTGGCAAGCACGTCATACTCGACTTCTGGGGTTCGTGGTGCGGCTGGTGTATCAAGGGCATTCCGCAAATGAAGGAGTACTACAAGAAGTATGCCGGCAAGTTCGAGATTCTCGGCATCGACTGCAACGACACCGACCAGAAATGGCGCGACGCCGTGAAGAAGCACGAATTGCCTTGGCTCCACGTCTACAACCCGAAGACTTCGAACGTGCTGAAGGACTACGGCATTCAAGGGTTCCCCACGAAGATTATCGTAGGGCCCGACGGCAAGATTGTAAAGACAATTGTGGGCGAAGACCCCGCATTCTACACCTTGCTTGACGAACTGTTCAAGTAAGAAAGAATCGACTGATTCAGGCAGTGCCTGTCAGCCATGCAGTTTATACACTACTGCATAGCGGGCAGGCACTTCTATATGCACCGTTTTGTCAGCCTCAAGGCTTAACGTAGTCTTCTCGTCACTGAGCAGGTCAGTGGCCTTGTAGCTCTTCTCACGCAACTTCAGGAACTCGAAGGCATGGGCGGGAATACGCACATCCACCTCGGCAGCAGCATCGTCGAAGTTGGCTACGACCATCAGCAGGCTGTTCCCGGCCTTTCTGAGGAACATGTACTGACGGTGGTACTGACGGTTTACGTACATCAGGTCGTAACTCAGACCCTCGGTGACGGCCTTTTCCTTCTGGGCTATGTTCAGCACCTTCCGGTAGATGTCGGCCAACTGCTGTTCCTCGGGCGTCAGTTCCTTCTTCGCAGCCCGGCAGAGGGTGTCTACCGACCAGTAATCAAATATGGTGGTACGCCCGTCGCGCCCGCTGAATCCCTCACAGTCCATACCGTGCTCGCCATATTCCTGGCCGGCGTAGAGCATGAATGGGTTCTGCTGCATCAGCGCATTGACAACCAGTGCTGGCACGGCCTTGCGCCCGTCGGCAGCAAAGAAGTCGCTGCCTATACGCAGCTCGTCGTGGTTCTCCAAGAAGTAGAGCATGTGGTCACGTATGTCGTCCGTCTGCTGCCAGGCATTCGTGATGGCCTGCGTCGACTGGTTATGACGTATAATCTGGAACATGGTGTCGTACATGCCCACCTTGTCGTAGAGGTAGTCAAATCCGCTGGCCAGATAGTGGCGGTACTCAGCGGGATTATACACCTCGCCAATGAATACCAACTCGGGGAATTTGGCCTTCACCTTCGCCGTAGCGTAGGCCCAGAACTCGGCAGGCACCATCTCAGCCATGTCGCAACGGAAGCCGTCGATGCCCTTGTTGGCCCAGTACAGCAGTATCTCAAGCATCTTCTTCCACGTTGAAGGCACAGGGTCGAAGTGCCCTACCCTACCGGCATAGTAGTCCACGCCGTAGTTCAGCTTCACCGTCTCGTACCAGTCGTTCTGTCCTGGTGCGTTGTTGAAGCAGTCGTTGCCCGTAGCCTTGGCAGGTTCCTCGATATATGGCTCTGTCTCACCGTGATAGAGGTCGAAGTGTGGAGCAAACCTTTGACCCGGACAATAGTAGAAGTTGTTCTGCGGGTCGAAGCCATTCTGGGTATTGTCGCCCCGCCCTAAGTCCTTCACTCGGGGAGGCTTGCAGACGCTCTTGTACTGACGGGCCACGTGGTTGGGCACGAAGTCGATGATGACCTTCATGCCAGCCTTGTGGGTACGCTCCACCAACTGCTTGAACTCCTCCATGCGCTTCTTCACATCGACAGCCAGATCGGGGTCCACATCGTAGTAGTCGGTGATGGCGTAGGGCGAGCCTGCCCTACCCTTCACCACAGCCGGGTGCTGGCGGGGTATGCCGTAGACAGAGTAGTCCGTCGTGGTGGCATGACGGATGACACCCGTGTACCATATATGGCTCACGCCCATCTGACTGATTCTCTTCAGTACAGTGGGCGTGAAGTCGTTCATCTTACCGCATCCGTTTTCCTCAATCGTGCCGTTAGGCTTGCACGTTTGATTCCTGTTTCCGTAAAGGCGGGTAAAGATTTGGTAGATTATCAGTTTATTCGATGCCATGAGCCGTTACCTCGCTGTTAATCTTGGATATCATTCCACGCAGTGCCTTACCGGGACCGCACTCCGTGAAGTCGTCGGCACCGTCGGCTATCATCGACTGCACGCACTGGGTCCAGCGCACAGGACTGGTCAGCTGGGCTATCAGGTTCTGCTTGATTTCGGCAGGCTCGGTATGGGGCTTGCCGTCCACATTCTGGTAGACGGGGCACTTAGGCTCGCTGAACTCGGTCGTCTCGATAGCAGCCTGCAGCTCGTCCTTAGCCAACTGCATCAGCGGCGAGTGGAACGCACCGCCCACCTTCAGCGGCAGGGCACGCTTAGCACCGGCAGCCTTCAGCTGCTCGCAAGCCTCGCCTATAGCCTCGACGTTACCCGAAATGACGAGCTGGCCGGGGTTGTTATAGTTGGCGCAGACCACCACGTGACCTTCGCCGTTGATACCAGCGCAAATCTCCTCCACCTTCTCGTCGGGCAGACCAATGATGGCAGCCATCGTCGAGGGCTGTGCCTCGCAAGCTTTCTGCATGGCCATTGCACGGGCATATACCAGACGCAGACCGTCCTCGAACGACAGTGCGCCGGCGGCTACCAGTGCCGAGAACTCGCCGAGCGAGTGGCCGGCAACCATCTTGGGGTCGAAAGCCTCGCCCATGCAGATAGCCGAAATCACGGAGTGCAGGAATACGGCGGGCTGCGTGACTTTCGTCTGCTTCAGGTCCTCGTCGGTTCCCTCGAACATGATGTCGGTGATTCTGTAACCTAAGATTTCGTTAGCCTTTTCAAACAATTCTTTTGCCTTCTCGTTGTTGTCGTACAGGTCCTTGCCCATACCTACAAACTGTGCTCCCTGTCCGGGAAATACAAATGCTTTCATTTCCTTTATTTAATATAAAAAGTTGTTTTGCGGGTGCAAAGGTACTAATAAGTCGGCGAATAACCAAATATTTCCCTTATTATTTCATTATCCTAACAGCACGCCCGCCGCTACGGTCAGCCCGTAGACAAAGATGTTGCGCGCCGTTTCGCCCAAGCAGAGGTTCAGTGCCTTACCCTGATTTATACGCTTGATTTTCAGATAGGTGAACACGTGGAGCACCAAGTATAGCAACGGCAGCACAAAGGCCAGCACGTGACCGTTCAGCCAGAACACCAGCCCCGTCAGGCAGGCCGTAACACCTACACCAAGATACAGCGCGAGACTGGCTTTGTCGCCAATCCTCACCACCAGCGTGTTCTTACCCACGGCACGGTCGTTGTCGCGGTCACGGAAATTGTTCACTATCAGCAGCCCGTCAATCACCAGCCCGCAGGCCAACGATGCCAAGAACACCTGCCACGTACAAGTGTGGAGCTGAATATAATAACTGATGCACACCGGTACCACCCCGAAGAAGACAAGAACCAGCACGTCGCCCAGCCCCAAATACGACAAGTGAGTCGTATAAAGGAAGCAGAACACCAGGCACAGCAGCCCGATGAGAATCATCTCCAGACCGCCATACCACACCAAGGGCAAGCCAACAAGGCAGGCCAGGCAGGTAGTCAGGGCTATGGCCCGCTTCATGGAGTCGAGTTTCACCCACCCCTGCGCACAAGCCCTTCGCGGCCCGAGGCGCGTCTCGCTGTCGTCGGCACCATTGGTGAAGTCGAAGAAGTCGTTGATGAAATTGGCATCCACCTGCATGATGAACGCAAAGAGGAAACACAGCACGGCGGCCAGCCATCTGAAGGCTCCATGCTCATACTGCACGACATCAACGTATGCCAACGACGCACCTATCATCACCGGCACTGCCGCTCCCGCCAGTGTCTTCGGACGGGCTGCAAGCAGCCACGCTTTCACCGAATCGGTCTCAATATTCGCTGTTTTGCTCATTTTCATTCCGATTTGCTTGCAAAAGTAAGAAATAATTCGTATATTTGCAAACATATTCACACTTTTTTGTATGATTACCAATACTCCAAGCCTCGATCTGGTGGAATTCATCGAAACGAAAATCCTGCCGCAGTACGCACAGTTCGACCGTGCCCACAACCTGGAACACGTCACACGAGTCATCCGAAACGCCCTGCAACTGGCAGGCGTCACAGGAGCCGACATCAACATGGTCTACACCATTGCAGCCTACCACGACCTCGGCATGTCAGGGCCACGCGCCGTCCACCACATCACTGGCGGCAAGATACTGGCCACCGACGCACGGCTGAAGCGGTGGTTCACCCCCGAACAGATAAACGTCATGCGCGAGGCCGTCGAGGACCACCGCGCCTCAGCCAGCCACGTTCCCCGCTCGCTCTACGGCAAAATCATAGCCGAGGCCGACCGCGACATCGTGCCCGAAGTGGTGTTCCGGCGCACCATCGAGTTCGGACTCGCCCATTATCCCGAACTCGACCGCGAACAGCACTGGCAGCGGTTCCGTCAGCACATGGACGAGAAATACTCCGCCAACGGCTACCTCCGGCTCTGGATTCCCGGCTCCGAAAACGAGCGCCGACTCACCGAGCTGCGCAACATCATTGCCAAGCCCGCCCTGCTCCGCCAGTACTTCGATGCCCTGTTCGAGATTGAGAAGTGAAATCAACTAAGTTATAAACGAAAACGGAAACAAATGAAAACGGAACTGGAGAAATGCATGGCTGGAGAGTGGTACGATTGTCACGCTTCGGAGTTCATAGAGGGAAAAGCACGTGCCTCCGATTGGTGCGCCCGGTACAATGCGATACCCTACTCCCAGCGTGACGAAAGGCGCAGGATGCTCGAGGAATTGTTTGGAGCCGTCGGTGAGAATGTCAGCGTAGGCGACGGTTTCACCTGTGGCTTCGGACATAACATCTATGTAGGTTCAAACGTCAGCATTAACCTCAATTGCACATTCATCGACTGCAACCGCATCGACATTGGTGCCGACACGCTCGTTGCTCCTTGCGTGCATCTGACAACGGCTACTCATCCTGTGGAACTGTCAGACCGACTGACACCCGACTGGAACTCCGCGAGCAGTGAATATCGTTGGCGTACATACGCCCTGCCCATCCACATCGGCCGAGGCTGTTGGATTGGTGCAAATGTTGTGGTGCTGCCAGGTGTGACGATAGGCGACGGAACGGTAATTGGTGCTGGCTCGGTGGTTACAAAGGACATCCCTGCCAACGTCGTGGCCGTAGGCAATCCCTGCCGAGTGCTGAGGCAGATTAACAACAAATAATAGATAGTACACAAAAGGGACGGTTCCTTTTGTGTACTTGCAAGTTATGAGTCCTTGTTTTGTTAAGTATTTTCGCATCCGCATTAAATGGCGGAAAACGGTCTGAAACGCCTTGAAAACGGGGGTTGGAGTTTAAGTAGGGTAAAGTCGGGGTTTACCCTACTTAAACCCCCAGTTTACCCTACTTAAACCCAGAGTTTGCCCGGAGCAAAGTTTTGTGGCTTACGGAGGGTGTTTTGTTTGTCCGTATTTTTCGCAATTTACTGTTTCTGAATCGCCGAGCAGGATGTCGACGAGGTCGGTGTTGGGTGGGTACTGCTCTAACTGGTCTGTGATGGTGTAGTTGATGCCGGCGGTCTGCTGCATCACCGTGCGCCACTTGTCGTAGCAGCCGCTGTCGGGGAACAGGCATACGCGGCGGCCGCGCAGGCAGTCCAGCTTTTCGGCGCTGAGTCCACCGCTGCCGCCGGTAGCTAACCATAGCTGGTCGGGGTGGCGGGCGGCCATGACGAGGGCGGTCTTCTCGCTCTCGACGAGGCAGACCGTGGCCTGGCGGCGCAGGGGCAGCAGGTGCTGGCCGTAGAGGCACTGGTAGAGCTGCCAGTCGAGGGGCAGACGGCCCTCGCGGATGAGCTGCACGTGCGTCCAGCCCTGGTAGCCCAGCCGGTGACCGTCCTGTCCGTACTGCATGATGTGGCCTGAGCGGACGCGGCCCAGCTCGTCGACCTGCCAGAAGATGACGTCGCTCCGCCGGGTGGCGCCTATAAGGTAGTTGTCGTAGACGCGCCGGACGACCTGCGGGTCGAGGCCGAGGCGGCGGGCGCAGTCACCCGTCAGCCACTGCCAGAAGGTGCTGTGCGGCGAGTGGCTGCGCGTGACCAGCTCCATCGGTAGCGGCTCAAGGGGGCGGGGCGGCGGCGGGGGCGGCAGTATGACTGCCGACGGGCGCCGTTCCTGACGGTCGGGGTGGTCGCGGAAGTAGTCGTGAGGGGTGTAGTGGTAGGCGCACGAGTGTTGGTGGTCGCACTTGCCCACCGTGTCGTCCACATACTCGAAGTGGTGGTGGGTGTCAACGTAGCGCACGAAGCACTTTTTGCGTCCGCAACTGGGGCAGGCGGTCTTCTTCACCGCCTTCTTCGTCAGTTTGCGGCTTTCTAACTGGTATCGGTAGTCTTTGTTCATTGTTTCAAAGGGGATTAGTGATTGGGACAAAAATCTTCAAAAATCTAACACAAATCTTTCTTGTTTTTGTACGATTTCGTGGCGGATTCTCGTCGGTCGACGGAACCACTATATATATATGTGGTTCCGACAACCGACAAAAATCTGTTCGCGGGTCAGAAGGCTAATGCGATGTCGGGAGACGACTGAATGTTGCCGTCCGATTCGAATAATAGCTTGTCGTTTAGCCATCCGGAGATAATTCCAGATATAGTTTGCCGTGATACTTCGAACTTCTTCACAAGTATCTCTGTCAGCTGCTTGCGGCTGATGGAGCCGCCGTGGTCGCGGATGGCGAGCAGGGCATAGTCCAGTCGCTCCTTCTGCTTCTCGGCCTGGGCTTCCTGGCGGCGCTGCTGCAGGTCGATGCGACGCTGCTCGAGGGCCTGGCGGTGGCGCTCGTCGGCATCGGCGATGCTGCCTTCCTCGGCAAACATGATGCTCCAGTCGGGCATCTCGGCGTGGCGGGCGTCGGAGCACGTGACGGTGATGACGCCGCTTCCGCGGTCCTTCTTGCACTCTAAGACCGTACCCGCCTTCTGAGCCAGCATGGTGCCCAGGTGGCCGCGCATGTTGTGGTCGTCGTCGGCCTTGTTGGTGTGCAGCACGCAGACCATCGCCAGCCGCCGCTCCTCGCTGATGCAGAGCAGTTCATGGATGAGCTGCTTGGCCATCGACTCGTCGTTGAACGAGGCCACGAACTCGACGATGCCGTCGACGATGACCACCTGGGGCTGGTAGTCGCCGATGAGCAGCCGCATGTCGTCCAGCAGCAGGTTGAAGTCACGGCGGCGCAGGGCATAGACCTGCAGGTGGTCGTCCACATAGTCGGCAGGCAGGGCCGTCATCCTGATAACGTCGGTCACTATCAGCTTCACGTCACTCCGTTTCTGCTCGGTGTCCATGTAGAGGATGCGCGGCTCGTCCAGTCCCGTCATTACGCGGAACTGGCTGCCCTTCAGCCAGGCGGCCAAGCAGACCTTCAGGGCCGTCGTCTTGCCGCACTTCTGCTTGCCCTTCAGACCGTGGATGTCGCCCAGGGCGAACAGTCCCACGCCGTCGACCGTTAGAGCAGGCACCTCGGGCGGCACCTCCGTCCCGCTGGCCACGCGCATCAAGGCAAGATCCTTGCGCCGCTGCTCAACCTCAGTAGGCTGGCTGAGTGCCGCGCCGACGATGTCGTTCACAATCGTATTTCCCATATTCTTCGTTTTTATGTTAGGAAATAACGTGGTCTCGGAACTGCCTTGCCGACGGCCATGTCCGATGTGCCACCCCTTCGTTGATTGGCACGCGGCTACGTGCCTGAGAAGTTGGTACAAAGTTACTGCATTTGCCGTTCACTGTCAAGGGCAGCTGTTGCGGTTTCCGATAAACAGTCCGATTACCCCCTCAGATTTCCGATAAACTTTCCGATTACCAGCCTCTGACGAAGACTGCGGCAAAGCGGCGGACTACATTTACCCGGCGCAGCCGTTCGGTGGCATCCTTCGTGTCAGTGAACGTCCATTCGGGAAAACGGCCCTCGCCGTAACTGTAGTACTGCGACAGCGTAGACACACCGACCACGCCGACGCTGCCCAAATAAATTGTCAGGTAGTCACGATAGCTCTTCACCGAACAGAAGAACAAGCCCGTCGCCTTGATGTGTTCCTCGTTGATGTAACGCATGATCCAGACGTAGTCATAGCCGTGAACCAGCGTCTTCTCTTCCTCTAAACATTGCAAAGTGTGCTTCATCCGTTCATCCACGGAAGCCAGCTGCAGGGAGCTGTCGCTCTCTACAACCTCGGCCAAGCCATTCAACTGAAGGGCCTCTGCCATCGCTTTCCCTTCCTTGGTTTCGGGCAAACGAAGATGAATCATACTGCTGCGTCGGTTTGCAATCTATTACCATATTATAACTATCACTATCGACAGCAGCTGAAATTCCCCCTCCGTTGATGCCAAGACGCTGTAGCACAACCCCGCTGGCAGACCTGCCCTGAGCAGTCCTGTCAGCCATGCCGTACCAGTTATAATAATCTCTTCTTGCCATCAACGTAATCATTGCCATTCGCCTTTTCTGTCCTCTCCTTTTTTCAGGCGCGAAGTAACTTGCGAAGTTAGGGTGTTTTTCCTATAAAAACGAATGAAAAAACAGAATTTATGCAGCCACCCCCGATTTCTTGACATAGATTAACCCCGATAAATTTGCATATCTCAATATTTTTTCGTAACTTTGTAGGGTAAAAACAAAGCATCTGATACTATGGAAAACACACGATTTAAAGTCTCTCAGTACGTCTGTGCGATGCTGCTCATTGTGAGCAGCATCGCGCTCGTGGCCTACCAGGTCGTCCACATCGACGACGTTGCCGCCGGTCTGCTCTACTACGTCGCCCAGTCATTCCTCCTGGCCGGCTCCATCTTCGGCCTCGACCAGTACATCCGGATCATCAAAAAGCACTACAATGAAAGCGAGTGAAATTCTTGCAAAAAGAACAAAGGGCGCTGTTTGACAAGTTTTTGATTGGAAAGTTTGGAAGTTTCGTGGAAAGTCGTTATCTTTGCAACGATTATTAAACAATATGCAATTATGACTGTACGTGAAATGAAGAATGATATGGTTCACATGATCAATCAGATGGATGACTCCAGCGAAGAGAAGGTGAAAGACATGTGGCTATATGTGAGGCAGATAGTAAAGCCAGCGGAAAATGAAGAAGTATTGACTCCTGATCAAAAGAGGCGCTTGGAGTTGGTGGACAAATTATGCGGTGCTTTTTCTGCTTGCCAGACGGTTGACTTCAAGAAGGACAAGGAAGAATATTTGTTAGAGAACGATGATAATAGAAACCTCTTAAAATGACATGAGTGGATAGGACATAACATAGAAACGACATAAGGAAGCGTTGACTTTTTGATTCTTGGTTTCTGTAATTCGCCAAATAAGGAACGCCCAAGGATGATAGAAGTTGATGCTCACGCAAGATGGCGTGAGCTGATACTTGTATCTGGGCGTAAGGCGTTTGGCGATGCCTCAGAAACCGATGCGGAATCAGTTTCACGCCATTTCTTTGTCCGATTAGGAAAGTTTAACGCCCGACGGTGCAAGATTTCCAGTTTTCGGCGTTTAATCAAGTAGAACATTAACATCAAAATTATAACGAAAATGACAACAATGAAAATCTGGAGACTCGCCTTAGCGACACTTGCTGCTTTCTCCCTCGTCTCTTGCAGCAGCGACGATGATGACAAAGACATAACCAAGGAAATTATCATGAATGTTTCCGCTGAACCGGGCGTTATGTATGACCTCTTCGACAGTATGGGAGAGCATCCCATTGAGTGTATGCAAGTGATGACGGAAGACGAGCCTGGTCAATGGCAGAACCTATACTTCAGCGAAGTCAAGGGCTTCACTTATGAAAGAGGTCACGAATACGTGCTGCGCGTGAAGCGGACTATTATGGCCAATCCTCCTCAGGATGCCAGCAACCGTACATACGAACTGGTGCGCATCCTCGCCGACAAGAAAGTGGACGAAGTGGCAGAGCCTGTGGAGAAAGAAGTAAAGAGTGAAGCCGACATCGAGTATGAGCAGCAGTGCCCGGTAGAGAAGTATGCCATAGCCAAAGGTGGTGAATATATGGTGGATGCCGATGGCAAGGTGACATACGCCGACGGCACGCCTACTCCAGAGTTTGACAAGCATGCACAAATCTACTTGGAGAACATTCTCGACAAGAGCCATCCGCTATGGCAGGCTGGTGCCCGTTATATGGCAACCTACGCCTATGTGCTCTCACCGCTTACTGATGAGATACGCCTTGTACCGAGCAATCATTCTTGCTTCCTCTTCAAGAACATACTAACCGAGAGCGAGATGACCCACGTACAGCAATCGATGAAACAGGGAGAAACCCTGCGCTACGCCCTCATCCTCGCCAATGTCTATAAGCGCGGAATACAAAAAGTGGAGTTCACAATTAAGAAGAAATGAAAACAATGAAGATTTGGAGAATCGCCTTTGCAATGCTTGCTGCTTTCTCCCTCGCCTCTTGCAGCAGCGATGACAATGTGGAGAGGAGGCTGACGACCAATCAAAAAGAGAGGTATGCACAGAACATTTCGGGCGAATATTCTGGTGAGTATATCATTGTCTATAAGGACAAGGATTGCACGGATATGACGGACGAGAAGGGGCGACACATAATAACAAAAGCCCATGAAGCAACATTCAGCGACGTGCAACTTGATGTGTCCGACTACAAGATGCAGCATATATTCTTTCAAGACTTCCCCGTTTCACTGATTTCAAAGGTCGTGGATGCGGACGAAGAACTGAGCCAGGCACTTGCCGAAGCCTCCCCGCAGGCCATCACAGCCCGTTATGGCTTCGACTATGATACGGACTATTCGCACATCAAATGGGCTTTCATCCCCAACGTCATGCTGCTGAACTTGAACTACGGCGGAGCCGACCACCACATTCGCTTGGAGTTTAACAACAACAGCCAGTATTACACGTTTACGAAGGACGAACTGCAACAGCCAAAAGCGTTCCGTTCACTTGCCGAAAACGGCATCACCCTGCAACTGGAAGCTATCTACGACGGTTCCACTCTCATACAGCGCTTCGGCTATGAGAAAGGGAACTATATGCATATTATCTTTAAGACAAAATAATATAAAAATACAAATTTATATGGTCGTATCAAAGAGATCTCTTGTACACAAAAGGGACGGTTCCTTTTGTGTACTTTTTGCGAAAAAACTTGCGGAAATATTTGCATATATCAGATATTTTTTGTACCTTTGCAATGTAAAAAGTTAAGGATAACAAGCGGGAAGCGGCCACCCGGTGTAGTTGGTCGCACGACATTTCTAATACCACAAAAAACACAACAAAATGGCAAGAAATGAGATTACTTTCCAGGTGAACCTGAAGAAGGACACCAACTCGGCCTCGCGTACCTACGGCATGTACTTCGGAGAGGCTGAATCGAAAGAGCCGCTGAACCTCAAACCCACCCCCTGCCCCTCCCGAACGGGAGGGGTGTTTATTTACTCTTCTTCGAAAGGGCTTCCCGACCCTTTCTCCCCTCCCTAAACAGGGAGGGGCAGGGGGTGGGTCTTGGAGGTGTGTTTTGTTTGTTATGGGGATTTTTTAGCTATATATTTGGCGGTTTCGTGATTTTGCAGTAACTTTGCAGCCAAAAACAAAAGACTGACATGCTGAAACAGCTTTACATCAGGAACTTCACCCTGATTGACAAACTCGACATACAGCTGCATCGGGGCTTCTCGGTCGTTACCGGCGAGACGGGTGCAGGCAAGAGCATCATACTCGGTGCCATCGGATTGCTGCTTGGACAACGTGCCGACTCCAAGACGTTGAAACAGGGGGCCGACAAGTGCGTGATTGAGGCTCACTTCGACCTGACAGACTACCAGCTGAAGCCCCTGTTCGACGATAACGAGATAGAATATGACGCCCAGGACACCATCATAAGGCGCGAACTGACGGCTACAGGCAAGAGCCGCGCCTTCATCAACGACACGCCCGTTCCGCTGTCGATGCTGAAGGAACTGGGCGACCAGCTGGTAGACATACACTCACAACACAAGAACCTGCTGGTAGGTCAGCAGGATTTCCAACTGGCTGTGGTCGACATCATGGCCAATGACGAAGCGGAACTGAAGAGCTACCAACAGGTCTACAGCGAATACCACACTGCCGTGCGCCAGATGGAGAAGGTGAGGGCCGACATAGAGCAGAACCGCCAGAACGCCGACTTCCTGCAGTTCCAATACAACGAACTGAAGGATGCGAAACTGGTGGACGGTGAACAGGAAGAACTGGAACAGAGAAGCGAGACCATGAGCCACGCCGAGGACATCAAGAGTGCCCTGTACGAAGCCGACAACGCCCTGTCGGCCGATGATTCGGGTGCCGTCACATCGCTACGCACCGCCATGTACGCCCTGAAAGGCATCGGCCACGTATTCCCGCTGGCCGGGGAACTGGCCGAGCGTATGGACTCCACCTATATAGAACTGAAGGACATTGCCCAGGAGGTGAGCAACAGCATGGAGGACGTGGAGTTTGACCCGGCAGAGTTTGACCAGGTCAACGCACGGCTCGACCTCATCTACGACCTGCAGAAGAAGTACAAGACCGACTCTATAGGCGGACTGATAGCCCTTCGCGACAGTCTGCAGCAGCAACTCACCAACATCGAGAACAGCGACGACACCCTGCAAGAACTGGAAGCCAAGTGTGAACAGCTGAAAGCCGACTGCCAAAAGCAGGCCGACGCGCTGACGAAGCTGCGCACCAAGGCCGCCAGGCAGACCGAAAAGGAGATGCAGCAGCGGCTGGTGCCCTTAGGCATGCCGCATGTGCGCTTTGCCATCACGGTGGAGCAGTCGGAACTGGGCCGCAACGGTCAGGACAAGGTACAGTTCCTGTTCTCGGCCAACACCTCTACCCCACTCCAGCCTGTGTCGCAGGTTGCCTCGGGTGGCGAGATTGCCCGCGTCATGCTGTCGTTGAAAGCCCTGATCAGCGGTGCTGTGAAACTGCCCACCATCATCTTCGACGAGATCGATACGGGTGTCAGCGGACGGGTGGCCGAACAGATGGCACAGATGATGCAGGAAATGGGCATGGGCGGGCGTCAGGTAATCAGCATCACCCACCTGCCGCAGATTGCCGCCCTCGGCAGCTCGCACTACAAAGTGACGAAGACCGAGAGCGAAAGCGGCACCGCCACCACCATGACGGAACTGACGCAGGACGGGCGCGTAGCCGAGATTGCCCAGATGTTAAGCGGCAGCGACATAACGGAGGCCGCTATTCAGAACGCAAGAGAACTGTTAAAGGTAAAAAGGTAAAAAAGTAAAAAAAGACAATATATATGGAAAAGAATAAAATGATGAAGGTTAAGGAGTTGGTAACAAAGGTTTTACCTTTTTACCTTTTAACTTTTTTACCTTTATGCGTAGTGGCCCAGCCAAGTTGGGTGAAGAAGGCCACGAAATCGGTGTTTACCCTCAAAACGTTTGGCAGCGACGGCACGCTCATAGGCAGTACCGGCGGATTCTTTGTCGGCGAGGATGGCGAGGCCGTCAGCAGCTTCACGCCCTTCAAGGGAGCCACGACCGCCGTAGTCATCGACGCGCAGGGCAAGGAGATGGCCGTGGCCTGCATGCTCGGTGCCAATGAGACTTACGACGTGGCGAAGTTCAGGGTGAATGCCAAGAAGACCGCCCCGCTGACCATTGCCCCGGCCAACGCCTCGGAGAACGCTACCGTGTGGCTGCTGCCCTACCGCGAGACCAAGACGTTGCCACAGGGAACTGTGCGCAAGGCCGAAACCTTCCGTGACAACTACGCCTACTACACCGTGGCCCTGAACATGCCCGAAGGCACCGTCAGCTGTCCGCTGATGAACGAAGCCGGCGAGGTGGTCGGCCTCATGCAGCAGCCCTACAAGCAGAATGACTCGCTGAGCTACGCCGTAAGTGCCCTGTTTGCCGACTCGCTGAAAATCGGCGGCCTGAGCATCAACGACGCCACCTTGCGCAGCACGTTCATCAAGAAGGACTTGCCCAAGGAACTCGACCAGGCGCTGCTGACGCTCTACGTCGGACAGGCCTCCGTAGACTCGGCCACCTACGTCGAGATGCTGGAAGACTTCATTGCCCGCTTCCCCAATGCCCCCGACGGCTATACCTACCGGGCCCAGATAGCCACAGGCGACCGCCGCTTTGCCGACGCAGCACGCGACATGGAGCAGGCCATCAAGGTGGCCGAGAAAAAAGACGAGGCCCACTTCAACTACTCGAAGATTATATACCAGAAGGAACTCCTCATGAGCCAGGATGCGTTTGCCGAATGGTCGTTGGACAAAGCATTAGAGGAAGCCCGCGAGGCCGAACGGCTGCAGCCGCAGCCCATCTACCGCCACCAGCAGGCCATCATCCTCTTCGCCCAGAAGAAGTATGCCGAGGCTGCCGACATCTATGCCTCGCTCTACGACAGCGACCTGCGCTCGGCAGAGCTGTTCTACGAGGCTTCACGATGCAAGGCCGCGATGAAAGACACCCTTGGACAGATAGCCCTGCTCGACAGCTGCGTAGCCACCTTCAACCAGCCCTACTTGAAAGAGGCTGCCCCCTACATCCTGTCACGTGCCCACGTGCTGCTCGATGCCAATCAGTACCGCAAGGCCGTGAACGACCTGAACGAGTACGAAAAGCTGATGCAGGCCACCGTCAACGCCAACTTCTACTACCTGCGCTTTCAGGCTGAGGTGGGTGGACGTCTGTTCCAGCAGGCCTTAGACGACATAGACCAAGCCATCAGGATGGCCCCGCAGTATGACCTGTACTATGCCGAGAAAGCCTCGTTGCAAGTTCGCGTCGGCATGAGGGACGAGGCCATCGAGACTGCCAAGGAGTGTATCAAGATAGCCCCCGACCACAGCGACGGCTACCTGTTCTTAGGACTTGCCCAGTGCCTGAAAGGCGAGAAGGAGGAAGGCCTGAAGAACCTGAAAAAAGCCCGCGAGTTGGGTGACACGCAGGCTGATACATTTATTGAGAAATACACGAACCAGTAGTCGGCCGTTCTCAGAACGGAGCCTGGTCTGCCGGCGATGGCAGCGGGTCGTTGTCGAAGGAGCCTCCTTGTCCGGGAGCAAAGGGATTGTCCACGATTCCGCCGTTGATTTTCGAGCCTAATATCTCGCCACCGTTGTCGACAGGCCGTCGTGACATGCGGGCATCGTCGGGATTCTCGAATCGCGTGAACTCACCCCTGAACGTCAGCAGCACGTCGCCAGTGGCACCCTTACGGTGCTTGGCAATGATAATCTGGGCCATGCCGTGCAGGTCGTGGCCTTTCTCATCCTCATAGATATGGTAATACTCTGGACGGTGTACGAACAGCACCATATCGGCATCCTGCTCGATGGCTCCCGATTCACGCAGGTCGCTGAGTTGCGGGCGCTTGCCCTCCAGTCCTTCGCGTGACTCGACGCCACGGTTCAACTGCGACAATGCCAAGATAGGTATGTCGAGCTCCTTGGCCAGTCCCTTCAGCGACCTCGAAATGGTAGATACCTCCTCCTGGCGAGACGAGAAGCGCATGCCGTTGGCGTTCATCAGCTGCAGGTAGTCAATCATGATAATCTTCACATCGTGCTCACGCACCAGGCGGCGGGCTTTGGTACGCAGCTCGAAGACCGAAAGACCCGGCGTGTCGTCCACGTAGAGCGGTGCTCCGATGAGTGTGTTCACCTGCTTATCCAACCGTTCCCATTCGTCGGGGTACAGCTGTCCGTTCAGAATCTTCGAGCCTTGTATCTCACAGGCATTCGATATCAGACGGTTCACCAGCTGCACGTTCGACATTTCCAACGAGAAGAACGCGATAGGCACCTTGAAGTCGGCGGCAATGTTCTTGGCCATCGACAGGGCGAACGACGTCTTACCCATTGCCGGACGACCGGCAATAATGACCAGGTCGGAAGCCTGCCAACCGCTGGTAATCTCGTCGAGCTTCTCGTAGCCGGTAGGCACACCCGTCAGACCGTCCTTGTTCTGCGCCGCCTTGTTGATGACATCCAGCGCATTCTTGATGACAGGGTCAATCTGGGTGTAGTCCTTCTTCATGTTCTTCTGCGACAGCTCGAACAGGGCACCCTCGGCATGCTGCATGAGTTCGTCTACGTCAACGGTCTCGTCGAAGGCTTTCGTCTCAACGTCGCTGGCGAACGATATCAGCTGGCGGGCCAGAAACTTCTGGGCAATGATGTTGGCGTGGTACTCGATGTTGGCCGAGGAAGCCACACGTCCTGATAGCTCGGCAATATAGGCCGGGCCACCCACGGCGGCCAAGTCGCCCGACTTCGACAGCTGGTCGGTGACGGTGACGATATCCACTGGCCGCTCCTTCATGGCCAGGTCGCGGATGGCGGCATATACTTTCTGGTTGCGAGGCTCGTAGAAGCTCTCGGGATGCAGTATTTCGCAAACTACGCTGTAGGCGTCCTTGTCAATCATCAGGGCACCCAGCACGGTCTTTTCCACATCAAGAGCCTGGGGCTGCAGGTGGCCATACGTGTTGTCTATTGGCTGCGGAGTCCGCGGTCTGCGGTTTGTTGAATTGTTGTTTTCAGGCATGGTAATATTGTTGTTTATTTACGTTTCTTCCAAGTTATCGGTTGGCGGTATGGGGTGTTTGATGTCTTCCTTGATGCCGAGCCGCTTCATCTCGTTGGCTTTCTGCAGGATGCCCCTGGTGCCGTCCACGCTCTTCTGCAAGTCGGCAAAGTCGGAACTGAGTGCCTCGATGTCGTGCCCCATCTTCTGAGCCCGCTCGGCAAAGAGTCCGATGCGCGAGACAAGCTGCTCGGCCAGAGTGACTATCTTCTTCTGGTTCTCGGTCTGACTGTGCTGGCGCCACGCTATCTGAATCATGCGCAGGATGGCAAACAGATTCTGGGTGCTGCTGATGAACACCTTCTTCTCAAAGGCTTCCGTCCACAGCTTGGGGTCGCGGGCCAGTGCCACCTGCAGGGCAGCCTCGTTAGGCACATACATGATGACGAAGTCGATGGCAGTACGAGGGCTTTGTATGTAGCGGCTGTAATCCTTGGCAGCCAACTCCCTGACGTGCGAACGCAGGCTCTGCACATGGCGTTCGAGCAGTTGCTGGCGCAGCGGCTCAGCCGGCTCGTTCACGTAGTCGTAATAGGCCTTGATGCTGACCTTGGCATCGATGACCACATCCTGCTGGGCGGGATAGTGGAGCACCACGTCGGGGCGCATGATGCGGCCCGTGTCCTCATTGCGGATGGGCAGACCGTCCTGGTTGGTGATGGTGTCCTGTATGTCGTAGTCGAGTCCGCGCTTGAATCCCTGCGAGTCGAGCAGCTCCTGCAGCATCAGTTCGCCCCAGTCGCCGGCTTGCTTGGAATCGTTGCGCAGGGCATTGGTCAGACGGGTGGCCGTGCGGTCCATCTTTTCTGCCTGCTCGCCAACCTGCCGCAGACGCTCAGTCAGCGAGGCTGCCGTGCGGGCTGCCTCGCGGTCGCTCTCCTGGATGGCCTTTTGCAGTTCGGCAAAGTTATCGTTGATGGGCTTGGTAATATGCTCCATCGCCTCACGGTTCTCGCTCTTCAGCTGACTGCTGGTTTGCGAGAGTATGCGCGTGGCAAGATTCTGGAACTGCTCGCGCACGACCTTCAACTGCTCCTGGAACTGCTCACTGCGCAGACGGTTCTCGGCAACATTCTGCTCCTTCTGCAGGCGCAACGAGTTGGCCATCACCTCGGCCTGGACGTGCAGGGCCGTGTAGCGGCGGTTGAAGTACAGATAGGCGGCAACGGCACCTATCACCATACCAACTATCAGTGACAAGAGTGTTTCGAACATAGGCTAATAGAGCAATTCCATCTGTGGTACAATGATGCGGCCACGACGGAGTTCGAGCAGTCCGTCGCGCTGCAACTGGTTAAGGGCACGGCTGACGTCGAGACGGCTGTCGCCCAACTCATCGGCCAACTGGGTCATCAGAATATAGAAAGTCTTTGCACCGGCGGGATAGACACACCGCAGGGTGAGGAAGCGGACTATACGCTCGGCAAGCGACTCTACGCGATGTCGCCACGGCTGGCGCAGCAGTTTCTGGCTTTGGGTGGCAAACATATTGAGCAGGTTCAGCCGGAACACCAGAAACTCCTCGCTCAGACGCAGCACCTCATCCTTGCTGATGGTGATGAAGCTGGCTTCGGACTGGGCGGTAAACGTATGGGTGTAACGCTGGTTATAGCCGAAAATGGCCTCGGGTTGCAGCGTATAGGGAGCCGACAGCTGCTCGACTACAGAGTAGCTACGGTCGTCGGAACAGGTTTCTACCTGGATGGTGCCCGACAGCAGAAAACACAAGTGTACCGAGGGGTCGTCCTCCCTAACTATGACCTGGCCAGCAGCAAACTTCAGGAAGTCGAACTTCGTATGGCCGACGACACGGGCAAGATTGTCGCGGCTCATCCCCTGAAACAGCGGGAACTGTAGCAAATGGTCGTAGAGTTGTAATGTAGCCATAGAGAGAGGGGGGGCGGTTTCAGGTTTCAGTTTTCTATCTTCTCCTTCAGCGACGGTGAGAACCATACGCCGTTGGTGCCGTCGGGATTGGCATAGATGAAGTAGGCCATCAGCTCGGGATGACGCTCCAACACGGCCTTGGCCCGCTCGATGCCCATCACCATAAACGACGTGGCGTAAGCGTCAGCCGTAGCGCAGCTCTTGGACAGCACGGTGGCCGACAGCAGCGAGTGCTGCACGGGGTAGCCGGTCTTGGGGTCGATGGTGTGGGCATACTTCTTGCCACCTTTATAATAGAAGTTACGATAGTTGCCGCTGGTGGCCATAGCCACATCGGTCAGGTTGAGCACCGTCTGCAGTTCTCCGCTGACCGACAGCGAATCGTCGGTGGGTTTGGTGACGCCTATCTTCCAGGGAACGCGACGCTCGCTGATGCCCTGGGTGACTATCTCGCCGCCTATCTCGACCATGAAGTTGCTCACGTCGTGACGACGCAGCAGACGGGCCACGGCATCGGAACCATAACCCTTGGCTATGGCAGCAAAGTCATACTGGTTGCGTATCTTCAGCAGACTGTCTACCTGCTGGCGGGTGGGCATCTGCTCATGCTTGAAACCGAAACCCCAGGCATTGACCAGCGGAGCCACCGTGATGTCGAAGGCTCCGTCGGTCTCACGATGCACGGTCTGTGCCAGTTGGAAGACCTCCTTGAACATTTCGCTCTGCACGACGGTTTCCCCACGGTTGATGCGGGCCACGGTAGAGGTGTCGTTGAACATCGAGAACTCGCCGTCCACCTTCAGCAGCTCGGCCTCTATTTCGGCTTGCAGATCCTTATCGCTCTGATAGGTGATGCTGTAAGTTGTGCCAAAGATAAATCCCTGATTGTGCTGATAGGGCATGTTGTGCTGCTGACGGATAATCAGGACGCTACCCACAATGAGCAACATCAGAAACGGCAACTGCCACCACAACATTTTCTTACGTTTCTTATCCATCATTCCTCCTTGCTCAGATATCAATAATCACGTTAAACGTCGCGCCCAGTTTGGACGAGTCCCAGGTGCCATAACCCGGCACGTACCACGTCTTGCCTATTGTACCGTCGTTGTGGGCGAGACGCTGCTTGTAGCGCACACTCCAGCCCAAATGCAGCGGACCCAGCACCTGAGCATCGATGCCGACAACAGCCTCCAACCAGTGCTGGGAACAAGCCTCTTCACGTATGCCAAAGCTCGTAGGCCACTTCCACACGGGGTCGGGGAAGTCCGTTCGCCACATATCCACTTTATAAGAGGTATAAGCATAACGGAAGCCGGCAAACAGGCGGTTCGACTGATGCTTCATATTCAGCAGATTGAAGTCAATGCCTGCCCGGAAGTAGGGTGCCTTGGTTTTATAGGTGATATGTGTCACAGGGTCATCATCATGGTTTGCCTTGCCGTAGCCCACCTCAACGATAGGAAACCACTGGTCGTGCAGGTTAAGGCGCAGCGCAGCCTCATACTGTCCGTAGTCGCCCAACATCAGCTGGGCGGCACCGACGATGTCGAACGACACCTGAAAACCACGCATCAGGGGGATGGAGTCTTTTTCAAGCCGGAACAGCTTCTGGGCACTGGCCGACGAACACGCCAACAGCAGCACCAGGCTAATCGTGGCTCTTGAGATATAGGTGGAAATGTACTGTCTTAGGGTCATAATCTACCAGTGGAGTGTTGATATTGATGGAATCAATCGCATGGTGAGTGGAGCGCACGGCAGTAATGTTGTGAAAGAACGATGCACTGCAGTCCACTGATTCAAAGTGGGGAATGTTCTCTTTCTTGATCCATACCGTGTCGACAGCCAGGAACGGGTGGTTGCTGAAACGGAAGTAGAGGGTATCCTCGGGATTGGCACTGCCTATCGGCAACGAGAATATGGTCTTGCCATAGCAAGAGTTCAGCAACAAGGTGTCGGTACCGTTCACCCTGGCCGAGCGGATGTTAAGCGTGTCCTTCAGCGTATCCGTCTTCTCGTTCGGTTTCTGCAGGGCATAATATGTGCGCACGGTGTTCTGCACCGGGCAGTCGATGCTGGTGCAGGAACCAACGGCCATCACTATCGCCATCACGAATAACAGCCTGTGCTTCATATCGTCTCTTCTATTTGATAGTCATTCCTGCCTATGGACGAACGGCTGATAAGGTCGCCGATGAATCCCGTCAGAAACAGCTGCGTACCTATCATCATCATCGTCAGCGCTATGTAGAAGTAAGGAGAGTCGGTCACTAAACGCTGGGGAATATGGTTGGCCAGACACCATAGCTTATCGACGCCGATGACGAACGCAGCCACAAAGCCAATCATAAACATGATAGTGCCCAGGAAACCGAAGACGTGCATCGGCTTCTTGCCGAACGTCGAGAGGAACCACAGCGTCAGCAAGTCCAGGTAGCCGTTCACAAAGCGGTTCAGTCCCATGAACTTAGACGAGCCGTACTTGCGGGCCTGATGCTGCACCACCTTCTCGCCAATCTTTGAAAAGCCGGCTTGCTTGGCCAGATAGGGAATGTAACGGTGCATCTCGCCGTACACCTCAATGTTCTTCACCACCGCCTTACGGTAAGCCTTCAGGCCGCAGTTGAAGTCGTGCAGGTTCTTGATGCCGCTAATCTTGCGGGCCGTGGCGTTAAATAGCTTCGTGGGCAGCGTCTTCGACAGCGGGTCGTAGCGCTTCTGCTTGTAACCGCTCACCAGGTCATAGCCATCCTTGGTAATCATCTGGTACAGTCCGGGAATCTCGTCAGGAGAATCCTGCAGGTCGGCATCCATCGTGATAACAACATCGCCCTGAGCCTGAGCAAAACCGCAGTAGAGTGCCGGACTCTTGCCGTAATTGCGGCGGAACTTGATGCCTTTCACTATGTCGGGCTGCTTTTGGTGCAGTTCCGTGATGATATCCCACGAATGGTCGGTGGAGCCGTCGTTGATAAAAATCACTTCATACGAAAAATGGTTAGCCTTCATCACCCGCTCTATCCATGCGTAGAGCTCGGGAATCGACTCGTCCTCATTATATAGAGGAATTACTACTGATATGTCCACAATTATTATTTACTATTTGACTATTTACTATTACACTATTTGCAACCCTTCTTCATCAACGCTGCAATGGGGAACCCTAACACGATGCCTATCACGATGTTAACGGTCAGCACGTTCAGGGCGTAGTCTATAGGACGCATCTGCCCCATCATCTCCAGACTCTCAGTCATGGTCTGCTGCATGCCGTACTGCTCAAGTACCTGCTTCGACTCCGGTGACGACATGAATTGCCTGAACGACGACAACAGATAGCCCTGGTCGATATAGGCAAAATAAACGTACTGCGCCAGTGCCAACAGGATGGCGGCATAGAAAAAGACGAAGACGGAATAAGCCCATCCGCGCGACAACGAGATGATGCCGTTGCGACCTTCATCACGGAACTTACCAAGCCGGCGGCCCACGAAGAACGGAGTCACAACCATCAGCCCCAACGCTATCATACCGTACATCGGACTGGCTATCCCCACTACATAACAGGCAAAACTGGCTATCCACAACAGGGACAGCAGCGCACCGTCAATACGTGCGAATGCCTTCAGTTGTATATATTCTGCTGGTGTCATTTAACAAATTCCTCAATTTTGCTGCAAAATTACGCATTTTCCCGCACATATCGAGGCCATCGACTTAAAAAATAGTTAAAACAAATAAATTCTTAATCTTTAATTCGTAATTCTTAATTTATTTGCGTACCTTTGCACCCGCTTTTCAGCAAAACGGGCAAGTCCTGTACGGCCAGCTCCCTCGGAATCCTCCAGGACGGGAACGTAGCAAAGGTACTTGGTTGTAGCGGCGCGATACAGTTAGCTTGCCCACCCGCCTCTTTAGCTCAGTTGGCCAGAGCACGTGATTTGTAATCTCGGGGTCGTTGGTTCGAATCCGACAAGAGGCTCAAAATAACACCGTGCCAAAGTGATGTATCTGTCGCTTTGGCACGGTTGTTTTTAACCTATAGTCTCACACCAATGAAGGCACGGGCCAGCCACTTGTTCTGGTTGATTTTTATATCGTCGTTGTTATAGACGGAGTTGCTCATGATAAGGGAGGCTCCTGCGTTGTAACGGGGCGAGAAGTGATAGACGACGGAGGCACGCTCGTTGAAAAGCATGTTGAAACAAAGGCCGTGGTCTTTCATCTCGTTGTCGTTTACCGTCAGACGGTTATGCTTGTAAACCACAAATGAAGGGAGCGCTGAGAGGTGGAGCAGCCACTGTGAATGCTTGCCGAAGACGAAGTTATAGCCGTAGCCGCCACCGAGGGCGACGTTGGCAAAGGTGAGGTGAACCTCTGGTGCCAACGGACTGCGCGTCTTCAGCTCGTCGGTGGTCTTGATGCTTCCCGACTGGACACTGAGACCCGCCAGCCAGGAACCGGCAGAGCGTAGCTGGTAGTAATTCTGGAACAAGGCCGCAGGATAAGAGAACTTGCGGTGATTAAAGATATAGTAAGCCGATGCGTTGACCACATTCATACGCAGCCCTTCCTCGTCGAGATGGTCGATATCGCGATACTGAATGTCGCCTTTCAGCGATGTGGCACGCAGGTAGCTGATGTCGAAGCTGATCTGCTGACCGTGGTACTCGAAGTTGAATTCGTAGTCGTTGTAGTCGCCACCAATCTTGGCGGGGTTGATAGAGAACGTGGCGGCAACGTCGCAGTAGTTCACCTCCAGTCCCAAGGTGTAGTTCGTCTTGGTGTGGAGGTCGTACTTCGAGTAGAGACCGTTCACCGTTCCCTTGGCGTGGATGTAGTTGCCAGTCTGGTTGCCTAAGAGCCTGAGCAGCCACTTCTCCTTCGGACGGGCTACGTAGTTAGTGTCGTACTTTGTCTTGAAGTACTTGTTGGATAGCTTGTTGTTCAAGCGCTTGCCTAAACTGGGCTTCTTCTCTTGCGACACGACGGTGTCGGTCTCCAGACTGCTGTCAGCAGCGGCGGACTGGGCGTTCGCCGCTGACGTGACAGCTGAGAGGAGTATCATCAATAGATATGTTTTCATCGTTGCAATTACATTACAGTCGGCAGGTGAGACCGATTTTGGTTTCAAATGTTCTGGCATGCACCGTACTGTTCTCACGCAGGATCAGGTCTTTGTCATAGTAATAGTTGTAGTGCGTACGACGACCATAGTAAGCGCCCGAGAGGGTAAGAGACCACTGACGGGCGAGGTGCATCTCGATGACGGGATTGATGACCAACAGTGCCGCATTACTGTTGTCGCCCTGCACGCTCAGGTAGTGCAAGTCCTTGGTGCCGTCAACATAGTCCTGCAGGTTCCTGTTCTCGTAGCCCTTCCATGTCCAGAGGCGGAAGTACTTGGCGTTGAGCACGATGCGTCCGTACTTACCGAAGTCAAGCTGGGTCTTCGACTTGATGCTGAATCCGCTGCCCATGTTGTAGTCGCGCTCAATGACGTTGAAGAAGTCACTCTTGGTACCGCCGAGCAGGATGCCGCTGGCGAAGATACGCTGCTCCATCTTCGACAGGTATCCCATCTCTGGCAGCGAGAATACGAAGCCGGGGCCGAAGCCAGCGGCCTCGCTGATGCGGTAGGGTGTCAGCTCCGAGCCGTCCTCGATGGGCTTGGCGTCGTAGTAGTTGAAGTGCTGGTAGATACCGAACTCGCCCGCCATATCCTTCTCGTCGAGGATGGGCGTACTCCACAGTCGACCGACGATGTTCAGCGTGTTCACCATAGGCTGCCCGCCACCGAAGGCGGAATTAGCCTCGATGTCGAAGAAGTCGTATGGAGTGGTATGCTTGTCGCCGTCCACCGATGTGCCGTATGTCAGCGTCACATTGACGTAGGGCGCATGAATGCCACGGAACAGGGCACCGTCGTCGGCCAGGTAGCGCCAACCCACGGAGATTGATGCGTCGACGGGAATCTCACTATAGTCGTGATAGCGGTAATTCCTACTCTTCACGCGCCAGGCATCGCCGCTGATGATGCGGTGCAGGCCCTGGATGGGGTTGACAATGGCAGCAGCAGCCTCGCGCAGGAAGCGTTTGAAGCCGTGTGTGCGGTCGTCGAGTAGAGTGAGGCTCAGGCGGTGGGTCATTTCACCGATGGCCATGCCGCCCATTGACGTGGCCAGAATGTCGTTGATGGCGGGGGGCTCCGTCTCACCCAGGAACTCCCACATGGCCGAGCCGAGCAGTGCGTAGGGTGCCGACTCCCAGAACGTCAGACCGTTGGTGCGGGCGGCGTTGAAGTAGAGGTTGCCGTGATAGGGGTGGGCAAACATGTTGGTGATGAAGAAGTCGTTGTCCCACACCATGCCGTCGGTGAAGTTGCGCTTCAGCGTGCGCAGCGTGGTCTGGGCGAAGTCGGAGTTCAGGGCATAGCGGTCGAACAGCTGCACACCCACGTTGATAGCCGTCACCTCGGCCAGCGCCTGCCAGGGACGTTTTTTCACAGGCAGAGCCATGGTTTCGTCACTGGCCACGAACGACTTACGCGTGCTGTCCCAGGCCCGCTTCCACGAGTCGTTCTGGTTGCGGGGGTTGCGGTAGGTCAGACCGACCTCCACCAGCGGGCAGTTGCGGTAGGTCTCGTTGCGGTCGTAGTAGCGCGTCAGTCCCCAGCCGACCGATGCGAAGGCTCCGAACTTCCCGTTGATGCTATAGTCGGCGTTCAGTCGGGCCTGCAGCGAGTACAGGCGCTCGGGCTTCTCGTTATTGTTCTTCGAGAAGGTCTCCACATGGTAGTAGCCCAGGTCACCGCTCAGGCTCCATTTCGGCGACAGCTGCTTGTAGAGGCCCAGACGGTAGAACAGGGCACCCGAGAACTTCGAGTCGAGGCCCATGAAGTGGGTACCCACGCCCCAGATGTTGTACGTGCTCTTGTTGCGATAGCGCACGGCAAGGTTCACCTTGGTCGACGAGCCGCCGTAGAGCATCACGTCGATGTCGGTCATCGGGTTGATGTTCACCAGGCCTATCTTATGGCCTATGCTGTCGTACGACAGGTTGATAAGTCCCACCTGCCAGCCCTTGGGGCGCTTGCGGGCAACGTTGAACACGCCTATCTGTGCACCGTTCAACGAGTCGGCATAGTTGAAAGTACCCAACTGCAGGCCCCGCTGCATGGCCGACGATACATTCAGGATGCCCGACAGCTGCACGCCGTGGTCCATGCCTGCCGTGATGTTGCTGATACTGCTCAGCTGCAGACCGTCGAACTGGTGTGCCGATGTATTGGAAACGCCCGACAGCTGCACGCCGTGGCCGCCATCGGCCGCCACCGAGGAAATGACGCCCACCTGCACGCTCTTTACCGAGTCCTGCACGCTGACGATGCCCACAGGCGACTTCTGCGCTTGTACGTTTACTGCCGCAGTAAGGACTGCCGCAGCAGCTAAAGTCACTATTCTTTTCATAAGCTATGGAGTTTTTAATTCGATGGAGAGTCTGAGGCGTTGCTAATGATTTGCGCTATACGGCGACGGGCTTTGCATTGTTCTATACATTATTTATTATTATTATTTTCCGTATGTATCCGATAACGCCCCGAAGGGGCAATGAGCCTTCAGCCCAGGGCAGCGCCCTGGGTGAGAGGATGTTTAAACTCCGCCCTGAAAGGGCAGAAGCCATAACAGTAAGCAAAGCTTTTGCCCTTTCAGGGCGATGGCGGCACACCCTCTATACCCAGGGCGTTGCCCTGGGCTAATGGCTTTCTGGCCTTTCAGGCCGTCTGTGGGATACATGAGTTTAATCATTTTATCTATTATTATAAATGTTACTTGCTCTGTAGTCGTTGAGTACGGCCCTCTGGCTCGCTGGCGGGGTCACTCAATCGTTGAGTGGCCGTCCTTTTACTGCCCCGTGGCCTGACGATACTCCAGCTGCTTGGTCTGGAAGTCGGCGTAGGCATCGGTGTAGCGGTCGCGGGCCGCCTGGTACTGCTGCTGGGCCAGCAGCAGGTCGCTCATCTTGGTGCTGCCCACGCGGTAGTAGTCCTTGTTCAGGCGCAGATTCTCCTCGGCCTGCTCGATGGCACTGTGGGCAATGAGCAGTTTCTTGTGGCTGGTCTCCAGTGCAGCCCAAGCACTGTTCATGCGGATGACGAGCTTCTGGCTTTTGTCTGTCAGTTCCTCACGGGCATCGTCCAAGGCCAGTTTCTGCTTCTTGATGGCATGCGAGCCGCCCCACCAGTCGCTGATTGGTATCTGGACAAAGGCAAAGAGCGTACCGGTGCCACTGCCCCGGTCGTTCACGAAGTTGTTCCAGCCGTAATCGGCACCGACGCCGACCTTGGGCATATTGGAACCGACTTTCAGCCTGTGCTGCAGGCGATGCACCTCGACATTCTTCTCCAACAGGCGGTACTGCGGTGTGGCATTCAAGGCCGACTGATGGTCTTGGCGCAAATTGGCAGGTATGGCAGGCTCACCAGACTTGCCCATATCAATCAGGTCGGCAGGTAAAGCCACGTCGATGGTCTCATTGGCGATGCCGACATGCTGTGCCAGCAGCTGAGTGAGAGTGCTCAGCGCGTGCTCCACCTCCAGTGTCGAACTTTCCACTTCCCCCTTGCGCAGTTGCACCTGCAACAGGTCGTTGCGGTTGACGGCGCCTACGCGTACGGCATTGCTCACGTCCTTCTCCAGCTCCACCAGCATCTGATGGATGGAGCTCAGCGTCAGCAGTTTCTCCTTGAGCGACACCACCTGCCAGTAATACTGCTCAGTGACGAGCTCGACCTGGTCTTCCGACGCCTCAAGCTGGATTTCGCTCGCCTCGACGCCCGCCTTTGCCAGTTTGTTGCCGTTGATGATTTGTCCGCCCATGAACACTGGCTGAATGGCACTGACGGAGCCGAACACGCCATTCTTCATAAAGGCGATGTTGGTGGGCCATGCGGCGCTGACGCTGGGGGGAAGCTGGCTTGCCAACTCGTCGGGCAGGCTGAGATCGGCCTCTAAGAGGTACTTATTCATGGTGATGCCTACACCTGTTGCCGAGATGGCTGGGAAATACTTGGTGTAGGCCTCGCTCTGCTGCTCTTTCGACTGCTGGATGGCATTGCGGGCAGAGCGGAGGTTGAAATTGTTCGCTACGGCCAACTGCTTCAGCTGGTCGAGGGTATAGGGCTGCTGGGCTGCGGCCGAACCGCAGCATGCCAGACCTACTATAAAGGAAAATATCTTTTTCATCGTCAATCTTTCACTTTTCACTTCTCACTTTTCACTTATCACTTCTCACTTCACTTCCTCCCATGACCTTCCAGTAGGCGACAGGCATCACCGTCAGGATGAAGAACATGGTAATGAGCGTGCCATAACAGATGACGGCACCCATAGGCACCCAGAGTGCGCTGCCGCCAAGTATCATCGGAACCACGCCCATGGAGGCGGCGGCTGACGTCAGGAAGATAGGACGCATACGGCGCTCGGCTGCCACATGGATGGCATCCTTGAGCGAGAGTTTCTCAAACTCCTTCACCTCTGCCGCATAGTCGAAGAGGATGACGCCGTTGCGCACCAGGATACCCATAAGCGAGACGAAGCCCAAGACACTGGTCATTGAGAACTCCACGCCCTGTATCATCAAGCCAACGGCCATACCGAACACGCAGAGCGTGAGGCAGACCATGATGAGCACGGCCTCGCTGACCTTCTTGAAGTGCCACAGCAGTACGAAGAAGATAATCATGATAGACATGATGAGGGCATTGGCTATCTGAGGGCCAGTCTCGTTGTCGTCCTCATACTGTCCGCCATACTCCAACTGCATACCGTCGGGCAGCTTGAAGTCGGCCAGACGTTCCATGATCTTCTCGGTCACGATGCCGTCGTTCTCTCCACGGGCCACTTCGGCCATCACAGTAACTGTACGCAGACCGTTGCGGTGGCAAATCTGGCCATACTGCCAGTTGGGAACGACTTCGGCGAACTGACGCAGGGGGATGCTGGGCAGGAAACTGCCGCCATCGGCGAGACTCCGCAGGGCCTCCAAATTGGTGGGAAGGGCGGCAGAGATGCCGATAGGTATCAGCTCGTTCATCACATCCTGCTTCGTGGCCTGGTCGGCATCCTCGGTCTTCATCTTCACGTTGATGTCGTAGTCGCCCTCCCAAGCCGTGCTGACGGTGAGTCCGTCGCCATAGCGGAAGGCCATCTGCAGCTCTACATCCTCATTGGTGATGCCCAGCCGGCTGGCCTTCTCGTCGTCAATCTTGATACGGGTGGTAGCCAACGGCTCCAGCATATTGCTGCGTACGAGCAACAGCTCCGGCATCTGGCGAAGCATCTGGACAACGCTGTCGGAGTAGGTTTTCAGTTCGCTGAGGTTATCGCTCTTCAGACGCACCTCGATGGGTACGGGGCAACTGCTGAAACTCAGCTGCTTAATCTTCACGTAAGCCTCAGGGAACATCTGAGTGTATTTCTCCGTACACTCGTTGACCAGCTGTACGGTGGCATCGTTGCTCGTGGTGTTGACTATGAACTGCGCATAGCTCTCGTCAGCGAACTGCGGGGCGTACGACGTATGGAATCGGGGCGACGCACAGCCTTTGAAGGATGCGATACCCACCACGCGCTCGTCCTTGCTGATCATGTGTTCCAGCGAGTCGGCCACGGCGGTGGTGCGCTCGATAGTGGTGCCGATGGGCATGTAAATCTCTACGGCAAACTGGTCGCGGTCGGCGAAAGGCATCATCCTCTGGGGTATCTTGAGGAACATCAGACAACCGATGACGAATCCGGCGGCGCCCATGCCGATGGTTGCCCACGGATGGCGGAAGCACCAGGCCAGCAGAATCTTGTAATACTTGTCCATCACGTCGAGCAGGTTGAAGGGCTGCTTGCCGTTCTTAGGCTTGGCGGCCTCAATGGGCTTCCTGATGAAGTAGTACTGCAGGATGGGCAGCAGCGTCTGTGCGATGATCATTGAGATGAAGAGCACGATGCTGATGGCCCAGGGGAAGGAGAGCAGGAAGTCGTGGGTCTCGCCCGTCATCACGACGAGGAACGGGAAGAACGTCACCGAGATACACAGCGTAGCGGTGAAGATGGACTTCAGGAAGTGGACGGTGGCATCGATGCTGGCCTGCAAGCGCGGCTTGCCCTCGGCCATCATCTCCATATAGGAGTCGATAATCACGATGGAGTCATCGACTATCATTCCCAAGGTCACAATCAGTGCAGCCAGCGTCACGGTGTTCAGCTCGATGCCGAACATGTAGAAGGCACCTAACGAGATGAAGATGGTGATGGGCATAGTGCCTGCAGCCACCATCGCCACTCGCATAGGCATGATGAGGATCACCACCAGAATCACCGTCGCGATGGCTATCAGCAGCTCGTGCAGGAAGTTATCGATCGAGTCGTCCACCACCTTCTTCTGGTCGGTGATGGTCGTCAGCTTGACGTCAGCGGGAATGTCCTGCTTGAAGTTTGCCAGCTTCTCGTTGATATCTGCGCCCATCTTCGAAACGTCCTGTCCTTTCTTGATTTCCACCGACAGGAGGAGGCACTTCGTGCCGTTGCTGGTGATAAAGGACGTCTTCTTGGGATATTCGCGCTTGATGGTAGCTACATCCTTCAGCCGCACGTTGTTGCCCTCGCCGTCTGTATAGATCAAGGTGTTCTCAATATCGTAGATCTTGTTGAGAGCATGATCCACGTAGATGGGCGACTTATAGCCATTGTTCTTCACGCGGCCGGCAGTCGTCACGAATCCCTTGCCTCTCAGCATCTGTGCAATGGTCAGGTAGCCGATGCCGTAGTGTGACAGCTTGTCGCTGTCAAGATAGATGCTGATCTGGTCGTGCTGCAGTCCGAATACGCTCATCTTACCCACGCTGGGAATCATGCGCAGCGAGTCGATCAGGGTGTTCATGTAGTCGTTCAGTTCGCGGTAGGTCTTGTCCTCCGACTCCATCGCCAGCAGCAGGGCCGAGGTGTCGCCGAAGTCATCGTTCACCTGAATGGCCAGCACGCCCTCGGGTAATTGGTCCTTGAAGTCCTGCACGCCGTGCTTGAACTTCGACCAGAACTCATCCTTGTTCATCAAGTCGTCGTTCAGCTCCACCTGAATGATACAGAGTCCGTCTTTCGAATAGGAGACGGTCTTCTCCTTCTTGACTTCTCTATACGTAAAGATGTACTTCTCCAATGGCTTGGTCACCTGTTCCTCCATCTCCTGAGCCGTTACACCTGGATAGACGGCAACAACGATACCCTGACGGATGACAATATCGGGGAACTCATTCTTGTTGATGTTTGACAAGCCATAGATACCCAGAGCCACTAAGCAGCTCACGAGCAATATGATGATCTGCCGGTAGTGCATCGACCACTCCTGCAGACTCATTTTCGTCTCTTTATTCTCTTCCATAATAGCGGTAGCAAATTATTCACTTTTCACTTTTCACTATTACTTTACTATCTCAACGCTCATCCCGTTGCTCACTTTCTGCTGGCCTGAGACAATAAGCTGGTCGCCGGCTGAGAGTCCTCCACTGACCTGGGCTCCCTGAGCGGTCTCGCCGCTGATGGTAATCTCACGCTTCACGGCCTTCCCGCCGTTGACAACCCAGACGAAGGTCTTGTTGTCGCCGTCGAGCTGTACCAGATTGGCGGGTACGAACACGCCCATTGTGCCCTGCATATAGTTTGTGAATGCCTGGCAAATCATGCCTGGCAACAGCTGACCGCCAGGATTCGGGATGGTAGCCTTCACCTCGTAGGTTCTTGAACGAGGATCAGCACTCACACCGCGTTCGGTCACACGACCGGAGAACTCGCGATTGCCCAGTGCGGGAACGACAATCTTCATCGACGAGCCCTTGGCAATGCGCTGGACATCGTTCTCGGGCACGGAAATCTTTACCTTCACACTGCCGATGTTGACCAACTTCGCCACAGACATGCCCGGTACGGCATTCTGCCCGATCTCAGCATCCTTTGAGGCTATATAGCCGCCGAAGGGAGCATGCAGTTTTGTGTCAGCCAGCGATTTCTTAGCCATTGCCTCCGATGCCTTCGCCGATTTCAGCTCGCTCTCAATCTGAATCCACTGCATGTCGGGCAGCGACCCCGCGTCGTGCAGTTCCTTCATGCGGTTGTAGGTGTCCTGAATCTGCTCCAGCGAGGTCTTCGCTATCGTGTACGCATGCTGAAGCGTAGTGGGGTCGAGTTCAGCTATCAACTGCCCGGCGCCAACGGTCTGTCCGGCGCTGACATAGATTCTCTTGATGGTACCCGACACTGCAAACGACAACGACGTGCCGCTCGACTCTTCAATCGTGCCCGAGAAGCCCTGCTCGCCATTGACGGCTTCCGACTGGATTTGTTGAACCTTCACTCTGACCGTCTGCTCTTGGGCGGCCTGCTTTTTCTCACTGCAACCTGATAGTGCCACAAGCACCATCAAGGTCAAAATAGTCCTGGTTTTCTTCATTATTTTCGTTATTTATGATTATTTTCTATGTGTCGAGCGTCAATTGCAAAGTTCGACAATATTATTCTATTATAGCTGTTCATAATATTATTAAATATGTTCGTTTACGGAAAACGGGTTAGGAAAGACGCATATCAGCAACAAATAGAGAAATACAGAACATTCGCTATTTCTTGTATCTGAAAGCGAGCATAGTGAGGTCGTCACTCTGCTCGGTATCGCCGACAAACTTGTGAACGGCTGCGGTCATGGCCTCAATCAGTTCTTGGGGAGATCCCTTGAAGCCTTCGATGACTTCGTCGATGCGCTGCATGCCGAACAGTTCGCGGCCGCCATTCTCGGCCTCCGTCAGTCCGTCGGTATAGAGGAACAAAATCATGTCCGGGGCAATGGTCATCTCCTGCTCGGCGTATTCAATGTCGGGCGTAACGCCAATGGGCAGGTTGGATTGGCAGGGAAGCAGCGTAGCTTCGACGTATGGCGCATCATGCCCGGCGTTGCAATAGCGCAGCTGCCCCGTCGCCAAATCGAGAACGCCAACGAAGAGGGTGACGAACATACAGTTGTCGTTGCCCTCGCAGATGTTCGCGTTCATCGTGTCCACGATATGGCTCGGCTTGTCGGTGTGGGCAGCGATGTTGCGGAAAAGCGTACGGCTGACGGCCATCACCAACGAGGCCGGCACGCCCTTGCCCGACACGTCGCCAATGCAGAAGAACAGTTTATCGTTGTATATGAAAAAGTCGTAGAGGTCGCCGCCGACGGCTTTGGCTGGTGTCAGCGATGCGTAGAGCTCAATGTCTTTGCGATTGGGGAAGGCAGGGAATGTTTTGGGCAGCATGGACATCTGGATGTCGTGCGCCACATTCAGCTCGCTTTCCAAGGATGCCCTCGCTGCCGTCGCCGCCTTCTGTTCCTCCACATACTGCTTCAGCGACTGCTGCATGGTGCCGAACGAGTCGCGCAGCTGTGCCACCTCGTCGTTGTGCTTGAACGTGGGCAGCGAGGCGTCGAAGTTTCCCTTGGCCACCTCCTGGGCCGACTCTGACAGGAATGACAGCGGCCGAGTGGCACGGTGGATGCTCCGGCTGGTAAAGAAGAAGATAACAAGGCAACCGATGCACATGCAGAAGAGGATGATAATAGCAAGCACGATACCCCATGTGTACACAAGGTCACGATGCTGGAACACAACCAGCGTCCAGCCCGTAGCGCCCAACTGCTTGACATTAATATAATAAGGTGTACCCTTCAGGTCCTTCATGTCAAGTTCCCTATCCACTATCTCCTGTTCGCCCTTGAGCATACTGACGTCGAGAGAGTCGGAGCCGGTAATCCTGTTGCCCTTGCTGTCGAGAATCTGAATGGAGAAATAAATGTCACCGTCGTCACCGATGTCGCTTTGAGCATCGACCATGAATTCCTTCCTGACGTTGCTCATCGTTTCGTCGATGGCAATACTGAGCATTTCAAGACTCAGGTCAACACCATAGACGCCGACTTTGCGCCCCTGCCGGTCGAAGACGGGCACGACATAACTGCAGAACATGCCGCTGTTGACGGTGTCGTCGTAATACAAATCAGTCAGATAGCCGTCGTCGCTACGCGCTAAGGACAGCCCCCGCTGATACCACGCGCCGTTGAAATAGTCGTGCTGCGGGGAGCCTATCTGACGGCAGTCAATGTGCGTACTGTCGGTGTGGTAGGCGTAGGCTTCGAACCACCGGCCCTGACCCTTGAAGTAATCAGGCTCAAAGGCGACAAAGCATCCTGACAGGCGCTTGTTGATCTTTATGATTTGCTCCAGCGCGCCGAACACATGCTCAGGACTGTCCATATTGGCTTCGACGACGGTACGGTTATTGTATGTAACGGTCTTCGCCATTTGCAACATGGTCTCAACATTGCTGGCAATGCCGTCGGTCACGTACTGCCCGCGCACGCTGCCATTGCCGAGTGACATGAAAGAGACAAACACGGCGATGGCTCCACCGATGAGCAAATTGAAGAACAACATGATTCCGATGACACGCCAGGTGATGCGGCGCGACAGCTTACTCTTTTTCATATTACCTTTTCGATAGTTAATACATTCTTACCATTCTCGTAGACATAGCGCACGTCGTCCACCTTGCGGCGGACGAGGAAGATGCCCAGTCCGCCGATGCGACGGTTTTTCCACGACAGCCTGGTGTCGGGCTTCTGCTGCTCCAAGGGGTTGAAGGGCACCCCGCCGTCCTCGAAGCGGATGGTGATGCGGTCGGTCTTGCTGATGTCGACGTCCAAGAAGCCCTCGGACTTGCCTTCGGGATAGGCGTAGGCCGTCACATTCATGACGATTTCCTCGCACGCCAGGCGCAGCGCCAGGGCTGCTTTCCGATGGCAGGCGGCGACCTCGGGCGACTTCAGTATGGCCGTGATTATCTCGCGGGCCTGTCCTTTGACGGGTTGGAAATGGAACGTGCTCATATCACTTCTCAGTTCTCTCTTTTCTCTCTTTTCCGACCAGGACGATGATGGAGCGCGGGCCGACGAGGATTTCGCGCTGGTTGTCGGTGAGGGGTTCCTCGCCTGGGGTGTAGATGTCGTCGGGCGACGGCATGCCGGTGTTGGCGAATACGTGCCAGGCCATGCCTTCGGGGAGGTGGGGCAGCTCGAAGCCGTGCATCTCCCAGTGCATGTTCATGGCGACGTAGATGAAGTCGTCGGCGGGGGAACCGCCGACAGCGGAGGCGGGGGCGGGGGCGGGGGAGCTGGCGGGCGCGGGGGCGGCGTATTGGCCGTTCAGCATGAAGGCTACGGTGAGGTTGTTGTGGCCGGTTTCGGGGTGCCATGCCTTGACGCCGTGCCACGAGAAGTCGGGGTAGCCGAGGCCGAGGTAGTCCTGGTGGCGCATGTGGTCCTCGTAGCGCAGCACCTTGTGCAGGCGGCGGAAACGGATGATGTGCTTGAAGTAGCGGAAGATGTCGGCGTTCCGCTCCAGGTCGTTCCAGTCGAGCCATGCTATCTCGTTGTCCTGGCAGTAGGCGTTGTTGTTGCCCTGCTGCGAGTTTCCCATCTCGTCGCCCGAGAGCACCATCGGTATTCCCTGGCTCACCATGAGCATGGTGACGGCGTTCTTCACCTGCCGGTGTCGCAGTTGGTTGACGTCCGTGTCGTCGGTCGGGCCCTCGCAGCCGCAGTTCCAGCTGTTGTTGTGGTTCTCGCCGTCGCGGTTGTCCTCGCCGTTGGCTTCGTTGTGCTTGCTGTTGTACGACACGAGGTCCATCATGGTGAATCCGTCGTGCGCGGTGATGAAGTTGACGCTGGCCTTGATGCCGCGTCCCTGCGACGCGTAGAGGTCGGGCGAGCCGATGATGCGCTCCTTGACGTCGGCGAGCACCCCTTCGTCGCTCTTCAGGAACCGCCGCATGCTGTCGCGGAACTTTCCGTTCCACTCGGCCCACCGTCCCCACGAGGGGAACGAGCCCACCTGATAGAGTCCGCCTGCGTCCCACGCCTCGGCTATGAGCTTGGTCTTGCCGAGAATGGGGTCGTGGGCGAGCGATTCCAGCAGCGGGGGGTTCGACATGGGGTGGCCCTGCTGGTCGCGGCCGAGGATGGCGGCCAGGTCGAAGCGGAAGCCGTCGATGTGGTAGTCGGTGACCCAGTACCGCAGGCTCTCGACAATCATGTCGCGCACGTTGGGGTTGTTGCAGTTCAGCGTGTTGCCGCATCCGCTGAAGTTGAAGTACGAGCCGTCGGGCGTCAGCATGTAGTAGGTCTTGTTGTCGATGCCCCGGTACGAGATGTACGGTCCGCGCTGGTCGCCCTCGGCGGTGTGGTTGAACACCACGTCGAGCATCACCTCGATGCCGTTGCGGTGCAGCTGCTTCACCATGTTCTTCAGCTCGTCCACCTGCATGGCGAAGCGTCCCGACGAGGCGTAGGCGGCCTTGGGTGCGAAGAATCCGACGTTGCTGTAGCCCCACAGGTTGTAGAGCGGATGGCCGTCGACGGGCGAGGGGCGGTAGTTCTCGAACTCGTCGAACTCGTGTATGGGCATCAGCTCGACGCAGTTCACGCCCAGCTCCTTCAGGTAGGGAATCTTCTCGATGATGCCGGCGAAGGTGCCGCGATGCCTGACGCCCGCGGCCGCGCCGCACGTGAAGTTGCGCACGTGCATCTCGTACACGATGAGGTCGTTGACGGGCGTCTCCAGCGGCATGTCGTCCTCCCAGTCGAAGTCGTCGAACACCACGCGGGCCCGGTACTGGTACAGGCTGTCCCAGTTGGGCTGCTGTCCCCACACGTCGCGCCCTACGATGAGCTTCGCGTAGGGGTCGAGCAGTATCCTGGTCTTGTCGAACCGGTGGCCCTCCTCGGGCTGGAAGGGACCGTCCATGCGGAAGCCGTACTCGATGTTCTCGTAGTCGAGGTCGAAGATAATCATCGAGAACACATTGCCCAGGCGGAACTCGCGGAAGAAGGGGATTTCGACGAACGGCTGCTCCTCGCGGTTGTGGAACAGCACCAGCGTGCAGTCGGTGGCGTAGCGGGAATAGACCGAGAAGTTGACCATGTTGCCGGCGACCGTCGCGCCGAACGGATAGGGCCGGCCCGGGCGCAGCTTCAGCCCCTGGTACTCATGGGTGGGAAACAAATCAACTCTATGCATAGTCGAAGAAATTGCTAAAGCCCGTCACGTCCATAATGTCCTTCACCTCGTCGCTGATGCCCGACAGGCATATCTTCAGCCCTTTCGTGGCCGCCACCTTCTTGCTGTAGAGCAGCACGCGCAGGCCCGTGCTGGAAATGTAGTTGCAAGCCGTCATGTCGAGCACCACGCTCGCCCCTCCGTTCAGGATGGCCAGTATGTCGTCCTGCACTTGCTGGTAGTTGAAGGAGTCCAGCTCTGCTCCCAGTTTATAAGTTTCAGTCTTCATCATCTGTAGGTTTTATATTCAGTTTATATTGTTATTGTTTGCGTCTGACGGCGCCGTCGGCAGCAGTCCGGCGCGCCGCCGGACCGCTATTTCGTCCAGTCCATGCAGTTGCGCACACGCAGGTCGGCGTAGGGTTCGGCATTGAATATGGTGGGATTGTTGGTCATCAGCTGCTCGGTGCCGTAGAGGAACGAGAAGGGGCGGCCGAGCGACTCCGTCAGGTCGATGGCGTCGTGCAGCAGCGCCGCGTCGTCGTGGCAGTCGAAGAGGAAGCGGTCGGTGTCGTGGTTGTCGAGGAACAGCACCAGCTTGAAGTCGTCGGGGTACTTCCCGAAGTGAGCCTCCACCTTGCGCCGGAGCGTCTCGTTGCCCTTGATGCCATGGCCGGCATGCACCTCGTCAAGCAGTATGTCGCGATAGGCGAAGTCCAGCACGCCGTCGAGGGTCCCCACGTAGTCGGCCTGCAGGTCGTCCTGGCTGAACGGCTTCGTGTCCTGCGCCAGGAACTGGTGCAGCCTGTCGTCGGTCTTGAAGTATAGCTGGCCGGCCAGTTGCGGGCCGATGCCGAAGGCCCAGACCTCGCCGAAGACGACGATGCCGGCGCTGACGCGCTGCATGGCGTCGCGGAACTGCCGCAGGAACTGGTGGGGCTGCCCCAGGGCGTGGTCGATGCGGAAGGCATCGACCCCCATGCGGGCGAGCCGCTCGGCCTTGTCAATCATGAAGCCGGCCACCTCGGGGTTCGTCAGGTTGAACTTCGGCAGGTCGCCGAAGCCGAGGAACGAGACGAAGCGGTCGCTGTCGCCGTCCTCGAAGAAGAACCAGTCGCGGTGGTGTCCGCCGTTCTTCATGAGTGCCTCCTGGAACATCGGCGCCTCGTACCAGCAGTGGTTGGGCACGAAGTCGCAGATAATCCGCATCCCCTTCTCGTGCGCCGTGTCCAGCAGCCGCCGGTAGTCGTCCCACGTGCCGATGTGCGGGTCCACGTCGTCGAAGTTCAGCGTGTGATACCCGTGATAGTTGGCCGAGGCGAAGATGGGCGACAGCATCACGGCGTTGAACCTAAGCCCCCGGATGTAGTCCAGCTTCTCAATCACTCCCTGCAGCGTGCCGCCGCAGAATACGTTCTCACTGCGTGGCGGCACTTGCCAGCCGCCGTTGAATCTGTCAATCAGCAGATGATAGATTCGGATGTTGTCAAACCAGTTCTTCATAGTTGTTTATGTCAAATTAGAATTCATATCCGAGGTTGATGAAGAAGTTGACCTTCTTGGTGCGGTTGCTGTAGCCTAAGGTGGCTCCGATGGGGCCGAACATCGTGTTGTAATAGTAAGCCAGCTGGCCACCTATTAAGGTACGGTGGTCGAAGAGTTCCTTCACGTTCGGCGCCTGCTGGCCGCCGGCCACGCGCAGCAGCACGTAGTGGCTGCCGCCAATGCGCTGCTGGGCCTGGAGCTGTACCGCCACGAACTGACGGGCCACGTACTCCATGTTGCCGATGCCGGCGAAGGGCATCTGCTGCTCGATGTAGTGGCCGAACCACTGGCCGCCGATGGTGTTGCTGAATCCGGCGGGAATGACCGAGCCGAAGAGCAGGCGGCCGTAGAGCATGGGCTGGAGGGTGAAGCGGCTGTTGAGTGAGAACGACATGCGCCAGTCGGCACGCACATCGCTCATGCCCAGCGTCTTGCCCAGCGTGTTGCCGTCGGCGTCACGGACATTGAGCTCGGCGAAGTCGTTGGTACGATAGGCATACTCAGCGTTAAAGCGGACGCCGCTTGTGGGGAAGTTCCAGTTGTCCTCGGTGTTGAAGGCCAAACGCGCATGGTAACTGAAGAAATGCTCGTTCTTGAGTGTCCCCAAGTAGACCTCGTCCGACCCGAGCGTGCTGCGGTAGTGCAGGAAGTCCCAGCGCAGCCCCATCTGCAGGTTGAAATTGCGCAGGTCGAAATTGATGGGCAGAAACTCAGCCTGCAGCTGGTTGTAACGGATGTTGAAGTCGAGGTTGCCGTTAGTATAGACGTCGGCATCGTTCCGGCGGAACGTATAGCTCAACGCCGGACGAGTGAAGGAGCGGGGGTGGACGGTAATCTCGCCACGGGCCATCAGGCGCTTGCCCAGCCGGAGCGTGATGTCGGTTTCGACGGGGATGGCCGACTTCAGCGGAATGTCAAGCCCCACCTGCAGGGCGGCTGCCTCCTCGGTGTCGAAGCGCGCACCGGCATGCAGCTGCAGCGTCTTGCGGTCACCGGCCGAAAGGACGACGCGCACGCCGTCGACCAGTGACCATTGCCCATTGACCTTTGCCCATTTCTTCTCAGGCACCAACTGGCACTCGGCTGTCTGGTAGAACAGGTCTATGCGCATGCTCGTCGTGAGCTCCTGCTCCATTCTGGCATCGATGCTGTCAACCTCGTTCAGGTGGAACTTCTGGCGCAGGAACCGCTCGGCCTGCGGGGTCATGTTCTCGAACGAGAAGCTGGTAACACGCTGGCGCTCCGTCATGGCGTTCGGACGCAAGGGGTGATGGATGACGGGGTGGAACGAATCGTCAATGCCGATGCGCTTCTTCAGCGCTATAATCTCGTCCCAGTGGCGCATGGCCTCCTCCTCGCCATAGCGTATCAGCGAGTCGATGGCCTCAGAGGTAAAGCTGGCGGTAGAGTAACCGTGAGGGTCGACGTTCATCCACAGGTCGCTGAGGGCCTTGTTCTCGGCGTATTTGTTCACACAGTTCACGTCGATAATCTGGCCGACTATCTTCATGGTGCCCGTAATGTCCTCAGCCGTCTTAGGCTTGCCGTTCAGCGTGACGCCGATGACGATTTCAGCACCCATCTCGCGGGCCACGTCAACGGGGAAATTATTCTTCAGACCGCCATCGACCAGTACCATGTTGCCAAGCCTGACTGGCGAGAAGACGGCTGGGATTGACATCGAGGCACGTATGGCCTGCGGCAGCCGACCGCTATGGAACACTATCTCGCTGTTGTCCATGATGTTGGTAGCCACACAGGCAAAGGGAATCTTCAGGTCACGGTTAAAGTCGAGCGAGTCGGTGTAGCCCACAAAAAGCTTCTGGAACAGCTCGGCCAGGTTCTTGCCCTTGATGAGACCGCCGGCATTCAGGTTATGCTTGCCGATGGTCAAGCCCGTCGTCAGGAAATAAGTGTTCACCTTCTTGCGGTCTAAGTAAGTCTGGTTGCGCAAGTCTTCCTTGTCGGTAATGACGTAGGTCCAGTCCTGCTTCTTTACCATCGAGTCGAGCGAGTGGGCATTGTAGCCGATGGCATAGAGTCCGCCGACGATACTGCCTATCGACGTGCCGGTAATGACGTCGATGGGGATGCCCGCCTTCTCCAGCACCTTCAGCACACCGATGTGGGCCATACCCTTGGCGCCGCCGCCACTGAGCACAACGCCCACTTTCTTCCAATTTACAGTTGTACTGTCGGTCTGGGCGCTTACTGTACCAATCGTGAGTACAGCAACAATCATCAAAACTATCTTCTTCATCTTCCGTTGTGATATTTAATCCGGTATTCCAGTGGGGTCATCCCCAAGTGGTCTTTGCAGTATTTGCCGAAGAACGAGGCATTGGGGAAATTCAGGTCGTTCGCTATCTCCTGCATCGTCATGTCGGTGAAACGCAGACGGTTCTCAATGGCCTTCATCGTGTAGAGCTGGATGTAGGTGCTCGGCCGGCGGTTCAACACTTCCTTGAGAACGGTCGAGAGGTATTTCGGCGTGATGTTCAGCTGGCTGGCAAATTCGTCCACACGGCGGATGCGGCCGTCGCTCTCTTCCACCAGCTTCATGAAGTTGTCGATAATCCGCTTTTTATGAAGGCTGGAGCTTATTTCTTCCGGCTGGTTCACTATCTTTGCATCAGTATCACAACGCATGATGGAAGCCAGTTCCAGCAGCAGGGTGCCGAAGAGCGAACGCACAATATCGGGACCAAGCGCTGATGCGGACGACTTCATCCTCTTGCACAGCAACCGGAAATAGGTGTCACAGAGCAGGAATTGGTCGCCGGTGAGATGGACAACAGGATGCAATTTAAGATACGACATGTCCGCCAAACTCGTCACATTATATATATTTATGTTCCAAAGTTCACTGCGGTTAAACCATATCATCCTGCAATTGAAATCCGATGAAACCATCATCTTGCAGACTACACTGTGGACCATGTAGAGAAAAAAATCGTTCTTCTGTAGCTGAATCACGGCTCCGTCATATTCGAGCTGTGCCCTGCCAGCCATACAAACAACTATAATGCCATGCTCTTGCAGACACACTTCACCAGAGGGTACGGTGGTAATGTTCTCCATCACTACCAGGCTGTCGCTGTCACCTATCCTGTAAGTGCCGCTTCCTCTGCAAGGCTTCAGATCCTGTATAACCATAACACCAAATATATCTGTAATGTTTGAATTTTACTCTTTTCAACTGCAAAATTAGACAAAATATTCCAAATTTACCGTTTGTTTTTTCCGAAAAAATGCTTAATTTCGCCATAACATCGAAAAAGTCGAAAAAAACACGCTCAATGTTGTTCTTTTATTACCCAGCCACATCACATAAGCGCCATCATCATAATTAGAAGCAACCCTGCTTCCCTTGCTGCTTTTATCGTCCCACTTTGACAAACAACATAGTATCGGCAGCATGGTTCGTATAAAGCCATGCTGCAACCCCGCTGCAACTGAGCACCCATCAAAAATATTGTACTTTGATTTTGGGTATAGGCAAACGGTTATTTGGGTACAGGCAAACGGTCGTTTGCGTATATGCAAACGGTTGTTTGCGTATAGGCGAACGGTACTCACCCCTACCCTAAGTACCAGTTACCCCTACCCTTAGCACCAGTTACCCCTACCCTTTCTCACAGTAAGCAATCAGTGGAGACTGTTGATTGAACGTGAGCTGCTATCTACAGCTGAGGAAAGCTTGTATTTCTAAGATTCTTTTCCTTATCAGGTACTCGTACTTCATGCGCAGGGCGTTCTCGGAGGCGGTGAACCACTGCTGACGTACCTGACTGAGGTCGTAGAGCGTGGCCATGCCGGCGTCATAGCGCTTCAGGGCATAGCGGTAGGCCAAGGCACTGGACTCCTCGGCCTTAACCTCGGCCTCATAGCGCTTGTGGGCGGTGGCAGCGCCCTGCCAGGCCTGGCTGATGTCCTTCGTGATGCGCTGGCGGGCGTCGTCGTATGCCAGTCTGGCATCCTCTAAGTTCACTTTGGCGGTGCGGATACGGGCCTTTGTATCGAAGGCGTCAAAGATGGGGATGGAGAGTTTCAGCCCCACAATGCCATGCAGGAAATTCTTCCGCTTCCACGCAGTCTCGCTGCTGAAGTTGTAGCTGATGGTGCCGAGCTGTCCCCAAGGGACTGTCAGGGCCGTCTGTCCGCTAAGCGACGCGTCGGTGTCGATGTTGGCCCAGAATGTGCCGAATCCGCCCACCAATGCCAATGTGGGAAAGTAGCCGCTGCGAGCCACCTTCAATCCCTGTTCTGCCTGCAGGATGCTGTAGCCTGCCGACTGTACGGCAGAATGGGAAGGGAGAAGGGAAAGGTAAGAGGGAAGAGGAAAGAGGGTAGATGTGGTGTCGGTTGGCTCGCCGATGTCGAAGTGTACGGAATCGGGGAGGTTCAGCATCAGTCTCAGGTCGAGCATGGCCAGCTCGATGTCTCCCTCTGCTGCCGTCAGCAATGCCTCGTCACGGCTGACGATGGCGGCCGCCTCTACCGTGTCGCTCTCAGGCCGTTTGCCCCTGCCGTACAGCGAGCGGGCACGCTCCAGCAGCAACTGTGAGACTTCCAGCCGCTGCTGGGCAATAACAGCCTCACCTTTGTCATAAAGTGCCTGCAGATAGGCCGCCGCCACTTGTGCCCTGATGTTCTTCTCTGCCGTCCGAACGTCTTCGGCCGCCGCCAGCAGCGAATACCGCCCGGCCTTGATCTGGCTCGACAGGCGGCCGCCGGTATAGAGGGGGACTGCACCCGTGAACCCCATGCTGAGGAGCGACTCTGTGGCGTCAAACTTGTTGCGGCCGCCTGAGTGGTGGAGTGTGCCGGCATAGCCGCTGATGTCGCCGCTGAAGCGGGGCAGGCGGGCATCCTTGAGGGCTTGCGCATTCACCTCACGCCGCTTCTGCTCGTTCAGCCGGTGAGCCATCTCGTTGTTGTGGGCTATGGCGTAGTCCATGCATTCATCGAGCGACCACCGCCGCTGCCCATTGGCGGCAGCGGGCAGCAGGGTGAGCGCCAGCCACACAGTTGTACATATACTTTGAATTAAGCGTGAATTCATATCCGAGCGTGCTGTTAAATTATTCGATGATTACAAAGCCCGTGCCCTTTGCCTGTTCTTTTATTTCGTTCCCCCTGAGCAACTCGCCTTTCTTCACACCGCCCTTCAGCTCGACGGACAGGCCGTCGGAGATGCCGATGGTGACGTCACGGCGCTCGAACTGCTGGTGCTCCTTGTCGTCGGGTGAAGAGGTGAGCACATAGACGTAAGGCTTGCCGGCCTCGAACGAGATAGCCTTTTCGTCGCACGACAGCACGTCGTTCAGGGTGCCCAGCACGATGGTGGCATTGGCGCTGTAGCCCGAGCGGACGGTCACACCGTCGGGAATGGTGGCGTCGGCTTTCACCTCGAACATCTTCGCTCCGTTCTGCATCACGCCCTCAGGGGCTATGTAGCTGAGCTTGGCGGGGATGGTGACCTCCTGCATGGACCCCAGGTGCAGCTCAACGTCCATGCCTGTCTGCAACAGCGCCACCTCGGTCTCGTCGATGAAGCCACGGAATATGATGTCGCTCATGTCGGCAATCTTGGCCACCGTCGTTCCTTCGGTGAAGACACTGGTGCCTGAGACGGACGCACCCTCCTTGACGGGTACGCTGAGCACCGTACCCGTGATGGTGGAACGCAGGTCGGTAATACTGATGCCGCCCGAACGTGAGGACTGTCCCTGGGTGATGACCTGCACCTGCGACTCGGCGGCAGTGACACTCTCGCGGGCCGATGCCAGACGGCTGCTCTGCATCTCGTACTCCTCGCGGCTTACCACACCGTCTTTGTAGAGCGCATGCGTGCGGTCGTATTCACGCTGTACCTCCGACAGGTTGATGCGGGCCGCCTCCACACGGCTCCTCGCCTCGTTGAGCTGAGCCATGTCGGGGATAATCTTAACAGTGGCAATGATGTCGCCTGCCCTGACCTTGTCACCGGGTTTCACCAGCAAGCGGCTGATGATACCAGTGGCCTGGGGCTTTACAGTCACCTGACGGCGCGCCTCCATGCTGCCGGCCACGGTGGTACGTTTCACAAGGTTACGCCGCTCGGGGCTGACCAGCTCGTAGACCGTGGGTTCGGGCTGCGACTGCTGCCACAGGTAGTAGAGCGTGTAAACCACGTACAGTGCCAAGAGGCACAAGCCGATAACTCTAAGTGTTTTCTTCATAATTTATAGTTCATAATTCATAATTCTTCTCACTCCTCTCTGAGCGCATCGATGGGTTTGATGGCGACTGCGCGTTGGGCCGGAATCCAGCCTGCCAACAGTCCGCCGGCCACAAGTATGAGCAAGGCCCCGATGGCTGTCCAGAAGGGGACGACGGGGCGGGTGAAGACGGCATCGTCGCCCTGAGGCAGCAGGCCCGCCAGTACATCGAGCAGCCACACCGCCGTACACAGTCCCGCCAGCCCTGCACCGAGCGTCAGCATGAGGGTTTCCAGCATGATACTCTTAAAAATGTCAAAGGGTTTGGCACCGATGGCACGTAGGATGCCTATCTCCTGCGTCCGCTCCCTGACGGTGACAAGCATGATGTTGCTGATGCCTATCAGTCCGGCTATCAGCGTACCCAGGCCGACTATCCAGATGAGGATGTGAGTGCCCGTGATCAGGTTTCCAAACACCTTAGTCTGCTCACTCACTATCGTTACCGTCGTGGCCAGATGGTCGTCGGGGTGTATGGAGTGGTTCTCCTTGATGACGGCCAGAACCCGGTCCTTCTCCTTGTCCAAGGGGATTGTCTCGTCCATGATGACAGAGCACAAGTCAATCTCATCGCCCCTGCCGTAGGCCGCCTGCTGGGTAGGCATCGGCATCAGTACACTTTCCGACAGGTCGATGCCGATGTTCACCTGATTGTTGGTACAGTGGGTAACGCCCACCACCGTCAGCGGGATGCCGTTCACCTTAACCATACGGCCCAAAGCCTCTTTATGACCTCCAAAGAACACCTCGGCCACGTGGTCGCCGATAACGCATATCTTGCGTTTTTCGCGCATGTCGATATCGTTGATGAAACGCCCAGCCGTCAGCCGCTGCGGCAGCTCGTTGACAAATCCCGGCAACACACCGGACACCTGATACTGGCAGGTCAGTTCCCCACACACAACATCCTGGTAATCAGCATAGCTGACGGCACTGAATGACAGCACATGACTGCCGAAGCGCTCGCGAATCAGCTCCCCGTCGTGCGAGTTGAGCAGCCACTTGCGGTCACGCCCGAATCCTTTGTAAGCCATAGAGGTCTTGGTAGGCCATATCCACATCTCATTGGGAGGAACACTCCTGACCTTGTCAATGATGCCGTTGTCGAGTCCTCTGCCGCTGCCAAGGAGCAGTATCAGAATGACAATGCCCCAGAACACGCCGAAGGCCGTCATCAGCCGTTGTCCGCGCCTCACCCTGATAGTCTGGCGGCTGGCCATCGCGTCTACGGTTTTAGTATTGACGGCCTGCTTGGCAGGGACATATCCCGCCACGAGGCCAGCCACCATCATGATGCCGGTTACGGCCAGCACGTAAGTAAGACTGACGGTAGGGTTATAGAACACTTCGCTGTTGCCTGTCATGCTGATGACTTTGGCCACCAGCTCCATCAACTCAATGCCCAAGAACATGCCGACATAGCCGAACAAGAGGCAGATGATAACCGACTCCGTCAGCACCAGCACGACAATCTGGTGTGCCTTCGCACCCATAGCGCGCCGGATGCCTATCTCCTGCGTCCGCTCCCTGACGGCAATGTGCATGATATTCGACACGCCGACAATGCCAGAGATGAGTGTGGCCAAGCCAACTACAAGGACAAAGATAGAGATGGCCAGCAAAATGTTGCTGACAAGCACGGGCAACTCGTAAGCACTGAATATTCTGATAGCATGTTTATCGGTCGGAGCGAAGCCCTTACGAGCGGCCAGATGGGCGATGACATGGTCATTGAACTGCGTGTTCAGCTCAGCAGTGGTCAGAAGGTCCGTCCGCATGCTGAGACGGCTCAGCTCACCATCAGGGCGCCATATTCTCTTAACGGTGCTCAGCGGAGCCACAATGACTCGTGTGGGGTTCGACTGCAGCACGGGCTCATAGACTCCGACTATCTGGAAATTGATTCCGTCTAACTGTAATACATTTCCTAACGCCGATTTGGTGTCATCCCTGAAGAGTGAATTTCGCAGTCCGTTGGGAATCACGCACACCTTACGCTCCATCCGTATGTCAAGGTCATTGATGTCGCGTCCTTCCAGAATCTGCGTGTTAGGTGCCACAGCGTAGCCAGGCGTATAGCCGTCAACCACCGTATTCGTATATTCCTTGCCGCGGCGGGCCTGTACCGCATGGCTCACAACAGGGATGACCTGCACCACCGTATCGCCAAACAGACTGTCCAATGCTGCGGCATCATCTTCATAGAGCCGGATGGCACGCCCCTTGCTTCGCCCCTCGAAGGGCTGTGACGTTTCGCGGGGGTACAATGTCACGATACCAATGTTGTAAGTCTTGAAGTTGAGGTTCATGCCGTTGATGAGTCCACGGCCTGCGCTGATGAGCACAATGAAGATGAAGATTCCCCAGGCAATGGAAAATCCTGTCAACGCTATGCGCATCTTGTTGCCCTTCATCACGGCAAGCACCTCACTCAAGAGCTCTCTCATGCTTCACTCTTCAGCATCCCGATGATGGTTTCATTATACGTCTTTGCCAGCGCTTTCATCATCTTCCTGGAATAATAGCCAGAATACATCACTTTGATAGTGTAATGATTCTTCTTTTCAACGACATCCACCAGCGCCTCGACCATGAAGTTCTTCTGAGTAGAGACAGCAGCGTTGATGAGCGCCTCGTTCTGCGGCAGATGCTCATATTTTCCGTCTTCCACTATCCAGTCGGGGAAGAATTGGAACAGGATAATGGGGGCAATATTGAATTCCTGCACCAGTGATGCGAAGGGGAAGAAATTATTCTGGCTCAGTTTATAATAGATGTCGGCAAGCCGATTGAGGAAAGCCCGCATGTCGTGATGATCTGCATGGGCTACAATCGGCATACCGTTGATATACAGCCCGATATCCTCATAATTATTGAACCGGTCGCGTCCGTTGTCAAGAAAGCCAAAAGCAACTTCATCGCAGCCCGTCAGTTTTGACAAGGTTATAACCATAGCAGCCGTAAACAGGATGTTCTTATTAATTCCGAAGCGGTCGGTAAACCTGTTCACCTGCTCCTGGTCCACTCCCAGCTCACGCTTATGGAAGCCCGGCCGGCCTGGCTTTTCAGGATTCCTATAGAAGTTGGCTTCACTAAGGTTGCTCAGCATGGAGCGGATATACTTGTCCATCTCAGCATACTGTTCCGTGCTTCTCACCTCTTGATGGAAGGCAGAGACCTTTAAGAAATGATCATCGACAGCCCCAAGTGATGCACCCTCAAGCGCACGCTGGAAGTGGCGACAGAAGACATTTTGGGATATAAGGTCGAAGATCAGGTGGTGGACTACAGACAGCAGATAGCATCTGCCCGGAATCCTCACGATGACGTGTCTCGCCAAACTGCTATACAGGTCGAAATTGGATATCAGAAGCGACAGAGTCTTTAACGGATTTAATGACCCTTTCATCACAGCAGGTTTCTCGCCCTTCTCCAAATACGGCACGCCATCTCTCATAGCAACATGCATGGTCAGCACGGGATGCGCAGCAAACATGGCGTCCAATGCGTTCCTGATCTGTTCATCAGTACATTTCCTGTCGATTGGAATAGCGAAGAGCATCAGATAGGAATCATACTTATTGAACTTTACAATGTCATTGAAGATGAACATTTGCGTATTATTCAGCGGACATCCGTTCTCTATCGAATACTTATCCAGATTGACAGAGATGTGCTTTGCATTATTTGCAATGGCAGCGGGCGTACGCAGACTTAAGACATCGGCAACCGTGATGCCTCGTTCACCCAGAGAAAAGGCGAGCTTGAGGGCAGCCAGAGAATCGCCTCCAAGACGCACGAAATCGTCGTTTACACTGATCTTTTCCTGTTTCAGCACCTTTTCAAAGCCACTGACTATAAGCTTTTCAAGTTCGCTTTCCGGCGCTACATAATCGGCATGCAACAAGCTAAGGTCAACAGCAGGCAGCCGATGGCGGTCTACTTTGCCATTGGCGTTGAGTGGCATGGCATCCAACTGCATGTAGGCAGTCGGCATCTGATAGTCGGCAAGGCGGTCATGAAGGTACTGCTTCAGTGCTTTGTCATCCACATCGGCAGTCACAGTGTAGTAGAGGCAGATGTATTGACCGTTGATGATTTGTGCCGCCACCTGGCCTATTCCCTCAAATTGTGAGGCGCACGACTCTATCTCTCCCAGCTCTATACGTAGTCCTCGCAGCTTCACCTGATTGTCGGTACGCCCAAGGAAAAGGAGATTACCGTCGTCGTCCCATCGCACCAAGTCGCCTGTGCGATAGGCCATAGCATCACGGTTATTGGTTATTGGATATTGGCCATTGGTTATTGGATAAAACTTTGCTGCATCTGTCTCTGTGGGATGCAGGTAGCCGCGCGCTACTCCCTCACCACAAATGACCAGTTCGCCAGGCACACCGCGTGGCACTAACCTCATGTGCGAGTCAACTACATAAACCTGATAGCCACAGAGCGGACGGCCGATATTCGGACGGTCGTAGTCGGCATCAATATTCAGATAGGTGGTGAGTACGGTGGCCTCTGTGGGGCCGTAGCCGTTGACAACACGGTAGCCCGGGTACTTCAGCGGCATCAGCTTTTCACCCGCTACGCAGAGCATACGGAGCGAATGGTTCTTCACGTTGCTGGCGAAGAGATGCCCCACCTGTGTGGTCATAAAGGCCATCGTGATGGCATTCTGCTCGAAATAAGCGTTCATGGCCTCTATCTCCAACCGCATCTCCGATGGGATAACATACAGCGTAGCACCTACCATGAGTGTGGGGAACATCTCCATCATGTGACAATCGAAGCCAAAGGCAGCGTGCATGGTCACGCGGTCACTGGCTGAGATGCCGGTAGCTTGCACATACCAATGACAGAAGTTGACAATGCTGTGCTGCTCAAGAACCACGCCCTTGGGCCGACCCGTAGAACCTGAAGTATAGAGGATGACATAGCGGTGCTGCGGTAATGGAGACGGCAATTGTAAAGTGCAGTCTGGCAGCGACGTCAGCTTATCGTTTGTCACGACATCACCCTTGAAGCCGGGCATAGCCTCGCTGACGCGGTCTCCCTCACTCAGGATGAGCCTTACACCGGCATCCTCACACATATATTGCAGTCGGTCGGCAGGAAATTTAAAGTCAAGCGGCATGTAGCAGCCGCCAGCCTTCATGATGGCCAGCGGATAGACAACCATCAGCTCGGAACGGTCTATCATCACGCCAACGGCCTCCTCGGACTGTACATTATTATTAATAATAAGGTAGCAGGCCAGACGGTCGGTCAACTGATCCAACTCGCGGTAGGTCATCTGTCGGTTGCCGAAGACAACAGCGGTGGCATCGGGCGTGAGTGCCGCCTGTCTGCGGAACAAGCTTACCAACGTATCTTTGTGGTTGAAATCAAGTTGCTCGCCACGGCCAAGTTCAACCAATGCTGCTTTGGCTTCCTCTGTAATCAAGGGCAATTTCTTGAGTTGCGCGTCGGGCATGGCGGCCATATTCCTGACAATGTTCTCAAAGGTGTCGGCTGTCTGCAGCATCTGTGTCTCGCTATAGAGCGATGTGTCGTAGGTAAAGGTGAGCCGAAGCGTTCCCTCCCGTTCTGGACTGATGGTGATGGCTAACTCTCCGAAAGCCTCTTCCTCCACCTGAACGGGCTTCACTCCCCATTTAGGGTTGGCAGTCCACAAATCGTCTATAGGATAGTTCTCGAAAGCCACCACCGATTGGAACAATGACGAACCGAGTTCGCTTTGCGACAATATCTCTGACAGCGGACAGAAGTCGTGGGCGGCAGATTGCGCCGCCTGCTTCTGAAGGGCTTGCAGCGAATGGACAACAGTGTCTGTGCCTGAAGTGTGCACTCTGACAGGCACGCTGTTGATGAACAGTCCTACGAGTTGGCTATTGTCGCCATCGCTACTGTCGCGGCCGGATACCACCCTGAGGAACGCAGCATCGTCAGTGCGGCAGCAAGACTGCAGCACCAAACCCCAGCCCAACTCCATGACGGTGTTCAGCGTGACACCGCTCTTGGCAGCCAACTGGCGCAACTGAGTGGCCAGTGACTCATCGAGTGTATGCCTGACAAATGGTTTCTTGGCCTTTTCCGTGGGATGCCCATACGACGGCAGGGCTGCTCGCGAGTCGTAGTCGGCAAGCAGATTCTTCCAGTAGGCTAAGGCTGTCTTACGGTCGCGGCGCAGCAGCTGGCGGACAAATGCTTCATAGCGGCCGTTCTGCTCTGCATTGGCTGGAAGCGGTCTGCTGGCAATCTCGGCATCCAGCTTCATCAGGAAGTCCCTGAAGATTATAGGGGTGCTCCAGCCGTCAGAAATGATATGATGTATAAAGATCAGAAGCTGGCAACTGTCGTCGCCCGTCTTCATGCAGACAAGCTGGAACAGGGGGTCGTCGGTGAGGCTGAGCTTTCGGTGCAGCATTTCCTGATGTACGGCAGTAGCGGCTGCCTCGATGTCGGTTTCGACCGTCAGGTCACGCATCTCCAGCCCCAACTGTCGGCTGACGATGGCCTGGCATGGCTGCGGAACACCTTCATGGAAAATGGCTGTGCGCAGCACTTCATGCTTGGCAGCAAGGTAGTCGAGCGTATGTCGCAGTGCAGCTTCGGTGGGAAGTATCGACAAAGACAGCCGGTAAAGCAGGCGGTATGCCGTCGTGTCGCGGTCGGAAAGATAAGTTATCAGGATGCCCTCCTGCATGGGGCTGAGCGGATAGACGCGCTGCAACTTCTCGCCACGGCTGGCCAGGTGCTTGGTGACGGTCTGCAACTGTTCCTCAGTCCATCCCGCTGCACCAAAGTCGGAGGCGGTGGGCTCTGTGACGGACATGCCGGCAGTATGTGCTGCCACACGTGCAAGGTTTTCCACGAAAGCGTCGGCCAGTTGCTGCGCTTTGTCGTCAGTCCAGCGTTGCGGGTTGTAGGCGAAATGTGCCACGAAACGTCCGCCGACGATGGCGCAGTTGATGTCGATGGAAGGCAGGGGAATGCCCAACTCTCCTACAGCCGTACTGCCGGCTTGCAGGAAATTGCTGTCGGTTGTGAACAACGACTCCCCGTCGTCAGGATGGTCGGCATGGCCTAAGTAGTTGAAACCTAATAGCGGGGTGAGGTCGTTGCGTAACATGGTATCACCCTCTTTTGACTCCACATACTGGAGGATGCCATAGCCGATGCCCTTGTTGGGGACGGCCCGCAACTGCTCCTTAACCAGACGGACGTCGTGGCGTATGTCGCCTGTGATGTCCCGAATGATGACGGGATAGAAAGAGGTGAACCAGCCTACAGTGCGGTCGATGGCCACTACTTCGTGCAGCGGCTCACGGCCGTGTCCCTCCATCTGTACGGTCAAGTCACTGCTCCCCGTCAGCTGTTGGTACGACTGGCTGAGCGCCGTTAGCAGCAGGTCGTTGACCTCGGTGTTATAGGCTTTCGCCGACTGAGTAAGCAGCAGTCGCAGCGGTTCGCCTTCTAACGTTGCTGTGAGTTGGCGCATTTGTTTGCTGACAGCGGTGGTAAGGTCCATGCCTTCCATCTGCTTCTGTACTTGCTCCCAGTAGCTTTTTTCAGTCTGTAGCAGATAACTGTCGCGGTAGCGGCTGACGGCGTCTGTCCAGTAGGCAAACGAGTGGGTTTTCCTTGGCAGTGCGATGGTCTTGCCCTGAACGAGTTGGGACAGAGCCGTCGTAAGGTCTTCGACCAGGATTCTCCACGACACGCCATCGATGGCTATATGATGGCAGACCATCAGCAATCGGTCTCCGTCGTCGGCATGTAGTAGAACGGTTCGCAGTATGGGTCCGTGCTCCAAGTCTATCAGGGTGGATTGCCGGTTGGCCGTCTCGGCTTCCAAACCGCCAAGCACAGTGGAAGAAATGTTTGGCGGCAGTGTCGTTTCCTCGAGCGAGAACAGATTGTTGTCCGTCGTGGGGCGTATCACGATGGAACTGCCGACAATCGTGGCGCGCAGCATGTCGTGATGTACGGCCAATGCCTGTAGGGCCTGCCGCAGCAGAAGCTCATTGACAGGCTGAGATGCCCGGAGCACCACCGACTGTGTGAACAGGCCCGGCTTGTCGAGTTTCCAACTGAGGAAACGTTGCTGGAAGGCCCCTGGCGTGATGGTTCCCGTCATGGGTTCCTGTGCTATGGCAGGGCCGTCGCCGCTGCTGACCAATGTGCTGGCCATGTCGCGCACCGTACTGCATTTCATCAGTTCGCTCACCTGTGCTGTAAAGCCCTCGTTATACAATAGGCTCACCAAGTGAATCAGTTTGATGGAGTCGCCACCCAGAGTGAAGAAGTTGTCAAGCATGCTGATGGGCTTTTGCCACGCCAGCACGCCGCCCAACAACCTGACGATGGTTTCCTCTGCCTTGTTCATAGGAGCAACGTAGTCAGTCTGGGTGGTAAAGGTCGGGGCTGGCAGGTGTCGGCGGTCTACCTTACCGTTGGGTGTCAGGGGTAGGGCGTCAATCTGCATATATGCCGTTGGCACCATGTATTCGGCCAGCGTGCGGCTTAGGAACTGGCGCAGCTCGTTGGTATTGACCGCAGTATCGCCGTCCGCCGTATAGTAGAGGCACAGTGTGTCAGTGTTCCCTATGAGCCTGATGACGGCTACCGCCTGACTGATGCCCTCGAACTTGGAGGCGCAGCTTTCTATCTCGCCCAGTTCTATGCGGTAGCCGCGCAGCTTCACTTGATCGTCGGTACGGCCGAGGAACTCCAGCTGGCCCTCTTCGTTCCAACGGCACAGGTCGCCAGTACGATACATGCGGACGGGCTGCCCATCATCGTCTGTCGGAAGGAAGGGACAGTCACGGAACTTCTCTGCCGTCAGTTCGGGCTGATGCCAATAACCTGCGCTGACCTGCACACTGGCGAAACAGAGCTCGCCCTCTGCGCCACGGGGTAAAAGGCGGCCTTGTGCATCGACAATGAAGCAATGGCTGTTGGCCATAGGACGCCCGATGGGAATGGTGGCATAGCAACGGCCGCGCTCCAGGCGGTAGGCAGAAATGAGGTCCGTACACTCCGTCGGGCCGTAGCCGTTGAACAGCTGCACATCACCGCTCACCAGGTCTGCCATGCGCTCACCCGTCAGCGTCATATACCGGAGGGGCAGTGGGCCGCTCTCTATGAGCAGTTTGCCCAACGAGGTGGTGTAGCTGCCGCCCGTAATGCTGTGGCCGGTGATGAAATCGCGAATGCCCTGGATGTCTCGGCGTATCTCCGAAGGCATGATATGCAGGCTACCTCCGACGGTCAGCACGGGATAGAGATCCTGTATATGAGCATCGAAAGAGAAGGGACGATGCAGCGAGATGCGGTCTGTGGAAGAAAGCCCGAGGACATCGGTGATGGAGGCTATGTAGGAGGTGAGTGCGCATTGCCGTATCATCACGCCCTTAGGAAGGCCTGTGGAGCCTGAGGTGTAGATCATATAGGCCAATCCTTCGGTGGTACTTAGGTCTATTGAGGTCGCGTCCTGGCTGAAGTCGGTTTCGGCAATGAACTGGCCATCGACGACCACTTTAGCCTCACTGTCACTGAGCATGTACTGCTGTCTTTCCTCGGGATATTCCAAATCGATGGGCACGTAGGCGGCACCGGCCTTGTGGATGGCGATGACGGCAAGCGGGAACTCAATGGTGCGGTCTAACTTTACGGCCACAAAGTCGTTGGGACGTACCCCACAGGCCATCAGCCTATTTGCCAGCACGTCGGAACGGCGCGACAGTTCGCCGTAGGTCAAGCTGTCGTGAGCATCGGCCACGGCAAGGTCGTCGGGATGCTGGCTGGCACACCTTTCGAAAGCCTTCACAAAGGTCATCTGCGGGTCGATGTCGATGTGCTTGCCTGCCCCCAGCGCAATCAACGCAGCACGCTGCTCATCGCTGACCATTTCTATGTCGCTGAGCAGTATATCCTCTTTTGCTGCGTTTGCGGCGCAGGTGGTCAGCGCACTGACCAGTGCTGTCATCGAGGCATGGGAATAGAGTGCAGCATCAAAGTTCAGAAGTATCGTGTAGATGCCCTTGCGGTCGGGAGTGACCGTCACTTCGATAGGCATCTTCGGTGTATCGAGGGTAAGCCCCATCACGTCGGTAACGAGAGTGGAAGATGCAGCTATATCATCGTATAAGCCACCTTCGAAGGCATAGAGAATCTCAGGGCGCAGTCCGTGGCGCTCTACTATCTCCGTCAGGGGATAGAAGTCACGGCTCATACTCTCAATGCTTTGGCGGTGTATAGCCTGGGCGGCAGAGGCGAACGTGGTGCCATCGGTACCTCCGTCCACGGAGACCAGAGGCAGTGTCTTTGCAAACATACCCATGATGTCCTCTGTCTGGGCCAGCGACCGGCCGCTTGAGACGGTAGCCAGCATCAGGCGCTCCTGTCGTGTCAGGCGGTGCAGCACCTGAGCCAATACGGTCTGGAAGTAGGAGTTGGGCGTGATGCCCATACGGCGGCAGGCTTTGCGAACGGCATCGCTGTCGGCGACAGCAGACGTGACCGACTCAACTCTGTGCGCAGTGCCGCTGGCTGTACGCGGGTAGGATGCCGCCTCAGTTCCGTCAAGCAGTCGGTCGAAGTAGTCGCGTGCCTCGGCACGGCGGTCAGTGCTGCTGAGCTGTTGCTCGTAGAGGGCGTAATCGAAGGCGGTCACCGTCTCCTTCTTGGGCTGTGTGCCATCAAGGGCAGCCAGAAGGTGGCGGAAGAAGACGGCATCCGACAGTCCGTCAGTCACAATATGATGGAAGTCCTTGAAGAGCCAGGTGCGCTCGCCGCAGGTGTAGATTTCCAGACGATACAGGTCGTCGGTAAAAAGGTTGAAGGGTCTGACGCGCTGCTGGAAGAAGTCACGGTCAGGCTCAAAGTCAAGAGCGGTAACCGAGACCTGCACAGGGGCATTGTCACGGCGCAGCTGCACCAAGCTGCCATCACGGTTTTCCAAGCGGGTCTTGATATAGCTGTGGGCATCGACGACCAGCCGGAGGGCGTCAGCCAGAAGGGTTGGGGCTGTCTGTCCGAGGAAGATGGCTACAGGGACGTTGTACTGCGTGGTGTTGCGGTTCAGTTCCCAGTCTATATAGACACCGCGCTGGTTGGCGGTCAGCGGGTAGCAGTCCAGTTCTTGGTGGAAGTCGGCAAGGTCGACATCGATATCGGGTTGCTGACGGTGGGCCGTTTCAGCCATGTGGCGGATGGTGGGATTCGCCAGCAGTTCACCCACGTTTATCTTCAATCCAGTCTGCTGACCGATAGCCAGGCTCAGGCGCATGGCATCGAGCGATGACAGACCAAAGGCCACGAGGTCGGTGGTAACGCCAAAATCGGAGGTTCCCAACTGTTTGGCCACGATGGCAAAGAGTTCCTGTTCCAGTTCTGTGGCGGGTGCTACAATAGCTTCCTGCTGTAGCGTTGGTTCGGGCAGCCTGCGCCGGTCTATCTTGCCGTTGGGTGTCAGGGGTAGGGCGTCAATCTGCATATATGCCGTTGGCACCATGTATTCGGCCAGCGTGCGGCTTAGGAACTGGCGCAGCTCGTTGGTATTGACCGCAGTATCGCCGTCCGCCGTATAGTAGAGGCACAGTGTGTCAGTGTTCCCTATGAGCCTGATGACGGCTACCGCCTGACTGATGCCCTCGAACTTGGAGGCGCAGCTTTCTATCTCGCCCAGTTCTATGCGGTAGCCGCGCAGCTTCACTTGATCGTCAATTCGGCCAAGGAACTCCAGCTGCCCCTCTTCGTTCCAGCGGCACAGGTCGCCTGTGTGGTACATGCGGACGGGCTGCCCATCGCAGTCTGTCGGAAGGAAGGGACAGTCACAGAACTTCTCAGCCGTCAGTTCCGGCTGATGCCAATAACCTGCGCTAACCTGCACACTGGCGAAACAGAGCTCGCCTTCTGCACCACGGGGCAAAAGGCGGCCTTGAGCATCGACAATGAAGCAATGGCTGTTAGCCATAGGGCGGCCGATGGGGATGTTGGTATAGAACCGTCCACAATCGAGACGGTAGGCAGAAATCAGGTCGGTACACTCCGTCGGGCCGTAGCCGTTGAACAGCTGCACATCACCGCTCACCAGGTCTGCCATGCGCTCACCCGTCAGCGTCATATACCGGAGGGGCAGTGGGCCGCTCTCTATGAGCAGTTTGCCCAACGAGGTGGTGTAGCTGCCGCCCGTAATGCTGTGGCCGGTGATGAAATCGCGAATGCCCTGGATGTCTCGGCGTATCTCCGAAGGCATGATATGCAGGCTACCTCCGACGGTCAGCACGGGATAGAGATCCTGTATATGAGCATCGAAAGAGAAGGGACGATGCAGCGAGATGCGGTCTGTGGAAGAAAGCCCGAGGACATCGGTGATGGAGGCTATGTAGGAGGTGAGTGCGCATTGCCGTATCATCACGCCCTTAGGAAGGCCTGTGGAGCCTGAGGTGTAGATCATATAGGCCAATCCTTCGGTGGTACTTAGGTCTATTGAGGTCGCGTCCTGGCTGAAGTCGGTTTCGGCAATGAACTGGCCATCGACGACCACTTTAGCCTCACTGTCACTGAGCATGTACTGCTGTCTTTCCTCGGGATATTCCAAATCGATGGGCACGTAGGCGGCACCGGCCTTGTGGATGGCGATGACGGCAAGCGGGAACTCAATGGTGCGCTCTAACTTTACGGCCACAAAGTCGTTGGGACGTACCCCACAGGCCACCAGCCTATTTGCCAGCACGTTGGAACGGCGCGACAGTTCGCCATAGGTCAGGCTGTCATGAGCATCGGCCACGGCAAGGCGGTCGGAATGCTGGCTGACACACTGCTCAAAAGCCTTCACGAAGGTCATCTGCGGGTCGATGTCCATCTGCTTGCCGCGGCCTAATGTAATGAGTGCTTCGCGGTCGGCAGCACTGACAATGTCAAGTTTGCCCAGTGTCAGCTCTGGGTGAGCCGTCATGTTGCATACGGCCACCCTCATGGCTTCGGCCACCATCTGGAGCGTATCGGCATCGTTCATGGCCAAGCTCGACTCCACACGTATCTCGTAGTTCTCGTCTTTCAGGAAGATGAGAACGCTGAGGTCGGAGTCGGTCTCGTTCCGCACAGGCTGCACAGCACGGGCCATGACGTCATCTACCATCACGTGCTCCTCCATATTGGCCATCGCCTGGAAATTGAACGTCACGCCTTGCTTTACCTGCAAGTCGGAACAGAAGTGTGTAAAGGGGTAGGCACCGTAGCGGACGGTTTTCATCAGCTCTCCACGCTGGCTCCTGACAAAGTCAATCACTCGCTGCGAAGGGTCGGCATCGGCCAGCATGGGCACCGTCTTGACAAACATACCTACACAGCCACGCAGCCGCTTGTCCATACGTCCGTGGTTAACGGTCGAATAGGCTACCTTCTGCTGTCGGGTGAGCACCGACATGACGTGTCCAAAGGCAGCCTGGAAAAGCAGGTTAGGCTGAACACCGTGCTCGTGGCACCAGTCGTCGCATACACTTCTGCTGACGGTGGCCTTGCTGCGCCCCATCAGCCCGATGGTGCCTGGTTTGGCATGGCTCAGCGTGACCATCGACAGCCCGTCGAATTTCTCGGCATAGTATGCCTTGGCACGCTGGTAGAGCGGACTACCAAACGTTGCCACCTCGTCCTCGGCAGCCTGATACATACCGTACGGCTGTGGTTCAACGCGCCCGCCTTCCATCAACGTTGCAAAGGCTGTGGTCAGGATGGGGGCAAACGACAGGCCGTCGACAATACCATGATAGCCGTCGGAGAGCAGGCAGACGCCTTTCTCCGTCTCAACGACCTCCACGCGGAACAACGGCTGGCTGCCCAGCAGGTCAAACGGACGCACAAACCCTTTGGCTATATAATCCTGTAGCTCAGCTTCCGTACACTGGCGGCTGACCACGGGAATAGGCATCGACATGTCACTCCACTGGCGTACCTCGCCCTGCTCATTAGTGACGAAGCGGGTGTGCAGCTCAGGAAACGACTCGACAAGTTTCTGCACAGCACTAACAACCCGTTCCCGTGTCACTGACAGGGGCATGAAAATATAGTTGGGCAGATTGTAATGTGTAGAGCCAGGGTGTTGCATACTCTGTAGCAGCACCCCAAGCTGTGATTGCAGCAATGGGTATGTCTTCATTAAGTGTTTGCCAGAATGGTTTAGGGTCAATTAGGTTATTCTGCAAACAACTGCATAAGGTTCTCGAAGGCCACACCTATTGCTTCTAAGGCCTCCATCAATGTCACCTTCTCGCCACCATTGGCAGGGTCTGCCTGTAAAATCAAGGATGGCACGTAGATGTTGCGGACGCTGTCGGCTAACATTGGTTCAACGAACATCTCCTTCATGTCACCGCCGAACAAGAATTGGCTGCTGACAATGCTGTTAAAGGCGTCAGCCTGTTTCTGGCAAATATCCTTCGTCGTGCCAGTCAGCCCAAGCCCAACCAATGCAAGTCCCGTAGCATAGAACTTGTTGAGGTTGCTGATGTCGGATCTTAAGTTCATAAGTCCTTCCAACGCGGTAATCTCCATATTGCCCTTGAACGCCACATTCTTGTTCAAAAGGTTCTCCAAGGTGAGATTGTTGCTGTTCTTCGTCGTGATTTTGATGATGTTTAAACCATCTTTGAAGAAAGCGAGGTTCTTGGCTATGGAGTCGCCGCCGTAGGTCTGACGGTCGAACGTGAACTTCAGGTCGTTGTAGGTCAGACTGCCCGTGTTGGCAGTGTTGACGCCAAACTTGTTGTCAACGATTCCGACCGTGCCGTCCTGGCTGGTGTCGATGGTCAGCAATACGGTTCCATTTTTGCTGATGGTCAGCTGCCGCTGTGTCTTACCGTTCACAACAGGGTACTTTGCCTCCATGTCGCGCTGCATATCAAGGGCAACTTTATAAGCCAACGTGTCATTCAGCACGATGTCGAATGCCCGGTTATACTCTCCGTTGCCCTGCATGATGTTATCGGATAACTGTTCATATAGCCGGCTCACATCGATTGCCGACCGCAATGTCTCCATCAGGTCGCCAAGCTTCCAGTCCTGAGTGTCCCCGTTGGCTTCCCCATTGCAACAAAGCAGCCTTTCCAACAGGGAATTCAAGGCCCCGATAAACTGGTCCATGTCTTGGTCGGCAATGTCGTCGCAGTTGACGACCGCTGTGCCGTTGTTGAGGCCAAGGGCTAAGGGTGCCAGTCCCCCGAAGTTGGTGTTACCCATGTTGTTCTTCACTTTCTTCAGTATACCGCCAAAGTTTTTGGGCTGCTCTATATTAGCAGAAACATTAAGATCAACAGTCGAGTCATCACTGCCACATGAGGTCATCACTGTTGTACTGCAGGTAAAAATAGTGGCCAAAAGCCAATAAATACTTTTTTTCATCTTGCTTGATTCCTTTTATTTTTTATTTAATTTTGGCTACAAAGATACAACAATTCTATGAAATAAAGCACAAATATCCATTTATTTTGCCCTTTTACCTGCAAAAATGTTCGAATAGCAATATAAGTCACAATCTGTAAGTGCATAAACATGCAATTCGAAAAAGATCTTTCGACATTGCCAAGCATCTCGAGGTGGATGTATGCTTATTTGTTTTCTTTATCCTTCCAGAAGCGGTAGGTGATGTCCTCGAAATCGCCGTTCAGCGTCTGGCGGTACAGATGCTGGTTGGTGGTGGGCTGACTCAGGGGGCCGAGGTGACGGATGTAGGGGCCAACCTTGATATAGTCGAAGTCGGTCTTGCACACCGTCGAGGGGATGCGGAGCCGACCGCTGTACCAAGCTACCTTCAGCTGCGGATACTCTTCGTGGATGTACTGCGCCAGCAGGTTCACTCCCTTCGGGTCGGCATCGCCTCCCATCATGGCGATGCAGGTGATGTCATTTGCGAACTTGCCGACAAACATGTCAATGGCATCGGTGTCCAGGGGAAGCCCGATGTCCTCCCACAGATAGTGGCTGTGACAGCCTGGGCAGTGGCAGGGGCAATTGCTGATGTTGATGGCCAGCGTCACCTCGTCGGGTATCTCCTGGAACACGATGCCAGTGTTTACGTACTTTAGCATAGTCTATGCCATCGCATAATACCGCCTTGCAGCTTCCTCCTGGCGGGCCTGCGAGAAATTCGAGACGCGCTTCAGGTAACCGATGATGCGGGTCATGTAATCCACGTTCTTAGAGTGGCAGTGGGGACATTCCTTCAGGTAGCGTTTGTCTATGTAGCCGCAGTCGTTGCACACGGTGTTGGGGATATTGAACGTGAAGTAGTTGCAACCCTCCTGTGCAGCCACCTTCAGCAGCTTCAGGTACTGCTGTTTGCTGAGGTGCTCCTCGAGGTTCATGTGCAGAGCCGAGCCACCTGTCAGGTGCTCGATGTATGGGCGTCCGTGTAGCTTGAACTTGTCGATGACACTCAGCGAATCGTCCTCGACGACGTAGAAATAGGAATTGTAGCAGTCGCGGGGCACGAAGTAGCCGTCTTCACGGTCCCACTTGGCGTGTTTCACGCCAACGTTCTCGGCAGGTATCATCTCGCAGTTGAACATCACATCCTTTGAGCGGTACTGCTTGTTGTATTTCTCGATAAGTCCCAGGATGGACTGGACGAAGTGCATATAGTCGTCGTTAGGTGTAATCTTCAGTCCCATGAACTCGGCAGCCTCCACCAGTCCGTTGATGCCGATGGTTAGGTACTGACGACCTATGTTGATGTAGCCAGCATCGAATAGAGGTAGCATGCCATGCGCCTGCAGTTCCTTCAGGTTCTCGTTGTAGGCCAGCTGCACCTTGTGGCAGAGGTCGATGATGTGGCTCAGATACTCCAAGTAGCCTATGTCGTGGTTAACGGCATACTGGATGCAGCGGTTCAGGTTGATGGTCAGCACCGATTTCGAACCTGTAGACACACCGCCGGCACCCAAGGTATAACTGAAGCCGTTGTCGGTAATCTCGTTGCGCAGACGGCAGCAGGAACTCAGTGAGTCGGCATTGTCACTCATATAGGTGAAGAACGAGTGACCTTCGGAATACATCTCGGCCGTGAAGTCGCCCCACTCAGGATCCTTGCAATCACCGTTCTCGTCGGTGAGCAGTGCCATCGTCTCGACGGGGAATGTCAGCAGCGTCTTGGTGCGCTCCTTGTTGAACCACTTCATAAAGCGCTTCTGCAGCCAGCTGAGTCCGTCCCAGTCGGGTTTTGAACCGTCGGGGAAGTAGAAATCGCCAAAGATGCTGTTAAAATAATAATGGTCGTAGTAGGCAATATTCCAGAACACAGCCTGGTAGTTGCGGGCACCCGTAGGCTGGTTCAGCGTATAGACTATCTGCTCGAAATAGTCGGTGATAACCTTGTCGATGGTGCGCTTCTTCAGGCTGAGGTCGGCCTGTTCGTCGACCCGCTTCCAGTAATCGAGTCCATACTCCTTGCCGATGAAGTAGTTCATGTACATCAGGAACTCAGGGGTGGCACATGCCCCGCTGAGCATGGAGCTGACCATGAACACCATATTGACAAAGCCGCCGCAGAACGACTTGAGGTTGGTGGGAGCGGTAGAGTTGCCGCCAATGCTGGTAGTGCCGCCAATGAGCCAGGGGTACATCGTGATAGAGGCACAGTAGTTGGCCAAACTTGTCTCATCGTTCTTATAAATAAAATGGTGCGTCAGCATATCGATGTACTCGTCGGCGAGTGCTTTTCCGTACATCTTTTTGATGCGGTCGGTCAGCAGTCTGCGGTTCAAGCGGATAAAGTTGGATTTGGGCAGTTCACCAATGAGCGTGGCAATATTTTTGTGCTCCACGTTTGCATTTGCGTCATATTTTGATCCTGTAGCGGCATTCACAGATTCACAATATTCGGAAAGGAACTGCAACTTTTGTAAGGTCTCACGATCCTCAGAATGAGCCTGTCGATAGAGCATGAACGACTTGGCAACTTTGTAAAATCCCTCGCGCATCAGAGCTTCTTCCACTTGGTTCTGAATATCCTCAACCTTGATATCATCTTTAATATCCAAGTGGCTGATAATCTTTGAGATAGAACCCAAGTCGGCAGGCTCGTCAACACTGTCGAATGCCTTGACGATGGCATTCATAATCTTGTCTAAAGAAAAGCGGTCTTTCGACCCGTCTCGTTTGGTGATAGTAAAGTTTTTAATTTCCATTTTTATAGTAATGTTTAATAATTCCTTGCTTTCCGTTTCAGAAGGAGTTTACCGTTTTGGAAAACTTTTCCTCCTTTCGATTTCAAAAAGTTTCCCGTTTTGGAAAACTCTAATCGGCTGCAAAGATACAAAAAATACCAAATACGAAACAAATTATCTATCTAAAAAAACGCTAAAAAACGAATTTTTCAAAAAAAGGTAGATTTTATTTGGTCAGTACAAAATAAAGTGGTATCTTTGCGCGACCAATCTAAATAACCTGAAACTAATATGACAAGCACTTGAGAGTGTAATCCTGCGATAGGAGAGCACTCTCAATTTTATTTGTGACCAAGCTTTTTCATAACATCTTGCAAAAAAGTTGTGAAAAAGTTTGGAGATTAAAAGAATTTATGTAACTTTGCACCCGATTTTGAACAAAACAGAAGAAGCAATGAAACAAGTTACAGCAAACTATTGGTGGTGGCAGAACTCAAGATTCAACAAATCGTGAGAAGATAGCCGCATACCCATAGGATGGTGTAAAGATATAAAAAGGCCTGTCGTTCTTACGACGGGCCTTTTAAAGTTTAAACCACATAAAGACAAATAAGAATATGAATTATCAAGTTGACAAAAATGGATTTTACGGAGAATTCGGTGGGGCATACGTGCCCGAGATTCTCTACAAATGCGTGCATGACTTGCAGGAGGCTTATCTGCCGATTATCGAGAGTGAAGCGTTTAAGGCAGAGTATCATGCACTGTTGAAGGACTATGTGGGACGACCAAGCCCACTGTATTACGCCAAGCGCATGAGCGAGCGGTACGGTTGCCAGCTGTACCTGAAGCGTGAGGACCTGAACCACACGGGTGCCCACAAGATTAACAACACCATTGGGCAGATTCTTTTAGCCAAGCAGATGGGCAAGAGCAGGATTATTGCCGAGACGGGTGCCGGACAGCACGGTGTGGCGACGGCAACGGTATGCGCGCTGATGGGCATGAAGTGTGAGGTGTTTATGGGCGCTACGGACGTGGAGCGCCAGCACACGAACGTGGAGCGCATGAAGATGCTGGGCGCTGAGGTACACCCTGTGCGCACGGGCAACATGACGCTGAGCGACGCCTGCTCGGAGGCCATTCGCGACTGGTGCTGCCACCCGAGCGACACCTTTTACATTGTTGGCTCGACGATGGGGCCTCACCCCTACCCCGACCTCGTGGCGCGGATGCAGAGCGTGATTTCGGAGGAAATCAAGTGGCAGCTGCAGGAGAAGGTGGGCCGCGACTATCCCGACTATCTGATTGCCTGCATTGGCGGCGGCAGCAATGCCGCAGGAACCATCTATCACTACATGGACGACGAGCGGGTGAAGATTGTGCTGGCCGAGGCTGGCGGTCACGGCTGGGACACCGACTACACGGCGGCGACGATTCATCGCGGTACGACGGGCATTCTGCACGGGGCGAAGATGCTGGTGATGCAGGATGAGGACGGCCAGATACAGGAGGCGTTCACTATCAGCGCCGGACTGGATTATCCCGGCGTAGGCCCGATGCACTGCAACATGGCGAAGAAAGGACGGACCGAGGTGCTGAGCATCAACGACGACGAGGCCATCTACGGCGGCTACGAGCTAACACGTATGGAGGGCATCATCCCCGCCATCGAGAGTGCCCACGCCATTGCGGCACTTTCCAAGCTCAGCTTCAAGAAGGAAGACGTGGTGGTGCTGACGGTCAGCGGTCGCGGCGACAAGGATGTAGAGACGTATCTGAAGAACAAAGAAATGGCTAAGGAATATGGAAACTTTTAAGTACAAGACTGCGAGCCGCACGATTCTGGCGGACTTATATACGCCTGTCGGCGTTTACATGCGACTGCGCGACCTCTATCCGCAGAGTGCGCTGATGGAGAGTTCGGACTATCACGAGAAGGACAACTCCCGCTCGTTCATCGGCATCAACCCCATTGCCAGTGTAGCCATCGGGCACGGCATTGCCTCCGTCAGTTTCCCTGACGGCTCCACTTTCAGGCATGAGGTGAACAAGGATTACCGCTCGGACAAGGCCATCCACGCGCTCATCGACCGCATTGAAGTCACGGGCGACGACGCAGCTGTGTGTGGGCTGTTCGGGTACACGAGCTTCAACGCCGTGCGCTACTTCGAGGACATCGCCGTGAAGGACGAGACGCAGGCGAAGAACGACGCCCCCGACGTGCTATATATATTATATAAGGTGGTGATTGTGTTCGACCATCACAACAACATGCTCACCATTGTGTCATTGGGCGACGAGACGGAAGTGGACACCATCTACAAGCAGATGAACAAGGCCAACGTGAAGGCGTACGACTTCCACCCCGTGGGCAACGTGCGGTCGACGCTGACCGACGACGAGCACCGCGAAAACATCCGTCGCGGCATCCGGCACTGTCTGCGCGGCGACGTGTTCCAGATAGTGCTGTCGCGGCGGTTCATCCAGCGTTATGAGGGCGACGACTTCAAGCTGTACCGGGCACTGCGTAGCATCAATCCGAGTCCGTATCTGTTCTATTTCGACTTCGGCGGGTTCAGGATTTTCGGCAGTTCGCCCGAGACGCATTGCAGGATAGAAGGCCGTAAAGCCTATATCGACCCCATTGCCGGGACGACGAAGCGCACGGGCGATGCGGAGGCCGACCGTCGCGGAGCTGAGTACCTGCGCAACGACCCGAAGGAGAATGCCGAGCACGTGATGCTGGTGGACCTGGCCCGCAACGACCTGTCGAGGAACTGCCACGGCGTGAAGGTCGATTTCTATAAAGACTTGCAGTATTACTCTCATGTCATTCATCTGGTGTCGAGAGTGTCGGGCGAACTCGACGAGGGCGCCGACCCCATCAAGGCATTTATCGACACGTTCCCTGCGGGGACGCTGAGCGGTGCGCCGAAGGTGCGCGCCATGCAGCTCATCTCCGAATACGAGCCGCACAACCGCGGTGCCTACGGCGGCTGCATCGGCATCATCGGGCTCGACGGGAGTCTGAACCAGGCCATCACCATCCGCACGTTCGTCTCGCGCAACGGCGAGCTGTGGTTCCAGGCCGGCGGCGGCATCGTGGCGAAGAGCGACGTGGAGTATGAATTGCAGGAAGTGAACAACAAACTCGGTGCGCTGCGACGCGCCATCATCCAAGCAGAATCATTATGAAAATAGTCATCATCGATAATTACGACTCGTTTACCTATAACCTGAGTCATCTCATCAAGTCGCTCGGTGCCGAGGTCAGCGTCGTGCGCAACGACCAGTTCAGCCTCGACGAAATCGAGGCATACAGTAAAATCGTGCTCTCGCCCGGGCCGGGCATCCCCAGTGAGGCAGGGCTGTTGCTCGATGTTATCCGCACGTATGCCGGGCGCAAGCCGATACTGGGTGTCTGCCTGGGCCATCAGGCCATCGGCGAGGCGTTCGGCGGACGGTTAGAGAACCTCAGCGACGTGTTCCACGGGGTGGCTACGCCGTGCCACATCACTGTCGACGACCCCATCTTCAGCGGCATCGACCGTGACATCACCATCGGGCGCTACCACTCGTGGGTGGTCAGTCGCGAGGGTCTGCCCGACTGCCTGGAAGTCACGGCCGTGAGCGACGAGGGTCAGATCATGGCGCTGCGCCACCGCGAGCTGAACGTGCGGGGCATACAGTTCCATCCGGAGAGCGTGCTGACACCCGACGGCAAAAAGATGCTGCAAAACTGGTTGTTCTTATGATCTCTAAAGGCTTTAGAACCACAAAATGAAGCAAAAACAATAAAACCAACAAAAAAAGTAACATGGCACAGACAATGAAAGACATCCTGAACAGGATGCTGAACCACGAGGAACTGACTCGTGAGGAAATGAAGAATATCCTGGTGGGCATCACCCAGAGCGAGTACCCGACAGAACAGATCACCGCCCTGCTGACGGCGCTGCAGATGCGCGGCGTGACGGTAGACGAGCTGCTCGGATTCCGCGACGGCATTCTCGAGACCGGCGTACCTGCCATCCTCAACGCCGACCGCTACATCGACGTCGTGGGCACTGGCGGCGACCGCAAGAACACGTTTAACATTTCGACGACCAGCTGTTTCGTCATCGCCGGCGCGGGCTACAAGGTGGCCAAGCACGGCAACTACGCCGCCACCTCGACCAGCGGTGCCTCGAACGTCATCGCCAACCACGGCGTCCACTTCACCGATGACATCGACCGTCTGAACCGCTCGCTCAACGAGGCCGGCATCGTCTATCTGCACGCCCAGCTCTTCGCCAAGGCCATGAAGTTCGTCGGCCCCATCCGCAAGGCCCTGCAGTTCCCCACCATCTTCAACCTACTCGGCCCATTAGTGAACCCCTCGCAGCCGCAGTGCCAGCTTCTCGGCGTGGCCAACCTCGACCAGATGCGGCTCTACCACAGTGTGTATCAGAAGATAGGCATCGACTACGGCATCGTGAACAGCATCGACGGCTACGACGAAATCTCGCTCACCGGCGATTTCAAGGTCACCACCAACACATACGAGCGCATCTTCAAGCCCAGCGACCTCGGCTTCGACATTGCCAAGCCCGAGGAACTCGTCGGCGGTGCCACCGAGGAGGAGGCCAAGCAGATATTCGACGCCGTCTTAGAGAACCGCGCCCTGCCCGCCCAGAAGAACATCGTGCTGGCCAACGCCGCCTTCGGCATCCAGGTATTAGAGAAGGGCGGGAAGAGCATCGACGAGTGCATCGACATCGCCCGCGAGTCAATCGACAGCGGCAGTGCGCTTAGGACGTTCAGGAAATTCGTGGAACTCAATAGTTAATCATTATGCAAGACATCTTACAACAAATCGTCGCCACCAAGCGCGAGGAGGTGGCTGCCCTCCACACCACGACTCCCCTCCCATCAAGGGGAGGGGCTGGGGGTGGGGTCTGTAATCTACCCTCCCTGCGCGAGGCTTTGCTCCAAAGCCCAACGGGCATCATCGCCGAATTCAAGCGCCGCTCGCCGTCGAAAGGCTGGATTAAGCGGGAGGGGCGTGCCGACGTTATCCCCTTGAGCTATCAGCAGAACGGTGCTGCCGCGCTGAGCATACTCACCGACACGCAATACTTTGGCGGTTCTGACGACTTCATCCGCATAGCGCGACAGAGCGGTGTCACCTTACCTATATTATACAAGAACTTCGTCATCGACGAAGCGCAGCTCTATGCGGCGGTGCTCTGCGGAGCCTCGGCGGTGCTGCTGATAGCGGCGTGTCTGACGAAACAGCTGTGCAAGTCGCTGATGGAGAAGGCACACGCCCTCGGCCTTGAAGTGCTGTTAGAGATGCACGCAGAACATGAACTGGAGTACGCAGACCTCGGCCCCGACCTCTGCGGCATCAACAATCGCAACCTCGGCTCGTTCGTGACGGATGTCGAAAACTCGTTCCGTCTGGCGGAACTGCTGCCGAAGGACGCGGTGAAGGTGAGCGAGAGCGGCATCAGCAGTCCGCAGACCATCCGCGAACTGCGCGAAGCCGGTTTCCGGGGCTTCCTCATTGGCGAGACATTCATGAAAACGCCCGACCCAGGGCAGACATTAAAACAATTTATAGAACAGATATGATAGTTAAAGTATGTGGCATGCGCGACGGCGAGAACATCCGCCAAGTCGCAGAATTAGGCGTCGACTGGATAGGCATGATTTTCTATCCCCAGTCGCCGCGAAACGTGACGATGATTCCCACTCACGCCGGCATCATCCCCGACCGTGGGTCAGTAGTTGGTGACTTCAAGGCCAAGCGCGTCGGCGTGTTTGTCGACGAGATGGCGCAGAACGTCGTGACCCGCGTCGTGAATTTCAAACTCGACATGGTGCAGTTCCACGGCCATGAGACGCCCACCCTCATCCGTAACCTCCGGCGCACCATCGACCCCGACATCAGGCCGGGTATCAAGTTCATCAAGGCAATCAGCATTAATAGTTGCGATGACATCGCAACATACAGGGAATATGCCGACTGCGTCGACTACTTCCTGTTCGACACGAAGTGCCCGACGGTGGGCGGCAGCGGCAGCCAGTTCGACTGGTCGGTGCTCGACGCTTACGACGGCGACGTGCCCTTCCTGCTGAGCGGCGGCATCGGCCCCGACGACGCCGGGCGCGTCCGTGCCTTTAATCATCCGAAGTGCATCGGCATCGACCTGAACTCCTGCTTCGAGACCGAGCCGGCACTGAAGGACATTCAGAAACTCAAATCATTCTTAGAACAGCTATGAACAAGATAAACGAAGTATTTGCCAACAGAGGCGACAAGAAACTGCTCAGCCTCTACTTCTGTGCAGGCACCCCGACGCTCGACGGTACGGGCGAAGTCATCAAGACGATGGAGCGTCGCGGCATTGATTTCATCGAGGTCGGCATCCCCTTCAGCGACCCGTTAGCCGACGGTCCCGTCATCCAGACCGCCGCCACGCAAGCTCTGAAGAACGGCATGAGCGTGCAGCTGCTTTTCCAGCAGCTGAAGGCCGTCAAGGACGAGGTCAGCATCCCCTTGATACTCATGGGCTACCTGAACCCCATCCTACATTATGGCATCGAGCAGTTCTGCCAGTCATGTGCCGAGGCAGGCGTGAGCGGAATGATAATCCCCGACCTGCCCTTCGACGACTACCTCACGCAAGTGAAGCCCGTCGCCGACCGCTACGACCTGCGCGTCATCATGCTCATCACGCCCGAGACCAGCGACGACCGCATCCGCTTCATCGACGACAACACCGACGGCTTCATCTACATGGTCAGCTCTGCCGCCATCACCGGCGCCCAGAAAAGTTTTGACGAACAGAAGCAGGAGTATTTCCGCCGCATCGACGCCATGCACCTGCGCAATCCCCGCATGATAGGCTTCGGCATCAGCAATGCCCAGACGCTGAAGGCTGCCCAGGACAACGCCGCCGGTGCCATCATCGGCTCGAAATTCGTCACGCTGCTCAACGAGAGCAAAAGCGCTGACGAAGCCCTCGACAGGCTGTTTGCCGCTCTGCAAAACTAAAACGATTACGTGATAAAAAATCTAAATTAGTTCGTAGTTTCGTGCTTTTTCCGTATCTTTGCACAAAACTACGAACTAAATCAATTATAAAACAATGAAGAAGTTACTCCAACTGACGCTCTTATGTCTGCTTTTTCCCCTGTTGAGCCATGCTATAAGCTGGGACGAGACGAAGTATCGGCAGATAGAACAGAGCATCCGGCAGCCGCAAATCAGTGGCAAGGACTATGTGATTACCACGTTTGGTGCAAAGCCCGACGCTACTGCGGCGCAAAACCAGAAAGCTATCCAGAAGGCCATCGACAAATGCTCGGCAAAGGGCGGCGGACGTGTCATTGTGCCGGCCGGTCAGACCTTCCTCACGGGAGCCATCAGCCTGAAGAGCCATGTCAACCTGCATATTGAGGAAGGAGCCGTGCTGCAGTTCACCTTCGAACCAGAGCTGTATCCCATCGTCGAGACATCGTGGGAAGGATTGGAGTGCTTCAACCTGTCGCCCTGCGTCTATGCCTTCAAGGCCACCGACATTGCCGTGACCGGTAAGGGAACCATTGACGGCAGCGGAAGCCGCGAGACGTGGTGGCCCTGGTGCGGTGCAGCCCATTTCGGATGGAAGGAAGGAATCGTCAGCCAGAAAACAGAAGCCCGCCCACGTCTGCTGAAGGATGGCGAGGACGGTGTGCCGATGTACGACGAGAAAGGCAATCGTTCGCCAGAGCGTGTCTTCGGTCCGAAAGACGGTCTGCGTCCCCAGCTCGTCTCGTTCAACAAGTGCGAACGCATTCTGTTGGAGGATGTCACGCTGCTGCGCTCCCCCTTCTGGGTCATCCATCCGCTGCACTCGACCGATATCACCGTGCGCCGTGTAAAGATGATCAACGACGGCCCCAACGGCGACGGATGCGACCCGGAGTGCTGCGACCGCGTGCTGATTGAGGACTGCTTCTTCAATACCGGCGACGATTGCATAGCCATCAAGAGCGGGCGCAACCGCGACGGACGTGAACGCAACATGCCATCGAAGAACATCATCATCCGCAACTGCGAGATGAAGAACGGGCACGGCGGCGTGGTTGTAGGCTCCGAAATCAGCGGCGGCTGCCAGAACGTCTATGCCCACGACTGCGTGATGGATTCGCCGAACCTCGACCGCGTGCTCCGCATCAAGACGAACTCCTGCCGAGGCGGTATCATCGAGAACATCAACCTGCGCGACATCAAGGTGGGCCAGTGTGGTGAGGCCGTGATAAAAATCAACCTCGACTACGAGCACAACGAGATATGCTGCCGCGGCTATAACCCCATTGTCAGGAACATCAACGTCGAAAACATCACCTGTAACAAGTCGAAGTACGGTGTGCTCGTCGTGGCTCTCGATACCGTCTGCAACGTTTACGATGTGAATATCAAGAACTGCCAGTTCAACGGTGTAGCCCAGGGCAACAAGATTACCGGACAGACACGTGACATCCGCTATGACAACCTTTTCGTCAACGGCTCGCTCTGCCTGACAGAGATGCCCTACAAGCACTACTCGGAGTGGATGACCTACTCGGAGATGAAGCGCGTGCCGAAAAGCTATCTGCTGGACTTCTCGAGCAGGCCCAAGTGGTCGTATGTCATGGGTATCGAACTGGAAGGCATGCTCGACACTTACCTAAAATATGGTGGCGAGGACATCCGCAAGTACTGCCAGGAATACACCGACACCATGATTAACGCGAAGGGCGGCATCCGTGGCTACGACATACTGGACTACAACCTCGATAACATCCGCACAGGCCACTTTGTCACCCGCATGTACCAGCAGTGGCCTGAGGCCAAGAACCTGCTGGCCATGCAGACAATGATGAAGCAGTTGAAAGACCAGCCGCGCACCATTGCCGACAAGGTCTACTGGCACAAGGCCATCTACGCCTACCAGGTGTGGCTCGACGGTATCTTCATGGGGCTGCCCTATCGTGTACTGACAGCTCCCATTACCGCAAAGCCGAAAGAGGCCAAGGCCATCTACGACGATGCCGTGAACCAGCTGAAGATTACCTACCAGCGCACCCTCGACCCCAAGACCGGCCTCAACCGCCACGCCTACGACGAGACACGCAAGGCATTCTGGGCCGACAAGGAGACAGGACTCTCACAGCATTGCTGGGGACGTGCCCAAGGTTGGTACACGATGGCCCTCATCGAAGTGCTCGACGCCCTGCCAGAAGACTACGCCCGCCGTTCGGAGGTCACCGACCTGCTGACGAAGGATTTTGATGCCATCCTGAAATGGCAAGACAAGCAGAGCGGCGTGTGGTATCAGGTGATGGACTCTCCTGGACGCGAGGGCAACTATTTGGAGTCCACCTGTTCAGCTATGTTCACTTACGCGCTACTGAAAGCCTACCGTAAGGGCTACGTCGGTGCGAAGTACCGCGATGCGGGCATCAAAGCCTACAAGGGTATCATCAATAAATTCATCAAAGTGAACGAGGACAAGACCATCTCGTTGACCAACTGCTGCAGCGTTGCCGGACTCGGCCCCGCCGCCACCGACGAGGTGGTTGCCGCCATGAAGAAAGTGAACCCGAAGGGCAAGGTCAATGAGAACCGCCGCCGCGACGGTGGCTACGCCTACTACCTTAGCGAACCCATCCGCGACAACGATGCGAAGGGTCTCGGCCCGTTCATCTGGGCCTCGCTTGAAATGGAGATGTTAGGCTACGACACGGAGAACACCACCGCCGAGATTAACCGTCAGGCCGTTGTCACCCGCAACAATCCCATCATTACCGAAGTCGACCCGCTTGCATCGCTGACGGTGGGCAACGGTCACTTTGCAACGACGGTCGACGTTACTGGCCTGCAGTCGTTCCCTTTTGAGTATGAGGCAGGTGTGCCTCTGACAGCCATGTCCGACTGGGGGTGGCATAAGTTCGAAAACACCAATGGCCTTACCCCCGCTGAGAGCGAGAAGAGCTTCGACCTGGGGCACGGTCACTCCGAGGTATATGCTATAGAGTATAAAGCCTCAAAAGGCGACGACACCCGCCAGGTGGCAGCCACCGAGTACTTCCGCTTGAATCCCCACCGGCTGAACCTTGGCATCATCGGCCTCGACATAAAAGCCACAGACGGTAAGAAGGTGGAACTGAAAGACCTCACCGACATCCACCAGGAACTCCAGCTTTACGACGGTAAGATAGAATCGCGCCTCGCTGTCGACGGTTCTCCCGTCGACGTCACCACCGCTGCCCTCCAGGACAAGGATGCCGTCGTCTATCGCATCAAGACCTCTCTCCTGACGGACGGACGCGCCACTGTCGCCATCCGCTTCCCCTATCCTACCGGCAAGCATGCCGATGCTGCCGCCGACTGGACCAAGTCCGAACGGCATACATCGCGCATCGCTGCCTCTTACGACCATGCCGCTGTTATCGAACATGTCCTCGACTCCACCTGCTACTACCTCACCCTCACCTGGCAGGGAAACGCCCACTTGCAAGAGTGCGACCGCCACTACTTCGAGCTGTCCACTATCGATGACGTTCTCACCTTCAAGGCAGAATACAGTCCACTGTGCAGCGACGTTGCCCCTGCCTCCCTCGTCTACGAACAGGAGCTCAAAGCCGTCATCAAGGTCTGGAACCGCTGGTGGCAGGAGGGAGCCATCGTTGACTTCAGACAATGCACAGACCCGCGTGCCAAAGAACTTGAACGCCGCGTGGTGTTGTCACAATACCTGACACAGGTGAATTGCGCCAATGCCCTGCCGCCGCAGGAGACGGGCCTCACATACAACTCTTGGTTCGGTCGTCCCCACCTCGAGATGGCATGGTGGCATCTTGTTGACTTCGCCCTGTGGAACCGTCCGCAGGTGGTCGCTACTGTACTCGATTGGTACAACAATGTGGCATATCCCGTCGCCCGCAAGATAGCACAGCGCCAAGGTTTCAAGGGTATCCGCTGGATGAAGATGACCGACCCCTGGGCGGGCGAAGCCCCGTCGAACACGGGCTCATTCCTCATCTGGCAGCAGCCACATTATATATATATGGTTGAGGAACTATACAGAGCCACTCCAACAGCCGAGACGCTCAAGAAATACGGCGAGCAGGTTGAAGAGACCGCTGCGTTTATGGCTGACTTTGTGAACTATGACGCAAAGACGAAACGTTACTTCCTGCAAGGCGAAACGGCCATGCAAGAGTCGATGTCGAAGGACTTCAGTTATAACCATCCCTTTGAGCTGGCCTACTGGCAGTACGGCCTTAACATTGCCAACCAGTGGCGTGAGCGTCAGGGAAAGCCCCGCAATGCTGAGTGGGACAAGATTATCAACAACCTCTCACCACTGCCCATGACGAAGGACGGCATCTACACCGCAGGCCTCCCCAAAGGCAAGACTGAAAACCTGCAGAGTTTCGACCCCTTCGATGCCGTAGCAGCCGGTGCTAAACCCATCGTCTCGACGGAGACCTTCGCCGAGAAATGCCGCAACGACCACCCCGCCGTGCTCGGTCCCTTCGGCATGCTCCCCTCCAGTTCAGTATGTTGCGATACCATCGCAACAAACAAAACTTTGGACTGGGTGATGCAGAACTGGAACTGGCCCACCACATGGGGCTGGGACTACGGTATGACGGCAATGGCTGCAGCCCGCCTCGGACAGCCTGAGACCGCCCTCCGTGCCCTGCTCATCGACACGCAAAAGAACACATACTTGAAGAACGGCCACAACTTCCAGACCGCCGACCGCCTGCGCATCTACCTGCCCGGCAATGGTGCTCTGCTGACTGCCATCGCCATGATGTGCGCCGGCTGGGACGGCTGTACTATCCCCAACAATCCGGGATTCCCCCAGAATGGCACGTGGAACGTGCGCTGGGAAGGATTACAAAGAATGCAATAATATAAATAAAGTATAACACCGACTATGAAACAGAAACTGATAGCTTTATTCATTATTCACTTTTCACTTTTCATCAGCCACGCAGTGGCGCAATCCGTCCCTGCTTTCCCTGGAGCCGAGGGGCATGGCCGCTATGCCACTGGCGGACGTGGAGGCGTTGTCCGCCACGTTACCAACCTGAACGACTCTGGCGAAGGCTCATTCCGTGCTGCCGTCAGCGGCAACGACAAGAAGATTGTAGTCTTCGACGTTGGCGGAGTCATCGCATTGAACAGCAATGTCAACATCGGCTCCAACACCACCATAGCCGGACAGACGGCTCCAGCCCCTGGCATCACCCTGCGTTATTATACCGTCAACCCTGCCGGCAACAACATCGTGATACGCTTCATCCGTATCCGTCGTGGACAAGAGAAAGACATCAACGACGGTGCCGATGCCTCGACCGCACGCCATTACACCAACCTCATGATTGACCACTGTTCACTGTCTTGGTCAATTGACGAAGTGGCCTCGTTCTACGACAACAACAACTTTACCATGCAATGGTGTACCATCGGCGAGAGCCTCAACAATGCCGGACACAACAAGGGTGCCCACGGTTATGGTGGTATCTGGGGAGGCAAGTTGGCATCGTTCCATCACAACATGATATGCCACGTGAACAACCGTTCACCGCGCTTCAACGGGGCCCGCTACGACTGGACAGGCTACACAAGCAATACCCGCTACAGAGAGTTCAACTGGCAGAACCCCGTGCAGGCTGAGAACGTAGACTTCCGCAACTGCATTGTCTACAACTGCGGTAACGGCTGCTATGGGGGACCTGGCGGTGGTCAGATCAACATGGTGAACAACTACTACAAGACAGGGCCCGCAGGTGCTACTAGCCAACTGACTACCGTCACCGTAGGGGCTAACGGCAATTCCGAGGGCTACCCCAAATACTGGACCATGACCAGCCGTTACTTCCTCAGCGGCAATCAGCTTAACAACACGAAGAATGCCGGCTGGAGCTATATGAGCTACGACAACGGCACGTACCTTATCAACGGCAAGCGTTGCAGTCCTGACCCTAATCATTATTATGGCGACCAGGTGACTTACTACAAGAACAGCGACGGCACCGACTGTGTGGCCATTGCCCTCGACGAGCCAGCACCCGCTGGTGAAGTAACCACCCACAGTGCCGGCACCGCCTACGATAAAGTGCTCAGCTACGCTGGAGCCTCACTTGTCCGCGACAACGTTGACGAACGCTACATGACTGAGGCCAAGAACGGTACAGCCACCTACAAAGGCTCTGTCACCGGCAAGCCCGGCCGCATCGACAAAGTAAGCGACGTGGAGGGCTATACGGAGGCCAATTTCGGACGAGGCAGTCGCGAGGCAGGTTTCGATACCGACAAGGACGGCATACCCGATGCTTGGGAGACAGCTAACGGGCTGAATCCCAACAACGCATCCGATGCCAAGCATACAACCCTCGACCCTTCTGACTGGTACACCAACATTGAAGTCTACCTGAACTGCCTCGTGCAAGACATCATGATTACCGAGAATACCGATGCCGAAGATAGTGTGAAAGAGTACTTCCCCGCCTACCATACGACAGACGGGCAGAGTGTGGATGCCATCAACGCTGACGTTGCCATCATACAGCAGGGCGATACTGACAAGCAAGCCGAGGGAACCATCATCTGGGAACTGACTTCGGGTGGCGAAGAGACATCTGTCAACAGCGGAAGTCTGGCCTCGCAAATCAGCAGCACCGCAATGGCTGTGGGTTCTAATTTGAAGTATAATGGTAAGCGTACCTTAAACTCACTCGTATTCACTCAGTTTGAGCCTTCGGTCAAAGCCGACGGAGCAAACTCCGACAACGTCGTAACTTTCACAGTCACTCCCGCAGAGGGACGTAAATTCGCCCCCTCGAAGATATCTTTTCTGACCTCAAGAATTGGAACTGACGGAGGTGCTATCGACATTGAATGGACTAACTCTGCTGGTATCACGACCATTGAGACAGGCATCACACCTACCCGCAACAACGCCACGCTTCCCTATCTCAACTATAGCAAGGACATTGTCGGCATAGCCCCTGCTGAGGGTTCCCAGACGCTTTCCCTTTACATCTACAATCTCAACACCGGCAAGCAAGTAGCCCTTCACAACGTCAGCATTACCGGCTACATCGAAGCCGATGCCACAGGCATTCGGGAAATGATAACAGCCCCTGCCGCAGCTGCCACTTTCAACCTCAGTGGACAGCGTACAAGCAAGGGCTATAAGGGTATTGTTGTTGAGAACGGGAAGAAGTTGGTCAGGAAATAGCCATCAAGCTTTATTGATGTAGTCTACAATCCAGGCACCAACTTCGCGGGTACCATACTTCGTTCCTCCCTCTACTTGTATTTCGGGAGTGCGGACGTTGGCAATGAGCGAGGCATCTACGGCATTACGTATCAGACGGCCTTCCTCTTCCAGTCCGAAGTGTTCCAGCAGCATGGCTGCAGAAAGAATCTGTGCCAGCGGATTGGCAATATTCTGACCAGCAGCCTGGGGCCATGAGCCGTGTACAGGTTCAAAGAGCGGTGTATGCTCACCAAGTGAGCTGGAGGGCTGCAGTCCCATAGAGCCCGTGATGCACGAAGTCTCGTCAGTCAGAATATCGCCAAAGGTATTCTCGGTGACGATGACATCGAAGAAGCGGGGTTCGGTGAGCACACGCATCGAGGCATTGTCAATAAACATGTAGTCAGTCGTCACCTCCGGATACTGCGGCTCCATCTCTTTGGCAATCTGCCGCCACAAACGACTCGAAGCCAGCACGTTGGCCTTGTCAACCACCGTCAGGTGCTTACGGCGCTGCATAGCCATCTCAAAGCTGACCTTCAAGATGCGCTCTATCTCGGGACGGGTATAGATGTCAGTATCGTATGCCTTGTCGTTATCCTGATACTTCTCGCCGAAGTACATGCCGCCCGTCAGTTCGCGAATCACCACGAAATCAGCACCACGCAGCAGTTCCTCTTTCAGGGGCGACTTGTGCAGCAGACAATCGAAAGTAGCTACAGGCCGCACATTGGCATAAAGGCCCAACTTCTTACGCATGGCCAGCAGTCCTTGTTCAGGACGCACCTTGGCAGTAGGGTTGTTATCATACTTCAGGTCACCAACGGCAGCAAACAGCACGGCGTCGCTCTGCATGCAAACCTCGTGGGTAGCCTCTGGATAGGGATCGCCCACGGCATCAATGGCATGCGCGCCACAGAGGGCATGCTCATACTCAAACTCATGTCCATACTTCATGGCAATTGCATCGAGTACGGCAATACCTTGTTTCATAATCTCCGGGCCGATACCATCGCCCGCAAGAACGGCAATTTTCAGTTTCATCTCAATTTAATTTATTTGATGGTTATACTTGGTTTAACGTACATACTTCTTTAACCTATTGTACTCCTTTTTGGTCAGCCGCATGAAGGAGCCATGCTGAGGAGCGGTGACACCCTGAATGTCGACGGGATTGCTGAAGTTACGCAGATGCTCGTCGGCCTCGCAGATGCGGTAATGCTTGGGACGGTCGCTATACTGGATATAGGCCACACGCCAAGTGTTGTCGCCGATAAGCTGGAAAGCGCTGGAGCCTTCGCACTTCTTCTTGCCCTCGAAGCTGACGTAGTCATCCTCAACGGGTTCCCCCCAGCCAGAGGTCAGCTGCTTCGAGGTGGCTGTGTAGATGCCCGGCTTGCCGCCTTCCTTCTTGATGAGCATGTGGTACAGACCGTCGGAGGGCAGGTAATTGATGTCGGCATCGATAGTGGCATAACCCCAGTCGAAGAGCAGGCGGGGTTGGGTCAGGCGGGTAAACGAGCGGTCGGCGTATGAGTAGTACATGCGGTCGTACTGTTCCTCGGCGCGATTCCACATGGAGTAGTACACCATGTACCCGCCCTTGCTGCCATTGGGCCACACGTAGTCGGCATCCCAGAATATCTGCGGAGCCCACACACGATTGATGGTCGACCAGTCCTTATACACACTTTCAGCATTGGGATTGCTGAAGATGGAAGTGCCCTTACGGTAGTCGAAGCTGACGCTGGTCCAGTGGAGCAGGTCGTCACTCCGCAACAGGTCGATGCCATAGTTGTCCCAGTCGTTCTGCTTGCCGAGAGCCTTGGTCATGGAATTGTTCATGTCGGTAGTCACCATCAGGTAACCCTTGCCGTCTGCAGCCCGGCAGATATAGGCATCGCGCTGTCCGCCCTCAATACGGGCATGCTCCTTAGGGTCCATAATAGGGTCGCCGCCGAAGAGGTCTTCGTAGTGATAGCCGTCGCGGCTGATGGCGTAAGCCGTCCATTGCCCGCGGTCGCTCATGTGGCAATATAGGTACCCGTAGTAATCCTCCTGTTTTTCCTGCGCCACAACTTGCTCGTTAGGTGTCACCCTTATCCAGTCGGCATCTATCCAGCCACGGTCAACCTTGGGGTCAGTCTCAGCACTAACAAAGCCGAACTTGGCACCAATCCATTTGCCCTCACGCATCTGGAACTCGTCACCACACGTCGTAAACTTCTTGCCGTCGGAACTATAGGCGAAACGGACTTTGGAGTCGCGGACCGAGAGCCGCAGGTAGATGTCCTCGTGGATGCCTGGCTTGTAGTCAATCTTGTCCTTGGCCGTGGGCTTCAGCGTGGCAATGATGTTCTCGGTCTGCGGTTTTCCCTTGTCGGCCTGCTTGCAGGTCATCTGTACCAACTGGAACTCCTGCCCCACCCTGCGGACAACCAATGCCGAATAGTCGAGACCCATCATGATGAGACCGCCGAACTGCCCGTCGGCCTTCGACGTGAAGCGCAGTTTGGTGGTGACGGTAAACTGGTCGGCGGGTGTCTTCTGCAGCAGCATATTGGGTACCAGCCAGAGGTTCTTCCAGCCCTCTTCGAGCTTATGGGTGTAGATTCGGAACGTGCCGAATGTCGTTGGCACGCCAAACTTCTCGTCGTAGTTAGCCTGCCACTGCCATTGCTTCCCTATCGTGGGAGTGTTGAATTCATCGTTCTCGACGGGATTATTTATCGTGCATTGCGCATCGTGCTTGGGTTTCTTATACGTCGTGACGGGTTCTCCCTTCTTTCCCATTATAGGCCAGCCAGTAGACCAATCGACGGGGTTCAAGTGGACAACGCGCCCGTAAGCCTCCTTGTCCTGGAAGTGCAGGAACCAGTCTTCACCATACTTCGTGTGTACCCAGCCGCCTTGATGAGGGCCATTGATGCTGGTCTTGCCCTGTGCCAGCACCTTCTTGTGCTCGTAAGGGCCATAGGGCGACTTCGAGCGCATAGCTAACTGGAAGCCTGTAGGCACGCCGCCGGCAGGACACATAATCCAGTACCATCCGTCGCGCTTATAGAACTTCGGCCCTTCACAGGTACGGTTCTCTGTGCCGTTACCGTCGAAGACTATGACGGGCTGGCCGATGGGCCTGGTACCGTCAGCCGACAGTTCGCGGACGGTAAGCACGGAAGCAAACTTCGCGCGTGAGTTGGCCCATCCGTTCACCAAGTAGCAGCGGCCGTCGTCGTCCCACAGCGGCGTGGTGTCGATGTAGCCCTGTCCAGGTATCACACAGACTGGAGCCTCCCACTTGCCGGCCGGGTCTTTGGTCTTTACCATGAAAACTCCGTAGTCGGGGTCGCCCCAGTAGATGTAATACTCGCCGTTGTGGTAGCGAATGGAGGGTGCCCAAACGCCGTTGCCATGCTGCGGCGTATTGTAATGCTCTATCAGCTGGCTGTTGCCTTCATAAAGTCGGTCCTTCAGGGCGTAGTTGATGATTTCCCAATTCACCAGGTCGCGGGAATGGAGGATAGGCAGTCCAGGAATGCATTGGAACGAGGATGCCGTCATGTAGTAATCCTCGCCCGATGCGCCTACACAGACGTCAGGGTCAGAGTAGTCGGCATTGATGACAGGATTGGTGTAAGTGCCGTCACCATTGTCAGGACACCACACCTCCGAGCGATAGGTCTGCGCCCCTGCCGGACTGATGAGCAAAGGAGAAAAGATGAACAAAAGCGATAAGTTCAATGATTTAATGTAGTTCATAAGCGGTTTATTATTAGTTGGTAGTTATTGTTCGAATACTCTATGCGCATGACGCGGCGCAGGTCGTCGTCCTTCGGCGACAATGCCAAGGCTACGTGTCCCATAGTGCGGCGCAGGTTGATTTCCACACAGGGATGGAGCTTACATTGACCATTGGACATTGACCATTGACCATTATTGACTGCCATCATGTCGATGCCGAAGGGACCACGATATTTTCCACGATAGGTTTCGCCTAACTCGTGGCAAATCTTTTCCTGAATGGTTTCAAGTAATTCTGCTGGTATATAGCGACTTATCATCTCCTGCTTTACATTTTCCGTAGCCAATATGTTACCCGTATAGGCACCGTTCTCTGTATGGAACAGCGACAGGCCGAGATAATCGACGTGTCCCTCGCCATCAGAGAAGAATTCCATACCGAAGTCTTTCACCTTATTATATAATGGCTCTACCATGACACAGCCCTGCAACTTCACGACGTTGCGAAACCAGCCTGCAAGGTAAGTGGAATTCTGTACGTTATTGGCAGGATTGACAAAGCGGAGGCCTCGGCCACTGGACGACCAGGGAGCTTTCATCACCAACTGGCCGTACTGAGCCATCAGGCTTTCCACCTGCTCTGGGGTCTTACATTCAAACGCCTCGCCGACCGTACCTTCCATTCTGAGTTTAGGCAACAAAGCAGCCGCCAAACGGCGATGGGACAAGTCGCGAATTGTCTGCAACTGCTGGGAATCGGGCAGCAGCGAACGGTCTACTCCACGCCTGACCAAGAAGGCGCATAGGACGCTGTTCCAGCCCCAGGGGTCTAAACCCAGAGTTCCCATAGGGGGAACTCCCAGTTTACCCTGGGTAAACTCACAGTTCCCCCTATGGGAACTCTCAAAGCCTAATAGGGTATTGGCGCGATGGGCCAGCTTGCGCCACGAGCGCGCTGCCTGCTCCGCGTCATCAACCAGTACGACATCGCCCTCTTGGGCCCAGATGGCAGGCAGGAATCCGAGGTCGTGACGCAGCTGCCTTCCGGCGTGCGGAGCGGTGAAGTTTGCCAGCCCTGAAGCCAGCGCAATATCGTGTTCTGGATTGAAAATATGCAGCGTCATGAAGATTTTTTGTGCAAAGTTACGAAAATATTTGTGAAATAGAAATATTTTACGTAATTTTGCACGGAGAAAGAAAACAAAAACTTGTAAGTCAATGTATATTCCTGCAGCATTTTGGCTTGTGCCCATCGCATCGGTGGTAGCATTGAGCATGGCGTGGTTCTTCTTCCGCCAGATGATTGGAGAGGATGAAGGTACGCCGAGAATGAGAGAGATTGCCGGTCATGTGCGCCGCGGTGCCATGGCCTATCTGAAACAACAGTACAAGGTGGTGACCATCGTCTTCGTGGTGCTGGCCGTCATCTTTGCCTTCATGGCCTACGTTCTGCACGTTCAGAACCCGTGGGTGCCCGTAGCCTTCCTTACGGGCGGTTTCTTTAGCGGCCTGGCCGGTTTCTTCGGCATGAAGACAGCCACCTACGCCAGCGGCCGCACGGCCAACGGCGCCCGCCAGGGACTGAACCGAGGCTTGAAGATAGCCTTCCGCAGCGGAGCCGTGATGGGTCTGACGGTAGTGGGCCTGGGCCTGCTCGACATCGCCATGTGGTTTCTCATCCTGAGTGCCGTCTATCCTGGTACGGGCATCTCGCTCATCACCATCACCACCACGATGCTGACCTTCGGCATGGGTGCCTCGACCCAGGCCCTGTTTGCCCGTGTAGGCGGCGGTATCTACACGAAGGCCGCTGACGTAGGCGCCGACCTGGTGGGCAAGGTGGAACAGGACATCCCAGAGGACGACCCGCGTAACCCCGCTACCATTGCCGACAACGTGGGCGACAACGTGGGCGACGTGGCTGGCATGGGTGCCGACCTCTACGAGAGCTACTGTGGCTCTATCTTGTCGACGGCAGCCCTGGGTGCTACTGCTTTTGTCATGAACGGCGACATGCAGCTGAAGGCCGTCATCGCCCCGATGATCATTGCTGCCGTAGGCATTTTCCTGTCGCTCATCGGCATCTTCCTGGTTCGCACCAAGGAGGGCGCCGGCATGAAGGAACTGCTGAAGTCGCTTTCGTTGGGCACCAACGTCAGCGCCGTGCTTATTGCCGTTGCCACCTTTATTATATTATACCTCTTCCAGATTGAGAACTGGTTGGGTGTTTCATTCTCAGTAATCACGGGCCTCTGCGCTGGTGTCATTATCGGACAGGGAACGGAGTACTACACCTCACACTCGTATAAGCCGACACAGGACATTGCCGCCTCGTCGCAAACGGGTGCCGCTACTGTAATTATAAAAGGTATAGGTACAGGTATGATTTCCACGATGATTCCGGTGGTGACCATCTCTGTCGCTATCATGCTGAGTTATCTCTGCGCCAACGGCTTCGACCTCTCAATGACGGCCAGCTCCATGTCGCGCGGTCTCTATGGCATCGGCATCGCCGCCGTGGGTATGCTCTCAACGCTTGGCATCACCTTGGCCACCGACGCCTACGGTCCCATTGCCGACAATGCCGGCGGTAATGCCGAGATGAGTGAGCTGGAGCCTGAGGTCCGCCAGCGTACTGACGCCCTCGACGCTCTGGGCAACACTACCGCTGCCACGGGTAAGGGCTTTGCCATCGGCTCGGCCGCTCTGACGGCTCTGGCCCTGCTGGCTTCGTATGTGGAGGAAATCAAGATTGCGATGGCCCGTGCCGTGGAGAATGGCCAGACCTTTATCGACAACGCAGGAAACATCTTCAACCCCGAGTCGGCCGACATGGTGCAATTCATGGAGTACTTCCAGGTGAACCTGATGAACCCCAAAGTGCTCGTCGGAGCCTTCATCGGCGGTATGGCCGCCTTCCTGTTCTGCGGCCTAACGATGGGTGCCGTCGGACGCGCCGCCCAGTCGATGGTAGAAGAAGTTCGCCGTCAGTTCCGTGAAATCAAGGGTATCCTCGAAGGTACGGGTACACCCGACTATAGCCGTTGCGTGGAAATCTCCACCCGTTCGGCACAGAAGGAGATGATCTTCCCGTCGCTCCTCGCCATTGCCATCCCCATTGTTGTTGGCTGTCTGCTCGGCGTAGCCGGTGTCATGGGCTTGCTCGTGGGCGGTCTGACAGCAGGCTTCACCCTGGCCGTCTTCATGGCCAATGCCGGAGGTGCCTGGGACAATGCGAAGAAGATGGTGGAGGAAGGCAACTTCGGCGGCAAAGGCTCTGCCTGCCACAAAGCTACTATCGTGGGCGACACCGTGGGCGACCCGTTCAAGGACACCAGCGGCCCCAGCCTGAACATCCTCATCAAGCTGATGTCGATGGTAAGCATTGTCATGGCCGGACTGACAGTTGCGTTCTCTTAATCGTAAGTTGTAGTTAATTATTTGTACTAAATATATGGCTGTAAAAATTCTGAGTGTCGACGACGAGATGGATCTCGAACTACTGTTGACACAATACTTTAGAAGAAAAATACGTAAGGGAGAGTACGAATTCGTATTTGCACACAATGGACTGGAGGCGCTGACCATGATGGTGAAGCACCCCGACATTGAAATTATACTCTCGGACATCAACATGCCCGAGATGGACGGTCTGACGCTGCTGGCCAAGGTGAATGAAATGCGCAATCCCGCATTGAAGGTCATCATGGTGAGCGCCTACGGCGACATGGGCAACATCCGTCAGGCCATGAACAATGGCGCGTTCGACTTCGCTACTAAACCCATTGACCTGGACGACCTGAGCGTGACCATTGAGAAGGCCATCGAGCAAATCAACTACGTCCACCAGATGCAGAAGGAGCATACGCAGCTGGAATCGCTGAAGGGCGACCTGGCTATTGCCAGCGAGATTCAGCAGGCTATTCTGCCGCGCGTTTTCCCACCGTTCCCCGACTTAGCCCCGAAGATTGACATAGCCGCCTCGATGACGCCTGCCAAGGACGTGGGCGGCGATTTCTACGACCTCTTCCGCATCGACGACAACCGCGTGGGCTTTGTCATTGCCGACGTCAGCGGCAAGGGCATTCCGGCTGCCATCTTCATGGCCGTCAGCCGGACGCTGATACGGGCTACGGGCATCCGTGGCGGCAGTCCTGCCGACTGCATCACCTACAGCAACAGACTGCTGGCCCAGGAGTCGGTCGACTGCATGTTCGTCACCGTGTTCTACGGCATTATCGATGTCAACACGGGTGAGGTGACCTATTGCAACGCAGGCCACAACCCGCCCTACATTCTGAAGCATAAAGGAGATATTTCGCCGCTGCCCATGTCGACTGACCCCATGGCGGGTGCCATCGACGGCATTACCTACCACGAGGGAACGCTGAAGCTGGAAAAAGGCGATGCACTCGTGATGTTCACCGACGGCGTGACCGAGGCTATGAGCACGGCGAACGAGGAATTTGGCGAGCAGCGGTTGGAAGACACGCTCGAAGACGTGGCCATGCACAACTGCCAGCAGATGGTCGAAGCCATCAAGGCCGACGTGGCCGCCTTTGCCGGCGAGGCCGAACAGAGCGACGACATCACCGTGCTGGCGCTGAAGCGACTTTAAATTGGAGTTTGTAATTCAAGAATTGAAGTTTGAAGCATAAGCGGGACATAGTAATAGGTGCAGTAGGACTGCTGCTGACAGCATCAACGGCAGCGGGACTGTGGGGCTGGCAGCAAGAACGTCAGCACGTAGCCGACTTGGAGGCACAGATAGCCGAACTGCAGAAGGAGGAGAAACGGTCGGCCGTAGTGCGCAGCGTCAGCAAGCAGATGGAGGCAATAGCCTACCAGCAGAAGGAAATCTCTGACGAGCAGCGCGAGGAAGCCATCCAGCAGACCCGCGTAGCCAACGAGATGCGTCACCGTTCGGAAGTGGAGCGGCAGAATGCACTTGCGGCACAGGAGCAGGCCGTACACTCGGAACATCAGGCACAGCAAGCCCGTCTGATAGCTGAGGAAGAGCGGCAGACGGCAGAGCACCAGCGCATACAGGCCGAGTTGTCGAAGCGCATGACCGACACCCTGAGCTTTACGGCCTTGGGGCGCTCGTTGGGGTCGCTGTCGTCCATCCAGGCACAGTTGGGAAACAAGGAACTGGCCGACCTGCTGGCCTACTCGTCATACGTATTCACCAACCGTTACAATGGCGACGTCTACTACCCGGCGGTGTTCCAGTCGCTGCTGACGGCCAGCGAGAGCAAGCGCACCTGGGCTTGTCACAACGGACTGGTCATGGGACTGGCTTACGAGTCGGCTGACGACAACAGCGTTGTGACCGTCAGCACCTACGGCGAAATCATGCTCCACAAGCGGCAGGACGACAAGCTGCAGAGCACCACGCTGCTGAGCGACAAGGCCTACGACTTCCGCGACGCCTATATCGATGACGACATCATCTATGCCGTCAGCCGCAGCGGCCACTTAATTATTATCAAGAACGGTATGCCAAGGGTCATCGTCATGGAAATGCTCGAAAACCCCTCTTACATCACTTCGCTCGACGACAACAGCCTGCTGCTGGTAGGCGAACGCGGACTGGCCGTCTACGACAAGCAGCGCGACATGATAGTCGCCACCCGCGAACTCGACTTCCACATCACCGCCAGCAGCCGCTACGACAACATGCCGCTGCTGTTCGACGACCAAGGCCACCAGCATTTGGTGAAGAACATCAACGAGTTTATCACCTCCGACATCAAAGTCCCTGGACGGGTAACAGCCTTCGCCAGTTCGAAAAACACCAAGACGCGGGCCTACGGCATGAGCGACGGTACCATTTATCTGTACGACGAGCAATCGGAGAAGACGACCAAGCTGCAGGGACACCTGTCGCGAATCTCGAAAATCAGGGTGAACGGTCATCAACTGTACTCGGCAAGCTACGACGGCACCATGAAACTGTGGAATACCGCCAGCGAGAAGATTGAACCCATGACGCTGCTCTCGGCAGGCTCGTGGATTATGAGCTTCACGTTCGACCGATCGAAGAAATACGCCTGGATAGGCGACCAGAACGGCAACGTCACCGAGGCGCTGCTGTCGGTGCCTACGATGGTAGACATTGTCAGCCACAAGCTGAAACGCAACTTCACCACCGACGAGTGGAACTACTACATTGGCAGAAATGTACCTTACGAAAAATTCAAATGACTATGACGTACAAGAAACTGCTGATACTTTCATTCCTCTTCTTCCCTTTGTTCCTTAGCTCTGCTGGAGCACAGGGCATTCCTTTCCTGCGCAACTACTCCGCAGAGGTCTATCAGGCTCACAACCACAACTTCGACATCGAGATGGGCAGCGACGGTACGGTATTTGTTGCCAACTTCGAAGGTGTGATGTACTACGACCATGTGGAGTGGCGCATTATCCATACGCCAGGCATCACCCGAGTCACGGTGGTCTACCGCGACAAGGACGATGTCATCAGGGCGGGCGGCTACAACTACTTTGGCCGGGTACGCCGCAAAGACAACGGCGAGCTCTGCTTAGAGCGGACAGGCAAGGAAGACGCTTTTCGCGGCGAGGTGCTGGAGATATGGGAGGAAGACGGCGAGTTGCTGTTCCTGGTCACCGACGGTAATATATATAAGGTAGAAGGCGACAAGGTCACCGTCAAGCAAAAGATTTCCAGTGAAGAGCTGCGTGTAGGCATGTCGGACATCATACAAGCCGATAAATTAGCCAACAATAACGAGGTCGTCATATTAGATGACATTACCCAGACAGAGCCGTTAGAGAACGGACTGCAAGCGGTAGTGAAACGAGGACAGGGACTCATCATCACCGATGATGCCGGCAACCAGCTCTACACCATCACCGAGGCTAACGGACTCTGCAGCAACGATGTCACCTACGTAGCCTACGACGGTCACGGACGGCTATGGGTAGCCACCGAGATGGGCGTATCCTCCATAGGCATACCATCGGCATACTCCCACTTTTCGACCAACGAGGGGGTGAAGGGCGAAGTGCTGAGCATCGGCGAACTTGAGGGCAAGATATATGTCGGTACCTCCAACGGCCTTTTACGCCTGAAGGGAAGAGTGTTCGAGCAGGTGGCAGGCATCAACCACGGCTGCTGGCAGTTGGCCAACACCCGGCAGGGGCTGTTAGCCGCCACAGCCAACGGTATCTTCAGCATCACCCCCAGCGGCACCGTCCGACAACTGACAATCACCAATGCCACCTCGATACTGAACGAGGCCAACCAGTTCTACAGCGGCGAGATGGACGGCGTTTATTCACAACGGATGGACGGCAGCAACCGCCAGAAAGTGTGTGCCCTGGAAAAGGTGACAAAGATTATCAAGGACAACCAAGGCACCATCTGGCTGCAGAACATGTATGGCGAGGTATGGCGCAAGCTGGCCACAGAAGCCAAGTTCATGCCTTTCAAGGGTGAACGCTCGATGGAGACAGCCCTCACCATCGTGCCAGTAAACGGCAAGGTGGCGCCAGTCAGCATCGATTCTTCAATACCCTTCCCCTACCCTCTCTTCTCGTTTGACGACGAAGGCGGCATCACCTGGCTGACTGACAACAAGGGTAAAGCACTCTACAGATGGAAGGACGGCAAGCGGCTGTCGGACATAGACAAGATACTGAGCACCATTTCCGATGTCCCCACACATGCCCTGTTTACCCGTGGCAGCGAAATATGGATAGGCAACGACAAGGGCATCATCGTCATCGACACCAGCGTGAAAGACCCCGTGCTGGAGACGAAGCCCCGACTGCTGTTCCGCTCGGTGGAGTTAGGCAGCGACAGCATTCTCTGGGGCGGCTATGGCGACATGCCACGAGAATTGCCAAAGCTGGCCAGCAACGAGCGCGACCTGCGCTTCACTTACGCATTAGACTATACCCCTCTGGTGGGTAACACGCTCTACAGATACAGGCTGAACGACGGTAACTGGAGTGCATGGGACGACGACCGCGATGCCGAGTTCATCAACCTGCCCTACGGCTCGTATACCCTCACCATCCAGGCACAGTTAGCCACGGGTGAGTTAACAGAAGAGGTCAAGATGGCCTTTACCATTGATGCCCCCTTCTATCTCCGCTGGTACATGAACGTGCTCTATATCCTACTCGCCGGACTGCTGGTCTATGCCTTGCTGCGCTACCGCCTGCACAGACTGAGTCAGGAAAAGGAGAAACTGGAGCGCATCGTCAAGGAGCGCACAGCCGAGGTGGTGAAGCAAAAGGACGAGATTGAGGAGAAGTCGCGCAGCTTAGAGACTGCACTCCACGAACTGGGTGAGGCCCAGCACGAACTGATACGCCAGGAAAAGATGGCCACGGTGGGTAAACTGACCCAGGGACTCATCGACCGCATACTGAACCCCCTGAACTACATCAACAACTTCTCGAAACTCTCAGAGGGACTGGTCAAGGACATCGAGGCGAACATCGAGGACGACAAGGACAACATGGACCAAGAGAACTACGAAGACACCATGGATGTACTCGATATGCTGCACGGCAACCTGCAGAAAGTAGGCGAGCACGGCCAGAACACCACCCGCACGCTGAAAGCGATGGAGGAAATGCTGAAAGACCGCAGCGGCGGCATCGTGCCCATGAACCTTGTAACGGTGTTGCGACAGGACGAGGAAATGCTGCGCAACTACTTTGCCGAGGACATAAACCGCTACGGTATCAAGACAACGTTCGACGTGCCGCAAAGCGACATCAGCATCAAAGGCAATGCCGAGCAGCTGAGCAAGACGATAATGAGCATCTTAGGCAATGCCGTCTATGCTGTTGGCAAGAAAGCCCAGCGCGAGAAGTTCCAGCCCGAGGTTTCTGTCAACGTCAACCTTGCCGATGCCCACGTCCACATTACCATCCGCGACAACGGAATCGGCATCGAGCAGACTATCCTCGAAAAGATATTCGACCCCTTCTTCACCACCAAGACCACTGGCGAGGCTGCCGGCGTAGGATTGTACCTGAGCCGCGAGATAGTCCAGAACCACGGTGGCGACATCAGCGTGAAGTCCGAGAAGGACGCCTATACAGAGTTTATCATTACATTACCAATCTCATAGGTTATGGAACAGCAGTTAGAGACCCTACAACAGCAATTGAAACAGCAGGAAAAGCTGGCATCGTTAGGCATGTTGAGCGCAGGTATTGCCCACGAAATCCAAAACCCCCTGAACTTTGTCATCAACTTCAGCAAGATGTCAGACAAACTGCTGAAGGACCTGACAGAAATCGTGGAAGACAATGAGGACAATCTCTCGGAGGAAGACCGTGAGGAGGTGGAGGACATTGTGGCCGACCTGAAGGATAATCTGGGAAAAATCGTGGAGCACGGCGAGAGGGCCATCAGCATCATCCGTGGCATCCTTCTGGTGTCGCGTGGCAAAGACAACGAATTCCTGCCTACCGACGTGAACAAACTGGTGAAAGAGTACGTGTGGCTGTCGTACCATGCCATGCGTGCCAACGTCAAGAACTTCAACATCAGCATCCATGAGGACTATGAGGAGGGGATGCCCCAGATGATGGTCATCCCGCAAGACCTGAGCCGTGCCGTGCTGAATGTGATGAACAACGCCTGCTATGCCGTGTGGAAAAAGTCGCAGAGTGCTGAAGCAGGCTATCAGCCAGAGGTCAACATCACGGTAAAGCGTATCGATGGCAATTTCGTCATCAGCATTGCCGACAACGGCGAGGGCATGACTGACGAGGTGAAACAGCACCTGTACGAGAACTTCTTCACCACCAAGCCGGTGGGACAAGGCACGGGACTCGGTATGGCTATCACCCGCGACATCATTGAGGACAAGCACCAAGGCCACCTCACGTTCGAATCCGAGGAAGGCAAAGGTACCACTTTCACGTTCACCATACCCATCAGGAAATGAAGAAGAGTCTATACCTTATTATATATATAATGGTTGTCCTCTCGGGTTCGCTGAACATCTACGCCCAAGACAACAGCACCCTCCGCCAGATATATTCGCAGGCAGAGAGTGACTATCAGATTGGGCGGCTTGACCAGGCCTTGGGTTTGCTGCAAAAAAACATCAACAGTTTCGAAGGCAACCTGAAGCAGAGTGCTTACCGCCTTATTGCCCTCTGCTATCTGGCCCAAGACAACATCGCGCAGACTGAGAACTATGCCAACTTGCTGCTGAAGGAGAACCCCTACTATACTTCCGTACAAGACCCCATCCGATTCGAGGATATCATCAAGCAACTGAAGATGGGACGTAGGCTGACCATTTCAACGGCCTCTAATCAAGACGAAAGCTTGGACGAAGCTCCTGTTCCCGTGACTCTGATTACAGAAGATATGATTGAGGCATGCGGGGGGCGTAACCTGAAGGAAGTGCTGATGGCTTACGTACCAGGCATTACTAATGTGGAATGCAATGAGGAGACAACCATTTCCATGCGAGGTATCTACAGTTCCGGACAGGAAAAGATACTCATCATGCTCGACGGCCACCGTCTGAACAGCTACGGTACCAACGTGGCGCGTCCCGATTTCTCAATCAGTCTGCAGAAAATACACCAGATAGAGGTACTGAGAGGCCCGGCATCATCACTTTATGGTGGTGTCGCCTTGACGGCTGTTATCAACATCATCACCAAAAAAGGTTCGGAAATCGACGGTTTAGAGTTAAATGGTGCGCTGGGTAACTATGGCGTACAAAAAACGTCGTTGCTCTTCGGCAAGCACTTTATGGACTTGGAAGTTACCGTCTGGGGAGAGATTTACAAGTCCGACGGTGAGAAATATTTCATTCCGCTCAATGAGGTGAAAGGCACTTCACTTGTCGAGGGTGATATCATTATTGGCGGCTTCAACAGAAGGCCTGCCAATAACTATGGTATCAATCTCAACTGGAAGGGATTACACCTCTTGTATAACTCTTCGTTCATCAAGACTGTTGCTCCCTATTCCTTGAGCTACTTCTTCTCGCCTTACTCTTACGACAAGTTTTTTATGATAGACGGCAACTTGCCTGGATATGCTAATACGGCAAGTAATGTCGGACTTTCGTATTCATTCAACCTGGGAAAGGTAAACCTTTATGCCGGCATTACTTACGACTATGAGATTCAAAACAGATATCAGGCCGTAGCCGACAAAACTCCTGATGATTGGGAATACTACCTGCAGCCTAACGGTACCGATGAAAGTATTCCGATGAAGAATGGCGGATTTCAGTGCCTGCGTTTCCGTGAAGAGAATATCGGCGGAGAATTAAAGTCAAGCCTCCCCTATCGTTTCTCAGAAAAACACCACGGGCAGATTACGGCCGGGGCTCACATTAACCGTTACACAATGATTGATGCTTCTAACATGGAGGGCATCGATTACAATAATATCATCCAGACCTTTGACTGGAAGACGCTGAACAAGGGCAGCGAGAACAGCTTTGATATGTATCTGCAGGTCAAGCATTGCTGGCAGGACTTCATCCTAAACGCAGGTATCCGCTTTGACCATAGAAGGCGAATGGGACATGAGCTGATGCCAGATGAAGATCTGAATATTCACGAGTTCTCACCTCGTCTTGCCCTGATTTATGTAAGGCCGGAGTGGAATGTGAAGATCAGCTATTCGAAGTCGTTCGTCGATGCACCTTACTTCTACCGCAATAACACGTTAGATACTTTTATGGGCGGGTTTATGAAGTCTGAGAACCTTCATTCTTTGCAGTTGACATTCCAGAAACACCATCTGCTGAGCGGACTGGACTTCGAGGTTAACGGTTTCTATAATACGGCTTCTAATCTGGTGTTTCCAAAAGGAATGTTCTATTACAATTCGGGTAAGATGAAGAATCTGGGTATTGAGCTCAGTTCCACCTACACCCGCGACCGACTCTACGTCAATGGAAATGCCACATGGCAGCATTTGCTGGAAGCAACAGACTATAAGACTAACAAGAATCAAATTTACAACATTCCAGAAATAAGTGCCAACCTCAATGCTTCATATCGCATTTTCAAGAACATGTTCCTCAATGCTAATCTCTGCTTCTATGGCAGTCAGTACTCTACCTATGAGGCTCCTGATGATCAGTGGGAACCTATCTATACAGAGGTGGACATCCCTGCCCGGGTGATTACCAATGTCGGCTGCAGGTACAAATTGAAGCATGTAGAAGTTGGGGCCCATGTCTATAATCTCTTCAACCACGGCTACGAGCAGGGCGGTACCAGCATTGGCCCCATCCGGCAACAGGGCAGATGGGCTATGGTTGACCTTACTTTAAAACTGTAAGATGAATACGAAGAAATCATTTATCACACGCGTCTGTGAGAATATCAGTCGCTTTGCCAAGAAAGAAGCGGTGAAGGTGGGAGATGTATCCATGACCTACTCCGAATTGGACGAAAAGTCGGCCATCATATCTAATCGTCTCAACGAACATTTGGCATCTGTCGGTGTCCCTGCTGGACAGCCTGTCAGAATCGGTGTTTTCATGAACAAATCAGAGTGGTTGGTTCCCTCCGTCTGGGCCATTCTCCGCAATGGCTACACCTATGTTCCTATTGACAAGGAGACTCCGAAGGAAAGGATTTCAGCCATCATAGACGACAGTCAGTTACAGGTAGTGCTGGTGAACAATCATACCAAGAGGCTGTACGGTGATATTAGCGTCATCAACGTTTCCGACGGTTACGTCCCTCAGGAACAGTATCAGCCCATCAGCTGCGACAACGACACGGCCTACATCATCTATACGTCGGGGACAACGGGCATCCCCAAAGGCATTCCCATCAGCTATACCAACATGACAACATTCCTGGAGTCATTGTCCTGTCCCGAATTGTTTGGTATTAGCAGCGACAGTGTGCTGATGCTTTTTGCCAGTATCAACTTCGACACCTCCATCGCTCCGCTGATAGGTGCGCTGTATTATGGTGCCAAGGATGTGATTGCCCTTGAGAATGAGCGAACCGACGCCATGAAACTTACCTCGCTGATGATTAGCGAGCAGGTTACATACGTCTGCCTGCCGCCAACGCTTCTTGGTCAGCTGATGACATACGAATTCCCTGCTATGAAGACGCTGGTCAGCGCCGGAGAACCACTCATTCAGTCGGCCGCCGACAAGGCTATGGGACATTCCTACCGCTTAATCAATGCCTACGGCCCCACCGAATGTACCGTCTTTGCTACGTTCAGGGATGTCAGCCCCGATGCTGCTTGCGACAATATCGGTGTTGCATTGCCGCATGTCGTCACCTATGTTATCGACAAGGACTTCCACATAGCTGCTGATGGTGAAACAGGCGAACTGCTACTTGGCGGTCCGCAGCTGACGCAGGGTTATATCAACCGTCCTGAACTGAATCAAAAGGCATTTGTCCAGAATCCATTTGCCGAGACTCGCGAGGTGGCTCCCATGCTATATCACACAGGGGACCTGGTGAGACGAACGGCAGACGGGACGCTCGACTATATAGGCAGAATGGACTCTCAAGTGAAAATCAGAAGCTTTCGGGTAGAACTGAACGAAATCAAGCATCACATTGAGCGCCAGCCGCAGGTGCAGCAGTCATACGTCAGGGTAGAGAAAATAGGAACAGAGTCACATATCGTAGCTTATATCCTCTTCAAGGAAGGGTATGACGCCAATGTTTCATCGCTCAAGGAGGCGCTGACGAAGACTCTACCTTATTATATGATTCCCAACTTCATGATTGTAGTTGACCACTTTGAGCTGAATGTCAACGGAAAAGTTGACAAGACTAAGCTTAGGAATACCCTCATCGAAGGCTATACCCACAACAATCAGCCCAAGACGGCTGCCGAGACTACCATAGCCAATATCATAGCCGAAGCCTGTGGCGTGGAGGATGTCAATATCGACACCGACCTCATCGACGAACTGGGAATGTCTTCCATCCAGCAGATGCAGGCAATTGTCACTTTCATGAATGCGGGGGTACCCGTCTCGGCCAACGACCTCTATACCTACCGTACCATTCGCAGGCTTGCCGCACAGAGTGCCGGCCGGCATTACTACTGGTTAGAAGCGCCCGTTAAGGAGAAGCCGGTTATGATTGTTATCAGCGGCTATACCAGCTACGACTTCCTGTATCAGAAGATGGGTAACCTGATTAAGGACAAATACAACATCTTTGTTATCGAATCCTATCACGACAACCTCTCGCTCACGCCCAGAACTACCGAAGAGTATATTGAGGAATATCTGCAGGTGGTTACTCCTGTTGTTCAAGAGTATGGCTGCGATGTTATTACCGGCTTCTGCCTGGGTGGCGAGATGGGGCTTTATCTGGCTTCGAAGCTCCAGGCGCAGCAGGGCATCCGTCCTCGTGTCGTTGTGCTCGATGGTCTGCCCAACAGGTTCAAGGATCGTAACAAGAACGTTCCGCTCATCTGGTATTGTCTGTCGAAGGAACTGAATGATCGTCGCGTAGCTCAAGATAATTGCATCATTGAAACCATGCCCGATTTCCATTATTCAGGCCCAGTAACATCTATCCTTAGCGATGAGTATCAGAACAACAATCCTGATATTCTCGATGTTACGGCAATTACCGAAGAGCAGAACTATTGGGAACACTATATGTTCGAACATGCCGAGGAGTCATGGCGTGAATGCTATCCCGATAGTGAGATCATCACCCATCGAGTGGGGCATTTTGATTATCTTATCGACGAGGAGCGAAGCATCAAGCCGCTGGTCGACTACTTCAACCAGATAGCCACATCGAGGTAATGGTTTGGTGAGGCTCTGTAAAGGCTGTCATCACAATAATTCATCGTTGATTTTGGGTATAGGCGCAAGGTACTTACCCCTACCCTTAGCACCACTCAGAGGGCACCTTAGTACCAGACAGGCGGCACCTTAGCCACCAATAGCAGTAGGGTTGAAGCAGGATTGGGGTAAAAAGAGCCGCAATCCTGCCTCAACCCTGCTGCATCTAACTCCTACGCTTTCATTACATTTTGATGCCCAAACACAAATTTATGGCAAATAACAGGTTGTAATTCATAATTATTTTGTATCTTAGCGCCATAATCAAACAAATACAAGCAATAACTATGAATAAAAGCAAGCTTTTACTGACTTCGATTCTGCTGGCTGCAGCTTTCAACACACTACTTTTCCGAACAGCTCATCCTTAATGCCGGACTGCGCTATGACAAAAAATTCCGCCGCAACGACATGAGCATTTCTGCCTTTTCGCCACGAGTATCACTAATCTATCTTCCCTCGAAGACGTTCAATGTCAAGGCGTCCTATTCCCGTTCGTTTGTAGATGCGCCCTATTTCTACCGGCAGAACACCCAGAACACCTATCGTGGTAGTGAGAACCTCATGCCGGAATATATGGATGCCATACAGCTTGACTTCCTGGGCTCTCTCTCCAACAAATTTGTCTACGATATCAATCTGTTCTACAACCGTCTGACCGACCTGATCTGCAACAACCAAAGTAGAGACCTCAATGCCCCGAAATACGTTAATTCAGGTAAACTGAAAATCGCAGGCATCGAGATGGAACTCGCTTACAACACCCCATCATTCCACGCCCGATTCAACACCACAGTGCAGTATGCCCTCAGCGCCAATCAATATTATTACAACGATCACCACATCTATAGTGTACCCTGGTACATGGCCAACCTAACCTGCGAGCAACGCCTGTTAAACAAAGGCAAGCATTCGCTGTGGCTGTCGGGCAACCTGCGTAACATCTCTCGTACGCTCAACAAGGCCAACTCACGTCTCAAGAACAGCAAAGACTTCTATCTCACCGGCAACACGTTGCTTGATTTGCGGCTGAAGTACGACTACAACCGTATGCTCCTATTCTCGCTCGACTGTGACAATGTATTCGATACCAATTACGAGATTGGCAGCACATCCTACCATCCCTATCAATATCCATGTCGTATGTTGATGGGAACCATATCGCTCAGCCTATAAGCGAACACGGACTACTTCAGCCGAGTCCGCACACGGCTTTTCCATCAGACACGTATTCTGCATGATAGCTCGTCGGAGCACCGTTTCGAGAAATAGTTGCAAGGGCAATGAGCCCAACTCATGGAAAGAATCCTCTTTCAGTAAATCTGCGAGGAATGAACTGTGAGACATTTCACGACGGGATATAGAAAGGCTATCCAAGAAAGAATTCCTTTCATACAAGAAGTTCAGCTTGTTAAGTCGTTTGTCACCATTGAATCTTTGAATCTCAGAAATAATACTCCGTGTGGTGATAAGTTCCTAAAACCCAAGAAAGCCGTTTGTGGCAGCTTTCAACGAATACAAATGCTTCAATTTCAAAGAAAATTAACCCGATATGTAGCAAGGAATACAGTTTCGCATATGCTATCGGAACTTTAGAAACTTATCACCACATGGAGAAATAATATTCATAACTGCAATTTTTTAGTTTTATATATATTATTTAGTCACCTCTCTCGAAAAGTTCAAATTATTCCGCCATTTCTTTCAGTTTCTGCCACACCTTCACCATTGCCCAGGTGTCGAGTTCGCAGTAGCGGAGCTTGATTAATTCTTGAGGAGTTTCTTATAATCCTCTTTTCTCTGGTTATAAACAACCAAATCTGTTTCGTTTTCTATCAGAATCCGATAAATAGAGAGTATCAGTTTCCTGTTATTCGCATAAAATCTCTCTAATAGGTCACAGTCAGCCTTTGTCAGGCGACTATTTTGGATAGGCATAGGCAAGACTCTATTAATGGCTTCAATCCGGCGTTCTGCTCCCTTTCTATAATAGTAGGAAGTCCCTTTTAGAGCGTTATACAGGGATTTATCGTAACAATCCCAAAGTGTATCATCTCCGCAAAGAAGCAACTCATGATAGCACTGAGCAGAAATAGGTTTGATACCAAATCCGTCGCCTAAGATTTCATTTATCTTTGTGAGCTTGTCTTGGCTAATATCATCCCTAATGTAGAGTCCGGTGAAAGAAGTCTGAGAATAATGAATAGTATTAATAGTATCACTACCGAAGGTCAGCATTGTCCTTAAACACATGTGGATGAAACTTCTGCCTCGAATAGATGCACTCAAAGTCTTTTATAACGTCACTTATTGTTTTCCTTTCGCGAGAAATGTAATCTTTTACAGCTACTTTCAGCGCATCTGTAATGGTTTTATAAGCCTTACCGTTGTATTCGAAAAGGTGTGTAGGGATATAATATAGTTTTTCGTTGGTCTCTTTTACCACATATATCAGAAAACGTGCTCCACCATTCTGAGCACCAAAAATGTCTCTGAAGTCCTTTTGCGATTTCAATTCTCCATTCTCATTCGTGTACTTTCTCAAGGCGGCTTGGAGAGACGCTTCAAATGATAAACAATTATCCCCACCAAAAGAATACAGTTCCTTCTGAAGATGATGGTTTACTGCAGTTTCAAGAAGTCTTGCATTGTCCTCATTATTCATGAACTCCAACAATAATTGTTTCTCATAATCACTGACTGCCATGATTGATAGTTCTTTTGCCCCGATTTTTTTCGACCTGTACGGTTAAAAAGTCCCCTATCAACTTGCCATCCGATAGTCAATT
>CAMVLT010000003.1 GCA_947168395.1 uncultured Prevotellaceae bacterium | reverse complement strand
ACGTCACGCTCTATCGTCAGCAGAAGAACGTCATCCGTGGACGTCTCATCACCGCTGCCCGCGTCTCGCCTGCCACAGAGCAGAAGATGCGCCAGATGGTGGAGAGTAAGACTAATGGAACTGTGGAGTTTGAGACCGAGGTGAACCCCGACATCATCGGCGGCTTCATCCTCGAGTACGATACCTATCGTATGGATGCCTCTGTGAAGGCTAAGCTCAACAGCATTCTAACAACCTTGAAAAAGTAAAAAGGTAAAAAAGTAAAAAGGTAAGAAAATGTCAGATAAAATCAAACCAAGCGAAGTATCCCAGGTCCTGCTCGACCAGTTGAAGGGTATCTCCAGTGCCGAGAAGTTCGACGAGGTGGGCACCGTGCTTACCGTCAGCGACGGTGTGGCCCGTATCTACGGACTGCGCAATGCTGAGGCTAACGAGTTGCTGGAGTTCGAGAACGGGACTATGGCTATCGTGATGAACCTGGAGGAAGACAACGTCGGTTGCGTGCTCTTAGGTCCTACGTCGGGCATTAAGGAAGGTCAGGTCGTGAAGCGCACCAAGCGCATCGCCTCCATCCGCGTCAACGACAACATGCTGGGCCGCGTCATCAACCCGCTGGGACAGGCCATCGACGGCAAGGGTGACATCGACCTGAAGGGTGCTTTCGAAATGCCGCTGGACCGTAAGGCACCGGGCGTTATCTATCGCCAACCCGTGAAGGAGCCGCTGCAGACTGGTCTGAAGGCCATCGACTCGATGATTCCCATCGGCCGCGGACAGCGTGAGCTGATTATCGGTGACCGTCAGACGGGTAAGACCGCCATCGCCGTCGACACTATCATCAACCAGAAGAGCTTCTACGAGGCAGGTAAACCTGTCTATTGTATCTATGTCGCCATCGGTCAGAAGGCATCGACCGTTGCAGCACTCGTCTCGACACTGCAGGAGCACGGTGCCATGCCTTACACCATCGTCGTGGCCGCTACCGCTGCCGACCCTGCCGCCATGCAGTACTACGCACCGTTTGCAGGTGCCGCCATTGGCGAGTACTTCCGCGACCGAGGCCTGCCCGCCCTCGTGGTCTACGACGACCTGTCTAAGCAGGCTGTCGCCTACCGTGAGGTGTCGCTGATTCTGCGCCGCCCGTCAGGACGCGAGGCTTATCCCGGCGACGTGTTCTATCTCCACTCTCGTCTGTTGGAGCGTGCTGCAAAGATGAATGAGCAGCAGGAGGTGGCTGAGCAGATGAACGACCTGCCCGCTTGCATGAAGGGTCATGTCAAGGGTGGTGGTTCGCTCACCGCCCTGCCCATCATCGAGACGCAGGCTGGTGACGTGTCGGCCTATATTCCGACGAATGTAATCTCTATTACCGACGGTCAGATATTCTTGGAGAGCGACCTCTTCAACCAGGGCTTCCGTCCCGCCATTAACGTCGGTATCTCAGTATCCCGTGTGGGTGGCTCGGCACAGATCAAGTCCATGAAGAAGGTGGCTGGTACGCTGAAGATTGACCAGGCTCAGTACCGTGAGTTGGAGGCCTTCTCGAAGTTCTCCTCCGATATGGATGCCGTGACGGCCATGACGCTCGACCGCGGACGCAAGAACAATCAGCTGCTCATTCAGCCGCAGTACTCACCGATGCCCGTCGGCGAGCAGATTGCTATCCTCTATTGCGGTGTTCACGGACTCATGCGCCAGGTGCCCATCGACAAGGTGCGCCAGTGCCAGGACCAGTTCCTCGACAAACTGCGCTCGTCGGCTCCCGAGGTTATTGAAACCCTTGGCAGTGGTAAAATTGACGATGAAACTACGGCCAAGATTGAAGCCGTTATGGCTGATATCGCAGGCACGTATAAAGCCTGATAGCCTATGCCTAGCCTGAAAGAAATTAAAGGCCGCATAGCCTCCGTCAACTCCACGCGCAAGATAACGTCGGCCATGAAGATGGTGGCGTCGTCGAAGCTGCATCATGCCCAGATAGCGATACAGAACATGCTGCCCTATGAGACCATGCTCGAGCACATTCTCAAATCGTTCCTCGCTGCTGAGGCTGAGGCGCAGACGATTTATGACCAGCCGCGTCCCGTTCATCGGGTGGCATTGGTCGTGTTCTCCAGCAACTCGTCGCTCTGTGGCGGCTTCAATGCCAACATCATCAAGCGTATGCAACAGGTGGTGGCCGAGTACCGCGACCAGGGCGTTGCCGACGTCGAAATCTACCCGATAGGCCGCAAGGTGTATGAGAAGGCAAAGAAGCTGGGCTACGACGTGCAGGGCGAGTTTTCGGCGCTGGCTGACAAACCTAACGTGCGCCAGTGCATCGACATTGCGATGGAGTTAGGCTTGAAGTTCCAAAAGGGCGACATCGACAAGGTGGAACTCATTTACCACCACTTCAAGTCGGCTGGCTCACAGGTGCTTACCCGCAAGACCTTCCTGCCCATCGACATCGAGGAAGAGCTCGAGCGCGACCACGAGCGCGACCTCACCTCGATAGCTGCCACAAAGGAGAGTCAGGAGTATCTGAAGCGTAACCGCAAGAAAACAAAGGTGAACGCAGCCGGTGAAGAGGTGCCGCCGCTGAACGATAACTTCATCGTCGAGCCTGATATGGACACAGTATTGTCGCAACTTCTTCCTAAGTTGGCCCACTTGATGCTCTACACAGCCCTGCTTGACAGCGTTGCCTCCGAGCATGCCGCCCGCATGGTGGCTATGCAGACGGCTACCGACAATGCCGACGAGCTGCTGCGCCAGCTGAACCTCCAGTACAACAAGAGCCGTCAACAGGCCATCACCAATGAACTGCTCGATATTGTCGGCGGTTCCGTTAATAACTGATTCAGCTGATTCCTATCAGTGCCCGGTCATTTGGCCGGGCACTTTTTGTAGTATGCTCGTCATGGGCATTGTCTTGGGATGAAACCGTGCTTGTTAGCTGCGAGAACGGGTAGGGGTAACTGGTGCTAAGGGTAGGGGTAAGTGGTACTTAGGGTAGGGGTAAGTACCGTTCGTCTATACCCAAACAACCGTTCGCGTATACTCAAATAACCGTTTGCCTATACGCAAACGACTGTTCGCCTATACGCAAAATCAAAGCACAATATTTTTGATGGGTGCACAGTTGCAGCAGGGTGATACTTGTAAAGCAGCATGGACAGCAGGGTTATTAGATAATTGTTGTTAATTCAAGTTTCGCATGTTAGGAGTTATCAGAAGTTATCAGGAGTTAACAGGTCTTTGACCTGTATCTGTTGTCTTTCAAGAAAAGCACTATCTTAAGCGTGTTTTTTATAGCAATATGTAGAAAATCAACTGAATGTTTGGAGGATTCGCTTTTTTTTGCTACTTTTGCAACTCAATTAAGTAACTAAAGGAATTAAGACTATGCAGAGTGACCCTAAGCAGTGTTTGTACTGCACGAATAATCAGACGCTTCATGATCTGATGATTGAAATTTGCGAGCTTTCGGTGTCTCGCGCCTTTTTGTTCAAAGAGCAGACCTATCATGGCCGCTGCCTTGTGGCCTACAAGGATCATGTGAACGACCTCAACGAGTTGTCGGACGACGACCGCAATGCCTTTATGGCTGACGTGGCTCGTGTGACCCGTGCCATGCAGAAGGCTTTTAATCCGGAGAAAATCAACTATGGTGCTTACAGCGACAAACTGTCGCACCTGCACTTCCATCTGGCTCCCAAGTATGTGGATGGCCCCGATTATGGCGGAACGTTCCAGATGAATCCCGGCAAGGTGTATCTCACTGATGCCGAATACGCAGAAATGATTGAAAAGATAAAGGAGAATTTGTAAGATGGCAACAATCAAACCCTTCAAAGGAATACGTCCGCCCAAAGAACTGGTGGAGCAGGTAGAAAGCCGTCCCTACGACGTGCTTGACAGCGAGGAGGCCCGTGCCGAAGCTGGCGATAACGAGAAGAGCCTCTATCACATCATCAAACCCGAGATTGACTTCCCCGTCGGGACGTCGGAGTACGACCCCCGGGTCTATGAAAAGGCTGCCGAGAACTTCCAGAAGTTCCAGGACAAGGGTTGGCTGGTGCAGGACGCACGCGAACATTATTATATTTATGCGCAGACCATGAATGGTAAGACGCAGTACGGACTTGTGGTGTGTGCCCATACTGACGACTACATGGCAGGACGCATCAAGAAGCACGAGCTGACACGTCGCGACAAGGAAGAAGACCGCATGAAGCACGTCAGGGTGAACAACGCCAACATCGAACCGGTGTTCTTTGCCTATCCTGACAACAGCGTGCTTGACGAACTATTGATGCGTTACGCCAAGACTGCCCCTGAGTACGACTTCATTGCCCCCATCGACGGTTTCCGTCACCAGTTCTGGATTATCAGTGACGAGCAGGACATGCAGACCATCACCAACGAGTTTGCCAAGATGCAGAGCCTCTATATAGCCGACGGCCATCACCGCTCGGCAGCAGCAGCACTTGTCGGTGCTGAGAAGCAGCGGCAGAATCCCAACCATCGTGGTGACGAGGAGTACAACTTCTTTATGGCTGTCTGCTTCCAGGCTTCGCAGTTGACTATCCTCGACTACAACCGTGTGGTGAAAGACTTAAACGGCTTGACGTCAGAGAAGTTCCTTGAAAAGCTGAAGCAGAACTTCATCGTCGAAGACAAAGGAACTGACATCTATAAGCCATCCCGTCTGCATGAGTTCTCGCTCTATCTCGACCAGCACTGGTACAGCCTCATGGCCAAGGAAGGAACCTACGACAACAACGACCCTATCGGCGTGCTCGACGTCGATATATCCAGTCGTCTCATTTTGGACGAGATTCTGAACATCGGCGACCTGCGTTCCTCGCAACGCATCGACTTTGTGGGCGGTCTGCGTGGCCTTGGTGAGTTGAAACGCCGTGTTGATTCCGGCGAGATGCGTGCCGCCTTGGCTCTCTATCCTGTGTCGATGCAGCAGATTATGGACATTGCCGACTCGGGCAAGATTATGCCCCCGAAGGCAACATGGTTTGAGCCCAAACTGCGTTCAGGACTTGTGATTCATAAACTGTCGTGACTGACGAATTCAAAACGATAAAGACCACAGGTGAGGGATTTTACTCTGAGAAGCGGAGTAAGTTCCTCGCCTTTGCCCATCACGTCGAGACTATCGACGAGGTGAAGGAGTTGTTGGATACGTATCGGAAGAAATACTATGATGCACGTCACGTCTGTTATGCCTACATGCTGGGGCCTGAACGGACTGAGTTCCGGGCCAATGACGATGGTGAACCCTCGTCAACGGCAGGTAAGCCCATATTGGGACAAATCAATTCGAATGAGCTGACAGACATTTTGATTGTTGTTGTGCGCTATTACGGCGGTGTCAATCTTGGTACCAGCGGTCTGATTGTAGCTTACCGTGAGGCAGCTGCCGACGCCATTGCCCATTGTACCGTGGAGACGCGGCAGGTGGAGGAAGTGGTCAGCTACTCGTTTGCCTATCCCATGATGAACGACGTGATGCGCATTGTCAAGGACATGGCACCCCGTATCGTAAGTCAGACATACGACAACACCTGCGAAATACGCCTTGCCATCCGCAAGTCGGAAGCTGAACAACTGCGCCAGCGGCTGGCAAAATTATCATTTCAATAGAACACAACTATGCGTAAAGGATTGTTTTCATTATTTCTGTTGATACTGACGCTCCCTGCTTCTGCCCAGATGAAGTGGAACGAGCGTTATCAGCAGTACATCAACCAATATAAGGATATCGCCATTGAGCAGATGCTGCGATGGAAAGTGCCCGCTTCCATCACGTTGGCACAGGGCATTTTTGAGAGTGGGGCAGGGCAGAGTGAGCTGACGCGCCGTTCGAACAACCATTTCGGCATCAAGTGTCACGGTTGGGCGGGGCGCACCGTCCATAAGGACGACGACGCTGCCAACGAGTGCTTCCGTGCTTACGACAACGCCTTCGATTCGTTCGAGGACCACTCCCGTTTCCTAGCTACCGGCCAGCGTTACCGCAGTCTGTTCTCACTCAAGACCACCGACTACAAAGGATGGGCACGTGGACTCAAGGCTGCTGGCTATGCCACCAATCCGCAATATGCCAACCGGCTCATCGAACTGATTCAGCTCTACAGGCTTTACGAGTTGGACAAGGCCAAGGACTATGACAAGTTCATGACCCAACACGCTAAGGACCACGGCGTCAACGGCCAGCCCTTGCATCCTATCAAGATTTACAACAAGAACTATTACCTCTATGCCCGTCGTGGCGACACCTTCCGCACCATTGGCGAGGAAATAGGCATTTCGTACAAGAAGATAGCCAAGTATAATGAGCGCGACCGTGACGACCATCTCACCGAGGGTGAGATTATCTGGCTGAAAAAGAAGCAGAAACGTGCTCCCAAGGAGTATAAGGATCATCTGCACTACGTCCGTAAGGGTGAGTCCATGTACTCTATTGCCCAGGAATACGGCATTCGCCTGAAGTCGCTCTACAAGATGAACCACCTGAAGGCTGACTACGAAATACATATAGGCGATGCCCTGCGGCTGCGATAATGGGCTCAGCATTCTCAATGATAACGATGCCCCAGACAACCTACGTAATGATTACAAATATTGTGCGTAGGGCAAATTATGCACTCATCTCCCCGCCGTCGGCGAGGCCGAGGCTGCCGTACTTGTAGCGGAGGCTCTCTCTGATGAACTTCGATAGCGTGCACTTCAGGCTCCGGATATTATACCACTGCCAGAGGCACACCGCCCCCAGCGCAAGCACCCCGGCAGTTAGGGCTATGGTCAGCAGATTGATATTGACACCAGTAATCATCATGTTATATGTTTTTGGTTTTTGTGCTCGTAAATCCAAAGCATGGTCAGGGATTGGTGGCTGCCGTCGTGATACTGGTCGGGATGAGCCTCGTAGTCGTCGAGCCGCTCGATGATCAGGCGCGACAAGGGCAGCGTCGCGGCATACTGGTCGTGCGAGCCGAGAATCGCAATCTTCCGCTTCAGGGCGATGATGAGCGCGTCGAGTTCGTCGAACGTACCCTTCTTGCTCAGTATCGCAATCACGCTGTCGAGCTTCGCCATGCCCTCCTTATGCCTGCCTGTTTCATGGTAAGCCGCACCTATCTCAGCCTCCATGCGCAGGGCGTCGGTCTCGGCCTCGGGACCGATTTCGCGGCACACGTCGACCATTTCCCGCGAGCGCTCAATCCACCCCTCTGTGTCGTTCCGCTTGCGGTCGACATAGGTCAGTATCTCCAGTAGATCCCGATGCCTCAACAGATTGCCCTTGATGGAGTCGTGGCGGAGCAGGCGTTCGCCGATGGCCCGCGCCGTGTCCAGACGCACGTCCGTCGGCCCGCCGAGCAGCGAGTCGAGCTGGTCGGTCATCAGGCTCATGCCGTAGATGCGCGCCCGGCACTGGTCGGCCTGCACCTCGCCGAGGTTGCCCACGATGACCGCCGAGTCGACAATCTGCAGTGCCCGCAGCGGCTGATAACCGTAGATGCTCATCGCCGCCTTCTTGGTGTAGACGGTGTCCTTCGGCAGCTGGCCTGCAACTGTTGTCTGCCGGCCCTTATCCGTTCCCGTGCAGCCTACGGTCACAACTGCAACGGCTGTCATCACTATATATAGAAGATAAATATGATTGATGTCACGCTATTGTGGGCGGAGCCAGATGAGTTGGCCTGCGGACTTGTGCTGAGGGGTGAAGGTACCGTCTATCCGGATGGAGCTGTGGAGCTGGCGGATGGTGCCCCGCTTCATGTCGATGGTGAAGAGCTGGTACTTGCCGGCGGGGACTGCAAGGGTGGGGGCGTCGCCCTGCGGACAGACGAGATAGCCTATGCCCTCGCGGCCTGTGGCAACGCAGTCGTGGGCCTCGATGGGCTTCATCAGGCAGACCTCTTTCAGGAAAGTCTTCTGCCACTTGTCGGCGTTCCTGTTGCTGATGGGGATGTTGGGCAGCGAACCGCCTGCCATGAGGATGGCCCAGCCGTAGTCGGGATATTGCTGTGCGAAGAAGGTGACCGCCTTGTCGGGATAGCGGTGGCGCATCTCGCTGACGGCCCTATAAGCCTCGTTGAACCCCGTCTTGCCGACTTTCATCTTGCGCATCCACTGGCGTGGAGCCATGTTCTTGCCACCTTCGGGTGCCCAGAGTCCCTCGGTGTTGTAATGCCAGTAGCGTATGTCGATGATGTCCACCACCTTGCTTAGCACGGGGTCGGCCAGCAGGCTGTCCTGTACGTCGCGGGTACAGCTCAGGGCTATGAATGGACGCTGTCCCGTCTCTGCCTCCCACTCGGCGACGGTCTGCAACCAGAACCTGGTGAAGTGATAGGGGCCGGTATATTCTGCACTGATGAGGTGTACTACATTCGGCTGGTCTTTCAGTTGGTCAAGGCACATGCGGATGTATTGGCGGTGCAGGGGGCGTAGCACGGGGTCCTGTTCGTTGTAGAACTGTTCCGCGAGGAAGATGCGCTTGTCGCCTGCGAAGGGCACAGGCTCGGGGAAGGGAGCCTCCCCCAGTCTCCGGGAGTAGTTGATGTTGTTCACCGGCCGCCAGGGGCAGTCTACCCAGTGGGCACCAGCCTCGAGTATGTTGTGCTGGAAATAGTGCTCGTTGAAAAGGAGTATATGCCGGGCAGCAGCTTGAGCGGCAAACTCGTTCAGCCGGCGCCAGTACCAGCGATTAGGCTTCGTCAAATCGTAACGTGAGAGACCGTCCCAAGCCGTTCCCTGCCCCGAACGGCTGAAGGGCTGCTCGTAGAACGGAGCCCATACGTCGCCGTCGGCTCTGCGTACCCGCTCATGGTCGGTGCGCCGCAGGTCGTACCACAGCCCATAGTTATGGTCGAGCGAGGCATAGTGATGGTCGGCGAGGAAATTCACTACGGAGTCGATGCGGTCAGTCCATCCCGTTCCCTCTCTGCCCGGCACGAAGCGGGTGATGGCTGGCTTGGCGTCCCGCTCGGCGAAATTGTCCTTCACCCGACCGCTCCACCAGGGAATGTTGTACTGGTTGCCAGTAATGAGGCAGCCGCCGGCAGTGAGATGAGCGTGGGTAAGGAAGAAGCCCCCACTAACCTTCTCTGACTGGGGGAAGCCCCCTCCAACCTCCCCCAACTGGGGGAGGCTTTTTATGGCTGTCCATTCATGGCTTGTTTCTCGCTGCTTTATCCACATTTCCATCGTGAGGCGAGGGGTGGTGAGCGACTCCTGCGCCATCTGCATCGCCTGTTCTACCGTTGGCGAGCTGGTGGCGTTGGTGTTGAGGGGCAGGAGGCAGGGGTCGAAAGGCAGTTTACCTAATCGTTTCTCTAATTGGTCGTAGAACAGGCTGCGCGGTGATACGTGGTCGTTGCTGCTCGTCCACTCACCGTTGCCCGTGAGTGTGCCCCAGCAACCATGAGCGCTGCTGCGGTTGTCGTCGTCGGGTGAGTAGCACTCGATGGTCGATGCCGTACATTGCCAGAACATTGAGTTGGCCGTGTTCCAGCCCGTGCCGAACTGGAACTGCTCCAGATTGGCGAAGCGCAGGTCGTGGCCGTCGATGTTGACAATGTCGAACAGCAGTCCTGCGGCCCATGAGCCAATGCTGCCGCTGAAGCCCAGTGACCGCTCGCTCTCACACTGCACGAAGGCATTAGGGCCTGCCGCACAGAAGCCTGCCGCAAAGTCGTGGATACCCTGATGAGAGACACACCGTTGGAAGAGCGTCTGCTGCCCACGGGTGAGGAACACCTGCCGACGCCAGCCGCCAATCTCTGAGACGGGTTCCTGGGCAATGCAGTCCTCAGCGGTGATGCGGCTGGTGTGCTTCTGCAAGTTCACCGCCGAACCTGCAAGGTGACGGAAGCTGACGCTGCGCACCCAACAGTCGCGGGCGTTGTCGATATAAATGCCGTCCCAACAATGGTCCTCGTCCTTGGGGTTCCAGTCGTTGACGGCCGACTCTAAGCATATATCCTCGATGCCGCACTCCGTGACTTCCGCATAGTGGGAATGCTTCAGGATATATGCACCTCCAAACGTCCCGCTGATGGTAGTGGTAACGGGAGCATCGAGAGTGATGGTGTTGCCGTCGACGGCCTTGATAGTCCGGTCCCAGGTGATGTCGATGTCAGTAGGTTTCCAGCCGGTATAGTCCAGCCCGCCGCCGAAGTCGTCCATCTTCAGACTTTCTATCCACTCCTTCGTGCAAGGGCGCACAATCAGTATGCGTTCGCCAGCCTTGAGGTTTCCACTGTCCACCGTCAGTTGGGTACTCCCGGCTGCAACCCTCTCGTCTGCCACGTGGATGGTATCTCTTCTCGCTCCTCCCTTCTCGCTTCTCCCTTCCAAATATATTATCGCCCCTCGGTCTACTCCCTGCTTCACAAGCGTAGTCCTGCCGTGCCCCATGCCTCGCAGCACAATGCCGGAGGCTGTGATGCGCAATGGCTTGCTGATGTCAAACGTGCCTTCGCCCAGTAATATGGCTCCCCGGTGCCCATTGGCATCGGGCTTCAGCGTGGCTACGTGGTCGATGGCCTGCTGTATCATAGCCGAGCAGTCGCCGGCCTGCCATCCTACGGTCACCGCCGTCCTTACATCAGGTATGGCCTGCTCCGAGGCACGATAGCCGCAGGTGGAGTAGTCCATAGGGATGTAGAGCTGCTTCTTGGGCTTAGGAGCAGCCTGCAGCATGGCGCTCAGGCACCATGCTGCAGAGAGTAGGGATAGAGTGATGATATGTCTTCTCATAGCTTATTTAGCCAGCGGGTCGAAGGTACCGGCTGTGCCGTGACTGTAGTCATGCCATCCGACGGTCTGCAGCAGGGTCGGGTTGGTCTGCATGGCACTCTGCCTGAAGCCGATGAAGTAGTACTGCGGCCGGAAGAGTATGCCCGATGTCTCGTCGTTGGTGTCGGCATTCACGTCCTTACGCTTCAGGTAGGCGGTGTAGAAGTCGGCCAGTTCCATCGCCTCGTTGCTGCCATACTCCTCGGCATCTTCGTCGTAGGTAAGATTCTCGGTGAGTGCCAGTGCCTTGGGCCGCTTGTCAATCACGGGGTCGGCCTCGTTCTTCTGGTCGGCATTGGTGCGGGTATAGACAACTATCTCGTGACGGCGCTGACCGTTAAGTGGCGTCGTGCCGAGGAATGTGCAGGTATTGCCACCAAAGCCGGTAAGGTGCCAGGTCGTAGGCTCGCCCTCGAAGGTCTGCGTGCCTCCGTCGAAGAGCATCCAGCGTCGCAAGTCGTCGAAGGCTTTGCCCTCGTAGGCCAGCTCCACCTGACGCTCGTAGAGCACGGCGGCCAGCATCCTTTCACGAGACGAGATAATGTCTGCAGGCAGACCGTAGTTCTGCTCGGCGGTGTAGCCCACGCGGGCACGGATTTGCTGCAGGGCCTGCAGGGCCTCGTCCAGATGGTTGGCTCCGGCGGCAGCCTCGGCAAAGTTCAGGAGCACCTCGGCATAGCGCATCCAGATGAGGGGCGCAGCACTCTGCTGGAAGCCCTTGGGCGTAGAGGCGCTGATGCTGAAGCGGTAGAGGGGCGAGGGGCTGAGTGCCAAGTCGTCGCTGCGCTTGCGGATATAGACGGCGCTGTTCTTCTGGGCTATGAGGTCGGCGGTGTAGCCGTTCGACGTGCTGCTCATGCGGTCGGCATCATCCTGCGAGGCGTACCACGTGTAGCTCCACAGCTGGAAATTGGTGCCCGAGCCACTATACTGGTGGGGGAAGTAGGCATACACATATTTCTTACCCATGTCGTCGTAACTGTTCAGGTCATTGCCGTTGGTGTCGAAGCGCCACTCCACGCCGGGGAAGGCGAAGGTGCGGTAGAATCGCGGGTCGCGGTTCAGCCAGAAGCAGAGCGGGTCGTAGTGGATGCTGCTCTTTCCGGGTCTCAGTCCGTCGGCCATCGGGAACAGGTCCACCATCTCGGCTGTGGGATGCAGTCCGCCGTTGCCGTTGGCGTTGACCGGGCGCAGCGAGTGCTCCCATCCGTTCCACTTCTCGTAATTGGCCGTTTCCACCTTGTCGCGGTTGTTGTAGAGTGTAGCCAGCACGGTCTCGCCTACGGTGCCGTCGCTGCCGTCGTTGGCCATGAACATCTTGGCCCAGTTCAGGGCGTTCTGCGTGCCACCATTGATGGCGTAAGCCAGTCCCACGCCGCCCTCGTTGAGCAGTTGCAGGGCTTTTTTGTTGGTGACGTATGCCGAATCCCAGCGGAGTGCATTGTCATCACGGTTGAAGAGCGGCGAGGCGTAGAACAGCTGCACCTGCCCCTTCATGGCCTCGGCGGCTCCGGCGGTGATGCGCCCGTAGTCGCCCGAGCCCCACTGCTTAGGCAGTCTGTCGGCGGCCTTCTGCAAGTCTTTGCAGATGAACTGTATGCAGTCCTTGGCCGGTGAGCGCGGCACAATCTTGTCGCTGCCGTCGCCATCGCCGATGATGGGATCCTGCGGGTGGTCTATGAGGGGCACGCCGCCGTAGAGCTTCACCAGCGTCCAGTAACGGTAGGCACGGAAGAAGTAGGCCTGCCCCAGCAGTTTGTCCTTCTCCTCCTGTGTCAGGTTGTCGTTGTTCTCCAAATGCTGTATGATGTCGTTGGCGTTACGGATGTTGCCCCAGGGGCTGTCACTCTTGTTGATGACGTAGAAGTAGTCGGTCACGTTGGTGTAGTCCAGCTCCTGGTCGGGGTTGGTGAAGTCGGTGAATCCGCCGTACTCCAATGACGACTTCGACCACACCTCGGGCGAGCCTGTCGAGGTGTAGGTGTTCTGACCGTTGGAGCCGTTGCCGCCGCCCTGACAGGCCTGCGGCAGCATTTCACGGTAGAGGGTGTTCACGCGGTCGACAGCACCGGCATAGCTGCTATATACCTTGTCCTCGCTGAAGCTGCCATACACAGTCATGTCGTCGAGGAAGTTGTCGGAGCATGAAACCAGTCCCCCTCCAACTCCCCCGAGGGGGAGAGCAGTTGCCAAATACGCTACATATTTAATGATATTCTTTTTCATATCCATTGACTATTTTGATGTTATATGCTTTATTGTCCAATCTCCCCTCCTCCTGGGGAGGGGTAGGGGGTGGGTTTTAGAACGACACGTTGATACCGAAGGTTATCTTGCGCAGGTTAGGATAGCGCCCGTAGGTGCCGCCGTAGCTGGCCCACGACTTTCCGGGGTACGGGTTGTAGAGGTAGAGGGCGTTCTGCACGGTGAGGTTCAGTCGCACGTTGTTCACGCCTATGGGCTTCAGCCAGTTCTTAGGCAGGCTGTAGGCCACCGAGAAGTTGCGCAACGTGACGCTGGCGGCATTGACCAGCCAGAAGCTCGATGCCTGCTCGTTGATGCTGCTGTACTTCATGTTCGGGTAGGCAGCCTCGGTATTGCGCGGCACGGTGACATTGCCGTGAGCGTCGTAGATGTCCTCATAGACGTACATGTCGCTCCAGAACGAGGGCACGTTCTGATACTCCAGGTCGTCGGCCGACTTGCGGAAGTCGGTTTGCACAATGTCGTAGGCACCCCATGAGGCTGCAAACTGTGCCGTCATCGAGAGGTCGCGCCACGACCCGCCGAAGTTCAGGGTGAAACCGTAGGGGTTGTTCGAGAACTTCGACAGCCTAACGTAGTCGTTCTGGTTAATCTTGCCGTCGGGGCCGCCATAGTTGCCCGTGCCGTCGTTGTCACCATGCACGTCGGCATAGATGAGCGTACCCGGATGTATGTCGTCGATGGTCTTTCCGAAATAGGTGGTGATGTTGTTCTCGGTAAAGTACTCCTGTATTTCCTGATAGCTGCGGAACATGCCGAGGCACTTTAGTCCCCACACGCCACGGTCCATGCGCTCGCCCTTGACCATGCTGTCGTACTCAGGCGTAGCGGGGAACGGGCCTTCCAGTATCTTGTTGTCGTTCCATCCCGTCGACAGCTTCACCCAGTACTGCCAGTCCTTGCCTATCTTGTCGCGCCAGCCCAAGTTCAGCTCCCAGCCCCAGTTGTCGACCGAGCCGTAGTTTTCGGGCGAGGCCTGCGTTCCCACGGTGGTGGGGAACATCGACGTTCCGGTATAGGTCATGAACATCTCACGGCCACGGTCGTAGTAGTAGTTGAAGTCTACGGAGAGACGTCCGTCGAGGAATCGCATGTCGAGACCGATGTTGGTCTTGTAATTCTTGTCCCAGTGTACGCCGGGGTTGACACCGCGCACGGGCATTACCGAACCTGCCGAAACTGGTGTGTTGGTCGAAGTCTGTCCGAAGACTGCACCCTTGTCGAGGTCGCGGTTATACTGCTGGCGCCACAGGAAGGCCACGATGTTGTCACGACCGAGATAGCCCCAGCTGGCACGCACCTTCAGGAAGTTGACCCAGGGCAGGGCCTTCTGGAACCACTCCTCCTCGCTCATCACCCAACCGGCGCTGACGCTGGGGAAATAGCCCCAACGGTTCTCGGGGGCAAACTTCGAGCCGTTGCCGTCGGCGCGGAACAGGAACTCCACCAGGTACTTGTCGGCGTAGGCGTAGTTCACGCGGCCCACATGTGAGAGCATGCCTCCCACGCTGCGGCCGAACGAGGTGGCCTGGTCGCCGGTGGCCGACTTCGACTGTCCGTCGGTGTAGCTCACGGGGTCGGTTATCTCGCCCGTCAGGTCTTCAAACTCGGTCTCCGAGCGCTCCAACGTGTAGAGTGCGCTCACGTCGTGGCGGCCCCAGCTGCGGGCATACTGCAACGTGAAATTCAGCTGGTAGCTGTCGCCGCGGCTCATGCTGCGCTGCAGCAGGCTGCCGTTGTTCAGCGTCAGCGTCGAGAGCGTCCTGGCGTTATACCAGTCGGCGGTGTTCTGTCCTGTCCAGGTGTAGAGGTGCGGATATTCGGTGTTGCGCTCCTGCAGCATGTAGACGTCCATGAACGTCTTCATGGCGTTGTTCTTCGCGTTGTTGATGGTCTTCGAGTACGACACCTTGGCGGTGAGTCCCTTCAGCACCTTGACGAATCCGAGGTCGAACGACAGCGAGCCGTTGATGGTCATGTTGTTGGTCATGTTGCGCACGTAGTCATCGCAGTTCTGCACGGCCTCGAAGTTGTATAGGCGGGTGTCGCTGGTGGGTATGACGTTCTGCATGCCCGAGTACACCAGCGGGTAGCCGCCGACCGAGCTGGGTACGAATGGCAGGTGGGTGGCCAGGTACTTGTAGTCGCCGTCGGTGCCGCCGCCCTTGGCTATGATGGCGTTGTTCTTCTTGCCGTAGTCGCCGCTCACCTCGAGGGCTGCCTTCACGTACTTGCCTATGTTGGTGTTCACGCCGGCACGGTAGTTCCAGCGGTCGTAGTCGAGCTTGCCGATGTTACCGTCCTGGTTGAAGTAGCTGACGTTGGCAAAGTAGGTGGCCTGCTCCGTGCCGCCGCTCACGTTGATGCTGTGGCGGTGGGTGAGGGCAGCGCGCCACTCGTCGCCCAGCAGGTCGTAGTCCAGGTTCTTCATCTGCTCCAGCTCGTTCTTCTGGAACAGCACGCGGGCGTTGTCCACATAGTCCTTTGTGGCGGTGCCGGCAGCCATGACGGCATTCCATACCCGCCCGTAGTCGTAGGCCGACAGCATCTTCGGCGTGAAGGTGGCATTCGTCCAACCTAACTGTCCGTTGTACGATATACGCGGAGCACCGGCCTTGCCCTTCTTCGTCTTCACCAGTATCACGCCGTAGGCCGAGCGGGCACCATAGACGGCAGCTGCTGCGTCCTTCAGCACGGTGATGCTCTCCACCTCGCTGATGTCGAGGTTGTTGAAGGCCTCCTCGGTCGATATGAAGTCGTCGATGACGTAGAGCGGCGAGGCATTAGGGTCGCCACCGTTGGTGGCACCGGGGGTGTTTTGCGTGTTGGCACCAGCATTACGTATCTGTAGGGTGGGGCTCTGACCGGGACGGTAGGCACCGGCCCCACGGCTGACGCTGACGCCGTTGAACTGTCCGGCCAGTGCGTCGCCAAGGCTTCCCACCGAGAGATCCTTCAGCTCGTCGGCTGCTATGGCCTCGACAGCACCCGTCACGTTCTTCATCTTCTGCGTGCCGTAACCCACCACCACCACCTCGTCGAGCGAGGTGCGGTCTTCCTGCAGCCTCACGGTGCCGCCGGTGGTCTCAACGGCCACATAACCTATATAACTAATGGTCACCTTCGCCTTCTCGGGAACCTCCAGTTTGTAGTTGCCGTTGAAGTCGGTCACGGTGCCTGTCTTGGTACCTTTCACCTGCACGGTGGCTCCGATGACGGGTTCGCCCTTTTCGTCGTACACCGTACCAGTCACCACCTTGTTCTGCGCTATGCTGACTGACAGCTGACAAGCCATCGCCGTCAGCGTTATCAGCAGTCGTTTCCTTATTGTATGCTTCATAATCTTCATATTCATTAGTGCGGTAGCAAATTATTCACTTATCACTTTTCACTTATCACTTTTCACTTCCACCTCGGGTCTCCCTGTCCGGCCTCCTGCTGTGCGGCAGCCGGAATGAAGTCGCCATTGGCAGCATCTATCTCGGGGTCGTTGGTGAACCACACGCCCGGGTTCTTGATGCCCGTCTGCGAGGCACTGGCATCAGCACCGTCGCGCCAGCAGGTGTTGTTGTTCACGTCCCATGTGGGGTTGTCGCTTGCCTGGCCCTTGTTCAGTCCCGTCAGGAAGTTGGCCTTGCCGCAGTCCTCCACAATGGTATTCTTCAGCGTATAGTGGTAGGTGGTCTGTCCGTTGTGGTAGTCGCAGAAGTTCTTGCCATAGGCAATGTTGCAGAGCGTGCAGTTTAGGATAGATACATACCGCTGCTCCTCGTCACTCACGTCCTTCGGGCGGCCGCCGTGCTGCATGAAGAAGCAGTCGGCGTGTTCACGCGAGAAGACGGTGCTGTTCTTGATGGTGAAGTCGGTAATGTAGCCCGACTTCATGTAGACGAAAGCCCCACTGCTGGCCGTAGGCAGCGTCTTGTCGATGTGTACCACCGTGTTGTTGATGCTCACCACGCGCACGTCGTACTTCACCGAGTTGCTGGCCATGAGGCTGCTGCCCAGCCTCGTGATGTTGCAGCCCTGCACCACCACGGGGTCCATGATGAAGTAGTAGCCCTTCTCGGCTATCAGGTCCTTGATGCGCTCGTCGGGCTCGTCGCTGAACGAGATAATCGGCTTGTTGGTAGCTTCGGCATCGATGTTCAGATACTTCAGCGTGAAGCCAGCGTAGGTGTTGAAGTAGGCACCAGTCCCCATCGTGATGTTGGCGTAGGTGGCCTTCGACGACGAGCGGAGCGACACCTGGTGACCGCCGAAGTCAATCTTGCCCGACACGGTGTACGTGCCGCCCGGCACCAGGTCGTAGCACAAATGGCTGGTGCTGTCCTCGGGGATGGGGTTCTCGGCGAACCATGTCTTCAGGTCGCTGCCGTCGGGTATCACGGCGTAGGTTGGCAGGAAGGTGTTGAATCTGTATTCGGTGTTTTCCGTAGCAGCTTGGTTGTTATACTTCTGGTTGCCCAGCGTGCGCAGCGTGAGGCTGTAGTTGGTGTCCTCCTCGCGGTTAGTGGTCACGCTGCAGCCGTCGATGGTGTCGGTCTTGACCAGCAGCGGACTGTTGGGGTCATTCACGTTGTAGAGCGCCATAGCGTAGCCGCCAGCTCCATAGACCACAGGCCACGTGATGGTCATTGAGCTGCCGTCGGGGCTCGCTACGACCTTGATGTCGCTTGCCGAGGGCGACTGCAGCGTGGCGTTCTGCACCTGCGGAGCCCACGATTCGTCACCGTCGTAATGGTCGGCGCAGCTCAGCGTCAGCAGGGCAGCGGCGCCGGCCAGCAGGCCACTACCCATCACCCTGGATTTTTGATTTTTGTTCATACAGAAAATTAGTTATTAAGTTTATACATGTATATCTTATTTACATGTAGGACGCACCAAGCCCGATATTGTAACCTCATTCCCGGCACAAAATCATTCTCTTTTGTGCCAGACTGACTATTATTCCGTCACCGCATTCAGAATGCCATAGACGATGCCTTTCAGCTTGTTGCCGAAGGCTTTGAGCCGCAATATTTATCACATCAAGGGGTAAATACTTTTCGATTTGTCAACTATTTTCGTTTATCCTTTCAATTACGAAAAGTGCCCTGAAACGCCCTGAAAATGGGGCTTGGAGTTTACCCTAGGTAAACCCGGAGTTTACCCTACTTAAACCCCCAGTTTACCCTAGGGAAACTCCGAGTTTGCTCGGAGCAAAGTCTCGAAGAGTTTTTGCTAATGTTTTGACTGTAAATTTATTTCATCGTAACTGGTCAGGTTGCTCATCTTTGCCTCTTCCTTCATCGGGTGGGGGGCTTGGCCTTTCACCTTTTCACCTTCTCACCTTTTAATTCCAATGGGGTCATGCCGAAATGAGATTTTACATATTTTCCAAAGAAGGAGGGATTGGGAAATGCGAGTTTTTCACAAATCTGCTTGATGCTGAGATCTGTCTGCCGCAAGTAGTAACGGATGTCCTCCAGCACATGTTCTGTAATCCATTCGTTAGCGGTCTTGCCAGAATTTTTCTTGCATACAACCGTGAGGTATTTGGGCGAGATACACAGCTTGCTGGCATAAGCTTCTACCGTGTGCCGCTTCACATCGTTGGAGTGCAGTAAATCGAGGAAGTGCTGGAAGTGGACTTTAGATGTCATTCTTTCATTGCCTTGCAGAGTGGCATCATCGTCCAGATGTTTCTCTGATGATAATTTCATTTTCATGGCCCCGCAGAGGGCGAGAACAGCAGAGCGTAGCAACGATTGGATCACATCAGTATGCAACGGATTGTCCTTACCCTTGGAAATGGCCAGTGTCAGCATGTCGTAGAAGTGGGTGTAGAAGAGTATCTCGTCCTCGTCCATAGTCACGATATGGTGGCGACGGATGTACATCATGTCGTTCCAGATGCTCATTTTCTCTCGCAGAAAATTCTGAAGGATGCGGTTGGTGAGGAACATGGCTTTAAGGTTGAAGTCAGGGCTGACCATCACATCGGTCACTGTGACGTTCTGGGGTACGATGGCCACCTGGTTCTTGTGGAGTTCCATTTGTTTGCCATTCATCTGAGCCTGTACTTTACCGTTGGTGCAGATGACGACAGCATTCATAGCCACATGAGCGGTATTGGTCTCGGTAAACTGCTGAATACTATCAACGACCACAATATCGTTGTCGGAATAGCCAATCTGGATATCCTCATTGTTAGCTAATGTCTGAAATGTTACTTCTTCATGTTGTTTCATGTTGCAAAAGTACTTAAAATTATTCATATTTAATGTCTTATTTGGTGTCAATATTGTTTTATTTGACATCTTAACGTCAAATTGACAAGATATGAAGTGAAATCAAACATTGGCGATAGGCGATTTTGGATTAATTTTGCAGTCAAAAATAAACCATTTGAGTATGAAGAAGGATTTTTTGATACTGCTATCAGTCATATTACTGGGCAGTTCTTGTCAGCAGCAAGTGGCAAAATCGAGCATGAAAGCTCCGACGAGAGTGAAAACTGAGGTGGTATCATCTGGCGTGGTGGACAATGGCCAGACGTATGTGGGTATTGTAGAAGAACGCGAGGCTACCGCTGTCAGCTTTACAGGGATGGGGGTAGTAAAGCGCGTACTGGTGCGTGAAGGTCAGGCCGTAGGCAAAGGTCAGCTATTGGCAGAGATGGACGACACGCAGGCCCGCAACCTGCTGAGTGGTGCCGAGGCGCAGATGACACAGGCCAACGATGCGTTGGCGCGCTACAAGATGCTGCACGACAACGGTTCGCTGCCCGAGGTGCAGTGGGTAGAGATACAGAGCAAGGTGGCTCAGGCCAAATCGCAGTTGGAGGTAGCCAAGAAGAATCTCGCTGATTGTCGGTTGGTAGCGCCTGTCGGTGGTATCATAGGCAAAAAACTGATTGGCGCAGGTGAGACAGCCTTACCCTCACAGGCCGTTGTGAGTATCCTTGACATCTCAGCAGTAAAGGTGAAAGTGGCAGTACCAGAAGCTGAAATAGGCGGTATCAATGCTCATACGCCAACGAGTATCGCGGTGGAAGCCATCAATGGCAGTTATCAAGGCGGCCTGATAGAGAAGGGCGTGCAGGCCGATGCCCTCACGCATACGTACGATATAAGAATAAATGTAGCAAATAGTGACCGTAAGCTGCTGCCAGGGATGGTGGCCAATGTGCGTTTTGCTTCTGATGGCTCGCAGGTTGTTGGTAGCAAGATGGTTCCTGTAACAGCAGTGCAGAGAAAGTCTGACGGCAGTCTGTTTGTCTGGACGATAGGCAAGGATAGCACGGGTCATCGCACAACTGTTACCATTGGTCAGCCACAAGGAAACTATGTGAGTGTCATCGACGGGCTGAATACCGGTGACCGTATTGTCACAGAGGGTTATCAGAAACTGAGTGAAGGAACCAAAGTGATTTATTAGGATGAAAAATACGAACTGGCTCCGATGGCAGTTGGAGCATTACTCGATATCATTGCTCATCGTTGGCATTTTGTTTGTGATGGGCATCTACGGCATGTATATCATGCCGAAGGACGAATTTCCGCATGCCACCATCCGTCAAGGTGTGGTGGTGGCGGTCTATCCTGGGGCTACATCGGAAGAGGTGGAGCAGCAGGTGGCCCGACCTTTGGAGCGTTATCTGTTTACCTTTGGTGAGGTGAATCGCAAGAAGACCACCACTCAGTCGCAGAACGGCATGTGTATCGTGATGGTGAAACTGAACGATGAAGTGAACAACAAGGACGAGGTGTGGTCGAAGATTAAGCACGGTCTGAACGGTTTTAAGCCGCAGTTGCCCAGTGGTGTACTGGCCATCGTGGTGAACGATGACTTTGGCAACACCTCTGCTCTGCTCATTGCCATCGAGAGCGACCAGCGCAGCTACCGCGAACTGAAACAGTACAGTGATGATTTGAGCGACCGCCTGCGTCGCATCCCGTCGGTGGCTAATGTAAAACTCTTCGGAGAGCAGAAAGAGCAGATCAGTCTTTATATAGACCGCCAGCGCTTGCAGGCATACGGCATTGGTCAGCAGATGCTCTTTTCGCGACTGCAGGATCAGGGCATTACCACGATGAGTGGCAGTATCAGCGACGACGACCAACAGATACCCATCCATGTGGAGGCACAGGAGAACAGCGAAGAGGAGATAGCCAACCAGATTATTTTCTCTGACCCTGCAACGGGTAAGGTGGTACGTGTTCGCGATGTGGCCCGTGTGGTGCGCGAATATGAGCCGATGTCGAGTCGTATCGAGCAGGACGGACATCCTTGTGTATTGCTGTCGATGGAGATGACGCCAGGTAATAATGTGGTGCTGTACGGTCAGGAGGTGGATAGGGTGCTGAAAGATTTCAGAGAGAACGAACTGCCCGATGACGTGAATGTCACTCGCATAGCTGATAAGCCTAAGGTGGTGGCGAAGAGCGTGAGCGACTTCCTGCGCGACCTGCTCATCTCGATGGCTATCATTATCCTGGTGATGATGGTGCTGTTCCCCATCCGTTCGGCCATCGTGGCTGCTATCACCATCCCGCTGAGCACCTTTGTGAGTGTGGCGGTGATGTATATGATGGGTATCGAACTGAATATCGTGACGCTGGCGGCACTGATTGTGGTGCTGGGAATGATTGTCGATAACTCGATTGTAGTCATCGATGGCTATCTGGAGTATCTGGGCAAGGGCTTCAAGCCTTTTGATGCCGCCATAGAGTCGGCCCGCCAGTATTTTATGCCGATGTTGTTGGCCACGATCTGTATCTGTGCCATCTTCTATCCGTTCCTCATCACGATGAAGGGCGTGTTCCACGACTGTCTGGAGGACTTCCCCGTTACGATTACCATCAACCTGATGGTGTCGCTGATATTGGCGGTCACCGTTATTCCATTCCTCGAAACGCGCATCATCAAGCCCGATAAGGTTGCGATTAAGCGAGAGAAATCGGAACTTGTTTCGATTTCCGAGCGTGAGCAAGCTCGACCGAAGGTCAAGGTGAGTACCGATGGTAATAAAATCACCAAATGGGTGCAGCATACATATAATAAGGTGTTAGACTGGACTTTTGCCAACCCATGGTTGACAATCGGTGGTGGTATTGCCGTCATTCTGCTTTCAACACTGATTGTTCCTACGCTGAAGATACGTCTCTTCCCATACGCCGACCGCGACCAGTTTGCCGTAGAGATATTCTTGCCCGATGGTAAGGGACTGGCGGAGACGGAACTAATAGCTGATTCGGTGCAGCACGTGCTTGAGAAGGATGAACGTATCACTGGCATAACAGCATTCATCGGCTGCTCTTCGCCCCGTTTCATGGATGCATACGCCCCCCAGATGGCTGGCAACAACTATGCGCAGTTCATCGTGAATAGCCAGAGCGATAAGGCCACACTCGACCTTCTGGCCGAGTATCAGCCACAACTGAGTGAGGCTTTCCCCAATGCCTACGTGAAGTTCAAACGATTGGACTATCTGGAGGTGAGCGAACTGGAATATCGTTTCTATGGCGACAACCTCGACTCGCTGCATGTGGTAGCTGAACGACTGATGGAGCGTATGCGCCAGATGCCGGAACTGGAATGGGTGCATACCGACTATCTGCAGCCTTATCCCATCATCAACGTCGCACTCGACCCAGTTACCTCTGCCCAATTAGGTATTACACGTACTACCGCCCAGCTGGCACTGAGTGCTACATCAAGCGACCTGCGTGTAGGACAGATATGGGAGGGCAACTACGAATTGCCCATTGTGGTGAAGGACGATACCGATATGACCTTCTCGGAAGTGGCCAATCTGGGCGTTTCATCACCGATGTCGATGGTATCGGGAGGTCTGCACAGCACTAATTCAACGGTGCCCTTGAGACAGATTGCCAAAGTCACTCCCAAATGGAGCGAGAGTCGCATCATGCATCGAGGCGGCGAGCGCTGCATCACGGTGACGGCACAGTTTGCTCAGGGTGTCTATACTGCTCCTGTTGAAAAAGAGATTGCCCGCATCATGCAGGAGAATATCCTGCTGCCGCAAGGCGTGCGCACTGAGGTGGGCGGTGAGATAGAATACGGTGACGAGGCTATGCCGCAGATTATCGGTGGTATTACTATCGCCATGATTATCGTGTTCTTCTTCCTGTTGTTCAACTTCAGAAAGTATGGTGTGACTACTATCTGTATGGTCGCCTTGGCACTGATGACTCCTGGAGCGCTGATAGGTTTGGGCCTGATGAACCGTGCCTTAGGACTGACCTCTATTTTCGGTCTTATCACACTGATGGGCATGATTATGCGTAACGAGATTCTCATTTTTGAGCATGCCATCGACTTGATTAAGAAGTTCGCACCCGACGGTTTTCCCGTCGGAGCCTCCGATGAGTACCGCCGTCAGTACAACGCCGTTGTAAAACAGGCTGCGTACGAGGCTGGCAAGCGACGTATGGTGCCTATCTTCCTCACCACAGCCACTACTGCTGTTGGTGTGGTGCCGATGATTATCGCTCAGAGCTCGTTCTGGATGCCCGTAGGTGTCACCATCTTCGCAGGTGGTATCGGCTCGCTCATCATGGTGGTTGCCATGCTTCCCGTCATATATTGGAAAGTTTCAACTAAGTGAGAAAGTTTAACGAAGTTAAGGTGTCAACAAAAAATAGAAACAGACGATGAAAAAATTAAGCATAATTTTGTCATTTATCATTTGTCATTTATCATTTAGCGTAGCGCAGACCTACACTCTGGAGCAGATTAAGGATTCTGCCCTCCATAACAACATCGCCATCCGAAGTGCCAGATACAACATCCAGACTGCTCAACAGCAGCGCAAGGAGGCATTTACCAAGTATTTCCCCAATGTGAGCGGCACTGGTCTTTGGTTCAATGCCAACAAAGGCATGGCTAAGATGGACATGAACCCCTCAGAGTTTATCTCGCCTGAGTTGGGAGCCACATTTGCCCAGATGCTCCCAGCCGAAGCACTCGCCGCACTTGGCAACCCCGTCAGCATCTCAATGATGAAGAACGGCACCATCGGATCACTCATGGCTGTGCAGCCCGTCTTTGCCGGTGGTCAGATTATCAACGGCAACAAACTCGCCAAGGTGGGTGAGGACGTGAGTCGCTTGCAGTTACAGTTGTCGGAAAACGAAGTGGAGAATACCGCCGAACAATATTTCTGGCAGTTGGCATCGATGCAGGAGAAGATGAAGACCATCGAGGCTGTAGATACCCTATTGGCTAGTATCCACAACGATGTAGATGTGGCTGTACGTGCAGGTTTGGTTATGCCTAACGATCTGTTGCAGGTACAGCTACGCCAGAACGACATCGAGAGTCAGCGGCTGAAACTGAATAACGGTATCTCCATTGTCCGTTTGTTGTTGTCGCAGTATTGCGGTCTGTGCGATACGTCGTTCGTTATATCTTATCAGACTGACGTTATCTCACCGCTGGCTACCAAGCAGAACCATCGTCAGGCACTATTGGGAACTGCAGAATATCAGCTGCTTGGCAAACAGGTGGAAGCCGCTAATCTTCAGAAGAAACTGGCCGTTGGCCAGAACCTGCCTTCGGTTGCTGTAGGCGCGGGTTACAACTACCATAATCTGATGGACAACAATCACACGTTCGCTATGGTGTTTGCTACCGTCAGTGTGCCCATCTCCGACTGGTGGAGCGGTTCTCACGTCATCAAGCGCCGCAAGATAGAGCACCAGAAGGCTGTAGAACAGTTAGAGGATAATTCCCAACAGCTGCAGATCCGTATGCAAAATGCCTGGAATGAGGTAGAAGAGTCGTACCAACAATTGCTTTTGGCTCAGCGTAGTATCGAACAGGCCAGCGAGAATTTGCGCCTTAATCGCAATTATTACAAAGCTGGTGTCTCAAAGATGAGCGACCTGTTAGAAGCCCAGATGCTATATCAGCAGTCGTGCGACAAACGAACTGATGCTTTTGCCGATTTGCAACTGCGACTATTGGAATACAAACAAGCAACAGGAAGTTAGTTAGATGGAATTTTGCTGCAATGTGGGTTACTTTTCTCAGTTCTTGATACTGGCGATTGCCATCTTCAAGCCCTTCGGACTCGAAGCAGGGCAGCACTGCCACGAATCACTCCCCGTCTCGCGCAGCAATATGGCGCAAGTCAAGGACGCGATTAAGCGAGTATAGGGATATGAACCTAAAACCAAATTGGGGTCCTTGTACACGAGTATCCTGACGAACTTAAATGCTTGATTGTCAACGAAAAAGAAGAAAGCCGTTTTGCGACTTCCTTCTTCATTCAGCGGAGAGTAAGGCTCCTTTGGCGGAAGGTGAGGGATTCAAACCCCCGATACCCGAAAGGGGTATACCGGATTTCGAGTCCAGCGCGATCGATCACTCTGCCAACCTTCCCTTTTCTTTTTGCGGTTGCAAAGGTAATACTTTTTTCTGAAACAGCCAAAATTATTGAGGAAAAAAAAATCAGTTTCTTACATTTTGCTAAAAAAGGAATGTGACTCGTAGAGAGAATACGAGTCACATTCGCTATGGTCGTAGGGTGGGGAATACTACTTCTCAGCCTCCTTCTTGGCAGCTGTCTTCTTGGCGGCAGGCTTTTTGGCGGCAGGCTTTTTGGCAGGCTTTGCTGCTTCGAACTTCTCGAGCTTGGCTTTCAGACGGGTAATCTCCTTGTCCTTCATCTCAATCTCGTCGCCTTGGTTCTTGATGGTCGTCAGCAGACCTTGCAATTCGTCGTTGTCGATGTCGAGCGGATAGAGTGCATTCACTCTGTTGATGAAGTCGCCGAGAATGTTCATATAGTTGGTGAAGGCATCGAACGGTCCGCTGTAGATGCCACGGTCAAGACCTACGTTCGAGGGTTTTGTGGTCATGAAGCGGAAATTGTTGGAAGCCTGCAGATAGTCCCAGTCCTGATTGATGCGCGGGTCGTTGGCAATGCGCAGACGGTCTGCCACAGAATAGAGCTTGTTGAAAGCCTCACGCTGCATGGCGTTACCGAGCCAGCAGGAACAGTCGCGCTCCTCGTCCACCCAAGAAAGAGTGTCGGGTACGTCGACGGCACCGACGCTGGGCACCTTCATGCAAATCTCCGTCGGTGTGGCGAAGTCGATACCCTTCTCCTTGGCGCAAGTGGGCAGTGCCTTCAGGAACTCCAGAATATTGCTGGAGAGTGGCTGGGCGATACCGAGGGCCGACAGTTCCATGAATATGTTGATGATTTTCTCCTCCTCGGGGAAACGGGAAATGCGGTCGATGTAGGCATCGGCGAACAGTGGATAGCCCTCCCACTCAGCGTTGTTGAAACGCAGCGAGATATCATCGGAAAGTTCCACGTCGCGGAGCAACAGCTTCAGGTTCGGAGCAATGTTGCAGTTGTAAACGTAGTGGGGCGACTTCCATCCGAGCACGTGCTTAGCACCCTCGGTTAGCATACCCTTGAAGCCCATGGCGGCAATCTGCGAGCCTATGTCGTCGCTATAGATGAGCGAAGAGTTGCGGGCCACAGTTGGCTTCTGGCCAAACAATTCCTCAATCTTGGCGCACTGCTTCTTCACATCGAGGGCAAAGGTTTCCTCATTGGCGAGTGAAGAAAGTCCGTGGCTGTAAGGCTCAGCAAGGAACTCCACGCAGCCGGTCTGTGCCAGTTCCTGTAACTTGGCAATGACCTGCGGAGCATGATACTCTAACTGCTCGATGCCAGTGCCTGAGAGCGAGAATGCCACCTTGAAATACTTGCCATGCTGAGCAATCATGTCGCTGATGGCGGTGAGTGCCGGCATGTAGCTACGCTCGGCAATGTCGGTGATGCTACGCTCGTTCTCGTAGTCATCGTAATAATAATGGTCGGTACCGATATCGAAGAAACGGTAGCGCTTCAGATGGATAATCTGATGTATCTCGAAATATAAACAAATCGTTTTCATATACTTTTCACTTTAAACTTATCACTTTAAACTTCATTATTGTTCCCAACCGAGTGTGCGGCGGTAGAGTGTACGGATCCACGTTCCTACTTTCTCCCATGTAATCTGGTCTACCTCATGCTTGCCCTCATCCTTAAGGTACTGGAAGAGCGACTCATTGTGGCAGATGCTGTAGATGGCGTCGGCCAGGGCGTGGATGTCCCAGTAGTCAACCTTGATGCAGTTGTCGAGAATCTCGGCGCAGCCACTCTGCTTGGAGATAATCGAGGGTGTTCCGCACTGCATGGCCTCAAGCGGCGAGATGCCGAACGGCTCAGACACTGAAGGCATGACGTAGACATCGGAGGCTTTCAGGCACTCGTACACCTGCTTGCCGCGCATGAATCCTGGGAAGTGGAAACGGTCGGCGATGCCGCGCTCGGCAGCGAGAAGAATCATGGCGTCCATCATGTCGCCTGAGCCTGCCATGCAGAAGCGGACATTGCGGGTGCGGTGGAGCACCATCGTGGCGGCCTCGACGAAGTATTCGGGGCCCTTTTGCATCGTGATACGTCCGAGGAACGTCACCACCTTCTCCTTGCCGGTATGGTCGGGACGCGGGATGTCCTGATACTCCTGCGGCAGGGGATAGACGGCGTTGTGTACGGTGTAGCACTTGCGCGGATCCTGATGATACTGGTTGATGACTGTCTGGCGTGTCAGTTCCGAGACGCACATGATGCAGTCGGCCCAGTCCATACCGTTCTTCTCAATGCTGTAAACGGTGGGATTCACCTTGCCGCGAGAGCGGTCGAAGTCGGTAGCATGGACGTGGATGCACAGCGGTTTACCGCTAACCTGCTTGGCGTGGATGCCAGCGGGGAAGGTTAGCCAGTCGTGAGCGTGAATGATATCAAACTCCTCAGCGCGAGCTACTTGCCCTGCAATGATAGAGTAATTGTTTATCTCCTCGTGCAGGTTGCCAGGATAGCCCCCGGCAAACTCCATCGCACCGAGGTCGTTCACGTTCATGTAGTTAAAGTCAGCGTAGATATGCTCGCGCAGTTTGAAGTAATAGTCGGGATCCATGATGTTGCCCACGCGCTGCTTCACGTAGTCGTAGTCCACGTCACGCCAAGCGATAGGCACGGCATTCATGGCCACGATGCGGCAGGCATGCTGGCTCTCGTCGCCGAACGGATGCGGCAAGCAGAGCACGGTCTCGATGTCACCTTGGGCCTTCAAGCCTTCAGATATACCATAGTTAGCGGTGGCAAGTCCACCGAATACGTGAGGAGGATACTCCCATCCAAACATTAATACTTTCATCGTCGTTCCTCCTTATTACTTTTGATACGAATACTTCTCCAAGAGCTTCAGCGTGCGCAGGATTTCAGCCACGTTCATGGCGAAGGCCATAGCACCGCGTCCGTGGAACGGTGGGTTGCCGTCGAACAGCTCGGAGATGGTTCCGATAGCGTGATAATCAATTTCATCCTCGTAGCCCACCATCTGCCGCTCGATGAACGACAGGCGAGAGCGCTTGTAGAGTTTCAGGCAGGCCTCCATGTAGAAGCCTCCGAGCCACGGCCATGCCGTGCCCTGATGATATGCGTAGTCGCGCTGGGTCTGCGGGCCGACGTACATCGGGTTGTATCCGCCGCTCTTGGGCGACAGTGAGCGCAGTCCCTTCGGTGTCAACAGCTCGCGCGTACATATATCTACAACGCTCTTCATCTGCTGCTGCGACAGCGGTGAGTAGTCGAGTGCCACGGCGAAAATCATGTTCGGGCGTACGCTCCAGTCCATGTTTGTGCCGTCGACATAGTCGAGCAGATAGCCGTACTCGTTGACGAATGTCTCGACGAACGACTGCTTGCAGAGAGTGGCACGCTGCTCCAGTGCGTCGGACTCCTGCTGTTTGCCTTGGTCGGCATACAAGGCGGCGCAGAACTTCAGCGCGTTGTACCATAGGGCGTTGAACTCGACTATATAGCCAGAGCGGGGCACCACGGGGCGTCCATTAGCCGTTGAGTTCATCCAGGTCACAGCGCGGTCGCGTCCGTTCGAATAAACCAGCCCGTTTTCATCTAATCGGAGGTTGGGGTGTCCGTCCTTGAGGATATAGTCGACGATGTCGGTAGCTAGTTTGCCATATTTCTGATAGCCCTCTTCCTTGCCGGCATCCTTCACATACTGCTGGATAGCCCATATAGCCCACAGGGGAACGTCGGGCTGCTCAATCTCGTAAATCTTAACGCTTAGCGGCTTGCCATCCATGAACTCGCGCAGTCCCTTTTCGGCGGTCTTCATCACCAGCTCGAAGTAATCGCGCTCGCCGATGGCCAGCGTCAGTCCTGGCATGGCGATGAACGTGTCGCGGGCACGGGCCTTGAACCACGGGTAGCCGGCCAGCAGATAGCGGTCGTCGTTGGGTTTGCGGTTATGGAACTGATGGGCAGCCGTCACCAAGCAGTGGTAGAAGTTGTCTCGAGGTACGCGGTCGTCTACTTCTGCGTCGAACAGCTTCTTCAGCGTAGTAGTCTTGATTTGCGACGTTGATGCCGAGAAGACGATGCTCTCGCCCTTCCTGATGGGCATCTCGAAATAACCAGGCACGTAGAGGTCCTCGTTTGAGGCATAACCGCGTTCCTGCTCCTTCGGGTATTCGATGCCGCGATACCAGTCGGGCTGGAAGATGAACTCGTTCTTCTTCGAGAACTGCATGTAGAGGTCTGGATAGCCGGCATACATACAGGTCTTGATGCCATTGTCCACCAGGCTATACTCCCGGCTGGCCGTCGAGTTCTCATGCGTAAACTGGCGCACCGAGCGGAATGCCAGGAACGGACGGAAGCGCAGCGTTGTGGCCGAATGGGCATCCACCAGCGTGTATCGGATGAGGATGCGGTCCTCGTAATGCTGGAATATCACTTCCTTTTTCAACACTACGCCACCCACCCGATAGGTTGTTGTCGGGACATGACTGGCGTCAAATTCACGGATGTACTTGTGTCCATTAGGACTGAAGGTGTTGCCCTGATACTTGTGGAGGCCCAGGTTGAATTCCGCTCCATGTTGGATAACCGTACAGTCGAGCGACGAGAGCAGCACATGGTTCTCGTCGTCAAGCTCAGGTACGGGAACAACCAGCAGACCGTGGTACTTGCGCGTATTGCAGTCTACGAGTGTAGACGAGCTGTAGGCGCCAGACCGGTTTGTACGGAGCAATTCACGACGCAGACTCTCCTGGAGGTTAGTCATCACGGCTTTTTCGAATCGTAAATAACTCATAGTTCCTATTTTAAGGTTTAGTATTTCTTGTTGTTTTAGATTTAGGCCCAAAGGTAAGCATTTTTTGTCAGCCGACAAAGGAAATAAGGTTATTTAACACATAATTTCTGTTCTGCCGCCTGTTGGTTTGAAAAAAAATGTGTAAGTTTGCAGCCGAAAACGTAACTGAGATATGACAATGGCAGCAAAAATACAGAATGATTTCGATGGACTGGAAGAAAGGGAAGTCTCATTTCCTCCTGCACATACAGCTGAGCACTTGTTGAACCAAACGATGATACGGATGTTTGGCTGTGGACGTTCCTACAATGCGCATGTGGAGCGGAAAAAGAGTAAGATGAGCTTCCGTTTGGAGCGCAAGCCTTCGCGGCAGGAGGAGAAGGAAATAGAACGCCGCATGAACGAACTGATAGATGAGGACTTGTCGGTGACCTTTGAGTTTGCTACACGCGACAATTTGCCCGAAGGAGTTTCTACGGAGCGGTTGCCCGATGACGCTTCAAACACGATAAGGTTAGTGCGTATTGGCGACTACGATGTGTGTCCGTGCATAGGCAAGCATGTCCGCTCAACGAGTCAGATAGGACGTTTTGAACTGTTGGGAACCAACTGGGACGAGATGGAGCACTCGTTCCGTGTACGCTTCAAGATAGTGTGAGTGCTGCTTAGTATTCCAGCTTCATGTAGACGGGGTAGTGGTCTGAGTAGCTTAGATCCTCACGGTTGTAGGTTAGTCCCTTCAGCGACTCGTCGTGGAAGATGTAGTCGATTCTCACTTTCTTTTTACCTCTGAAGGTGTACATCCATCCGTCGCTGCCACACTCCTTGAATCCGTCAACGAGATTGCCCAGCATGGTATTATAGACGAAAGAGTAGGGGACGTCGTTGAAGTCGCCGCATATAATCAGCGAGCAGTCGTTGTCGGGATTCATCATCAGTTCGTTTCTGATTTGTATGGCTTGTCCGGCCCTGACCATCATTCCCATCGTGTAGTTTCCGTAAATAGCGTTAAGCACGCGGTTGTTTTCGACATTGTAGCCTTGCATCTGCAGCTTGGCAGCCTGATGAAGGGTGCGGTTGAAACCTGTGGTTTCGAGGTGTGCGTTGACCACCTTGATTAGCTGGCCGTTGACATCGACGATGGCCCACATGGCACTGTTGTTCGTTTCTTCGAAGTCGATGGTCTTGTGCTTGGTGATAGGATAACGGCTGTAGATGACCATGTCGCTGCGTCCCATCGACATATATGGGAAGTACTCTTTATAGCTGTCGGAGTTCTTCTTGTCGCCGCTAACGTCGTTGTACTCTTGCATGCAGAGAATGTCAACTTTCTGCTTCTTCATGTGTGCCAGGATGTCTTGCGCGATAAATCCTGTGGTCTCGCGGTTGAACCTTGCCACGTTGTAGGTAGCTATCTTCAGTCCCGACTTCTTGTTGGCCTGTTCGTCTACGGAGCCAAACTGGTAGAGTGTGCCGATGTAGGGAATGCAGCAGAGCAGAGTAATAAAGGGAATAGCAGCCCAGTGCCAGCGGCGGCGTATGAGCCAGTAGAGGAGCATGATGGCATCGCCAATGATAAGTAGTGGCAGGGCATATACCAGCATGGCTCTTGCCATGTTGCCAACGGGGGTTACGTTACCGCCGAACAGTCCGACGAAGGTGAATAGTGACAATACTGCGGTCGTGATGAGCAGCAGGAATGAGAGGTATTTATAGACGGCTAACTTTCCCATAATTTTGAAATTAAAGAGGTGAGTAGGTATATTATAATAATAAGGTTGTCAACGCTCATTACAGTACTTGGCGCAGATTTCTATCAGGTCTTCCACACGGAAGGGCTTGGCCATGAAGTAATCGCAGCCTGCAGCCTTGGCTTCCTTGATGTTTTCTTCGAAGGCGTAGGCACTGAGGGCAATGACGGGAGTGTTTTGATTGACTTCCTTGATGATGCGGGTGGCATCGAGACCGTCCATCTCCGGCATGCGAATATCCATCAGTATCAGGTCGGGATGCTCATCCTCATTCATGGTGACTGCCTCAATGCCGTTATGCGCCCGGAGTAGTCGATATCGTCGCTGCAGCACGATGCGCACCAGTTCGTAGTTGCTCTCCTCGTCTTCTGCCACAAGGATGGTCTTCATGTTTGACTCGTCCTGCCGTTCTATGTGTATCGTCCTGACGTTGTTGGTCGTTGTATTGGTACGGTTGCTGGTAGCCAGTCCGCCGATAGTGCCGTGGAAGGGCAGCACGAAGGTGAAAGTGGAACCCTCGTTGACAACAGACTCTACGCTGATACTGCCTCCCATCTTCTCGATGATGATGCGGCACAGGGCGAGCCCCAGTCCGTAGCCTTTCTGTTGGTCTGCGTCCTTGGAGGCGTAGGTGTCAAAGATGTGGCCTATGAACTCAGGCTCAATGCCTGTGCCCGTATCCTTGACGAAGAACTTAATCCGCTGCCCGTCTTCCACCACTTCATAACCGTACTGGATGACCCCCTTGAATGTATGCTTCAGGGCGTTGCTGATGAGGTTTGAAAGTACTTGCGTCAGTCGATTCTCGTCGGTGGTCATCATGATGGGCATCGTCGGCTCGACGAACAGCAGGTTCACCGTTTCCGGGCAGCGGAACTTGAACAGTTGCTTGATGCTCTTGCAGAGTTCTGCCAGGTTGACGGGTGACTTTTTGATAACGATTTCACCAGACTCCACACGCGAAAGATCAAGAATTTCGTTAATCAGACTAAGGAGTCGGGCATTGTTACTTTCGATGATTTCAAGATATTTCATGCGCTCCTCGGAGGATTCGGTTTCAGCCATGACACGCGAAAATCCCTCGATAGCGTTCAGCGGAGTACGGATTTCATGGCTCATGTTGGCCAGGAAGAGAGATTTCATGCGGCTGGCTTTCTCTGCTTTTTCCGCTTTCTCTTCGTACTCCATCAGTTTGTTATTCGCTGCTTCCAGTTTCTCGTTGGCCAACATCAGTTTCTTGTTGGTCTCGGCAAACTTTAGCATCAGAATCTCTTTTTCTTCTTGATCCATCCTTGCAATAAGTACATAATCGGTGCAAATTTATAAACTTTTTTTGAAATACGAAAGTTTTTTGCTTTTTTTTATCCTCTTTTAGCTTTTTCCCATGCTCCGCTCTGGTGGTGAGTGCTCAAATAGTTGATTCCTCGGAACACATTAACGTTCATAAACATGAAATAATAGGGTATATAGAACAGTTTACTCTTGTGTCCAGTCCTCGCTTGTAGCCATCCTGTCAGTGTGGCAGCATAGAATAGTGCCTGGAGGATGCCTATAACTGTGTAAACCGTTCCTGCGTTCATCAGTGCCAGTGCGATATTCAGCGGTATGAGAGCCACGAGCGCAAATGGCGTTATAGACCAGCGCAATACCCGATGGCTGACAAAGAGGAAACTGACCATTGGATGCTTGAAGGGATTCATTAGCGAGCGCAGCCACCAGATGCTCTGTAGTCCACCAGCCGCAATGCGACGTTTACGCTTTGATTCCTCGTGCATGTCGGCCGATCCGTATTCCATCGCGTACGCTTCCGAGGTGTAGGCTATGCGGTGACCGTCTCTGACGATGAGCATCGACATCATAAAATCGTCGAGCAAAGCGTTGCTCGGTGCTGGGCGGTAGTGTGACATCCTGACCGCAAACAATTCGCCTGCCGCCCCCATCGCTGAGTATAGCTCGCTGTCCCAGCGTTTTAGGGTGCTCTCGTATTTCCAGTAGAGTCCTTCGCCTTCGGCTGCTACCTGTCCGTTTACCCGTGCTATCACTCTCTTCTCGCCAGATACACAACTGACATTGGGTTTCATAAACTGACGAATGATTTCACGTATGGCATTGGTATTCAGCATGGTATTGGCATCAGTAAATACCACGTATTCGGCCTTGTTCTCACGGAGTCCGTGCTGCATGGCAGCCGCCTTGCCCCGCCGTTCCGGTGAGTAGACAAGTGTCACTTCTGGATATTCCTTCAGCAGTTCGTTGGAGCGGTCGTTGCTGCCGTCGGTCACCCACATGATGCAGAACCTGTCGGCCGGATAGTCAATCTGCCTGATGTTTTCCATTTTCTCGCCGATGATGTCCTCCTCGTTGTATGCACATATCATAAGCGTCACATCGGGCAGCTGGTTGTCGTTGGGCAACACCGGCTCCTTCTGCGGTTTGCACAGCAGGCGCTTCACACAGAGCAGCAAGTATAGTAGTACACCGTAGCCCACATAGGTGTAGACCACGATAGCCAGGCAAATCCAGAATATCACTTTCAGTGTCACCATGATTGTGCAAAGTAACAAAATAAAAATGACTTGACCAAGAAAAAAGGGAACATTTTGATGTGTTCCCTTTATTTTTTAGTTTCTATCTCCTCTTTCATGTCAATAAACTGGTGCTTTGCATCGTAGAATTCGTATTGCAAGAAAGCCAGTTTCTGTGAGGGGATAACGTGTACTCCAAAGCCGTACTTCATCTGCCAGCGGCGCTTCATCGAAATCACTCCCTGATTGATGTAGGCTGCTACGTAGGGGTGTACGTGCAAATATAACTTAGTGATGCCTATCTTGTTGACGAGGCGGTCAATCTTGCTCTCCAACTGGTCGGTGAACAGAATCGATGACTTGATCTTTCCGGTACCGAAACAGGTGGGACAGTCTTCTTCTACATTGACATCCATAGCCGGTCGGACACGCTGGCGTGTAATCTGCATTAGTCCGAACTTCGACAGGGGCAGGATGTTGTGACGTGCGCGGTCTTTCTGCATGTTCTTGCACATGCGCTCGTAGAGCATCTGGCGGTCTTCGGCGAGATTCATGTCCACGAAGTCCACTACGATGATTCCTCCCATGTCTCGTAGTCGTAACTGTCGTGCCAGCTCGTCGGCAGCTCCCAGATTGGTCTCCAGCGCATTAGCTTCCTGACCGTTTTCCTTTTTAACGCGAGTTCCGCTGTTGACGTCTACCACGTGCATGGCCTCTGTGTGCTCGATGATGAGGTAGGCACCATGCTTGTAGTTCACCGTCTTGCCAAATCCAGATTTCAGCTGCTTGGTCACCCCGTAGTTGTCGAAGATGGGTATCGTTCCGGTATACTGTTTCACGATGTCCTGTTTTTCTGGTGCTATCAGTCCGACGTAGTCCCTTACTTGATGGAAGATGGCTTCGTCGTTGATGTTGATGGCATCGTAAGTAGGATTGAACAAGTCGCGTAACAGTGCCACGGCACGGCTTTCCTCTTCAAAAACCAGTTTGGGGCGCTCCTGGGTCTTCTGAACCTTTGTGATAGCATCGTCCCACCGCTTCAGCAGTATCTTCATCTCCTGGTCCAGTTCTGCTGCACGCTTGCCTTCAGCCACCGTACGGACGATGACGCCGAAGTTTTTGGGCTTGATGCTTTGGATGAGCTGCTTCAGTCGGCTGCGTTCCTCGCCTTTTTTGATTTTAGAAGAAACGTTCACTTTATCGCCAAAGGGAATCAGCACGATGTAGCGGCCGGCAAAGCTCAGTTCGCAAGTCAGTCGGGGGCCTTTTGTCGAGATGGGTTCCTTCACCACCTGCACCAGCACCTCCTGTCCTACCTTCAAGGTGTTCTGCACGCTGCCGTCCTTGGGCAAATCCGGCTGCCGTACTGCTTTCTGAATGGGATAAAGTCTTTTTCTGTCGCTCTGTACCTGCTTCAGGTATTTTTCGTAAGAGCTGAATTGAGTGCCCAAGTCCAGATAGTGAAGGAATGCGTCCTTCTCGTACCCTACGTCGACGAAGCAGGCGTTCAGTCCGGGCATGAGCTTGCGCACCTTTGCCACGTAGATGTTGCCAACCGAGAACGACACCTCGCGGGGTTCGTTCTGGTATTCCACCAGCTGCTTGTCTTCGAGCAGGGCGATGGAAATCTCCTTCGGTTGCACATCAATGATAACTTCGCTTGTCATTCGCTTTATACGTTGCTTGGGAATTGGTTTTTACAAAAAGGGGTGTGGCGCGTTGCTCGCGATCACACTCCCTTCATTTCTTTTGTGTCAATAAGTGCTTACTTGCTCTTATGACGATTCTTGCGCAGTCTCTTCTTGCGCTTGTGAGTAGCCATCTTGTGGCCCTTCTTCTTCTTTCCGTTTGGCATAATCTTTAATGTTTAATACGTATTATTATGATGTTTGAATTATTTCATCTTCGCAATGAAGCTCTTGGCCGGCTTGAAGGCGGGGAAATCGTGCGCGTCAATGACCAGTGTTGTGTTCTTCGATATGTTACGTGCGGTTTTCTGAGCACGGCGTTTCACGATAAAACTGCCGAAGCCGCGCAGATAGACGTTCTCCTTGTTAGTTGCCAAGCTAACCCGGATTTCTTCCATAAACGCCTCAACGGTAGCGGCTACATCCTTCTTGGCTATGCCAGTTTCTTCGGAAATCTTGTTGATGATATCAGCCTTTGTCATGTTTCAAAAATCTTTATATTTTTATCATTAAACAATGTTACTTTTGTTTTGGGAGTGCAAAGATACTGTTTTTCAGCGAGATAAGGAAATTTTCTCGCGACTTTTTTTCGAAAAACGTGTATTTTCCTGTTTTTTCCCTTAATCAGCGGCTTCGAACTCCTCGAGGAAGCGGGTATCGTTCTCGGAAAAGAGTCGTAAGTCGTTGACACGGTACTTCAGGTTTGTGATGCGCTCAACACCCATGCCGAATGCATATCCGGAGTATTTTTGGGAGTCGATGCCGCACATTTCGAGCACGTTGGGGTCTACCATGCCGCAGCCTAAGATTTCAACCCATCCCGTGTGCTTGCAGAATCCGCAGCCTTCGCCGCCGCAGATGAAGCAGCTGACATCCATCTCGGCCGACGGCTCGGTGAACGGGAAGTAGGAGGGGCGCAGTCGGATTTTCGTGTCAGGGCCGAACATCTCCTTGGCAAACGACAGCAGTACCTGCTTCAGGTCGGTAAACGACACGTTCTCGTCAATGTAGAGTCCCTCCACCTGGTGGAAGAAGCAGTGGGCACGGGCGGTGATGGCCTCGTTGCGGTAGACGCGGCCTGGACAGATAACTCGGATGGGGGATGTCAGCTTTCCATCCTCAGTGTGCATCTGTTCCATGACTCGAGCTTGCACCGATGAGGTGTGCGAGCGCAGCAGGATGTTCTTGGTCACCTCGTCGGGATGCTGGCTCACGAAGAAGGTGTCCTGCATGTCGCGGGCGGGGTGGTCGGCAGCGAAGTTCATCTTGGTGAACACGTGCAGGTCGTCCTCCACCTCGGGTCCGTCAGCCAGTACGAAGCCCATGCGGCTGAAGATATCGATAATCTCGTTAGTGACGATGGTCAGCGGATGGCGTGTGCCCAGCTTGATGGGGTAGGGGGTGCGGGTCAGGTCGATGGCCTGGTCGCCGGTTTCCTGCGTATCACATTCCTCGCGCAGTTGATTGATTCGCTCGGTGGCCATCTGCTTCAGTTCATTGATTTTCATGCCGATAGTCTTCTTTTCATCGGCAGCCACATTGCGGAAATCGTTCATCAGGGCGGTTATTTCACCCTTCTTGCTGAGATACTTCAGTCGGAGCTGTTCCACTTCGTCTGCGTTCTTTGCACTCAGCGTCTGTACTTCTTTTAGAAGTTGGTCTATCTTGTCAAGAATCATACTGTAATGATGTAAAAATGCAAATTCGGCTGCAAAGGTACAAAAAAATAAGTAATTAAGACACAAGAATTAAGAATTATTTTGTAACTTTGCACGCTGAATTTGAGAGACGTATCATGAAGAGGCTACTTTTTGGGGCGTTGGCACTCTCTGTGCTGATGTTTTCGTGTAAAGGTAAACAGGCTGAAGGTGTGGCGCAAGACGCACCTCAGGACACGACCCGCCTGGCCGCGCAGGACACTATGGCCACTGATACGCTGGAGCAGCTGATAGCCGAGACACCCATGCCACGGGCAGCTGACGAATTGTTCGATGATTTCCTGTTCAACTTTGCTGCCAACAGCCGCCTGCAGATGGAGCGTGTGGCCTTTCCTTTACGGGTTATCCGCAACGGTGACACCACGAGGGTTGACAAGAGCAAGTGGAAGCGCGAGCGGTTCTTTATGCACCAGGACTTCTACACCGTGATATTCGACGGCGAGAAGCAGATGGAGCTGGTGAAGGACACCTCGGTCAGCGAGGCCGTTGTCGAGAAGATTTACTTCAACACGGGTGCCGTCCTGCAGTACCAGTTCAAGCGCATCAAGGGTGCGTGGATGCTGCTGGAGCAGAAGACCGAGCCTATCAAGAGCAATTACAACGCTTCGTTTCTTGAGTTCTACCACCGGTTCGTGACCGATTCCGTGTTTCAGGCTCAGAGCCTGAGCGAGACGGTTCTTTTTGTCGGGCCTGACCCTGACGACGACTTTGCCCAGATGGAGGGCATCGTGACGCCCGACACCTGGCCCGCCTTTGCGCCTGAGCTGCCCGACCGCATGATTTACAACATCGTCTACGGCAAGCCTGTGCGCAATTCCGAGCGCAAGATTTTCGTGATGCGTGGCATTGCCAACGGTTTAGAGGTAGAGATGACCTTCGAGCATACCGATGGGCAATGGCTGCTGAAGAAGTTGGTGAATTGATATTTGAGTATTGAGATAAATAATTAAGGTGTGAAGGACATTGCAAATTATAGCTTGAAGGCCCACAACACGTTCGGCATCGATGTGCGCTGCAGGCGTTTCCTACAGTACCGCAGCGAAGAAGAGGCTCAGACCGTAGCTCGTATCCTACGCGAATCGGGGGACCCTTATATAATAATAGGTAGAGGAAGCAACCTGCTGCTCACCCGCGACTTTGATGGCATTGTGGTGCGCTCGGCCATCAACATTGCCTACGAGGACGTTGATCGTGTGCTCTGCGGCAGTGGCGTTGAGTGGGATGTACTCGTTGAGAAATTGGTCAGCCATGGACTCTATGGGGCCGAGAACCTGTCGCTCATTCCTGGTGACGTCGGGGCTGCTGCCGTGCAGAATATAGGAGCCTACGGCGCTGAGGCCAAAGACGTGATTGAGCGTGTCTGGGCAGTGGAGATTGCCACCGGCGAACTCTGCCTCTTCATGAACGACCAGTTGGACTACGGCTACCGCTACAGCCGCTTCAAGGGTGAATGGCGTAATCAGTACCTCATTACCCAAGTCGACTTTCGGCTGAGCCGCGAGTTTGTGCCCCGTCTCGACTACGGCAACATCCGCGCCGAACTGGAACAGCGAGGCATCAGCCAGCCCACCGCCCAGCAGCTACGTGATGTCATCATCGACATACGGCGCCAGAAGCTGCCCGACCCCGAGGTGACAGGCAATGCCGGCAGTTTCTTCATGAACCCCGTTGTCAGCCGTGCCAAGTACGAAGCGCTGGCCGCACAATATCCCGGCATGCCCCACTACCACGTTGACGAGCAGCACGAGAAGATTCCCGCCGCATGGATGATTGACCAGTGCGGCTGGCGTGGACGCAGCCTCGGACGTGCAGCAGTCCACTCCAAGCAGGCCCTTGTGCTGGTAAATCTCGGCGGTGCCACCGGCCAGGAAATCGTCACCCTTTGCCAAGCCATCCAGCACGATGTCAAGGCAAAGTTCGGCGTAGAATTAACCCCTGAAGTAAACATTGTTTAGTGATGAAGCTCACTTTCTTAGGCACAGGAACATCGTGCGGCGTACCCACCATCGGCTGCCAATGCCGCGTCTGCCAGAGTACCGACCCCAAGGACAAGCGGCTGCGCTGCTCGGCATTGGTGGAGACAGCCCAGACGCGACTACTCATTGACTGCGGCCCCGATTTCCGCCAGCAGATAATGCCCCAGCCCTTCCGGCGCATCGATGGCATCCTCATTACCCACGCCCACTACGACCACATGGGCGGTATGGACGACATCAGGCCCTATTGCCAGTTTGGCGAAATCAACGTCTATGCCGACCCCATAGCCCGCCGCGGACTGCTCGAGATGCTGCCTTACTGCTTTGCCGAGAACCGCTATCCTGGCGTACCAGCAATCGGACTCCACGAAATCCACGCCCACCAGCCTTTTACTATTGGCGACATCCCCATCATGCCCTTTCAGGTGATGCACGGCAAGTTACCCATTACCGGCTACCGCTTGGGCCCCCTCACCTACATCACCGACATGAAGACCATAGACGATGCCGAGCTTCCCTATTTGGAAGGAACGCAGATTCTCGTCGTCAATGCCTTGCGCTCGCAGCCCCATCATTCGCACCAGACTATTGACGATGCCGTCACCTTTGCCCGCAGGGTGGGCGCCAGCAGGACGTTCCTCATTCACGGCAGCCACCACATTGGCCTTCACGAAGAGACCAACCGCCTACTTCCTCCCGACATCCAGTTAGCCTACGACGGACAGGTCGTGGAAATAGCGTGAACTTCCCGCCGTCAATCCACTTCTCTGTTGCTGCATACCTCGCTTCCCATCGTCCAGATAGCCAATCGTCTGCACTTCTCCGAGACCGCCTCCTTCACCCGTTTCTTCACAAGGATGAAGGGCATTAGTCCGAGAGCATACAGGAAGGGAAAATGACAGGACAGACGCCCTAAACGATGACGATGACACCGATGACACCGATGACACCGGCCTATTTTTTGTCATCGTTGGGTAGGTTGTAGTGTCATTATATATTATTATAATAATATATAAATAATGCTCTGTAAATTGAGCCTTGTATCGAACTAAACCTGCTGCCACAAAAATATAAATACCCTCACTGTCATCGGTGTCATCGTCATCGGTGTCATCGATAGGTGTGTGGTTTTGCATATTTATGCAGTATAAGATAGTGCCGTTCGCACGCTTGGTTTACCGTAAGCAAACGCTGCCTTTACCGTAATGAAACTGCCACTTTACCCTACCTAAACTGCGGTCGGGAAGGTTGTGGATGTTTATGCGGTTTTGGAATAAATATACATTCTCACCGATGACAGCGATGACAGCGATGACGATGACAGCGATGACAGCGTGGGTATTTATAACACAAAGAGGTGAACACCTCTGATAAGTGTTCACCTCCTGCACGATTAGTTATGGTTTAGAAGCTGTGACTATTACGCGAGCAGCTTCTTGACCTGGTCGTAGACGTTCTGTCCGGTGAAGCCGAGCTTCTCGTCGAGCACCTTGTAGGGAGCTGAGAAGCCGAAGCTCTCGAGACCCCAGACGCAGCCGTCGGCACCTACGAGTCCCTCGAGGTTGACGGGCAGACCGGCGGTGAGGCCGAACTTCTTCTTGCCTGCGGGCAATACGCTCTGCTGGTACTCCTTCGGCTGGCTGCGGAACAGTCCTTCGGAAGGAACGCTGACCACGCGCGTCTTGATGCCGTCGGCAGCGAGCAGCTTGGCACCGGCTTCGAGGGTCGAAACCTCGGAACCGGAGGCGAGCAAGATGACATCGTAGTCCTCGTCCGAGCCGGCGACGACATAAGCACCCTTGGTGGCCTGCGTGTAGTCGTTGCCCTCGGGCAGCATCTCAATGTTCTGACGCGAGAAGATGAGCGCGGTCGGGGTGTCGACGTTCTCCATAGCCATGCGCCAGCAGACGGTGGTCTCCTCGGCATCGGCGGGACGTACGACGAGCACCGAGTTCTTGCCGTGGTGGTTCTTCAGCTTCTCCATCAGGCGGATTTGTGCCTCTTGCTCAACGGGCTCGTGGGTAGGACCGTCCTCACCGACGCGGAAGGCGTCGTGGGTCCAGATGAACTTCACGGGCAGCTCCATGAGGGCGGCCATGCGGACGGCTGGCTTCATGTAGTCGGAGAATACGAAGAAGGTGCCGCAGGCGGGGATGACGCCACCGTGCAGAGCCATACCGATGCAGCAGCAAGCCATCGTCAGCTCGGCCACACCAGCCTCGAAGAAGGCGCCGCTGAAGTCGCCCTTCACAATGTCCTTGGTCTTCTTGAGGAAACCGTTGGTGTTGTCGGAGTTTGAAAGGTCGGCCGATGCGCAAATCATGTTGGGCACCTGCTCGGCGAGCTGGCCGAGAACGGCGGCCGAGGCGCTGCGGGTAGCCGAGCCAGCCTTCTGCTCGACCTTCGACCAGTCGATGACAGGAGCCTTGCCGCTGAACCACTCTTCGAGCTGCTTGGCCTGCTCAGGATTAGCCTTGGCCCACTCGGCCTTCTCGGCGTAGCGCTGGTCGCAAATTTGACGCAGTTCCTGGGCACGCTTGGCATAGAGGTCCTGCACTTCGGGGAATATCTGGAACGGATTCTCGGGGTCGGCACCGAGGTTCTTCATGGTCTGCACAAAGTTGTCGCCGCCGAGGGGAGCACCGTGGGTAGCGCAGTTCGACTCGTAAGAAGAACCGTCGGCTTTGCGGGCACCCTTACCCATGATGCAATGGCCAATGATGAGCGACGGACGCTCAGTTTCGGCCTGTGCCTTCTTGATGGCCTCGCGAATCTGGTCGACGTCGTTGCCGTCAATCTTCTGCACATACCATCCCCAAGCCTCGTACTTCTTGGCGGTGTCCTCGCATGTCACAACCTCGGTGCGGGTTGAGAGCTGGATGTCGTTGGCATCGTAGAACATGATGAGGTTGTCGAGACCCAGGTTGCCGGCAATACGGCCTGCGCCCTGAGAAATTTCCTCCTGTACGCCACCGTCCGAGATGTAGGCGTAGATGGTCTGGTTCATCACGTTGCCCAGACGAGCCTTCAGGAACTTGGCAGCGATGGCAGCACCTACGGCGAAGGTGTGACCTTGGCCGAGGGGACCGCTGGTGTTCTCGATGCCACGCTCAATCTCGCGCTCGGGGTGACCGGGAGTCACCGAACCCCACTGGCGCAGGTTCTGCAGGTCCTCTAAGGTGTACTTGCCGATGAGGCAGAGCTGGCTGTAGAGCATCGGAGCCATGTGGCCCGGATCGAGGAAGAAACGGTCGCGACCTTCCCATGCGGGATTCTCGGGGTCGTAAACCAGAAATTCACTATACAGGGTGTTGATGAAGTCAGCACCACCCATAGCGCCGCCGGGGTGACCCGACTTTGCCTTTTCCACCATCGCAGCAGCCAAGATACGGATGTTGTCCGCTGCGCGATTCATTACCTTATTATCGTTCATATTGTTGTTAGGGTTGTTATTATATATAAATAGGTGTAATTCCTCATATTAGCAGAGACGGCGCGAACCATCGCCGATGACAACGTCGATGACTTCGGGCTCATGGCCGAACTTGGCTGCAAACTTCTGCTTTGCGTCGGCAATGAACTTGCTGTAGAGGTCGGCACGCACGAGGTTGATGGTGCAACCGCCGAAGCCGCCACCCATGATACGTGAACCGGTGACGCCGTTCTCCTTGGCGAGGTCGTTCAAGTAGTCGAGCTCTTCGCAGCTTACCTCGTATTCCTTAGACAGTCCGTAGTGGGTCTCGAACATCTTCTGGCCAACGGTCTCGTAGTCGCCAGCTAACAGGGCATCGCAGACAGCGAGCACGCGATCCTTCTCACCAAGTACGAAGTGAGCACGGGTGTAATCCTCTTCGCCCACCTCGGCACGGACTTCCTCCAACTGCTCCCAGGTGCAGTCGCGCAGGGTCTCGAACTTACCCTCCGGATGCTTGGCGGCAATGTGCTTCACCACGTTCTCGCAGGAGTTGCGGCGGTCGTTGTAGGGCGAGCCTGCCAGCTCGTGCTTCACCTTACTGTTAAGCAGCACCAGCCTGTAGCCATCGGGCTTGAAGGGGAAATACTCGAACTCGCGGCTGCGGCAGTCGAGGCGCATCAGGCAGCCTGCCTTGCCGAAGACGGAGGCGAACTGGTCCATGATACCGCAGTTCACGCCGCAGTAGTTGTGCTCGGTAGCCTGTCCGGCCAGCACCATATCCCACTGAGAAACCTTGTTCTCGCCGAAGAGGTCGTTCAAGCCGCAGGCAAAGCAGCTCTCCATAGCGGCACTTGAAGACATACCGGCACCGAGGGGCACGTCGCCGGCGAAGGCGATGTTGAAGCCCTTGACGTCGACGCCGAGTTTCTGGAACTCCTTGGCAATGCCGTAGATGTAGCGTGCCCAAGAGGCCTTGGGGCCAGCGGGGTCGTTGAGGTGGAAGTCCACGCGGTCCTTCAGGTCGATGGCGTAGGCCATGACGGTGTCTTCCGTACCGTTGACGCGCATTTCTGCGGTGATACCCTTATCTACTGCTCCGGGGAATACAAATCCACCGTTATAATCGGTGTGCTCACCAATCAGGTTGATACGACCGGGCGATGTGTAGACATTACCAGTTTTTCCGTCAAAGTGCTTGATGAAGCGGCTTCTTACAAATTCAATGTCGATCATGTTGTTTTGCGATTTAATGATTTACAATTAACTGTTTATTTTATTAATGAACTATTTGGCTTATTTGGCGCTTATACCGATTTTGCTACCGAAGTTGCAGAACCAGATGATGTAGGCGTAGAACACGAACATGGCGCAGAGGGCGATGATAACACCTGCTGCATCGACCATAGCACCCATGACCGGCATGAGCAGCGCACCACCGATGACACCCGTGTTGATGACACCAGAGGCTGCCTTCGTGTGAGGACCAAGCTCCTGCAGTCCGAGGTTGAAGATAAGGGGCCACATCACAGAGTGGAACAGACCGGCAGCAAGCATCAGCCAAATGCCAATCATCGACGATGACATAATAAGCGACAGGGCGATGCACAGAGCACCGAGACACAGGCAGGCCGTCAGCAGCTTACGGGGCTCGAACTTGGTCAGAATACCAGCACCCACGAAACGGCCGACCATCATACCGCCCCAGTAGAATGACAGATAGCCCGTAGCCATCGATGCACACTCAGCGGGATTCATCTCGGGATAGAGCAATGAGAAGCGGTAAGGCAGCATCGAGGGCACGCCAATCTCAACACCCATATACATGAAGATGGCCAATGCGCCAAGCCATACATGGGTGTACTTGAATACGCTCGATTTGTATTCCTTCTTTTCGCCAGACTCCTCTTCAGCCTGCTTGCCCTCGTCAATCTTCGGGAGCTTCAGGAATACCAGAATACCGCAGATAATCAGCGTGAAGATACCCAGTCCGAGGAACGGTCCAGGAACAGCATCGGGGGTAGGAGCCTTACCGGCAATGATGACGGTGGTGATAAAAATAGGTGCAACGGTTGTTGCTACCGAGTTCAGTGCCTGTGAGAGAGTCATGCGGAAAGCACCGCTTTCGGGCTTACCCAGCACCATCACGTAAGGATTGGCAACGTTCTGCAGCATCACCACACCCATTGCCACAATACACATAGAGAGCAGGAATACGATGTAGACATTGCTTCCAGCAGAGATTGCAGCGTTGATACCAAACGAATTGATAACGAATCCGATACCAGCAACGGCAAGACCGAGCAACAAGGTGCCCTTATAGCCAATCTTGCTCATGAGCATGGCAAAGGGAATAGCCAACAGATAGGCACCATAGAAGGCGGTGTTGACATACTGACCTTGCTGAGCCGACAGGTGGAAAGCCTCAGACAGGAAGGCTATCATAGAGTTGTTCATCGTTGTGATGAATCCGATGAGGAAGCAAACGATGAACACAATTATCAACGGGAACAGATAGTTCTGTGTTTGTTTCATATTTAATTTGAGGTTTGTGTTAATACTAATAATTTTTGAGGTTTGAGATGTGCGACTGTCTTATTTGACAAATCCCAAATCTCAAACCTCGATACTCAAATCCTATTCGGCTATACCGAATCTGTAGATAGTCTTCTGCTTGTAACGCTCACCGGGATTCAGCACGACACTGGGGAAGTACGGACGGTTGGGCGTGTCGGGGAAGTGCTGGGTCTCTAAGCATACAGCCGAACGGCGGGGGAACGTTGCACCGTTGGCGCCCTTGTAGCCGCACAAGTAGTTACCCGTATAAAGCTGCATGCCAGGTTCGGTGGTGTAGCACTCCAGCGTACGTCCGCTCTTCGGGTCGGTCAGTCTGGCAGCAAAGCTCATTTCACCTTCTTCCTTCTTGTTCAGCACGTAGTTGTGGTCGTAGCCGTTGCCAAACTTAATCTGCTCATTGTCAGCATCGATTTCCTTGCCGATAGCTTTCGGGGTGCGGAAGTCGAACGGTGTGCCTTCAACCTTCAGAATCTCGCCAGTAGGAATGGCGGTGTCGTCGGTAGGCAGATAGAAGTCAGCGTTAATCTCGCAGATCAGGTCATCAATTGTAGGAGTGGGATCTGCGGTGCCTGCCAATGAGAAGAAAGCGTGGTGCGTCAGGTTGACGATGGTTTTCTTGTTGGTTGTTGCCAAATACTCAATAACCAATTCGTTGAGGTCGGTAAAGGTGAACTCCACGGTAATGTCAAGTTCGCCTGTATAACCCTCTTCACCATAGCTGGAGATGCGGTGCAAGGCCAGCGAGCGGGGACCCATCTGACGGGCATCCCAAATCTTGGCATTGAAGCCTTTGAGACCGCCGTGCAGGTGGTTAGGTCCGTTGTTGATGGCCAGCTGATACTCTTTGCCATTCAGCGTGAACTGTCCTTTGCAGATACGGTTGCCCCAACGGCCTATCAGTGTAGAGAGGTAAGGCTCATCGCCGCTGGTCAGCTGCTGGATGTTGGCGTGTCCCTGAATGACGTTACCCACGTTGCCGTCCTTGTCGGGCACCATGATGGCACAGATAGCACCGCCATAATTTGAGATTGCAACTTCGTAACCTTTACGGTTGCGCAGGATGTACAAATCGGTTTTCTTACCGTTGATAGTGGCCTGGAAGTCTTCACGCTTCAGACCACAAAGATTCGCATTTTCTGTAGTGTTCGCCATAACTGTTTGTTTTAAGTTAAAGAATTTGCTTACAAAGTAACAAAAAATAAATCAAACAAACGAATGAAACGACTAAAAAAACGTTTACGTGAGTGTTAAAAACACCTAAACCCTCGATTTCAGGAATTCTGCGACTACATAATTGCTGCCTCCGACGAAGATAAAGTCCTCTTTTTCTGCTACTTTTATGGCTGCCGAGTAGGCAGATGCCACATCGGGGTAGCTGGAGCCATTCAGTCCGAATTGTTGCCCAAAAACCATGAGTGACTGCTCAGGCAATGCCCGCTTGGTATTTGCTTTGGTGAAATAGTAGGTGGCATTCTTGGGCAGTATCGACATGATGTTGTAGATGTCTTTGTCGTCGAGCATGCCGAAGATGATGTGCATATTCTTGCATTTGACGGCTTCGAGTTGCAGACTGAGATACTGCCAGGCGGCAACGTTGTGGCCGATGTCGCAGATAACGGTGGGTGAGGTGCGGACAGTCTGCCAGCGTCCCTTCAACCCAGTAAAGTCACAAACGTGCAGGAATGCCTCACTCAGTTCGCGATGCATGAACTGCTCCGTTTCGTGGTTGGTGGGTTGACAGATTATGTCCAACTTCATCAGTTCGAGGAGTGATGACAATATGGTGCGGGTGTTGTTGGCCTGATAGTGACCGCAAAGCTGTCCCTTGAATTCACCGTAGTGACGTGTCTTGTAGTAGATGCCGTAGTTATCGGGCATGAACTGCGACTCCAACAGCTCCTCGTCTTCCTCGGCAAAGACGATGGGGGCGTTGCGTTCCGCTGCAATGGCCTTGAATACGGACCGCGTCTCAGGCTGTGTCTCGCCGATTACCACTGGTACTTCAGGCTTGATGATGCCACCTTTCTCCAAGGCTATCATCTCAACAGAGTTGCCGAGTAACTGTGTGTGGTCAAGACTGATGTTTGTGATAATTGATAAGATAGGTGTAATGATATTGGTGCTGTCGAGCCGGCCGCCCAAGCCTACTTCAATGATGGCAATATCCACATCGTTGTCGCTGAAGTACTTGAAGGCCATGATAGTGGTAATCTCGAAGAACGTAGCACCGAGAGACTTGAACAGCTCCTGGTCTTCCTCCACAAAATTGACGACGTAGTTCTCGTCGATGGGCATTCCGTTGATACGGATTCTCTCGCTGAAGTCAAGCAAGTGAGGGGATGTGTATAAACCTACCCTGTAGCCGCAAACCTGTAAGAACGAGGCCAAGGTGTGAGAAACGGAACCCTTACCGTTGGTACCGGCAATGTGAATGGACTTGAAGTTCTGGTGCGGCATGTCGTAGTGCTCGTCCAGCTTCAGCATGGTTTCGAGTCCGGGCTTGTATCCGTTCTTTCCTTGGCTTTCATAGTTGGCCGTGAGGTTGAATAGCCAGTTACAGGTTTCGGCGTAGGTCATCGGGGTATGTACAATTTGACTGTTTACTATTTACTCAGTTGAAGTAGTTTTTGAAGCGTTGGAAAATAGTTTCCTTCGTCTGCTTGTCGCCCTTGAAGTTGTCGCTGTCCTTGAATCGTTGCACAGCTTCCTTCTCGTCGCGGCTTAACGTTTTGGGTATGTACACGCTGATGTTGACCACCATGTCGCCCTTGCCGCTGCCGTAGCCTTGTACCACGGGCAGTCCCTTGCCGCGTAGCCGCAGCGTCTTGCCAGGCTGCGTACCGTTCTCTATCTTCACTTTGAGCTTGTTGCCTTCGATGGTGGGTATTTCTATTTCACCGCCAAGTGCTGCTGTAGGGAAGTCGAGCAATAAGTTGTATATAAGGTCGTTACCATCACGGATAAAGGTATCGTGACGCTCCTCTTCGATGAAAACCTGTATGTCACCATTGACACCGTTACGACGACCAGCGTTACCCTTGCCTGGTACGTTGACTACCATACCTTCGGCCACGCCAGCGGGTATTTTGATCTCAACGACTTCCTCGCCCTTGACCACACCTTCGCCGCCGCACTCATGGCATTTGTTCTTGATGACTGTGCCTTCACCGCCACAGGTGGGACATACGCCCTGAGTCTGCATCATGCCAAAGATGCTCTGCGTGGTGTGGGTGATGACACCCGAGCCGTGACACGTTGGGCATTGCTCGTTGACCGAACCCTTCTCGGCACCTGTGCCTTGGCAGTGGCTGCATACAATGTCCTTGCGAACCTTGAACTTCTTGGTGACGCCTTGGTTGATTTCCTCCAGAGTCAGCCTCACCTTCAAGCGCAGGTTGCTGCCTTGGTGCTGCTGTGCATGGCGTGTACCACCTCCGAAGCCTCCGAAACCGTGACCGCCGAATATGTCGCCGAACATCGAGAAGATGTCGTCCATATTCATGCTGGCCCCTCCGAAGCCTCCGAAGCCTCCGCCTAAGGGGCCGTCGAATCCGAACCGGTCGTACTGCTGACGCTTCTGCGGGTCGTGCAGCACGTCGTAGGCTTCAGCTGCCTCCTTGAACTTTTCCTCAGCGTTCTTGTCACCGGGGTTACGGTCAGGATGGTATTTGATGGCTATCTTACGATACGCCTTTTTGATTTCGTCTTCTGATGCGCCTTTATCGACGCCCAGCACCTCGTAGTAGTCTCTTTTTTGTGCCATTGTTATTGTCCTACTGCCACTTTGGCGTGGCGTATTACTTTGTCATTCAGTTTGTATCCCTTTTGCAGGCAGTCGATGACCTTGCCTTTCTTGTCGTCACCCATGCCAGGAACCATTGCCACAGCCTCGTGAACATCGGTATCGAAGTCTTCTTCTTCGGTTTTGATGATACTGACCCCTTGGCTCTCAAGCACTTTCATCAGTTTATGGTAAATCAGTTCCATGCCTTCGCGTAGTACCTGCGGATCGTCGGTCTTTGTGCCGTTGTCGATGGCGCGTTCCATGTCGTCAACAACTGGCAAAATGGCAGTTATCACCTTCTCGCCGCCGTTCAGTATCAGTTCGGCGCGCTCTTTCAGGGTGCGTTTGCGGTAATTGTCGAACTCAGCTACCGAACGCAGGTATTTGTCATTCAGGATTGCGATCTGAGACTGCAGCTTACTGATTTCTTCAGCTTCCTCAAATTCAGTCTCGGTCGAAGTCTCCGTCTCAGTCTCGTTCTTTTCTTCCGTCTCTTCTACGGGAGCCTCATTCAGAGTCTCACTCTCTTCGATGTTGATATCTTTTTCTTCCATAATAGCAAATGTTTGTAGATTTATTGTTTATCCAGCAAAAACCGTGCCGAAATATCAATTCTCAAATCTCATTTCGCAAATCAGGCATAAAGTTCTGCTTTCTTCTCTTTGATGCTCTCGTCGTAGATATAGTCGTCGTAGGTCATCAGCTTGTCAATGGTGCCTTTCGGCGTCAGTTCGATGATGCGGTCGGCCACGGTGTTGATGAACTCATGGTCGTGCGATGCAAACAAAATGTTGCCCTTGAACTGAATGAGGTTGTTGTTGAAGGCCTGTATCGACTCCAGGTCGAGGTGGTTCGTAGGCGTGTCGAGTATCAGGCAGTTGGCATTCTTCAGCTGCATACGTGCTATCATGCAGCGCATCTTCTCGCCACCCGACAGCACGTTGACATGCTTCAGCACATCCTCCTCCTTGAACAGCATACGTCCGAGGAACGACTTCATCGTTACTTCGTTGCCTTTGCCCCATTGCGAAAGCCAGTCGACGAGGTTCATTTCCGACTGGAAGAACTCCGTGTTGTCCAAAGGCAGATAAGCCGTCGTGATGGTGACGCCCCACTTGAAGGTGCCGGCTTGAGCCTCGCGGTTGCCGTTGATAATCTCGAACAGGGCCGTCATGGCTTTCGGGTTATGGCTCAGGAATACCGTCTTCTGGCCTTTCTCGATGGTGAAGTTCACGTTGTCGAAAAGTACTGTGCCGTCGGCATCAACCGCTTTCAGGCCTTCCACTTCCAGAATCTGGGTGCCCGGCTCACGCTCCATAGCGAAGATAATGCCGGGGTACTTGCGTGTTGACGGGGTGATTTCCTCCACGTTCAGCTTCTCCAGCATCTTCTTGCGCGAGGTGGTCTGCTTTGACTTGGCAACGTTGGCCGAGAAGCGTCGGATGAACTCCTCTAACTGCTTGCGCTTCTCCTCGGCCTTCAGCTTCTGGTTCTGAGCCTGACGCAGCGCCAGCTGGCTGGACTCGTACCAGAAAGAGTAGTTGCCCGAGAACAGCGTCACCTTGCCGAAGTCGATGTCGACAGTCTGCGTCGATACGGCATCCAGGAAGTGACGGTCGTGGCTGACCACCAGCACACATTGCTCCAGGTTCGACAGGTACTCCTCCAACCATTGTACGGTGTCAAGGTCCAGGTCGTTCGTCGGCTCGTCGAGCAGCAGGTTGTCAGGATGTCCGAACAGGGCCTTTGCCAGCATGACGCGCACTTTCTCATTATTCGAGATGTCGGCCATCTGCTTGTAGTGCTGCCCCTCGGCAACGCCAAGATTCTGCAGCAGCTGTGCAGCCTCGCTCTCGGCCTCCCAACCGTTCATCTCGGCAAAGGCCATTTCCAGTTCGGCAGCACGGTTGCCTTCCTCCTCGGTCATTTCGGCCTTGGCGTACAGCGCCTCACGTTCCTTCATGTTCTGCCACAGGGGCTGATGGCCCATGAGCACGGTGTCCATCACCGTGAACTCGTCGTATTTAAAGTGATCCTGCTCCAGCACCGACAGACGCTCGCCGGGCTGCATCTCGACCGTTCCTTTGTTAGGCTCCAACTCGCCGCTGATGGCTCTGAGCAGGGTTGACTTACCTGCACCGTTAGCGCCGATGATACCATAGATATTTCCACTTGTAAACTTCAGGTTCACGTCTTTGTAGAGAACCTTTTTCCCGAACTGAATAGCCAGATTTGTGACTGTAATCATGTCTTCTTATATACCTTATTATATTTAACAGGGTGCAAAGGTACGAAAAATATTCCGTATTACCAAACAATCAGCTTGGTTTCGTAACTGTCGAGCATCAACCCCAGCTTTGCATCGTAGGCAGAATCGGCGTTGTCGTCGCCTACATTGTCGCTGAAAGTATATCGGAAATCGCCGTGATTCATGCGCCCGGCCCCGTAGTAACCCGTCACGATGGCAGGTACATCTTGTGCGGCATCCGCCACGTAAGGGTATATCTTCTTTTCGTCAGTATCGAAATTGTTGTAGGTTGTGCCTCCCTTCCGAGTAACCTCCGTTTCGGGCACCTGTTCCTCACGGCTGCTGGTCTCGTAGGCGTCGTAGCCCGTGGCGGCAGGATTCTGTTGCGTATAGTACTTGAAGTTCTTGGCCGTGCGGTCGAAGTAGTTGCCGTATGCCTTTATCATGCCTCCGTCCTCGCCCGAGAAGGTGCCGCTGCCTAGAGCATCGGTGCCCTGTCCCGAACTTAGTATGGGCTTTTTGGTGTTCAGGAAGTAGTTGCTCTCCACGAACACGCTGCTGGCGGTAGTGGCTCCGACGCCGTATTTGGCAACGTTGTCGAAGTAGTTGTTCCACACATGGACGCTCATCGTGCGAATGCGGGGATGACGGGAGTCGGAGTGGTCGAACCAGTTGTGGTCGTAGCTCACGTAGTTGGGGCCGCTTTCGCTTTTCATGCCCAACATGTTGGTCTTGCCCGTGTCCCAGTAGTGGCAGTAGCTGATGCTCACGTACTTCGAGTCGCTCTTCACGTCCACCGACCCGTCGCCTTTGGCGTGGTCTCCACTACCGTTTGGGCCGTAGAAGACGTCCAAGTGGTGAATCCAGATATTAGCATTGTCGGTATCTAACGAAATGCCGTCGTCCATGCAGCGCATGATGCCGAAATTGCGGAACTCCACGCTGCGGCTCTTCCTGACGAGGAAGCCGAAGCCTCTGACGGTGGCGTCGTCGCCAATACCCTCAATCGTGATGTTCAGTTCGCTGTCGGCTTGCTTGCCTTTCAGCTGCAGGCCTTCCTCCTTGCTGCCCGTGGCGTCCAAGTCGTCTTTGGTTACCAGTCCAATGATGCGGAACGTCATGGGTGTCTTGTCGTAGCCTTTCTCGTAAGCTGCCAATATGGCCTGCCACCCCGTACAATCAGTCTTTGCACCTTTGCTCGACGTAACGACGCTTGTCTGGATGGTCTTGGCCGTTTCCTTCGTCACGTAGAACACTTTGGCCCCGCTCTTCAGCGTACCGTCGTCGTTATAGGCTCCCACGCCCGCCGTGTAGTTGAAGTGGGCGTAGCCCTGACGGCTGTAGTTCGTGACGTTCAGGTTGCTGACGGTACCTGCGTATGAGGTCTCTTGTCCGGCGGCATCCACGGCAACCACCTTCAGCTCATAGACGCCCGCTCTCAGCCCGACGGCATCAGCCCGGACGTAAGTGCCGTAGTTGCGCACCAGCTGGTCATCAATCTTCGTAAAGTCGGTATACTGTCCGCCTTTCACATAGACGTTGTAGCCCTTGGCCTCTGCTACCGGCTCCCATTTGGCGTACAGCGACTCTAACCAGGCCCTCGACTCGGTGATGTTCAGGCCATCGTTCACGATGTCGCCTGCGGCCCGTTTGCTGAATCCGATACTTTGTATGTTGTCATCGTAGGTGTCGGTAGCGTCCGTCAGGGTGGTGAAAGTAACACGGCTGGTTGCCGCGTCGAAGTCGATGCTCTTCAGGTCGTCGGTATTGTAATACCTCACGCTGTTGTCTGTCAGTTTGACACAGGCCTGGTTGGCATCCGCGTTTTTAGACACAGCAGCCTGCTGAGCACGGATGTTGGTGCCCGTCGCCACGATGGCCAAAAGCAGTAGGAGTTTCTTCATCGTCAAAGCCTACTTGGTAAGGAGTTTCACCACTTTGTTGCCCTTCCTCATCATGTAGCTACCCTTCTTGGGCGCACTTTTCAGCTGACGGCCGTTCAGATCGAAATAACTGACGGGAGCATCCTTCGGCTCCGAGGCCAGGGCTTTGACAGCATCGGTGATGTTGAACGTGATGACCACGTTGCTCATATCAACAGCCTGGGTAGTGCCGTCGTTGAAGTGCAGCACGATGTTGTCGCCGCTGAACGTCAGTTTGGTGACGGGCTTGCTGGTGGTCTGCCCGTTGACGGTCACCACCTTGCCGTCATCGGCGTAACCTGCCAGGCAGCTGCCCATCGCTATCAGAATGGTGAAAACAAATTTCTTCATGTCGTTACTATCGCAGGTCAATCACCTCGGCCGAAGGGAAGTCTTTGGCATTGAACGTAAATGTGGCATCGCTGATAGCCTGTGCCTTCAGGTTGCTGATGTCGAATACGGTCCACTTATTGCCTTGCAGCATCTTTACCTGCGTGGGGTGGTACGACTTCTTGTCAACGGTGATGAACAGTTCGGCTATCTTTCCGGTCTTCTGGGCGGTCAGGTGTACGGTGTACGACTTGTCCGACTGACTCATTGTCATGTCGTAGCCCTGCTTGTAGAGATTGATGAAGTTGTAGGGATTGATTTTCTGCAACTGCGTCTCGTTGGGCGTCGTGACGTTCACTTCCTCATTCTTCTTCATGTACGTCCACATGGTCTTCCCGTCAAACCACATAGTGGCTACGGGCGTGGTAGCGTGGAACTTACGTCCTTTTACGGCTATCGTCCCGCTGACGTTGCCCATGCCGCCCGACATGGTGAAGTTGGCCTGCACACCGCTTTTATTGCTGACAACTGAGGCCGTCTTGTCGAGCACGCTCTTAGCTGACTGGCCGAAAGCGAGGGCGGTGGTCAGCAGTAATGACATCACAAAAACAATCTTTTTCATATTCATTCCTTATTTTAAGTTGCTAATCAGGTTATTCAGCGTTACTTCGTCCTGTATCAATACCTCACGCGGCTTCGAGCCCACGGCGGGGCCCACCACGCCAGCCTTCTCCATCTGGTCCATCAGGCGGCCGGCACGGTTGTAGCCAATCGAGAATTTGCGCTGGATGAGCGATGTGGAGCCACTTTGGTTGATGACAATCAGTCGGGCAGCATCCTCGAACATCGGGTCGAGGTGCGTCATGTCCACGTCGTGCGACTCGCCGCCCAAGTCACCGTCGGCAACGTCAGGCTCCGGCAGTTCGAACGGCATGTTGTAGCTCTGCTGCTGGGCTATGAAGTCGTTGATGTGCTCCACCTCGGGCGTGTCGACAAAGGCGCATTGCACACGTACCGGTTCCGAGCCGGCGAGGAACAGCATGTCGCCGCGACCGATGAGCTGCTGGGCTCCCGTGCGGTCGAGAATGGTCTTCGAGTCGATGCCGGCCGACACCTTGAAGGCAATACGTCCTGGGAAGTTGGCCTTGATGTTACCCGTGATGATGGTGGTCGTCGGACGTTGCGTGGCAATGACCATGTGAATACCCACGGCACGGGCCAGCTGGGCAATGCGGGCAATGGGCAGCTCAATCTCCTTGCCGGCTGTCATGATGAGGTCGCCGAACTCGTCGATGATGACCACGATGTAAGGCATGTAGCGGTGGCCGTTGTTGGGATTGAGGCGGCGCTCAATGAATTTCTTGTTGTATTCCTTGATGTTGCGTGCGCCAGCCAGCTTCAGCAGGTCGTAGCGCGTGTCCATCTCCTTGCAGAGCGAGTTCAGCGTGCGCACCACCTTTGTCACGTCGGTGATGATGGGGTCGGAGTCCTCGTCGGGCACCTTGGCCAGGAAGTGGTTGACAAGCGGGTTGTAGATGGAGAACTCCACCTTCTTGGGGTCAACCAGCACGATTTTCATCTCGGCAGGATGCTTCTTATATAATAAAGAGGTGATAATGGCGTTCAGACCTACCGACTTACCTTGACCCGTAGCACCAGCTACCAACAGGTGGGGCGCCTTGGCCAGGTCGAACATGAACACCTCGTTGGTAATGGTCTTACCGATGGCGCAGGGCAGCTCCATAGTCGACTCCTGGAACTTCTTCGAGTTCAGTATCGACTCCATCGACACAATTGAGGGCTTGGCGTTAGGCACCTCAATACCGATGGTACCCTTGCCGGGAATAGGCGCGATGATACGGATGCCCAAGGCCGAGAGGCTCAGGGCGATGTCGTCCTCCAGCGAGCGCACCTTCGAGATGCGCACACCCGGAGCCAGCGTTATCTCGTACAGGGTGATGGTGGGGCCGACAGTAGCCTTGATGGTTGAAATCTCCACACCGAACGTGCGCAGCACCTCCACGATGCGGTTCTTGTTTTTCGTCTGCTCCTCCATGTCGATATAGGGCTTGCCGTCGTTGTCGTACTTCTTCAGCAGGTCCAGGGTGGGGTAGTGGTAGTTCTCCAAGTCGCGCTTGGGGTCGTAAGGCTCCAGCTCCTGCTCTCCCACCTGCACCAGCGTTTTCTGGTCGGCCGTTTCCTCGTTTTTCACGGTTTCCACCTCAAAGCCTGGTTCCGAGTCATGGGGCTCTTGGGGTTTGCTGGCCTCGTGTGGCTCATCTGACTCATGAGGCTCATTCGTCACATTCGTCATTTCGAAAGTCACCACTTGCTCCGAGGGGTCGTCAAACACTTCCGGGTCTTCCAGCGTCTGTATCTGGCTCTCGTAGGATTCTATGGGTTCGTCGGGGTCGTTATTCGTAATCTTGAACTTCACCGTGTCGAAGAATTTCTTCGGGTTCAGCAGCTTGCGGATGATGTAGATGGTCTCGGCACTAATATAAGTAAGGAACGCGATGGCCACCAAAGCCAGGATGGCCGTCAGGCCGGGTGTACCGATGAGTCCCTCTATTTGCTGGCAGATGAAGCGGCCGTGGTCGCCGCCCGGGTTGAAGTGCGACTCGGCAAACAGCGGAGACAGGAACTTGGCCAGCGTGATGGAGCTCCAAATCATGATGACCATCATCGAGAGAAACCACTTCAGCAGCTTGATGCGGTAGGCCTTCATCAGGTTGAGTGACGTGATGAACAGGAACACCGGAATGAGGAATGCCGAAATGCCGAAGCAGCGCTTGATGAAATACCACGCCGTGTAGGCACCAAGCGAGCCGCACGAATTGGAAAACTCGTGATTCAGATTGCGCAGCTCGCCTGCACGCAGTTCCTCAATGTAACTCTGGTCGGCAGCACCTGTCGTGAAGAAGGATACGAACGACAGCGTCATGTAGATAGCCACTATGAATAGCAGCAGTCCTACGAAGAAGTTCAGTCGCTCGTTGTTCAGTATCTTGTCTATGCCTAAAGCCTCCGACAGGTTGACTGCGGGCTTTTCCGCCTTGGTTTTCTGGGTCTTTTTCTTTGCCATTTCTTTGTCTTCTCTTGAATTCCAGTGCAAAAGTACTAAAAAAGTCTGTAACACGAAAACAATTTCAGAAGATTAACCATATTATTTACTCTTACTTCAGATATGTCAATTTGGATATTCTTTATGAAATTTGTTTACAGAGAAAATTACCCCTCGATGCTCTCTGAGTTTGCCCGGATTAAACCTGGAGTTTCAGTAGGGTAAACCCGGGGTTTCGGTAGGGTAAACTCCGGGTTTACTTACGGTAAACTCAGAGACCCCTTTTTGGGGCGTTTTCGCTGTGTTTCGGCTGTTTTGAGGCGAAGCGAAAATAGTTGACAAAATCACTCGGTCGTGTGTCGCGGTGCCCATGATGCCCCATCACTATAAAAGTAGTAAAAAACGAGGGAATGTATGGCTGTTTGAATTATTTTTTGTAATTTTGCACCTCGTAAACACGTTATGATGAATAAGCTGATATATAACAAATTCGATAAAAGCGCGGTTTCATCGCTGCCGAGAGCTGTGTTCGAGGGTAAAATCCACGTCATTATTTCCCGCACGCAGGCCGAGCGGGCAGTCAATTACCTGCTGACGCAGCCTATCCTCGGGCTTGACACGGAGACGCGACCAGCCTTTACTCGTGGCACATTCTACCATGTCGCCCTGCTGCAGGTGGCCACCTACGACCAGTGTTTCCTGTTCAGGCTCAATGTCATTGGCATGACGCCAGCCATCGTCCGCCTGTTGGAGGACACGACGGTGCCCAAAATCGGCCTTTCGTGGCACGACGACTTATTAGGATTGCATAAGCTGGGAAAGTTCAATAATGGCAGTTTCATCGACATTCAGGACCACGTTTGCGAGATTGGCATTGAGGACCTGAGCCTCCAGAAACTCTATGCAAATCTGTTCGGACAGTACATCAGCAAGGCACAGCGGCTGACCAACTGGGAGTGCGACATCCTGAACGAGAAGCAGAAACTCTATGCGGCTACCGATGCTTGGGCTTGTATCCGTATATACGAGGAGTTGCAGCGGCTGAAGACAACGGGAGACTATACCTTGGTTGAACAACAATAGTAAAGAATGATATGGCATACAGAATCATACAACTGAAGCGTGGCAAGGAGGAGAGCCTGCGCCGTTTCCACCCCTGGGTGTTCTCTGGGGCTATCCATCAGACAGACAGCGACTTGGAGGAGGGCGACATCGTGCGTGTAGTAACCTCCACGGGCGAGTTTATTGCCGTCGGCCATTACCAGCAAGGCTCTATTGCCGTTCGCGTGCTGTCGTTCAGCGACGTGGCCATCGACGATGCCTACTGGGAGTCGCGGTTACGGTCGGCACTCGGTATGCGCCTGGCCATCGGACTGGCCGACTCGCCCACGAATAACACCTACCGCCTGGTCCACGGCGAGGGCGACCACTTGCCCGGACTCATCATCGACGTGTACGGAAAGACGGCCGTGATGCAGGCCCACAGCATCGGTATGCACCTGTGTCGCAAGCAGATAGCCGTCCAGCTGGTGAAGGTGATGGGAGAGCGGCTGCAGCATGTCTACTACAAAAGCGAGACCACGTTGCCCTATATGGAACTTGAGAATGGTTTTCTCTATGGCGGCAGCAACGACAACGTGGCTTTGGAAAACGGACTGAAGTTCTATGTCGACTGGCTGCGTGGCCAGAAGACGGGCTTCTTCGTCGACCAGCGCGAAAACCGCCTGCTGCTGCAGCAGTATGCCCGTGGCCGCCGCGTGCTCAATATGTTCTGCTATACGGGCGGCTTCTCGTTCTATGCCATGCGAGGCGGGGCCGAACTGGTACACTCTGTCGACTCCAGCGCCAAGGCCATTGAACTGACCAACCGCAACGTGGAGCTGAACTTCCCAGGCGACCAGCGCCACCAGGCCTTTTGCGAGGATGCTTTCAAATATATGGATAATGTGCCGGCGGATAACGTTCCGTACGACCTCGTAGTGCTCGACCCGCCGGCCTTTGCCAAGCATAGAGGGGCGTTGCACAATGCGCTGAAGGGCTATACCCGCCTGAACCAGAAGGCAATGCAGATTATTGCCCCAGGCGGAATACTCTTTACGTTCTCCTGTTCGCAGGTAGTGACAAAGGACAACTTCCGCAACGCCGTATTCACGGCGGCAGCATTGGCCCGCAGGAAGGTGCGCATACTGCATCAGCTGCACCAGCCTGCCGACCATCCTATCAACATCTATCATCCGGAGGGGGAGTACCTGAAGGGACTTGTGCTCTATGTTGAATAAAGTGGCTGCTTTCATCGCAGGCAATCGGTTGCTCGACCGCGAGGCAAAGCACCTTGTGGCCGTGAGTGGCGGAGCCGACAGCGTGGCCTTGATGCTGGTCTTACGGCGTTTGGGCTACGATGTGGAGGCTGCTCATTGTAACTTCCGCTTGAGAGATGCCGAGTCCGACCGCGATGAGCAGTTTGTGGTGAAACTCTGTCAGGAGCAGTCGGTCAGGCTGCACTTAATCCACTTTGACACAAAGATATACGCCGAGGTGCATCAAGTAAGCATTGAAATGGCTGCAAGACAGTTGCGCTATGACTATTTCGAACAATTGCGGCAGGACATTGGTGCCGGAATGGTCTGCGTGGCCCATCACCAGGACGATGCCGTAGAAACGCTGCTGATGAACTTGGTGCGAGGGACGGGCATTCACGGACTGACGGGCATACGCCCCCGTAACGGCCATGTGGTGAGGCCGCTGCTCTGTGTCAGTCGAGCCGAAATAGTCAGTTTCCTCGATTCCATCGGACAATCTTACGTTACTGACAGCACCAACCTTGTGCCCGATGTGGTACGCAACAAGTTACGCCTCGAAGTGCTGCCCCTGCTGCGCACTATCAACCCTGCCGTCTCGGCCAATATCGTCAAGACGGCCCGCTGCATGGCGGAGGTCGAGCGTGTGTTCAATCAGTCGGTGGAATCGGCACTTTCGACGTTGTTCACAGATAATACGGTGGATATTCAGCAGCTGCTTGAGCAGCCTTCGCCCGAGTATCTGCTTTATGAATTGCTGACGCCCCGAGGCTTTACGCCGACACAGGTTGAGCAGTTGTACGACAGTCTCGGTGGCCAGACGGGCCGTGTGTTCCGGTCGGAAACCCATGAGTTGGCCATCGACCGCGGGCGGATTGTTGTTGAAAAGCGGCACGAACAGCCTGCTGCGCTTCGGATTCCCGAGACGGGTACGTATTGCTACGGCGACGTTAAGTTCCGCTTCGAGATAAAGGAAGGAAGGGAGGCCAGCAAGTCGCCCGATTGTGCTACGCTCGATGCCGATGTGCTGAAGTTCCCTGTCACCATACGGCCTGTGCAGACGGGCGACCGATTCTGTCCCTTCGGCATGAAGGGCAGTCGGCTGGTGAGTGACTACCTGACCGACCGGAAGCGCACCATCTTCGAGAAGCGCCGCCAGTTGGCCATCTGTAGCGCCGACGGGCAGATAGTGTGGCTTGTAGGCGAACGTACCGACCAGCGTTTTGCCGTAGGAGATGCCACCCGAAAGGTGCTTTCCATTACCATAGTGAAGAATGATAAAACAGAATAGATTATGAGAATGAATACTGGACTGAATACGCCGGGCGACTATAGCCACTACACGGTGGAGGAAGCTGCGCCGCTGCTGGAGTGGCTGCTCAAGCATGTGCAGCAGACCCGCTCGAAGATTAAGGCCACCCTGCAGGGGCGGGGCGTGAAGGTGAACGGCAAGACCGTCTCTCAGTTTGATTTCCCCTTGGAGCCGGGCATGAAGGTGGCCGTGTCGAATACAAAACGCAACCAGCAGGGCTTCAAGAGCCGCTATGTGCGTATCGTCTACGAAGACCGCTGGCTTATCGTCGTGGAGAAAGATGTAGGCATACTTTCGATGGCGGCCGGCCACTCAACGCTGAACGTCAAGTCGGTGCTCGACGACTATTTCAAGAAATCGCACCAGAAGTGTACGGCCCACGTGGTGCATCGGCTGGACCGCGACACCAGCGGGCTGATGGTCTATGCCAAGGATATGGAGACAGAGCAGATATTGGAGCACAACTGGCACGACATCGTCTACGACCGCCGCTATGTGGCGGTGGTCAGCGGCGAGATGGAGCAGGACGAGGGCACCATTGCCAACTGGCTGAAGGACAACAAGGCCTACGTCACCTATTCGTCGCCAACCGACAATGGCGGCAAGTACGCCGTGACCCACTTCCATGTGCTCGACCGCACCACTGAGCACTCCCTGGTGGAGTATCGGTTGGAGACGGGGCGCAAGAACCAGATTCGTGTACACTCAGCCGACATGGGGCATCCCGTCTGCGGCGACACCAAATATGGTAATGGCGACGATCCGCTGCACCGTCTCTGTCTGCACGCCAGGCTGCTTTGCTTCACCCATCCCGCTACGGGACAGCCTATGGAGTTCGAGACCCCCATTCCCGTAGCGTTCCGGAAACTGTTTAAATAATTGCTTATGGAAAATATCGGCTATTACCTCTTCCTGTTGGCCGCCGTCATCGTGGCCTTCCTTATTATTAAAAAGGTGACGACCTGCGTTGTCAAGTCGGTTGTGCTCATCGTGCTGGCCGTATTGCTGGCCGTGGTGTATTATTTCTACCTGAGATGACCAGCGAGTATCAGATACGGGTGCTGCCCCAGGTTGCGGCCAACGAGCAGAGTCTGAAGGCGTGGCTGGCCGACGAATATGGCTTCGATATGCGCACTTGCAAGGGTGTGCGCATACTCAAGCGGAGTATCGATGCCCGCCAGCGCACTATATTCGTCAACCTGAAAGTACGTGTCTATGTGGGTGAGGAACCTGCCGACGATGAATTTGTGCGTACTGAGTATGGCGACGTCTCAGACCGTCCGCAGGTCATCGTCGTTGGGGCCGGTCCCGGTGGACTCTTTGCCGCCCTACGCCTGATAGAACTCGGATTCCGGCCCATCGTGCTGGAACGGGGCAAGAACGTACATGACCGCAAGCGCGACCTGGCCGAAATCTCGCGGACACAACAGGTGGACGCTGAAAGCAATTACTGCTTCGGCGAGGGTGGGGCAGGGGCCTACTCGGACGGCAAGCTATATACCCGCTCGAAGAAGCGCGGCAACATCGACAAAATCCTGAACGTATTCTGTCAGCATGGAGCCTCGACTGCCATTTTGGCTGATGCCCATCCGCACATCGGCACCGACCGGTTGCCGAAAGTCATCGAGAACATGCGCAACACTATCTTGCGCTGTGGTGGCGAGGTACACTTCCAGACGAAGATGACCCAGCTCGTCGTCTCCGCCAATAGCGTGGTCGGCTGTATCGCTGCCGACAAGGAATACCGAGGGCCCGTTATACTCGCCACAGGCCACTCAGCCCGCGACGTCTATCGTTATTTGGCCGAAGCGAAGATTGAGATTGAGGCCAAAGGCATAGCTGTTGGTGTGCGCTTGGAGCATCCCTCGCAGTTGATTGACCAGATTCAGTATCACTCCCGTCAAGGGCGCGGCAAGTTCCTGCCTGCCGCAGAGTACTCCTTCGTCACTCAGGTTGACGGGCGCGGTGTCTATTCTTTCTGCATGTGTCCTGGCGGCTTTGTCATTCCCGCCGCCACAGGTCCCGAGCAGATTGTCGTCAATGGCATGAGTCCCGCCAATCGAGGTACTGCGTGGTCGAATAGTGGTATGGTGGTGGAGACACGACCGGAAGACATTGAAGGGGACGACATACTGCGTGTCATGCATTTTCAGGAGGAGTTGGAGCGGCTTTGCTGGCAGCAGGGCAACAGAAAGCAGACGGCTCCGTCGCAACGAATGGCCGACTTTGTCAACAACCGTCTGAGCTACGACCTGCCCCGCAGCAGTTATGCCCCTGGGCTTATCTCCAGCCCCCTGCACTTCTGGCTGCCGCCGATGATAGGCCGCCGTCTGCAGGAAGGCTTCAAGGCTTTCGGCCGTCAGGCACACGGATTCCTCACCAACGAGGCGGTCCTCATAGCTGTCGAGACCCGTACCAGCAGTCCCGTTCGCATCGTCCGTTGTCCCGATACCCTACAGCACATAAGAATAGCCGGCCTCTTCCCTTGTGGAGAAGGCGCCGGCTATGCTGGTGGTATCGTTTCCGCTGGTGTAGACGGCGAACGTTGTGCCGAGATGTGTGCCCAGTATCTACAGCAATCTTAATGGCGTCGCTTACTTGATGCCCCTTTCGTTGAGTGCCTTCGCATACTTTGCGGCATTACGAAGGTGCTCGCCGTAGGTGACGGCAAAGTTGTGGGAGCCGGAGAAATCCTCTTTGGCACACATATAGAGATAATTGTGTTTCACGTAGTTCAGTACGGCATCGATGCCTTTTACCGAGGCAATCTTGATAGGGCCGGGAGGCAGTCCGAGGTTGCGGTAGGTGTTGTAGGGACTGTCAAAGAACAACATGTCGTGGTAGATGCGGCGCAATCCGAAGTCCTTCAGCGCAAATTTCACCGTAGGGTCGGCCTGCAACGGCATGCCCGTGTGCAGACGGTTCAGGTACATGCCTGCTATCATGGGCTTTTCGTCGTTGTTGGCTGTCTCTTCGTCGATGATACTGGCCAGCGTACATACTTCGTTGGGGGTCAGTCCGGCGGCCTCGGCCTTTGAGCGCCGCTCTGGGGTCCAGAAGTTGTCGTGCTCCTTCACCATGCGCTCCATGAAGTGATCCAGCGTCACATTCCAGTACACTTCGTAGGTGTTGGGAACGAACAATGCGGCGATGGTACACGTATCGTAGCCCCATCGCTCGCAGTATGGTTCGTCAATTAGTGCTGCGGATATCTCCACCGAGTCCATCATCAGACGGCGTGACAGGTTGCCAGCTAACTTCTCCATCGTGCGCGACTCGGGAATGGTCAGCATCAAAGCCTGCTGATGACCGTTCTTCAGCTTGCGCATCACCTCCCATGTGCTCATGTCGGGTTCGATGGCGTAACGGCCTGTCCTTGGATCATCGGCATAGTCTGTATGACGTATCAGCGTGCTGAATCCTGACAGGCCATGCTCGGTGGCTATAGGCCGGAGCTTGGTCATGACGGAGTCAATCGTGTCGTCATCGTCAATCAACACGTAGCGTACCTCCGATGCAGCCGAGAAGGTGGTCAGGAAGAAATAGTAGCCGAGCCCTAAGATGGCTAACAGGCACACCACCGCAGCTATTAGCAGATACTTAGCCTTCATTGCGTCCTAATGCTAAAGCCTTGATGTTGGCTTCGACAATGGCTTCACCCTTGCGGCCGAAGACGCGACGGATGGCATCCTCTAACTTGTGGTACTCGATGCCGAGGGCCTTTTGGGCAGCACCTAATAGGATGACGTTAGCCGAACGGGGCACGCCGTTGTCGCGGGCCATCTGCTCGATGTCCAGCTTGATGACGTTAGGAAGCTTGTCGAGGTCGGCATTGATAACGGCCATGTCGGGATAGTTGGGGATGTTCACGAATGGCGTTGCCGAAGTAATAATCCACCCGTCCTTCTTCAGATAGGGCAGATAGCGCAGAGCCTCCATAGGCTCCATCGAGATGATGACGTCGGCACTGCCTTTGGCAATAAGGTCGCTGGCAATGGGGTCTGACGAGATGCGCAGGTTTGACTGCACATCACCGCCGCGCTGACTCATGCCGTGTACCTCGGCCTGCTTGATGTATAGATTCTCGTTCATGGCGGCTTCGCCGATGATAGTGGCTATCGAGAGGATGCCTTGTCCTCCCACGCCGCAAAGTATGATGTCTGTTTTCATTTTCGTTATTACGTTATAACGTTATTACGATTTACTGGCTTTCTTTTGCTTCAGGTGCCGCTGTAGCGTCTGCATGCACTCACGGCGTGGAATAATGACACTGGTTCCTTTGTAGTTTATCTCGTCGCGGATGGTCTGCGTAATTTCCGGCATGTTCTTGGGCAGGGGAACAACCACCTTCAAGTGCTCGTCGGAGAGTCCTAAGCCGCGGCAGATGGCCTCAAACTTATTGGTGCCGGCGGAGTCCTGTCCGCCAGTCATACCCGTAGTGAGGTTGTCGGAGATAATGACGGTGATGTTGGCGTTCTCGTTGATGGCATCCAACAGTCCCGTCATGCCGCTGTGGGTAAAGGTGGAGTCGCCGATGATGGCTACGGCAGGCCACTGACCTGCATCGGCAGCACCCTTGGCCATCGTGATGGAGGCACCCATGTCGACACACGAGTGGATGGCGCGGAACGGGGGCAGGAAACCTAATGTGTAGCAACCGATGTCGCCGAAGACGCGAGGGTTGTCATACTCCTTCAGAACCTCGTTCAGAGCAGCATAGACATCGCGGTGGCCGCAGCCCTGGCACAATGCGGGGGGGCGCGGAGCCACATCGGCGCATGGGTCGAAGCATTGTCCGCACTCCATGCCGAGGGCCTTCTTCACAATGTCGGGGTTCAACTCACCCGTGCGGGGCAATGTACCGTCGAGCTTGCCGTGGACGGTCTTCAGGTCGAAGACGCCTCGGACCATATCCTCGATAAAGGGTTGGCCCTCCTCGACGATGAGCACTTGCTCACATTCGTCCATCAGTCGGCGAACCAGCTGCTTGGGCAGCGGATACTGCGAAATCTTCAAGATGGGGTAGGGGCAACCTTCGGGGAAACACTCGTTGACGTAGTTATAGCCGATGCCGCTGGCCAGGATGCCAACCGACTTGTCGGTGCCCTCCTTATATATATTATAAGGTGAAGCGGCAGCGTCCTGCTCTAATTGTGCTTGCTGTGCAGTCACTACATCGTTGCGCTTCTTTGCATTGGCGGGCAGCAACACCCAGTTAGCGGCAACAGCGTTGTAGTTCAGCTCGTTCTGCTGACGTGGCTCGTCTGCACATTGGACGACGGCACGACTGTGTGCCATGCGGGTGGTGACACGCATCAGCACCGGCAGGCAAATGCGCTCGGAGTAGTCGAACGCCACGGCCATCATGTCGTAGGCTTCCTGTTGGTTCGAAGGTTCGAATGTAGGGATAAGCGCAAACTTGCCGTAGAAGCGGCTGTCCTGCTCGTCCTGCGAGGAGTGCATCGACGGATCGTCGGCAACCAGCACCACAACACCGCCGTTGACGCCCGTCATTCCGCTGTTGACGAACGGGTCAGCACAAACGTTTAGTCCGACGTGCTTCATACAGACCAAGGCACGCTTGCCCATGAACGACATGCCGAGGGCAGCTTCCATGGCGGTCTTCTCGTTAGTACTCCAGCGGCTGTGAACACCGCGTTCCTTGGCCAGCTGGTTACCCTGAATAAACTCTGTGATTTCTGTGGACGGAGTGCCAGGATAAGCATACACGCCGGATAGTCCGGCATGGAGTGCTCCCAATGCGATGGCTTCGTCGCCCAACAATAGTTTCTTTTCCATAATCTTACCCGCCCCCATCCCCTCCTGACTGGAGGGGCGCTTGGTTTCCCTTAGGGGGCTTTCATTTATTTAAATGTTAAACATTGATTCTTGTTTGTCCTTCCACCATCTATCCAGACTCTCCTCCCATGCGGGAGGGGCGGGGTGGGTTCAGATTTCCCATCCGATAGCCGAGGCACCAAGCACAGCAGCACTTGCGCCATCGAGACCACTGACCAGGAACTTAGCCTTGCCCTTGAACACGTTCATGACGTGCTTGTTGTAAGCCTCACGGATAGGCTTCATAATCAGTTCGCCGGCCTTGACCATGCCACCGAAGAAAATAAAAGCCTCGGGCGAGGAGAAGGCTGCGAAGTCGGCGCAGGCTTCGCCAAGCATCTTACCTGTGAACTGGTAGATTTCGTTGGCCAGTTCGTCACCCTTTCCGGCAGCAATAGAGACATCCAAAGAGGTAATGTCCTCGGGGTTCATCTCACGCAGGAGGCTGGGACGGGTTGTTTGGGTTAATAGTTCGCGAGCTGTGCGGGCCACGCCGGTTGCCGAACAGTAAGCCTCCAGGCAGCCCGTGCGTCCGCAACCACAACTGCGTCCCTCAGCACCACGCACCATCGTCACATGGCCCAGTTCACCGGCAAAACCGTCGTGACCATAAAGCAACTGTCCGTTCACCACGATTCCAGATCCCACACCAGTTCCCAAGGTGATGACGATGAAGTTCTTCATGCCGCGCGCAACGCCATAGACCATTTCGCCTAAGGCAGCAGCGTTGGCATCGTTGGTAAGTGCCACGGGGATGCCACCTAATCGGTCGCTGAACATCTTGGCCAGAGGCACAACACAATCGTGAGCCCACGGCAGGTTCGGCGCAAACTCTATAGTGCCGTTATAGTAATTACCGTTAGGAGCACCGATGCCCATCGCCTTGATTTTCTCAAGGCCGCCCACCTGCTCGATGATGACCTGCAGAGCCTCAATACATGCGTCCACATAATCGTCGGCATTGGCAAAGCCGCCGGTCTTGATGGCCGTCGTAGCTTTGATGTCGCCTCGGGCGTCAACGATTCCAAACACGGAGTTCGTTCCTCCTAAATCCAAGCCAATAACGTATGGCTTCATTCCTTGCTGTTCGTTCATAATAGTCTTATGTTTTTATTGGTTTTACGTAATTTAGTTGCAAAGGTACGAAAAAAATCCCAAACGTGTTGCCTATTTTATTATTTTTTTCGTAACTTTGCACTCGCTATGCCATTTCACATGCCAATTAACATATTGGACTTCATCTTCAAGGGCATGCTCATAGGGATGATAGCATCGGCTCCAATGGGTCCGGTGGGCTTACTTTGTGTGCAACGAACGCTGAACAAAGGACGCTGGTATGGTCTTGCCACAGGTGTGGGGGCAGCCATTAGCGACATCCTCTATGCCGGCTTTGCGGGCTTTGGCATGTCGTTCGTCATGGACTTAATCAACAACGACCAGAACCGCTTCTACCTTCAGATAGCTGGTAGTGTCATGCTGATGTGTTTCGGCTATTATACCTATCATTCCGACCCGACGCGCAAGATGCACGTTTCGGGGCAGCAGAAAGGAACGTTGTGGTACAATACGTGGACGGCTTTCTTGGTGACGTTCTCCAATCCGCTGATTATCTTCTTGTTCCTGGCCATGTATGCACAGTTTGCCTTCGTGCTGCCCGACCACCCATTCGAGATGTTGGTGGGCTTTGCCAGCATTGTGGGCGGCGCGTTGCTGTGGTGGTGGGGGCTGACGTGGCTGGTTGACAAAATCCGTATGAAGTTCGACAACAATGGCATCAGGATTATCAATCAATTTATTGGCGTAGCTGTGATTATCGGCAGCATTATCATGCTATTAGGTACGACCACGAACCTGTTAAGATTTTAAAAACAATGTTTATTGCACACGAATTACGAAAGAGTAACATTGCTGAGTATCTGCTGTATATGTGGCAGATAGAGGACACGATACGTGCTTTCGGCTGCTCCCTGCCTCTTATCAAGCGGGAGTATGTGGAGCGCTTCGACTACAGCGATGAGCAGAAGGAGGAGGAACTCGACTGGTTTGGCAACCTCATCCGGATGATGAACCAGGAGGGATGCCGCGAACAGGGACACCTCCAAATCAATAAGGTGACGCTACAGATGCTGATTGATTTGCACACACAGCTGCTGGAATCGCCGAAGTTCCCTTTCTACAACACGGCCTACTACAAGGTGCTGCCGTTCATCGTCGAACTGCGCAACCGAGGAGCCAACAAGCAGGAGAACGAGATTGAAACCTGTTTCAACTCGCTCTACGGTGTTATGATGCTACGCTTACAGAAGAAAGAGATTACCCCTAATACCCAGCATGCCGTCAAGGAAATCTCGACGTTCATCGGCATGCTGAGTGATTATTACAAGAAAGACAAAGAAGAAGGATTAAAGTTTGAATAATGAACATTTTGATTACTGGCTGTAATGGCCAATTAGGAAATGAAATGCAGTTGCTGGAGAAGGAGAATCCCCAGCATACCTATTTTAATACGGATGTGGCCGAGCTTGACATCACCGACCGCGAAGCCATCCTACAGTTTGTGAACGAGAACCACGTGGACGGTATCGTCAACTGTGCTGCCTATACTGCTGTGGACAAGGCCGAGAGTAACGTTGAGTTGTGTGACCTGCTGAACCGCGTGGCTCCCGGCTATCTGGCTGAGGCTGTTGAGCTGCGTGGTGGCTGGCTGATACAAATCAGCACCGATTACGTATTCGACGGCACGAACCACACTCCATACGTTGAGAGCGACCCCGTCTGTCCCAACAGCGTCTATGGCCGCACGAAGTTGGCAGGCGAACAGGCGGCGCAGCAGGCCTGCAGCCGTACCATGATTATTCGTACGGCATGGCTCTACTCCACGTTTGGCAACAACTTCGTGAAGACGATGATACGGTTGGGCAAGGAAAAGTCCGAGTTGGGAGTCATCTTCGATCAGATAGGTACTCCGACCTACGCCCGCGATTTGGCAGTAGCTATCTTTGAGGCTATTAACCAAGGCGTTAATCCTGGCGTTTATCACTTTAGCAATGAGGGCGTTATATCGTGGTATGATTTCACCAAAGCCATTCACCGCATAGCTGGCATCACCACCTGCCACGTCCGACCGCTGCATACCTCAGAGTATCCCACTCCTGCCGCCCGTCCGCACTACTCCGTGCTCGACAAGACCAAAATCAAACAGACCTACGGTCTTGAAATTCCTTACTGGGAGGAGTCGTTGAGGGAGTGTATTTCACAATTGCTATTAACTAATGAATCATGAACAGAACCATTCTTTTAGCCATCTTCATGATGATGGGGATGGCAATGCAGGCACAGGGCATCCGCGTCAATTACAAGGGCGCAACGCCTACCATTGCTGATTTTGTGACAACCTACTTGTCGCAGGAAGACGATGAAGAAATGATAAAAGGCATCTGGGAAGACTGGGAGTCACGCCAACAGGGCAAGGCGTTGAGCAATGGTGCTTCCTTTACCGTCGACGTGAAAAACGGCTTTATCCGTTACGACAAGCGCTACACGGCCAATACGTATAGCTACACAGAGTTCTGTTTCTGGAACTGCAAGGACGGCAAGCACAAGCTCTTGGGCGTGAACCGTGGCTGCATAGAGCAGGGGAAGCCCGTGACCGCACAGTTCACCGGACTGAAGTTCTATACCTACGACAACCAGACAAAAAGAATGACACAAACCTTGAACACCGAACTCGGTGCCGGCATTCACGTCAGGCCGGAGGTGACCTACGCCTTGCCGCAGGCCGGCAAGGACATCATGGCCACCATCCATGCCCAACAGGAGGTGCAGATACTGATGAAGTGGAATGGTGCCAAGTTCGACCAGGAGCAGTTGGGCCGTCCGGCTGGCAACGTACAGGTTTCGGCTCCGGCACACACCGGCAGCTTCGGCGAGAACATCAAGTACAAGGACGACGACTATATCCGCGTCTACACCGCCGAGCAGTTCCTCAACGCTCTTGGCTCGAACCGCAACGTGCTGGTAGCCAAGAACACGGAAATCAACCTCACGCCGATACTTAACGACCAGAGCCGTTTCCGCACCCGTTACAAGATGTGGATGCCCGACGCTTCGAGCGGCGTCGCCGGCGGTCGTGAGACGGTGGTCAGCGAGGAGGTGTTCGACGGCCGTCAGCTGACGCTCGTCAACATGAAGCAGCTCCTTATCGAGGGTGAGCAGAACTCGCGCATCGTGGTTGACCCTCGCTACGCCTTCTGCCTGCGCTTCGTCGACTGCAGCCAGTGTACCGTCAGCAACCTCACCATCGGCCATACCGAGGGCGGCTATTGTCAGGGCGGCGTTATCGGCGTAACACGTGGCTGGAGGAATATGGTCATCAACAGCGACCTCTACGGCTGCGGCACTTACGGCCTTGAACTCGAGGGCACTAACAGCTTCTCGCTCTACTCCAGCAACATCCACGACTGCACCTACGGCATTATGCAGCTGCGTAACTGCGAGGCCGTTCACTCTACCCATTGCGACTTCTTCAACAACCGTGAGTATGCCCTCATCGAGAGTCAGGGCTGTGTGGGTACGGTGTTCGAGGACTGCCGCTTCTTTGCCAACTGGGGCGATGCGGCGCTGTTCAGCTTCGACCGTGAGTTCATACTGATGGGTTGTGCCGTCTATCACCCCACGCAGAACCTCGGTACAATGAACCTCTGTGACCAACCGGGAGCCAAGAACTTTTTCTCCGAAAACCCGCTCGACAAGAACATCCAAAGCCGCGAAATCGGCCCCGACGGACATTACGTTAACGCAAGAGGGGAGTAATCGCCCGGGGTGGATAAGATTTTGGCACGGATTACACGGATTAACACGGATTTATTATGTTGTACGATGAAGAAATAACAAGAAAGATTATCGGTGCAGCACAGGAGGTGCACAGGGAGCTTGGATTTGGCTTCTTGGAGGCGGTCTATGGGAATGCACTGTATAAGGAATTGTCAAGACGTGGTATGAAGTGTGAGTGTCAGAAACCGATAGATGTATATTATAAAGGAGAGGTGGTTGGGCATTATATTCCCGACATGATAGTCGAGGACAAAGTGATTATTGAATTAAAAGCGGTTGCAGATTTACGACCAGAACACGAATGGCAACTGGTGAATTATTTAATAGCTTGTCATAAAGAGATAGGCCTGCTTATCAATTTCGGTCACTCTGTGAAAGTAAAGAGAAAGATACAAACAGATAATAAGCGGTACACGGTAAAAGAACAAGAAAATCCGTGTTAATCCGTGTAATCCGTGCCAAAATAAAACAGAAAATAAACGATACACGGTAAAAGAACAAGAGTAATCCGTGTAATCCGTGCCAAAACAGATATGATGAATCAAGAAATAGAAAGAAGAAGGACGTTTGCGATTATATCGCACCCTGACGCCGGTAAGACCACCCTGACCGAGAAGTTCCTGCTTTTCGGCGGACAGATACAAGTGGCTGGCGCTGTGAAGAACAATAAGATTAAGAAGACCGCTACCAGCGACTGGATGGACATCGAGAAACAGCGTGGTATCTCGGTCTCTACGTCAGTCATGGAGTTTGACTATACGCCAGACGGTAAGGACATCGAGTACAAAGTGAATATCCTCGATACCCCGGGTCACCAGGACTTTGCCGAGGACACCTTCCGCACGCTGACCGCCGTTGACTCAGCCATCATCGTGGTCGATGGTGCCAAGGGCGTGGAGACCCAGACCCGCAAGCTGATGACCGTCTGCCGTATGCGTAAGACCCCTGTCATCATCTTCATCAATAAGATGGACCGCGAGGGCCGCGACCCCTTCGACCTGCTCGACGAACTGGAACAGGAACTGGAAATCAAGGTGCGCCCGCTCAGCTGGCCCATCAACCAGGGTGCCAAGTTTAAGGGGGTCTACAACATCTACGAGCAGAAGCTTGACCTCTTCACCCCCGACAAGCAGCGCGTCACCGAGAAGGTCAGTGTGGAGCTCGGTTCCCCCGAGCTTAACGAGAAAGTAGGGGACGACAATGCCGAGAAGCTGCGCGAAGACCTGGAACTGGTAGACGGCGTCTACCCTGAGTTCGACGTCGAGACCTACCGTCAGGCCGAGGTGGCTCCCGTCTTCTTCGGCTCAGCTCTCAACAACTTCGGCGTGCAGGAATTGCTGAACTGCTTTGTCGAGATTGCCCCGTCGCCTCGTCCCACGAAGGCCGAGGAGCGCGAGGTGCAGCCCGAGGAGCCGAAGTTCACCGGCTTCATCTTCAAGATTACTGCCAACATCGACCCCAACCACCGCTCGTGCATCGCCTTCTGCAAGGTCTGCTCAGGCAAGTTCCAGCGCAACCAGCCCTACCTCCATGTGCGTCAGGGCAAGACCATGCGCTTCACTTCGCCCACGCAGTTCATGGCCCAGCGCAAGTCGACCATCGACGAGGCGTGGCCAGGCGACATCGTCGGACTGCCCGACACAGGCGGCATCTTCAAGATTGGCGACACCATCACCGAGGGCGAGCAGCTGCACTTCCGCGGACTGCCCTCGTTCTCGCCGGAACTCTTTAAATACATTGAGAACGACGACCCCATGAAGGCCAAGCAGCTGCAGAAGGGCATCGACCAGTTGATGGACGAGGGCGTCGCCCAGCTCTTCGTCAACCAGTTCAACAACCGCAAGATTATCGGAACCGTCGGCCAACTGCAGTTCGAGGTCATCCAGTACCGCTTGGAGAACGAGTACAACGCCCGCTGCCGCTGGGAGCCCGTCCACCTCTACAAGGCCTGCTGGATTTCCTCCGACGACGAAAAAGAACTGGAAGCCTTCAAGAAACGCAAGTACCAGTACATGGCCAAGGACAAGGAGGGCCGCGATGTCTTCCTTGCTGACTCAGGCTATATGCTCTCTATGGCGCAGCAGGACTTCGAGCACATACAGTTCCACTTTACCTCCGAATTTTGATCATATCATTACTATAGTATTAACCCTTTAAACGTAAAACGTATGAAAAAGTTTTTTGTGATTGCCGCCATGATGGTGGCTGCTGTGAGTGCCAACGCACAGTTTGAACCGGGAACATTCAGTATCCAGCCCAAGCTGGGTGGTGTCGGCTCTATGTTAAGCAACATGTCAGATTATGAGTTTAGTGGTATTAAGGCCGATAAAACTGCTAACGGTGGTGGCATTATTGGTGCTGAAGCCGAATATCAGCTTATGAATATGTTAAGCCTTGCTGCTGGAGTTAATTACTCTATGCAAGGTACTGCATGGGAAGATATTTCTTTCTTAGGCGTAGATTATAAAGACCGGAAGATTGAATTAGGCTACATCACCGTTCCAATTGTTGCTAATATTTATTTGTTCCGTGGCTTCGCCGTGAAGACGGGTGCACAGTTCGGCTTTTTAACCAATGCCAGCTATAAGCTAACTAAGAAAACAGGGAGTACAACAGTAGAGACAGATGAAGATATGAAGGATCAATTCGAGAAGTTCGATTTCTCGATTCCCGTTGGCGTTTCCTACCAGTTCAAAGTGCCCATCGTCATCGACGCCCGCTACAACATCGGCTTGACCAACGTTGTGAAGCATTCTGATGAGTCATATAAGAACCAAGTGTTCCAGATTACCGTCGGCTACAAGTTCAAGCTTTAATCATCCATCGGGAGCCTGCCAGATATGTGGCGGGCTCTTTTTCATCAAACCATGAACAAAACCATTATTACCATGCTGCTTGCCCTCATCACGTTGGCGGGACAAGCGAAAGAAAAATCACAAGTGTGGGATAATCCCACCACCGAGTATGGAAACGCCTACGGCGACGGAGCCACCAGCCTCTCGCTCGACATCACAAAGGTGGAGCTGAAGGACACGGAGACGGTGGTGTACATCACGGCGCGACAAATATCGTTTCCCGGGCGCGGCAACTGGTTCCGGTTTGCCGGCGACACCTACCTGAAGGCGGGGGACCGCCGCTATGCCCTCACAAAGGCCGACGGCATTGAGCTCGACACAGAAACTTATACCGGCAAGGACTGCAAGCTCGACATGGCCTTCCACTTCCAGCCGCTGCCGCTGGGCACCCGCTCGTTCGACTTCATCGAGGGCGACGGCGACCGGGCCTTCCAGTTCAGGGGCGTCAAGCCCGTTGAGGAGCGCTGGAAGCAGTTGTTCCCCTCGTACTGGCGCAACCCGCAGACGGGCGACTGGGTGATAGCATTCACAGAAGACTGCGCCGTCTACGACTGCCGTTTCTGGGACTATAAGCAGCGCAACGTGAACCCGAAGACGGGCGAGGCCGAGCTGCTGCTGACTAACGGCAACGACGAACTGAAGGTCACGGTGGGCAAGGATAAGAAAGGAACGCGCACGATGGAGATTGGCGGCCGCAAGGCTGTGCTCGCGATGATGAACAGCCGCTACGTGCCCGACTACCCGACGAAGGACACGCGCACCAGCTTTGCCGACACGGGCTACAGGGAGGACACCGTGACCGTCGTGGGCTGGCTGAAGGACATGCCCGAGGCGCTGAAGCGCGGGAACACCTTTGAGTTCACCGTTCAGAACTTCTTCACCGACGACGAGGAGTCGGTCTATGCCGACATGGACTCCCTGGGCCGCTTCACAGCGAAGATTCCCGTGCTCAACAGTTCAGAGTTCTACTGCGACTGGGGCCGCAGCTACATCAACACCATACTCGAGGCGGGCAAGACCTACTTCATGCTCTGCGACTACAAGGAGGGCCGCCGCTACTTCATGGGCGACGACTGCCGACTGCAGAACGAGCTGGCCAAGAGTATCTACGACTGGCGTGGCGGAGCGATGTTTCAGGGAAACCAAATGCTTGACGAGTTGCGGTCGGAAGGAAGAGTCACGCCGGAACGCCTCGACCGCTATGTCGCATCCGTTGACAGCCTGCTCAAGTCGTATAATGCCGACGTCGATGCCCACAGCCAGGCACAGCCCACGCTCTCGACGCGCTTCAATCTGATTGTGAAGGGGCTTATGCTCTGGAATCAGGCGCGCGAATTGGGACAGGCCCGTTTCATGACAAAGGATTTCCAACTGTCAGCCAGCGCCCGAAGCTATGCCCACGACACGTTCTGGACGAAGCTTGACGGTTCCTTCCCCTACACGCTCTACCGCGACCTGCGGACGTTTGTCCGCGATTACTTGGACGATGCCGAACGTGGACGCAATTCTACGTTCACCGTCAGCTATCTGGACCTCGTGGACGAGATAGCCTCGAACGACGAAGAGCTGGCACTACTCAACCGCTGGAAGGACTGGCTCACCGACGCCCAGGCCAAGGTGATGGCTGCTCCCACCGATGAGGAGAAACAGAAGATAGCCGAGGAACTGAACGAGAAGAATGCCGACCTGATCAAGAGTGCCGAGAAGATTCTCAACGCGCCGAAAGCCTCAAAGCTGGTAAGGGGACATCTGCTGAATCTCCGACTGAAAGACGGCCGGAAGACGCTCGACTCGCTCCACACCTCTCCATTCATCAAGGACATCTACCTCTCCAAGATGGTTTACGACGAGATTGACCACAGCCGCACGGCCTTGTCGCCCGCCATCATCGACACGCTGAAGGCCATGACCGCCAATCCCCTTGCCATTGCGCAGATAGAGAAACTGAACGACCGATACCTCGCCATCGAGAACCGCGAGTTTGACAAGCTGGTGCTCAAATCGTCCGACAATCTGGCTGACCTCAGCGAGGGCGAGGCGCTGCTGAAGAAGATTATTGAGCCGTTCAAGGGCAAGTTCGTGCTCTTGGACATCTGGGGCACGTGGTGCGGCCCCTGCAAGGAGGCGCTCAGCCACTCCACCGAGGAGTACGCCCGGCTGAAGGACTTCGACATCGAGTTCCTCTACTTAGCCAACAGTAGTCCGCAGACGTCGTGGGAGAACGTCATCAAGGAGTATAACGTCAGCGGACCGAACGTGGCCCACTATAACCTGCCCGCCGAACAGCAAAGCGCCATCGAGCGCCACCTTGACGTCCACAGCTGGCCTACCTACAAGCTGTTCGACCGCAACGGCAACCTGCTCGACCTGAAGGTCGACGCCCGCGACCTCGAAAACCTTGCCCGGCTGCTGGAGCAGATGAAGTAAGGCATTACTTCCTCACAATCACGCTACCGCTGGCCTGGTGTGTTGCCAGTATCAGCACCTCGGCTATCTGTACGTGGGCTGGAGCATTGGCGGCATAGACGGCCACGTCGGCTATATCGTCGCCCGTCAGCGGCACGATGCCCTTATAGACGTTGGCAGCACGGTCGGTATCGCCATGAAAGCGCACGTTGCTGAAATTCGTCTCTACCAGTCCCGGCTTCAGATTCGTCACGCGAATGGCCGTGTTAGCCACGTCGATGCGTAGTCCGTCCGACAGGGCTTTCACGGCCGCTTTCGTGGCGCAGTACACGTTGCCGCCGGCGTATGCAGCATCGCCAGCCACCGAGCCTACATTGATGATGTGGCCCCTGTTGCGCTCCACCATGCCGGGCACCACGAGGCGCGTCATTGTCAGCAGTCCCTTGATGTTGGTGTCAATCATCGTCGACCAGTCGTCGGGGTCGCCCTCGTACTCAGGTTCCAGCCCGAGAGCCAGTCCGGCGTTGTTCACCAGCACGTCGATGTCGCGCCATTGCTCCGGCAGGTTGCCGATGTGTTCTTTTGCCTTTTCAGCGTCGCGCACGTCGAAGGCCAGTATCATCACCTTCGTGCCTTTGGCCTCCAGCTCCTTGCCGATTTCGGCCAGCCGTTTCTCGTTGCGACCCGTCAGAATCAGATGTTCGCCATTCTCAGCAAATTTGTGGGCACAGCTCAGGCCAATGCCACTCGTCGCCCCCGTAATCAGTACAATCTTGTTCATACTCTTTTGTCTTTTCCGTTTTATGTTTCGCACATTCGCGTACAAAGTTACTATTTTTTTCCGATGTGAGCAATAAATGTTTGTTAAAACATACCCTAAATAACGTGCGTCCGAGTTTAGGTAGGGTAAACGTGGAGTTTACCGTAACTAAACCCCCGGTTTACCCTACTTAAACCCATTTATCCGCACATTTCCTTCCAATTGCGGTCAGGATACTGAAATTCTGCATCGCTGATATGTGCGGCAAATGAGGGGAAAAGCATCGGAACGAGGGGTTCGTGCATGTCTTTTGAGGCCTTTGAGAGCGTAATTTGAGGCATTCTGTGCCCTTTCCGAGGCTCGGCATCTCGGGTGCCTTGTGTTTACTAATGTTGTAACTCATTGATTATTAGCTTTTTAGAAGAATTACACTTGCAGAATCTTACAGATTACAGTTCTTACAGTTCTTTTTTAAGGGGTGTGCTTTTCTTTATTATATATATAACTATTTATATATCAATAAGTTATATAACAATATAAGAAAGTATAGCCCCCCTTTTTTTAATTGTAAGAACTGTAAACTGTAAGATTTCAGTTTTCACTCTTCCTCTACCAGGCCTTCCAGCGCCCAGAGCAGTTCGTTGGCCACGTCAGCGGCATACTGGGCAACGCTGAATCCCAGGCTTACCTTTTAAAAGAAATTGTCACAACGTCACATTTACCCCCTATTTGTTTTGTGTTTTTACTTTTTTTTATTATCTTTGCACCAAAAACCTTAAACACAAGAAATCAAATTATACTGACTATGAGGAAAGCAATGATTAGACTACTGGCAGGGGTTGCCCTGACTACCCTTGCCGTTGTGCCTGTAAGGGCCAAGACAAAGCCGCTCACGGAGAAGGACATGGGGGCCTACCTCTTCACCTTCTTCAGCGACCCTACGCATGCCCTCTACATGGCCGTCAGCTACGATGGCTACACATTTACGGCAGTAAACAACGCCGAGCCGATAATCTCGGGCGACAGCATTGCCGAGCAGCACGGCATACGCGACCCGCACATCTACCGTGCGCCGAACGGCAAGTTCTACATTGCCATGACCGACCTGCACATCTTCGGCAAGACTAAAGGCATACGTACCACCCAGTGGGAACGCCCCGACGAGTACGGATGGGGCAACAACCGGGGGCTGGTGATGATGGCCTCTGACGACCTGATACACTGGACGCACCATGTGGCCCGTATCGACAAGCTGTTTCCCGAGCGGTTTGGCGGGGTGTCGTGCGCATGGGCACCTCAAACCATCTGGGACCCCCAGGTGGGCAAGCCAATGGTGTACTTCACCATCCGTCAGCAGGCGGGCGGGCGTACCAAGCTGTACTACAGCTATGCCGACGAGGCCTTCACCACCTTGGAGACCGAGCCGCAGCTGCTGTTCGAATGTCCCGACACGACGATCCAGGTGCTCGACGCCGACATCTGCCCGATGCCCGACGGGCGTTACTTCATGAGCTATGTGTATCAGGAGAATCCGGGCGGCATCAAGTATATGATAAGCGACCGCATCAACCACTTCGACGACTACCACGCCGAGCAGATTGACGCCGAGAACGGTGCCTGTGAGGCTCCGAACGTGTGGAAGCGCATAGGCGAGAAGAAATGGGTGGTGATGTACGACGTGTTCAGCATCCGTCCCAACAACTTCGGTTTTGTGGAGACGACTGACTTCAAGACGTTCACGCCGCTTGGCCGCTTTGGCGAGGGCAAGATGAAGATGACCAACTTCACGTCGCCCAAGCATGGCTCGGTTATCCACATCACCAAGGCCGAGGCTAAGCGCCTGGAGAACTACTGGAGTGAGCAGCAGAAGAAAAAGAAGACCATACGCAGCGGCGAGCTGTGGTATGACAGCGACGGACGCCACATCAACGCCCACGGCGGCGGCATCATGAAGTACGGCGACACCTACTACTGGTTTGGCGAGCACAAGGACGACCGCACCTCGGACGCATTGGTAGGCGTGATGTGCTATGCATCGAACGACCTGGTGAACTGGCGCAACTGCGGAGTGGCCCTCAGCGTTACGGAGCCGGCTGCCGGTCAGGGCAATGGTCAGCGCATGAGGCGCGGCGCGACGACAGGCTCCGACATTGAGCGCGGCTGCATCCTGGAGCGTCCGAAGGTTATATATAATAAGGTGACAAAGAAGTTCTGCATGTGGTTCCACCTCGAACTGAAGGGTCAGGGCTACAATGCTGCCCGCTATGGCGTGGCCGTTGCCGACCGTCCCGAGGGACCATACAAGTTCCTGTACTCGCAGCGTGCCGATGCGGGAACGTGGCCGAAAGACTTCGGCGAGAAAGAGTGCGGAGTGGCCGACACGCTGGACGCTAACCATTACAAGGACTGGACTCCTGCCTGGCGGAAAGCCGTTGACCAGGGCCTCTTCGTGAAACGCGACTTCGGCGCTGGCCAGATGTCACGCGACATGACGCTCTATGTCGATGACGACGGGAATGCCTACCACATATTCTCGTCGGAGGAGAATCTGACGCTGCACATCGCAGAGCTGACGGGTGACTATCTGCACCATACGGGGCGCTACGTCCGTGTGGCTCCTGCCGGCCACAACGAGGCTCCCGCCATCTTCAAGCACGACGGCACCTACTGGATGATTACCTCAGGCTGCACAGGATGGGAGCCCAACGAGGCCCGCATGTTCTCGGCACCCAGCATCTGGGGTCCCTGGACGCAGCATCCGAATCCCTGCCGTGGTCCCAAGGCCGACAAGACCTTTGGCGGGCAGAGCACCTTCATACTGGCGCTTGATGATGACACGAGGCACGAGTCAAAATACATCTTCATGGCCGACATCTGGCGTCCCCGCCATCCTCGTGATGCCCGCTACATCTGGCTGCCCATCGAGTTTGAGGACGGAAAGCCCGTCATACCCTGGCGCGATGAATGGTCATTCTGAACGATGCAATAATAATCCAATAGCATAACTAAAGAATGAATAGACGCATGAAGATACTACAGAAGATTCGAACATCGTTCACTACGCAGCTGATGTCGTGGGTGGCGGCTTTCGTGCTTGTTATCTCAGGCGTGGTTCTCTTGCTGTTGGTACGATTCTCGCAGAACGTCATTCATGACGAGACAACCGATGCCACCATGCAGGCGTTGGAGAACACTGCATTACGCATCAACAACACGCTTAGGCAGACAGAAATGACGGCACGGTTGGAGCACCAGCCGCTGCAACTGAATCGTATGCGCATAGAACAGCTCGTCGAGGAGAGTGGGGCGCAAGCCACACTACGGCAGTTGCTGCCCAACGCACAACTATTTGTCACTCGTCGTGACAGTAGCCAGTTCGACATGTATATCACGGGAGGCACGGGCGGCTACCGGCGGATGGAGTACGACGACAAGGACGTCTATTTATTCTCGCAACCCTTGGGCGACCGCCAGTTCAGCCTTGGTGTGGTGTGTCCCGCCGAGGACCTCTTTGGCAAGTATTCCAAAAAGCAGTGGCACTTGTTGTCGAGTGGCATTGCCGTCATACTTGCCCTGCTTGTCGTGCTCTACTTCGTCATAGCCCGCCACCTGCGCCCGTTACACCTGCTGGCCGATGCGGCTGAGAGTATAGCAGCCGGAAACCTGAACACGCCGATTCCCGATGCGCATCACCAGCATGAAGCGGGCCGGCTGCAGATGAGCCTGAAAAAGATGCAACAGTCGCAGAAGGCCTACATGGACGAGATGCAGCAGAAGCGGGCAACGCTGAGCCAACAGAATGCCGAGCTGCAGACGGCTTACGGCGAGGCGCAGGCTTATGAGGAGCTGAAGGCAAAGTTCCTGCAAAAGATGACCGACCGCATGGTCGTGCCGGTGGAGCTGCTCTGTCTCAGTACCCAAACCATCTGCCGCGACTACACGAAACTCTCGAAGGAAGATATAGCCTCCCTTCAAGCCGATATCATGCAGGGTACCGAGACCATTACAGAACTGCTTGACCAACTCATCAAAGACCCTGCAGCCTCATGAAACGACTCTTCAAATACATCCAACAACGGCTCGAACTCCGCCTTGGCCTAATGATTGTGCTCATCATCATGGTGGTGTTCATCATGCTATTCGATTTCCTGTTCTACCGCTGTAAGCAATATGTACAGCATGCCGCCATCGACCGTGCCGTGCAATTGCTCGATAATACGGTGGAGCACATCGACGGCATTATGGAAGAGACAGAACTCGTGACCAACTTCTTGGCCGTTACCGTTCCTCACAGTCTGCATCCCGACTCGCTGCTTGTCTTCAGCCGCCGTGCCGTTGCCGAGAACTCGTTCCTTACTGGTATGGCCATTTCGATGGAACCATATTACTTCCCCGAAATGGGCCGCTACTATTCGGCATACTCGCTGCGATGCTGGACGACCGACGACCTGGACAGCATCACCACCGTGCGAGAGGGGCCGTTCGAGTACTTCGACGCCGTGTGGTACAAGACGCCGCGCACACTTGGCACCTCCTGCTGGGTCGATGCCTTCGACGACTATAATGAGGGAACGCTTTCCTCGCCCGACTATCTGACTTCGTACTGCTGTCCCATGCGCGATGCCGAGGGACGTTATATTGGCTCCGTCACCGCCAGCCTTTCCTTGAAGTGGCTTTCGGAGGCCGTAACCGCTCTGAAACCCTATCCCAACTCCTCGGCTATCATGATGGGGCGTGACGGCACCTACATTGTTCATCCCGACACGGCAAAGCTATACCATGAGAACATCTTCAGCGACGCAGCCCCCGAGGCCCAGGCTGATATCAACGCGATGGGCAAGTCGATGCTTGCCGGCCACAGCGGTATGACTCAGACCATCGTCGACGGACACGATGCCTTCATCTTCTACCGTCCTCTGCAGCGCACAGGATGGAGCATTGCCATCGTCTGCTCCGCGAACGATGTCTTTGCACGATATAACCGACTGCTTGTCATCGCGTGGACCATTATCGGCATCGGACTGCTCCTCTTGATGCTCTTCTGCTACCAGACAGTCCGACGTGCTATGCAGCCGCTGAATCAGCTTGACCGTCAGGCACAGCGTATAGCCGCCGGACACTTCGACGAGCCTCTGCCCAAGAGTCCCCGTCGCGATAGTGTAGGACGTCTCACCAACAGCTTCATTCTGATGCAGCAGTCGCTGGCCGAGAGCGTCAGCAACATCCAGCGCGTCAACGCTGAGTTGCAGCAACAGAACGACGAGCTGACCCACGCTTATCAGGTGAAGTTGGAAACCAATCGCAAAAAAGCCGCTTTCATACAGGAGATGTATCACGAGATACGAACGCCACTCAATATCATCAACGGCTTTGCACAGGTGCTGATTGCCAGCTACCAAGACCTGCCGCCCGAAGAGCTTGCTGATATCACCGGACGCATGCAGGATAGTGCCGACGACATTTCCCGCCTCGCCCGAAAACTTGGCGAAGCGTAACAAAGCAAATCCCCCCGAAGGTCAGCAGCCTTCGGGGGGATTTGCTCTTGTTTCCGTATCTTATTTGTTGTAGCACTCAAAGATGCTGTCGATGGTCTTTTCTGGCAGCTTCTTGCTTAGCAGACTGACTATACAAACGATGGGGAAACCACCGACCATAGCGATGGCGCCACAGTTGATAGGGTTGATGGGATTGCCGGCAAGCATGTTGATGACCGTAAGTCCGACACCCCAGATGAAGCATGCCCAGACGCTGGCGGTGGTGACACCACGCCAGTAGAGGCCCAACATAAACGGAGCCAGGAAAGCACCGGCCAGGGCACCCCACGAGATACCCATAAGCTGGGCAATGAACGTCGGGGGATTCAGGGCTATGAGCAGCGAGATAGCGATGAAGAACATGATAAGCACGCGCATGACAACCACCTTGCGGCGCTCAATCTTCTCGGCCACGATGTCGTCGATGGTACCGTCCTCCACTTCGCCGGGGAGTGATTTCTTGTCGCGGTAGATGAGGTCGAGGGTCATGGTCGACGATGAGGTTAGCACAAGCGAGGCCAGCGTGGACATGGAGGCCGAGAGTACCAGCAACACGACAAGGGCTATGAGCACGTCGGGCAGGGTGACCAGCATGGCGGGCACGATGGAGTCGAAGGCTATCTTGCCTGTTGCTTCATTGATGACTGGGTCGTAGAGACGTCCGAAGCCACCCAGGAAGTAGCAGCCGCCAGCTACGATGAAGGCGAAGATGGTGGAGATGACGGTGCCGCGCTTGATGGCTGACTCGTCGGTGATGCTGTAGAACTTGCCCACCATCTGGGGCAGTCCCATAGTGCCAAGCGAGGTAAGCACGATGACACCAAGCAGTCCCCACGGGTCGGGGCCGAACCATGTAGCAAACATACCGCTGCCCGCTTCGGTGGAACCGTCGGCAGGCAATGTGGCGAGTTTGTTGACAGCCTCGGTCAGACCACCTTGGGCCGAGAGAACGGCTGCGATAACGGCCACGATGCCAAAGAGCATGATAATGCCCTGTATGAAGTCGTTCATGGCCGTGGCCTTGTATCCACCGAGGATGACGTAGACGGCGGTGAGGATGGACATGATGACGACGCAGTACTCGTAGGGGATGTTGAAGCCCATCTCGAAGAGTCGCGATATGCCGCTATACACGCCTGCGGTATAAGGAATAAGGAACACGAAGGCAATGATAGAGGCTGCCACACGTAGTCCCTGGTCAGAGAATCGGGTGCCGAAGAAGTCGGGCATGGTGCGGCTCTCAATGTGCTGTGTCATCAGCTTGGTGCGCTTGCCCAGGATAATCCAGGCTAAGAGCGAGCCAATGACGGCGTTGCCTATGCCAATCCAAGCACTCGAGAGGCCGTATTTCCAACCGAACTGTCCAGCGTAGCCCACGAAGACCACGGCGGAGAAATAGGAGGTTCCGAAGGCAAAGGCTGTAAGCCAGGGACCCACGGCGCGACCGCCGAGTACGAAACCGTCAACACTACTGGCCTGCTTGCGGGTATAGATACCCACACCAATCATCACGGCCAGGAAGATTATAGTTAAAAGAACTTTTATTACCATATTTAACCCACCCCCAACCCCTCCCCAAGGGGAGTGGCGCTTGGTTAGATTAGGGGGTTCCAAGCAACCTTAATTATAAAATGAATCCAATTTGTTATTCCACCTCCAAGTCTATTCAGACTCCCCTCCCGATCGGGAGGGGTAGGGGGTGGGTTTTAGAATGCTACCTGTACTTGAGCTTGCAGCCAGTTATAGTCCTTGCCTAACATTTCGCCACAGAAGCAGCGGGTGTACTGCAGCTGCAGACGGCACTTCTTGTAGTACCAGTACTGCAGACCGACGGTCAGGTTGGTCTGGTCCCAGCCGTCCACCTTCGTGTTGCGGTCGAAGGTCTCGCCCGATGCAATAACATCAAGGGCATCATAGACGGGGATGCAGAAGGTGGCATAACCACCGCGTGAGCCGACGTCGCCGTCCTCACCGCCGAGCCATTCAGCACGGATGCTGGCGGGACGTGCCTCCTTGTATTGTCCTTCAGAGTAGGGGCGGGTCTTGTACTCGGCACCTACGCTGTAGCGGTTGCGCTTATAGTTGTCGCCGACTTTGATGTCTGGGTTCCAGGCTGCTACGTTCACAGCGTTGCCCGTGCCTAAGTAGCCGGAACCGACGATACGTAGGCCTTCGATGGGACGCACCTCGAGCCTGGCGATAAAGTCCTTCTGGTTGTTGCGGTCTTTGCGGTTGATACCCTGTCCGCTCATCAATGCCAGTTCATAGTGTAGTTTCTGGTTGAGCAGGTCGCCGAATAGCTGCAGACCCATGTCACGGCCATAGTTCACACCGTTCAGGGGGTCGGGGCCTTCGCCGGCCAGATAGAGCACAGCCTGCGAGTAGACGTCGATGAGCTCCAGCTGCGTGGGCGACATGGGGTTCTCCATCGTGAAGGCGTGCTTGAATTGTCCTAAGCGGACGGTGAGCGAATTGTCTTTGGTAATTCGGTAGTCGGTGTAGAATTCTTGGACTACGCTACTGAAATCGTGCATAAACAGAAACGACCAACGGTCTGTGATGCGGGCCTTAGCCCAGAGAAGCGTTCGCTTGAGGTTGTAACTGTTTGTTTTTTCGCCGCCGGGATCTTGGTAGGACCATCCTCCCTGTGCATAACCATTTAACGTGATTCGGCTGGTGAGGTTTTTCATCCAATCCGAGTCCTGCTTCTTTTGCCCCATAGCAGCCGTGCTGCTGAATGCTGCCAGAACCACTGCCAGCGTCAGGCTTTTCATTGCTTGTTTTTTCATTTTCTTTTTTTCATTGGTTAATGTTTAACAGTTTATGCGCTGCAAAATTACAACAATTATCAGAAAAACCATCAAATTATTATGAAAAATGTTGGTTATTCACCGAAAAAGGGTTAACTTTGCGCCCTAAATCAAAGTAAACAGTAGCAAAATGATACACACATTACGTAGTGCCGTGTGCACAGAAGGCCGCCGCATGGCGGGAGCACGTGCCCTGTGGGTGGCCACGGGCATGAAGCATGAGCAGTTTGGCAAGCCCATTATTGCCATCGTCAATTCGTTTACCCAGTTTGTGCCGGGTCATACCCATCTGCACGAAATAGGCCAGATTGTCCGCGAGGAGATTGAGAAGATGGGGTGCTATGCTGCCGAGTTCAACACTATTGCCATCGACGATGGTATCGCGATGGGGCACGACGGCATGCTCTACTCGCTGCCCAGTCGTGACATCATTGCCGACTCGGTGGAATATATGGTCAACGCCCACAAGGCCGACGCCATGATCTGCATCTCCAACTGCGACAAGGTGACGCCTGGTATGCTGATGGCTGCCATGCGTCTCAACATACCTGCCGTGTTCTGCTCAGGAGGCCCGATGGAGGCCGGGCGCTGGCGCGGCGAGAATGCCGACCTCATTACGGCGATGGTGAAGGGTGCCGACCCTGAGGTCAGCGACGAGGAAATCAAGGAACTGGAAGGCTGTGCCTGTCCCGGTTGTGGCTCATGCTCAGGCATGTTCACCGCCAACAGCATGAACTCGCTGACAGAGGCCATCGGCCTGAGCCTGCCCGGCAACGGCACTATCCTTGCCACCCATACCAACCGTGTAGAACTCTTCCGTCAGGCAGCCCGCCAGGTGGTGAAGAACGCGCTGGCTTACTATGAGAACGGCGACGAGTCGGTATTGCCGCGCAGCATCGCTACCCGCAAGGCTTTCCTCAACGCTATGACGCTTGACATCGCTATGGGCGGTTCTACTAACACCGTGCTCCACCTGTTGGCCGTTGCCCAGGAGGCTGGCGTAGACTTCACCATGAAGGATATTGACGAACTGAGCCGTAAGACCCCGTGCCTCTGCAAGTTGGCACCTAATACCCAGAAGTACAGCGTGCAGGAGTGTGGTCGTGCAGGCGGCATCCTCGGTATCCTCAACGAACTCAACAAGGGCGGCCTCATCGACGGCTCGGCCATTCGTGTGGATGGCATGACGCTGGCAGAGGCGATGGACAAGTACAGCCTCACTCCCAACCTCTCCCCAACGGGAGAGACCAGTATCTACCTGTCAGCTCCCGGTGGACGATTCTCCACGAAGATGGGAAGTCAGAGCGAGCTTTACCCCTCGTTCGATACTGACCGTGCCAACGGCTGCATCCGCGACATAGAGCACGCCTACACCAAGGATGGCGGACTGGCCGTGCTCTTTGGTAATATCGCTCAGGACGGCTGCGTAGTGAAGACGGCCGGCGTGGACGAGAGTCTGTGGCACTTCGAGGGTCCCGCTGTGGTGTTCGACTCTCAGGAAGACGCTTGTGAGGGCATCCTCGGTGGCAAGGTGAAGAAAGGCGACTGCGTGGTTATCACCCACGAAGGACCGAAGGGCGGCCCCGGCATGCAGGAGATGCTTTATCCCACCTCTTATATAAAGAGTATGCACATGGGCAAGGAGTGCGCCCTCATTACCGATGGCCGCTTCTCGGGCGGCACCAGCGGCCTCTCCATCGGCCATATCTCGCCCGAGGCTGCCAACGGTGGCAACATCGGCAAGATTGTGGATGGCGACATTATCGTCATCGACATTCCTTCGCGTTCCATCAAAGTGAAGCTTACTGACGAGGAGTTGGCTGCTCGTCCCCAGCAGCCCCTGCGTCGCAACCGCGTGGTCAGCAAGGCATTAAGAGCTTACGCACAGAGCGTTTCGAGTGCCGATAAGGGAGGCGTGAGGATAATTGATAATTGACAATTGATAATTGACAATTGAAATGAGAGACAGAATAACAGGCTCGAAAGCGCTGATGAGAGCATTGCAGGCCGAGGGCGTAAAGACCATCTTCGGCTACCCGGGCGGCAGCATCATGCCCGTCTACGACGCGCTGTTCGACTACACTCGAGGAGAGAAGAAATGCTTTGACCACATTCTGGTGCGTCACGAGCAGGGTGCCACCCATGCCGCCGAGGGCTATGCCCGCGTCAGCGGTGAGGTGGGCGTTGCCTTGGTGACCAGCGGCCCCGGCGTGACCAACACGCTGACGGGCATTGCCGACGCCATGCTCGACTCTACTCCCATCATCGTGATTGCCGGACAGGTGCCCATTACGGCACTCGGTACCGACGCCTTCCAGGAGGTTGACCTCGTAGGTGTTTCACAGCCTATTTCGAAATGGTCGTACCAGATACGTAGGGCCGAGGATGTGGCGTGGGCAGTCAGCCGTGCCTTCTACATTGCCCGCACAGGGCGGCCTGGTCCCGTCGTTCTCGACTTCGCCAAGAACGCGCAGGTCGAGGAGATTGACTGGGAGCCTCGTAAGGTTGACTTCATCCGCTCTTACGTGCCTTTCCCCAAGCTCGACGCTATGACTGTTAGCCAGGCTGCCGAACTGATTAACAATGCCAAGCGCCCCTTGGCCTTGGTAGGGCAGGGGGTAGAGTTGGGTAACGCGCAGGAGGAACTGAAGACCTTCCTCGAAAAGGCTGACATACCCGCCGGTCGCACTATGTTAGGACTCTCGGCATTGCCCTCCAACCATCCGCTCAATGCCGGTATGCTCGGCATGCACGGCAACTACGCCGTCAACCTGAAGGAGCAGGAGTGCGATGTGCTCATTGCCATCGGCATGCGCTTCTCCGACCGCGTGACGGGCAACCTGAAGACATACGCCCGCCAGGCAAAGATTATCCATTTGGACATCGACCGCAGCGAGATTGACAAGAACGTTAAGACCGACGTGGCCGTCGTGGCCGACTGCAAGGAGTCGCTGCCCGCCATTACCGCGTTGCTCAATAAGGCTAAGCACACCGAATGGCGCAACTCGTTCCGTGAACTCGACGAGAAGGAACGTGCGAAGGTTATCGAGCCTGCTATCCATCCGACGGAAGGCCCGTTGCTGATGGGCGAGGTGGTCAACGCTGTAGCTTGTCAGGCTGCCGACGATGCCATTCTTGTAACGGATGTCGGTCAGAATCAGTTGTTTGCCACACGTTACTTCAAGTATCACCACAAGCGCAGTATCTGCACCAGCGGCGGCTTGGGTACTATGGGTTATGGCATGCCAGCTGCCATTGGAGCCACCTTCGGCGCTCCTGACCGTCAGGTATGCTGCTTCATGGGCGACGGCGGTTTCCAGATGTGCATCGAGGAGCTGGGCACCATCATGGAGCAGAAGTCGCCGGTAAAGATGATACTGATGAACAACCACTACCTCGGCAACGTGCGCCAGTGGCAGGATATGTTCTGGATGCGCCGCAAGTCGTTCACCAAGATGATGAACCCCTGCTACGAACTGATAGCTCAGGGCTATGGTATTCCCTACGTGGCTGTTACCGACCGCAAGGACCTTGCTGCTGCTGTTGAGAAGATGCTCCACACCGACGGCCCCTTCATCATGGAGTGTGCCATCAAGGAGGAAGACAATGTGCTGCCGATGACGCCGCCGGGCATGAATGTGAATGATATGATGTTGGAATTGTAATTCGTAATTACAGATGAAAGATAAGCTCTATACCTTACTGGTCTATTCCGAGAACGTGGCCGGTATTCTGAACCAGATTACCGCCGTCTTCACCCGCCGTCAGGTGAACATCGAGAGCCTGAATGTGTCGGCATCGAGCATTCCCGGTGTGCATAAATATACCATCACCGCTTGGAGCGACGAAGACCAGATTATTAAGATTACCCGACAGATAGAAAAGAAAATTGACGTGGTGAAGGCCAACTACTTCACCGACGATCAACTGTTTATCCGTGAGACAGGGCTCTATAAACTCTCGACGGAGAAGGTGCTGCAGAACCCCGAGATTTCGCGCACCATCCGTAAGTTTGATGCCAGCATCACCGAGGTGAATCCCACCTACACCATCGTCATGAAGAATGGTGTGACTGAGCAGATTATTGAATTGTTCCGCGCTCTCGACGCATTCGATTGCGTCTTCCAGTACACCCGCAGTGGCCGCATAGCCGTTACCCGTGGCAAACAGGAGCAAGTAAGCGAGTTCCTCGAGGAGCGGGAAAAGGGTAAAATATAGTATATGGACTCAATTGTTTTTTGGGGGTTCAACCTCTATGCATGGATTACCATTGCTACGGTGCTCACTATGTTCACCATCATGCTTTTCACTAAGCTCCGCACCGACATGGTTTTCCTGGGTGCCGTCGGTTTCCTTTTTGTGACGGGGGTGCTCGATGCAAAAGAAGCCTTCTCGGGCTTCAGTTCTACTTCGGTCATCGTTATCGGGGTACTCTTTGTAGTAGTAGCAGGACTGACGCAAACGGGTGTGTTGCAATGGATTTCCAAACACCTGTTGGGACAGCCTAAGACCTACACGAAGGCCATTGTCCGGATGATGTTGCCGGTGGCTGTGCTCAGTTCGTTCCTCAGCAATACCACCATCGTGGCATTGTTTGTGGGCGTTGTGAAGGTATGGGCCAAGAAACTGAACGTCTCGCCCTCCAAGCTGCTCATCCCGCTGAGCTATGCCTCGGGCATGGGTGGCGTCTGTACGCTGATTGGTACGCCGCCCAACATGATTATCTCGGGGCTCTATGCCGAGAAAACGGGCATCGCGATGAACGTGCTTACCACCACCATCCCCGGCCTCTTCTGCCTGTTCATAGGCGTACTCAGCGTCATTGCCATGCGCAAGTTGCTGCCCAACCGCAAAAGCTCAGAGTCGGCCTTCGAATCGACCGGCGACTATACCGTAGAACTGATGGTGCCATCCGACAACCCCCATATCGGCGAGACCGTTGCCGAGGCTGGACTGACCAATATACCGGGTGGCCATCTGATAGAAATCATCCATTACGACGAGATGATTACTCCCGCCATTGATGACGAGCCTATTTTGGGTGGCGACCGTCTGGTGTTTGCCGGACAGATTGATGAGATTTTCAATGTGAAGAAGAGTCACGGGCTGGTGAGTGCCGATCACCACTTGTTCACCATGAGCGAGGAAGACAGGAACCGACAGTTGCGTACAGCCTACGTCAAATTCGGCAGCAAACTTATCGGCACAAAGATAGGTGGCAGTACGTTTGAGAAAGACAACAACATGATTCTGGTAGCTGTAGCGCGCAATGGTGAGCGCATCAAGCAGTCGCCCCGCGACGTGGTGTTGCAGGCAGGCGACACCCTGCTCTTTGCCTGTCCGCCGCGTATCAATCTGCATACGGCGCTCCTGTCCTCGCAGCTCCAATTCTCTGACTCGTCCGAAGTGGTCACCATTGGTCCGAGAACCATTGTTTCCAGCACCATCATGATTGCCATGATAGCACTTTCGGCACTCGGCGTACTCCCACTGCTGCAATCTGCATTCATTGCCGCTGCCGCCATGCTGCTTTTCCGCTGCTGTACCAGCGAGCAGGCCATGAAGGCCATCAACTGGGAAATCCTCATGGTATTTGCTGGTTCCGTCGCGCTGGGTTTGGCTATTGAGAAGACGGGTATCGCCGAACGGCTCGCTTACGGCATCCTCGATGTCTGTGGCACCAATCCCCTTGTGGTGATGACGGCCATCTGTTTAGTGGGAACATTTATCACCGAGTTTATTTCCAACACAGCGGCGGGTGCTATGTTCTTCCCCATTATGTACGAAGCGGCCGAGCAACTGGGCTACGAGCCATTCCCGTTCCTCGTCGCCCTGATGATCAGCGTCAGCAGCAGCTTTGCCACGCCTATCGGTTCGCCCACCCACATGCTGGTATACGGCCCGGGTGGCTACCGCTTCAGCGACTTCATGCGCATCGGCTTGCTGATGAACATTATTATCCTCGCCGCCAACATCCTCATTGTGAATCTTGTCTATCCGTTAACCCCAATCACTCCGTAACCCATTTTGCATTTGAGCCCCAGCCCAATGGGTATGTTTTGAGGGGGAGACTGTCCGAAAACTCTGATATAAATAACAACAGAAGCCCGGATTTCCGTCAACAGGAAGTCCGGGCTTGGGTTTGTTAGGTTACTGTTGCTTACTTAATCAGGTCAACCGAACGCTTCAAGAACTTGTCGAGAGCTTCGCCTTTCAGCATGCCGTTCTGCAATAGGGCGAGGTCTATGAGCTGGTGAATCAGGTCGTTCTTCTGGGCATAGTCGGCCAGCACAGCCTGCTTCTTGTCCTTCTGCTCCTGCACAGCCTTCTCGGCCTCAGCCTTCAGGTCCTTGTCCTCCTGCGTCAGTTCGTCGTACTTCTTCTTGTCCTGCTGCTGACGGATGGCGGCCAGTCGGGCTTCTTGTCCCTTCAACTCTGATTCTATAGGCTTCAGGGCCTCAGTCGTGGCAGCCTTCGTGTCGTCGAGTATGCGCTTCACCAACGGGTGGTCGCTGTTGAGCACGATGTTGAACGAGTCAGGCATCTGGCCGTAGAAGTTCATGCCCTGCTGGAACTTGCTCATCTCCTTCATGCGGCGCATCCACTCGTTTTGGGTGATGACAACCGGACGGGCCTCCTGGCCAAGAGCGTCAACCTGCACCATAAATTCGCTCTTGTCAAGTTTTGGCAGTTGTGACTTGAATACGGCTGACAAATTGTCACTGTCACCCTCGTCCAGCGTGTTCTTAGGCGCATCGCTCTTCACGATAAGGCGGTCGATGATGTCGCTGTCAACACGGGTGAAGCGGCTCTTCTCGAACTTCTGCTCCAGGGTCTGGATGGTGGGCACGTCAAGCTGGCCGTCGAGCAGCAGCACCGAGTAGCCTTTGTCCTGGGCACCCTTGATGTAGCTGTACTGCTCCTCCTTGTCGGTGGCATAGAGGTAGATGAGCGTGTCGTCCTTGTCTTTCTGCGAAGCCTCTATTAGCTTCTTGTATTCGTCGAAGGTGAAGTACTTGCCGTCCACGTCCTTCATCAGCGCGAAGTCCTTAGCGCGGTCGTAGAAACCATCCTCGCTGAGTATGCCGTAGTTAATGAAGAGCTTCAGGTCGTCCCACTTCTCCTCGTACTCTTTGCGGTTCTCGTTGAAGATGGCCTTCAGGCGGTCGGCCACCTTCTTGGTGATGTACGTCGAGATTTTCTTCACCTCGCGGTCACTCTGCAGGTACGAACGGCTCACGTTCAGCGGAATGTCCGGCGAGTCGATGACACCGTGCAGCAGGGTCAGGAATTCAGGAACGATACCCTCCACCTGGTCGGTGACAAACACCTGGTTGCAGTAGAGCTGTATCTTGTTGCGCTGCAACTCGATGTTCGACTTGATTTTCGGGAAGTACAGAATACCCGTCAGGTTGAAGGGATAGTCCACGTTCAGGTGAATCCAGAACAGCGGCTCATCGCTCATGGGGTAGAGCGTGCGATAAAACGACTTGTAGTCCTCGTCCTTCAGCGTCGAAGGAGTCTTGGTCCACAGCGGCTCCACGTTGTTGATGATGTTGTCCTCCTGGGTGTCTACCATCTTCTTCTGGTCGCTCGACCACTCCTGCTTCTTGCCGAAAGCTACAGGCACGGCCAGGAACTTGCAATACTTGTTGAGCAGTCCCTCCAGCTTGTTCTTGTCAAGGAATTCCTTTGATTCGTCGTCGATGTAGAGGATGATGTCAGTACCGCGCTCTGCACGCTCGGCCTCGTCAATCTCGTAAGCTGGAGAACCATCGCAACTCCACTTCACGGCCTTGGCATCCTCCTTGTACGACTTGGTGATGATTTCCACCTTCTTCGACACCATGAACGACGAGTAGAAGCCCAGTCCGAAGTGTCCGATGATGTTGTTGGCGTTGTCTTTGTACTTCTCCAAGAAGTCGGTTACACCCGAGAATGCAATCTGGTTGATGTACTTGTCTATTTCCTCCTCGGTCATGCCGATACCGTGGTCGCTGATGGTGATGGTGCCCTTGTCGGCATCGAAGTTGATGCGCACGGTGATGTCGCCCAGTTCGCCCTTGAAGTCGCCCTTCTGCTGAAGTGTCTTCAGCTTCTGGGTGGCATCAACGGCGTTGGAGACCATTTCGCGAAGGAAAATCTCATGATCACTGTAGAGAAACTTTTTGATGACGGGGAAGATGTTCTCAGTCGTAACCCCGATGTTACCTTTTTGCATATACTTGTTCGAATTGGTTTCGTTGTCAATGCCTATGCAAAAAGTGTGCCAAATTACTTCATGAAGACCAGATAGACGGCTAAGATGATGAAGAGAAAGGCTAAAATGTGGTTCCAGTGCAAGTGTGTGCCCTGAAACATGATGTTGGCAATGACGCAGAAGACGGCCAGCGAGATACACTCCTGGATGACCTTCAGCTGGATGAGGCTGAAGGGGCCACCGTTATCGACAAAGCCCAGACGGTTGGCCGGCACCTGGCAGCAGTACTCGAAGAAGGCAATGCCCCACGAGAATACGATGACACCCAGCAGCGGCCAGTTCGAGCTGACGCCCGACTCTGATAATTTAAGATGCCCATACCAAGCAAGCGTCATGAAGACGTTGCTTAGTATGAGCAGCAAAATGGTATATAGTCCGTTCATTTCTTCTGCAGGTATTCGTCCATGTTCTGAGCAGCACGGCGACCGTCACCCATAGCGAGGATGACCGTTGCTCCACCACGCACGATGTCGCCGCCAGCGAAGATTTCCAGACGCGAGGACTGCATGCCGTCGTTCACGGCGATGGTGTTCTTGCGACCCAGTTCGAGGCCTTGGATTGACTTCGGCACTAACGGGTTGGGACTTACGCCGACAGCCACAATGACCTGGTCGACGTCGAGCGTCACCGTCTTGCCCTCAACGGGTACAGGACTCCGGCGGCCAGAGGCATCGGGTTCGCCAAGCTCCATCACCTGCAGCACGGCCTGACAGACGGCTCCTGTCTCGTCAGCCTTGTACTCGATGGGGTTGTGCAGCGTCAGGAAGTTGATGCCTTCCTCCTTGGCGTGCTTCACCTCCTCCAGTCGGGCGGGCATCTCCTGCTCCGAACGGCGGTAGACCAGCGTGACGTTGCCACCTAAGCGCTTGGCTGTGCGGCAGGAATCCATAGCTGTGTTACCACCGCCTACCACGAGCACGTTCTTGCCGAAGTTGATAGGCGTATCGGTGGTGGGGTTGGCAGCGTCCATCAGGTTCACACGGGTCAGGTACTCGTTCGACGACATGATGTTGATAGCGTTCTCGCCAGGAATGTTCATGAAGTTGGGCAGACCGGCTCCGGAACCCACGAAAATGCCCTTGAACCCTTCTTGCTCAAGTTGCTCAACGCTAATGGTTTTGCCCACGATGACGTCGGTCTGGAAGTGGACACCCATCTTGGCCAGATTCTGTATCTCAACGTCCACAATCTTGTTGGGCAGGCGGAATTCGGGAATACCGTATTTCAGCACGCCGCCAATCTCGTGCAGGGCCTCGAAGACGTAGACGTCGTAGCCCTTCTTCACCATATCGCCAGCAAACGACAGACCAGCAGGGCCTGAACCCACAACGGCCACCTTGATGCCGTTCGACGGCGCAATCTCGGGCAGGCTGATGTTTCCGCTCTCGCGCTCATAGTCGGCAGCGAAGCGCTCTAAGTAGCCGATGGCCACGGCCTTGCCGCCGCTCTTCAGGTGAACGCACTTGCTCTCGCACTGCTTCTCCTGCGGACAGACGCGGCCGCAGACGGCGGGCAGCGACGACGTGTTCTTCAACACCTTGGCAGCAGCCAGGAACTGTCCGCGCTCAATATTCTTGATGAACGAGGGGATGTCGATGCTCACGGGGCAGCCCTCGATGCACGATGGCTTCGGGCAGTCCAGACAGCGCTTGGCTTCCTGCATGGCCAACTCTTTCGTCAGGCCAATGTTCACCTCCTCTGTACGGGTGGTAGCACGATAGACGGGGTCAAGCTCAGGCATTACGACGCGCTCTATCTGCATACGCTCCTTGGGTTTCATAGCCGTGCGCAGCTCCTGGCGCCAGGCGGCTTTCTTGTCGGTCAGTACGTCGATGGTGTCGTTGGTGGGGTCGTTGTCCATGACGATGTCGGTGGTTCCCGAGGAAGAAGCCTCGGGCACGGTGGCGTTAGCCATCAAGTGCTCTTCGTAGTGCTCCAGCTCCTCCTGCTCAGCACGCTTGAAGGTACCCATGCGCTTGAACATCTCGTCCCAGTCAACGAGAGCACCATCGAACTCGGGACCGTCGATGCAGACGAACTTCGTCTTGCCGCCAATAGTCAGTCGGCAGGCACCGCACATACCCGTACCATCCACCATGATGGTGTTCAGCGATACTTCGCAGGGAATGCCGTGCTTCTGGGCTGTCAGGTTCGAGAACTTCATCATAATGGGAGGGCCAATGGCAAAGACTTTGTCGACGTGCTCCTGCTCAATGAACTTCTCAATGCCGACGGTCACTACGCCCTTTTCGCCATACGAGCCATCGTCGGTCATGATGATGACCTCGTCCGAGCTCTCGCGTACCTTATCTTCTAATATAATCAGGTCCTTTGAGCGGCCTGCCATAACCGACAGCACGCGGCAGCCAGCTTTCTTCAGTGCCTGGATGATAGGCAGCATCGGGGCCACACCCAAACCACCGCCAGCACAGACCACGGTGCCGTAGTTTTCAATGTGGGTGGGGTTGCCTAACGGACCTACCACGTCGGCCACATACTCGCCTTCGTTCAGCGCACAGAGCTTTTTACTTGACAGGCCCACCATCTGCACAACCAGCGTGATGGTGCCCTTGTCGATGTCCGCACCGGCGATGGTCAGCGGCATGCGCTCACCTTTCTGGTCGACGCGAACGATGACAAAGTTGCCTGCCTTACGGCTCTTGGCTATCAGCGGAGCCTCAATCTCAAAGAGAAAAACCTTCTCAGAGAACTGTTCTTTTCTGACAATTTTATTCATAACTGTATTTGTTGGTATCAATTATGGTAAGGATGGTCTTATCTGATGTAGCTAAGAATCATCTCTACCACTTCGTCCTCAGTCTTTCCGTTCATGGAGATTACGAGGTCGTAGTTGCGGGTATCGTAGCGTGAGGAGCCTGTGTACTTAGTCACATAGTTCTCGCGCATCTTGTCGACGTTCTTGATGGCCTTCTTGGCTTCCTCATAGTCCAGACCCTGCTTCTTCATGACACGCGCTATGCGCTGTTCCATCGGTGCCTGAATCATGATGCTCAGATGGTTGGGATGGTTGGCGAACACATAAAAACCTGAACGGCCGGCCACGACGCACGACTGCTCCTCGGCAGCCTCCTTCAGGATTTCCTGCTCCACCTTGAACATTTCCTCGCTCGTCACCATATCGCCTGCCTCGCCGTTGACCATCTGGTAGTACCAGAGTTCGTCCTTATTCTGATTGATTGCCACGAAAGCTTTTTTCAGGTCGTCCAGCCACTGGTGCTTTTTGCCCTTTTCCTTCTCAATATCTTCGACGCTAAGCTTATACTTTTCCTGCAACGACTGGATGAGCAACTTGTCATAATAAGGAACGTTCAGCTTCTCGGCCAGCTTTTTGCCGACTGTGCGTCCACCGCTTCCCAGTTCACGATTGATCGTGATAACGAATTTCTGATTTTTGTCCATACTTATTCGTTTTTTATGTTATTGTTAGTCGATAATCTCGAAACCAGTGTAGGGCACGAGGGCTTTGGGTATACGGATGCCTTCGGGCGTCTGGTTGTTCTCCAAGAGTGCTGCAACGATGCGAGGAAGGGCAAGAGCAGAGCCGTTCAGGGTGTGGCAGAGCTCGGGCTTTTTGGTCTCGGCATTGCGGAAGCGGCACTTCAGACGGTTAGCCTGGTAGGTGTCGAAGTTGCTGACTGATGATACCTCGAGCCAGCGGCCTTGAGCTTCGGAGTAGACTTCGAAGTCGTAGCAGATAGCACTGGTAAAGCTCTGGTCACCACCGCATAACAGCAAAATACGGTAGGGAAGCTCTAACTTCTTGAGCAGCCCCTCGACGTGCTCCAACATTTCACGGTGGCTCTCCTTCGAGTGTTCGGGCTTGTCGATGCGGACAATCTCAATCTTCGAGAACTCGTGCAGGCGGTTCAGACCACGAACGTCCTTGCCGTAGCTGCCTGCCTCGCGACGGAAACACTCAGTATAGGCGCAGTTCTTGATAGGCAGCTGGGCCTCGTCGAGAATGACGTCGCGGTAGATGTTGGTCACAGGAACCTCGGCGGTGGGGATGAGATAGAAGTCGTCCACCTCGCAGTGGTACATTTGGCCCTCCTTGTCGGGGAGCTGGCCTGTGCCGTAGCCCGAGGCGGCGTTGACCACCGTGGGCGGCATTATCTCCGTGTAACCGCTCTTGGCAGCCTCGGCCAGAAAGAAGTTGATGAGGGCACGCTGCAGTTGGGCACCCTTGCCGATGTAGACAGGGAAGCCTGCACCCGTAATCTTCACACCCAGGTCGAAGTCGATGAGGTTGTACTTCTTGGCCAGTTCCCAGTGGGGAAGGGGATTCTCGATACCCAACTGCGGATTGACATCCCAGTTGCCGACGGTGTCGTCAGCCGTGCATTCCTTCAGGTTCGACTTCACCACACGGTTGTCCTCGGCGGCAGTACCCTCTGGCACTTCGTCGTAAGGGATATTCGGAATCTGGCAGAGCAGGGTGGTCATCTCCTCCTGAGCCTGGTTCATAGTTTCCTCCAACTGCTTGTTGGTTTCCTTCATTTTCGATACCGACTCCTTGATGGCGTTGGCTTCGTCCTTTTTTCCTTCTTTCATAAGGGCACCAATCTGAGCAGCCAGCTTCTTTGCTTCGTTCAGGTTGCTATCCAACTGCTGCTGGGCTTCGCGACGACGCTTGTCGACGGCCAGCACTTGTTCAATTGCCTCACGAGCACCTTTGAAGTGCTTCTTTTCGAGGCCACGAACCACACGTTCAGTTTCCTCGCTGATGAGTTTGAGTGTTAACATAAAGACAAATTACTATTTACAAATTTACTATTTACTATTTACAATTTGACTGCAAAAATACAAAAAAGCAGGCGAACAGCAAAGAAAATGTGTGCGAATTTGTCATTTTATATTTTTTTTCTTAACTTTGCATGCAGAAAAACCTAATTAAACAAATAAAACAATGAAGTTAAGCGGAAGAAGAGAAAGCTCGAACGTCGAAGATCGTCGCGGTTTGAGCGGAGGTGCAAAAGCCGGTATTGGCGGTATCGCAGGTATTATCATTGCTGCCATCTTTGCCTATATGAGTGGTGGCGACCCTATGCAGGCTGTTGTACAGGGAGTACAGGAACAAATGTCGCAGAAGACCGAGACGGTGAACGAACAGGAGTTCACCGAGGAGGAACAGCAACTGGCCAAGCTGTCGAGCCAGATTCTGGCCGGCACGGAGGATGTCTGGACGGAGGTGTTCAAGCAGATGGGGCGTACCTACACGTCGCCCACGCTGGTGCTGTTCACCAATCAGGTTCAGTCAGCTTGTGGCTCGGCTACGGCTGCCGTGGGTCCTTTCTACTGTTCGGGTGACCAGAAATTGTATGTCGACCTGTCGTTCTTCACGCAGATGAAGCGTCAATTGGGTGTTGAGGGTGGCGACTTCGCCTATGCCTACGTCATTGCCCACGAGATAGGCCACCACGTGGAGTATCTGTTGGGGACGCTCAACCAGGCTCATCAGGCCATGAGTCAGACCGACAAGGTGCGTGCCAACCAAATCAGCGTGCGCCTGGAACTGCTGGCCGACTACTATGCCGGCGTGTGGGCTCACTACGACAACGAGATGTTCGGCTCAATGGAGTATGGCGACCTGGAGAAGGGTCTGGAACTGGCCAAGGCCATCGGCGACGACTGGCTGCAGAAGAAGGCTCAGGGACGTGCCACGCCTGAATCGTTCACCCACGGCACCAGCGACCAGCGCAAGCGTTGGCTGAAGCGTGGCTACGAGACGGGCGACATGCGGACGACAACCTTCAGCGTCCAGAACTACAACGACCTGTAACGTTGAACATATATTCAAATGAAGAGCGCAAGTCAAGGCTTGCGCTCTTCGTTGTCTATGAACCCTGCATTCCATTGAGTCAAATACCCATGCCCGATGTTTACCTCAGCCGGCTTGGGCTCCACCTCGTAGTGCGCCGCCACCGTCTGGTTTTTCTGTTCTACTATGATTTTATAGTCGTTCGTAGCTTTTTTATGATCATTTACTTGTTATTTCGGAATTTATGCTTAACTTTGCAGTGGAAAAAAAATTGAAGTTATGACAGCCGTACAGTTAAATGCCGAGATACTCCGCAACCTTGGCACTCTTGCCGAGGATGAAAGCATGCTGAAGCGTGTGGCAAAATATCTGCGCAAGCTCGTTGCCGAAAAGCAGGAAGACCCCACGCTGATTTCCAAGGAGGAATTCTTTGCCAGTCTTGACAAAGGCGAAGAAGAGTACCGCCAGGGCAAAACACATCGCATCAACTCAGTAGAGGAGTTAAACCATTTTCTCAGTAGCCTTTGATTATCATGTATCGACTTGATTACACTGACGAGGCAAAGTTGCACATGCAGCAACTGAAGCACAATGAGCCAAAGGCTTTCCAGAAAATGACACAGATGCTTATTGAACTGATGGAACATCCCAAAACTGGCACTGGTCACCCCGAGCCCTTGAAAGGAGAGCCCCAAGGTCGATGGAGCAGGCGAATCTCCAAGAAGCACAGGTTGGTTTACCACATCTTCGACGATGCAGTATTGGTGCTCGTGCTGAGAGCCTACGGCCATTATGATGACAAGTGACGTTTTAGTGCTCGACATCATCCTTTGATCTTTCATTTCAGGTTTATTCTGACGTTCTCCCTATTGCTCCCATCAGTCCGATTAGAAATGATCACACGAACCGCCCCTGCATGATAGAATGTTTCTTTTACGTTGGCAAAGTTAATCAAAAAAGCCGAAAGTTCCAAACTTTCAGTCATTATTTTCATTTGCATGTTTATGCACTTCCAGATTGGACGGGGCGGTGGGGGAGTTTGGGTAGGGTAAACCCTGGGTTTGGGTAGGGTAAACTCCGGGTTTACCGTAGGGAAAGTCGGGTGGGGGTGGGGGAGTGCATGTTTATGCAAAAACTGAATAAGTATGCGGAAGTGAAAATGGATTTCGAAAAAACTCCTAACCTCCTAACCTAATCTCTGGAAATGCCTTTGTAGAAAGGGGTTTCAGCAGGTTAGGAGTGTCCGCAACTCCTAACCAACTCCTAACCAACTCCTAACCCAGAACTGACTTCGTGACTTATAGGGCTTCGATTTGTTCGATGGTGAGACCAGTTATTTCTGCAATCTTCGTAGTGGGAATGTTGATTGCCTTCAGTTTACGGGCGGTATCAATGTCCTTCTGCTTCAACAATGATTTTGCTTCTTCTTTTGCATCTGCTATTGCTTTCTCTGCTTCCCGTTTAACCGCATTAATCTCTCGTTTGCGCGCATTGTCTAATGTTTTTTGGATACTCACGTTGTCCCAGAACTTGTCGTAGGCTCGCATCTCACCATCGTTGAAAGCTGCACGTTCCACGATTTCAAGGGCTTCGCTCACTTCGGCATTCTCCAGCAATTCGATGGGTACTTCGCGTGTTTCGTCGTTGATTTCGGTGAGGAAGCGGAGCCATAGTACCTGCATTTTTTTTCGCTGAAAGTTTGTGGCTTGAACTTCTTCAGTTCCACAAAGATGAGGTGCAGGCCGTCAATCACCTGTTCGGTGTACTTGTCGTGGACGAGGTGGAAATAGTGATAGTAGTCATCTGTTTCATCCATGAAATTCTCATTAACGAAGTTAAGCGCATAGACAGGCTGCAAGAGTTCATAGTCATCGTCCTTTTTCGACTGCGCCACGTATGCCTTAGAAGCGTTAAGCAGCACGCGCTTCTTGAACGAATCTGTCCAAGTCATCTGCATTTCTACGATGAACTCACGCTTCTTGTTGTCCTTGCAGCACACGTCCACAATACTGTCCTTTTCGGCTTGCATTCTGTCGGGCACTTTCTCGGCTGGCCAATACTCGATGCTCTCCACCTGCTCGTCTTCTTTCAGCGGCAGCATGGCATTGAGCAGACTAATGAGGAGGTGTTTGTGCTCGCCGAATATCTTCTTGAAAGTTAGGGCAGCTCTCGGGTCTAAATATTTTCCCATAATCGTATATCGTTGAAATTGTGGTGCAAAAATAGCGATAATTTCGCAGAATTGCAAAACTTCGACGCTTTTTTCCACATTATCTGCCTCGCGAGGCAGCCTGAAGACAAGATGGGTTAGGAGTAGGTTAGGAGTCAGCCAAACTCCTAACCTCCCGAAAGCCCTTTGTACAAAGGCATTTCCAGAGATTAGGTTAGGAGGTTAGGAGTTTTTGCGATTACTCGTGATGATAAGGCTCACCTTTGATAATGGTACAGGCACGATAAATCTGTTCTGTGAAAATGAGCCGAATCATCTGATGCGAGAACGTCATCTTCGACAGCGACAGTTGCTCGTTGGCCCGCGCATAGACGGCAGGCGAAAAACCATACGGCCCCCCGACAACAAAAGCCAGTCGGCGGGCCGTATTTCTTTTCTGTTCCAGCCAGCGTGCAAACTCTATGCTGCGCAGCTCGCGGCCGTGTTCGTCAAGCAGTACAACGGTGTCGGTCGGTTGCAGCTGCTTTAGTATCAGTTCCCCTTCAAGGCATTTTTGCTGCTCCTCCGTGAGGCTCTTCGTGTTCTTCAGCTCGGGAATGGTCACCAGCTCGAAGGGCATGTAGTGCCCTATGCGCTCCACATAGTCACCAATGCCGGCCGCAAAATGGCGGTCGGTGGTCTTGCCCACGAGAATCAGCAGCGTCTTCATAACAGGTCGTCACTGGTATAGCCTAAGGGCAACCGGCGGCAGTTGTACTGCGAAGCCATGATTTCGCCGTATGCTCCAGCCGAGCGGATGGCCAGCAGGTCGCCGCGATGGGTAGCGTTCAGGTCAATCTGCTTGGCGAAGACATCGGTAGACTCGCAGATGGGGCCTACTACATCGTAGCATTCGGTGGCTTCGTCGCTGCTGATGTTCTCGATTTTGTGGTATGCCTGATAGAGTGCCGGGCGTATGAGGTCGGTGAAACCTGCGTCGACAATGGCAAACTGCTTCACAGCCCCCTTCTTTATATATAAGGTACGCGTGAGGAGCGAGCCGCATTGTGCCACAACGGCACGACCCAGCTCGAAGTGCAGCGACTGGCCGGGACGCAGTTTTAGCTTCTTGGCATACGTGTCGAAGTAAGCCTTGAAGTCGGGTATGGGCAGGCGGTTGGGGTGCTCGTAGTCCACGCCGAGTCCGCCGCCTACGTTAATGTGCTCCAGGCGGATGCGATGGCGTTCCAGTTCGTCCTGCAGTTCGTTGATGCGGTTGCAGAGTGCCTGGAAGTCGCCCATGTCGAGAATCTGGCTTCCGATGTGGAAATGCAGTCCCACCACCTGCACATGCTTCAGCTGGGCGGCATGCTCGATAACGGGAATCATATCGCGCATGGCGATGCCGAACTTGTTCTCGGCCAGTCCCGTTGTGATGTTGGCGTGGGTGTGAGCACCGACATTGGGATTCAGTCTGAACGCCACGCGGGCCACTTTGCCTTTTGCCTGCGCCAACTCGTTGATGACCTCCAACTCAGGAATACTCTCAACGTTAAAGCAGAAAATGTCGCTGTCGAGTCCGAGGTTTATCTCCCAGTCGCTCTTGCCAACACCGGCAAAAACAATCTTTGAACTTTGGAAGCCTGTCTTCAGGCTGACTTCTATTTCGCCACCGCTGACGCAGTCGGCACCCAAGCCCGCCTCGCGGATGATGCGGAGCAGCTTGGGGTTAGCGTTGGCCTTCACGGCGTAGTGTACGTGCCAGTTTGTGTGTCGGCTTGTTTCAGCGTTGATGGCCTGCAATGTCTGTCTAAGCAGTTCTGTGTCGTAGTAGTAGAACGGTGTCCGCAGCGTCTGGAACCGTTCTACAGGGAATTTTCCTTTCATAATTGTCAATTCTCAATTAAACAAGTTGTTGCTCAAGCTTTGCAGGGCACGACGCTTGTCTTCCTCCTTGATGAGGAACGAGATGTTGTAGTTGGAACCTCCGTAGCTTATCATGCGCACAGGAATGTTCTGCAGGGCATCCATGACGCGGGTTTCGAAGCCGATGTTCGACCAGTCGAGGTCGCCTACTACGCAGATGATGCACATGCCGGTGTCGACGGTGACGGTGCCGTATTTTTTCAGTTCGTCGACAATCTCACCGAGGTGGGAAGAGTTGTCGATAGACATGGAAACACCGACCTCAGAGGTGCATACCATGTCGATAGGCGTCTGATAGCTCTCGAAGATTTCGAATACCTTGCGCAGGAAGCCGGTGGCCAGAAGCATACGCGACGACTTGATCTTGATGGCGATGATGTTGTCCTTGGCAGCTACGGCCTTAATCTTGCCATACTCAGTCTGGTTCGAGATGGTGGTTCCCTCAGCGTCGGGGGCCATCGTATTGAGCAGGCGGACGGGGATGCCGGCATACTTGGCAGGCTGGACACACGTCGGGTGCAGAATCTTGGCACCGAAGTAAGCCAGCTCGGCAGCCTCTTCGAACTGCAGCTGGTGGACGGGCTGTGTATTGTCGACCACACGCGGGTCGTTGTTGTGCATGCCGTCGATGTCGGTCCAAATCTGGATTTCCTCTGCATTCAGCGCCGCACCGATGAGCGAGGCGGTGTAGTCGGAGCCGCCGCGCTGCAGATTGTCGATCTCGCCGTAAGCATTGCGGCAGATGAAGCCCTGCGTGATGTACACCTGCTGGCCTTCGTTCTCGGCGATGATGGCCTGCAGCTTCTCCTTGATGTAGACGGGGTCAGGCTCGGCGTTCTTGTCAGTACGCATGAAGTCAAGCGCATTGAGCAGCACGGCCTTGATACCCAACTCTTTCATATAGTTCACCACCATGTTGGTAGACATCATCTCGCCCTGAGCCACGATGGCCTTCTCTTCGAACGAGGTGAATATCTCCTTCGTGAATGAGCGCAGGTAGTTGAACTCATCCTTCAGGAATTCGCGGGTTACCTGCTTTGTCTCGTCCTTCTCATAGAGTTCGTCAATGTGCTTCATGTACTTGTTTTCCAGCCGGTTGATGACCTCATTGGCGCCGTCGGCGTTTTTCTTGTAGAGGTAGTCGGAAATCTCCACCAGTGAGTTGGTGGTGCCTGACATGGCCGATAGTACAACAAACACAGGTTCGCCCGACTTAATGACGAGCTGTGTTACTTCTTTCATTCTTTGTGGCGTGCCAACCGAAGTGCCGCCGAATTTCATTACTTTCATAGTCAATGTATTTTTAGTCTTCAATTCTTCAATCCTTCAATTCTTCCTCCGAGAACTGCATCTGGTTATAGTCGTTGGTCACTTCCTCCAAGCGTCCGTTGTTGCAGCGGTAGACGATGCCCGGATACTTGTTGAGGAGCGTCCGGTTATGGGTAGTCAGGATGACAGCCGTACCCTTGAGCGAAATCTCGCGCAGCAGCTGGATGATGTTCTCGGCAGTCTCATAGTCGAGACTGCCAGTAGGCTCGTCGGCGACTATCAGCTCGGGCTTGTTCAGCAGGGCACGCGCAATGGCTATGCGTTGCTGCTCGCCTCCCGACAGTTCGTGGGGCATGCGCTCTTTCTTGTCTGCCATGCCTACTTGTGCCAGTACCTCGTCTATGCGGTCGTTGATGCGCTCTTTGTCATTCCAGCCCGTAGCCTTCAGCACAAAGCGGAGATTGCGGTAGACGCTGCGGTCGCTCAGCAGTTGGAAGTCCTGGAAGATGATGCCCATCTTGCGGCGCAGTCCGGGTATCTCTTTGCGGCGGATGGTCAGCAGGTCATGTTCCAGCACGATAGCTTCGTCGGCCTCGTCGATGTCCAGTTCGCAGTAGATGGTCTTCAGCAGCGAGCTCTTTCCCGAGCCTACTCGGCCGATAAGGTAGATGAACTCGCCTTCCTCCACGTGGAAGTCAACACCACGGAGCACCGTATCACCGTCTTTGTGGTAAATGTCAACGTTCTTATAATTAATCAGCTCCATATTAAGTACGCTATTTGTGGTGACCATTTATTTCATTTCGCCTTTGGCCTTGGCTTCGCGGCGCTTCTTGTCCCAGTTAGGGTCGTGACGCTTGGCCAATTCTGCGGCAACGTCCTCAATGCGCAGTCCCTTGCTGGTGAGTAGCACGATAAGGTGGTAAATCATGTCGGAAGCCTCGTAAATCAGCTTCTCGTTCGTGCCGTTGGTAGCTTCGATGATGGTCTCCAGCGACTCTTCGCCCACCTTCTGGGCAATGCGGTTGATACCATCCTTGAACAGCGATGTGGTGTAGCTGCCCTCGGGCATCTCCTCATGACGGCGGTTGATGAAGTCCTGTAGTTCGGTGAGAAATAGCAGCGGGTTCTGCTCATTGACCTCGCCCCAGCAGGTGTCAGTTCCCTTGTGGCAGGTAGGGCCGTCGGGAATGGCGCTGACGAGCAACGTGTCGTTGTCGCAGTCAATCTTGATGTCAACAAGATTCAGGAAGTTACCGCTTGTCTCGCCTTTTGTCCAAAGACAGTTGCGGGAGCGTGACCAGAAGGTCACCTTCTTGGTTTTCAGGGTCTTGTCGAACGCTTCCTGGTTCATGTAGCCTAACATCAGGACGTTCTTTGTCTTTGCGTCTTGGATGATGGCGGGTACGAGGCCGCCGCACTTTTCAAAGTCTATCTTCATAATCTTACGTTTATACCTTCTTTCTTTAAATATTGCTTCAGTTCGGGTACGGGAATTTCGCCAAAATGGAACACGCTGGCGGCCAGGGCAGCATCGGCGTGACCTTCGATGAACACGTCGCGGAAGTGCTCGCGCTTGCCGGCACCGCCGCTGGCAATGACGGGAATGCTCAGGTTGTCGGCCAGTTCGCGCAGGGCTTCGTTGGCATAGCCTTCTTTGACGCCGTCGTGGTTCATAGATGTAAAAAGAATTTCGCCGGCACCACGTTCCTGAGCCTCATGTGCCCACTCGAAGAGTCCGCGCTCAGTTCTTTCGCGGCCTCCTTTCAGGTAGCAATGCCAGCCATCGTCGTCAAGTCTTGCGTCAATGGCCACGACGCAGACCTGTGAGCCGAAGCGGGTGGTAATCTCGTCGATAAGCTCAGGCCGGCGGATGGCAGCGCTGTTGACACTTACCTTGTCGGCTCCGGCATAGAGCAGCCGCTCAACGTCGGCCAACTCGTTGATGCCACCGCCTACCGTGAACGGAATGTTCAGCGTCTCAGCCACGCGAGTCACCATCTCGGTAAAAGTCTTCCGGCCTTCGAACGATGCGGTGATATCGAGGAATACCAGTTCGTCGGCACCTTGCTCGGAATAGGTTTTGCCCAACTCCACAGGGTCGCCTGCCGAACGGAGGTTCACGAAATTGGTGCCTTTGACGGTCTCACCGTCCTTGACGTCCAAACAGGGTATTATTCGTTTTGCCAGTCCCATAATTCATTCAGATTGATTTTTCCTTCATAGATGGCTTTGCCGAAGACAACAGCCGGAATGCCCGCACGGTCGAGCGTCTTGATGTCGTCGATAGAGGAAACTCCGCCGCTGGCAATCAGGTGCAGGGTGGGGTAGGCCGTCATCACCTCTTTATATAGCTCGATGGCAGGACCTTGCAGGGTTCCGTCCTTGGAGATTTCCGTGCAGAGCACCGTCTTCACACCCGCATCGATGTATTTACGGAGAAAAGGCAGCAGGTCTTCCGCAGAATCCTCTTTCCAGCCGTTGATGCTGATTTTTCCGTTTCGGACGTCGGCTCCAAGTATCATGCGGTCGGCACCGTATTTCTCTAACCATCCCATGAACAACTCGGGCTGAGTGACGGCTATCGAACCTACAGTCACCATAGCAGCTCCTGCACAGAAGGCTTTTTCAATGTCCTCGTTGGTCTTGATGCCACCGCCGAAGTCTACCGTGAGGTTGGTTTCTGTCGTAATACGGCGAAGTACTTCGTCGTTGACTATGTGTTTCGACTTGGCACCGTCTAAGTCTACGACGTGCAGCCGCTTGAAGCCTTTCTGTTCGAACTCCTTAGCAACCTCGGCGGGTGAGTCGCGGTAGACGGTCTTCTGGTCATAGTCGCCCTTGGTCAGTCGTACACACTGGCCGTCGATGATATCTATGGCAGGTATCAGTTCTATCATATTGATAAAAAGTTTTTGATGATTTGCTCGCCCACACGTCCGCTCTTCTCGGGATGGAACTGGCAAGTATAGAAATTGTCCTTGTGCATGGCAGCAGAATATGGCAGTATGTAATCTGCTGTAGCAATGGTCTCAGAGCACACGGGAACGTAGTAGGAGTGGACGAAGTAGACGTATTCGCCCTCGATGCCCTGCATCAGTGGCGACTTGGTGTCGTGGAGCCAGTTCCACCCCATGCAAGGAACCTTGTCCTCATGCCTTGTAGGCTGAAAGCGCTTTACCTCTGCATCAAAGATGCCGATACAATCGGTATCGCCCTCCTCCGAGTGGCGGCACAAGAGCTGCTGGCCGATGCAGATGCCCAAGACAGGCTGACTCAGGTTGCGGATAACTTCGTCCAGTCGGCGAGCCTTCAGGTATTCCATTGCTCCCCGTGCCTCGCCCTGTCCAGGAAACAGCACACGATCTGCCTTCTGTAGTTGCTCGGCTTCGTCTGTCAATAATGGCTCGATGCCCAACCGCTTCAAGGCATTTACTACCGAATAGATGTTTCCGGCGTTGTATTTTACGATTGCTACATTCATCAGCTAAAGATAATCGTTTTGTTCTTATAGGTCAGGATTTTACGCTCGATATGCTTCTGCACCGCATGGCTCAGCACAATCTTCTCCAAGTCCTTGCCTTTAAGCACTAAGCTCTCGGGGGTATCCTTATGAGTGATGCGCGTCACGTCTTGCTCAATGATAGGACCGGCATCCAGTTCTGCCGTCACATAATGGCTGGTGGCACCAATAATCTTCACGCCACGCTCCCACGCCTGATGATAAGGTTTGGCACCCACGAAAGCAGGCAGGAACGAGTGGTGAATGTTGATGATGTGATGCGGATAGGCGGCTATCATTTCGTCGGAGATAATCTGCATATAGCGGGCCAGCACGATGAACGAGATGTCGAGCTTCTTCAGCAGTTCCATTTCGGCCTGCTCCACCTCTGCCTTGTTGGAGTGGTCTTTCTTGATACTCCACACATAATAAGGAATGCCGAACTGCTCGGCTACATAGCGCAGGTCTTCGTGGTTGGATACAATGCAGGGAATCTCGCAGGCGAATTCTCCGGCCTTCCAGCGGGCCAGCAGGTCGTAAAGACAATGACTCATCTTGGAAACGAAAATTGCCATACGTGGACGCTTGTCGCTATAGTAGAGGCTGAACTTCATCTTATAGCGCTGGGCATAGAGCGTCGTGATGTACTCGTAAATCTTTTCACGAGGAATCAAAAAGCCTTCCAGTTCCCACTCGATACGCATAAAGAACATGCCGTCGAGCTTGTCAACGTATTGGTCAAGGTAAACGATGTTACCTTTGTTGTCGGTAATAAATTTCGTCACTTCTGTGATAATACCCTGTTGGTCAGGGCAGTGCAGAAGCAGAATTGCCGTTTGTTTCATTTAGTTTCTTTGCTTTTTCTATTTTTAATCGTGCAAAGGTACTAAAAAAAGTTGATTCTCACAGCATCTTTTGCTGTTTTTCTTAATTAAAGAGGTGTCTTTTTGACAAGTTTACACGTATTTCTGTATCAAAGCGACGAATCGGGGGCCATATTTCTGACGTTTGAAGTCGCCAACACCGGGAATATAGCCGAATTGCTCGATGGTGGTCGGCTTCTGGGTGGCCAGCGCATGAAGCACCTTGTCGCCGAAGACGATGTAGGGTGGAAGTCCTTCTTCTTCGGCACATTGGCGCCTTAACTGACGCAGGGCTTCGAACAGCTTCGGGTCTTCCACACCCATTGTTGGAGGCAAGCCAGGGATTGTGATGGTGGGAATCTCCAACCGCAAACGGGTTTTCTGGCGATGAGGCTGTTCTTTGGTGCTACGGTCAATTATACATAGTTCGGCTGTCTTGCGTCCATAGAGCACGTCTTCGCCCGATGAGGTAACCATCGCCCGACGCCCTTCGTTATAGACAATCTCAAAGAAACCCATCTGCAGCATCTGTAACAGATAGTCATTCCAGTCCTGTACGCTGAGATCTTTCCCTACACCGAACGTCTTCAACTGGTCATAGCCTTTCTTGCTGACAGTGGCCGAGTGCATGCCCTTCAGTATCTCAACGACGGTCGATAGCCGGATTTGCTCCCTGGTGCGTTTCATGGCACTCAATGCCATCTGCACGTATCGGGTGCCATCGAATCGTTGGGGCGGGTTCTGGCATACGTCACAGTTGCCGCAGTCGTGGTCGGTCTGTTCGTTAAAATAATTCAGAAGGATACGGCGGCGACAAACGTTCGATTCTGCATATTGCCGCATTTGTTTGAGTTTGTCCATGTTTACGTCCTGTTGTCCACTGGCCTTGGCGAACTCCGTCAGTTGGATGATGTCGGCCAACGAGTAGAACAGCACGGTATCGGCAGGTGCGCCATCACGCCCTGCACGGCCAATCTCCTGATAGAAGCTCTCGATGCTTTTGGGCATGTTGTAATGTATAACCCAACGGACGTTGCTCTTGTCAATGCCCATGCCGAAAGCAATAGTGGCACACACTACTTGTATCTCGTCATTCTTGAAACGTTCCTGCGCTTGATTACGTTCCTGACCGGTAAGTCCAGCGTGATAAGCCATTGCGTTTATTCCTTTGTCTTTTAAAGCAATAGTCACTTTTTCTGTAGTTTTCCTGCTGAGGCAATAGATGATGCCGGCATCGTATGGACGCGCCTTGATGAAGTTCAGGATGAAGGCATTCTTCTCCTTTGTCGTAAAATTGCGCTTCACACTCAAACTTAAGTTGGGACGGTCAAAGCTGGAAATGAACTCATGGCAGTCATGAAGCTTCAGCTGTGTTACAATGTCCTGCCGTGTTATGCGGTCGGCAGTGGCAGTTAGCGCCATGATGGGCACTGATGGGAACTTGTCCCTCAACAGTCCTAATTGGGTGTATTCCGGCCGGAAATCGTGCCCCCATTGACTGATGCAGTGGGCTTCGTCAATGGCAAAAAGCGATATGTGGATGTTACTGAGCAGGTAGGGTATTTCTGCCAATAGTTTTTCAGGTGAGATGTAGAGCAGCTTCATGTCGCCAGACATGCACTTACGGCGTATCACGGTGTCGGTGTCCAGACTATTGTTGCTGTTCAGGGCTGCCGCCTCGATGCCGTTGGCCCGAAGTGTCTCCACCTGGTCTTTCATCAAGCTGATGAGTGGTGACACCACGATGGCAGTCCCCTTCATGACCAAAGCCGGAATCTGATAACACACACTTTTGCCTCCACCGGTAGGCATAAGTACCAGTGTATCACGCCCGTTCATAACGTTCTCGATGATTTCCCGTTGGTTGGGACGGAAGGTGTCATATCCAAAGAATTTCCTCAAAAATGCTGTCGTTTCCATGCTTTATGCGCAATTTTCCGACAAAAATACAACTTTTTTGGAAAAAAACATAATTTTATTTGGAAATATTGTAAAATTTCCTTATATTTGCACTTGAAAACTATACCATTATTAGTCTTTCTTAGTGTATGGCAAAATATAATATTACAGAAAAAAAGGAAAAGGAGGCTGTCTACAGAAGTTTGGTCAGTCCCAGGTTGATGGATGAGATGAAGGAGAAGATCCTTAATATTATCGTCATGCAGAAGAAGTATAAGGACAAGAACTATTCCGCCAAGAGGTTGGCAGAAGACTTGGGTACCAACACCCGCTATGTCTCGGCTGTGGTCAATGTCCGCTTCCACATGAACTATGCCTCATTTATCAACAAGTACCGCATCGAGGAAGCAATGTCTATTTTGGTGGACAAACGCTATCAAGATTTACGTATGGAGGAGGTTAGTGATATGGTGGGCTTTGCAAACCGGCAGTCGTTCTATGCCTCATTCTACAAGTTGATGAACATGACGCCGCGTGATTATCGTCTGCAGCATTTGCAGCAGCACCCTTCGCAAGCTGTCAAGAAACATAAAAAGCAATAGAAAGACCTGTTAATGAGAGATTTTTGTTATACTGACGAGCGTTTTGCCGATTTGCAGATGCTCCGTTACAAATTGACGGGATTCGATCAACTATCATTACAACAGAAGCGTCTTATTTACTATTTGTCGAAAGCTGCACTGTTCGGACGTGACATCACGTTCGATCAGTATGGCGCATACAATCTTCGTATTCGAAAGACATTGGAGGCTGTGTACACCGATTTGTGCATCGACCATAGTACCGACGATTTCCACGCCTTGGAAGTCTACCTGAAGCGAATTTGGTTTTCTAACGGCATTTACCATCATTATGGTTGTGAGAAGATCATGCCTGCCTTCTCTGAGGACTACCTGCGGAGTGTGCTACGTCAGGTAGACAGCCGCCGCTTACCCTTGGCCGATGGACAGACTGTAGATACACTCTGTGACGAACTCTTTCCTGTCATCTTTGACTCCACTGTGCTGCCCAAACGGGTGAATAAGGCCGACGGTGAGGACTTGTTGCTGACATCGGCCTGTAACTTCTACGAGGGAGTCAGTCAGGCAGAGGCAGAAGCCTATTATTCTGCCAAGAAAGATGAAAATACCCCCAATCCGCCTTCCTACGGTTTGAACTCCACATTGGTGAAACGCGATGGCATTGTGGCCGAGGAGGTGTGGACGAGCCATGGACGCTATGGAAATGCCATACGCCATATCGTCTATTGGCTTAGAAAGGCTGCCGAAGTGACTGAGAATGACAGCCAGCGGCAGGTCATTTGTAAACTGATAGAATATTATGAGACGGGCGACCTACGTCTGTTCGATGAGTACAGCATCCTGTGGCTACAGTGCTTGGAGGGAAGAGTGGACTTTATCAATGGTTTCATCGAGGTGTACGGAGACCCGCTCGGACTGAAAGGCACATGGGAGGCGTTGGTGGAATACATTGATGAGGAGGCTACACACCGTACCCGTACCATTGCCCGAAACGCACAGTGGTTTGAGGACCATTCGCCCGTAGACCCTCGTTTTCGCAAGCCCGTTGTGAAAGGCGTGTCGGCCAACGTCATCTGCGCTGCTATGCTTGGCGGCGAGGAGTACCCTTCCACTGCTATCGGCATCAATTTGCCCAATGCCGACTGGATACGTGCCCGTTACGGCTCGAAGAGTATTACCATCAGCAATATCACCGATGCTTACAACAAGGCTGCTCACGGTAGTGGATTCAAAGAGGAGTTTGTCATTGATGCCCAGACACTGGCACTTATTGAAAAATACGGTGATGTGTGCGACGACCTTCACACCGACCTGCATGAGTGTCTCGGACATGGTAGCGGACAGCTTCTGCCAGGTGTCGACCCTGATGCTCTGAAAGCCTATGGAAATACTATCGAGGAAGCCCGTGCCGACCTCTTCGGACTATACTACATTGCCGATCCGAAGCTTGTAGATTTGGGACTCGTACCCGATAGCGAGGCCTTCAAGTCACAGTATTATACATACATGATGAACGGTCTAATGACCCAGCTCATCCGCATCACCCCGGGCAACCAGATTGAGGAGGCCCACATGCGCAACCGTGCCCTCATAGCTCATTGGTGCGCTGCCCATAGTACAGTTGTTTCGTTAATCAAACGAAACGGCAAAACCTACTTACAAATAAGCGATTATGATGAACTGAGAAAGCTTTTCTCGAAGTTGCTGGCTGAAGTGCAACGTATCAAGAGTGAAGGCGACTACGAGGCTGCCCGTCAACTGGTAGAACGCTATGCTGTCAAGGTTGATACCGACCTCCATGCCGAGGTGCTGGAGCGTTACAAGCATCTGAATCTGGCACCCTATAAGGGCTTCATCAATCCACAGATGCTGCCAGTAGCGGATGCTAACGGCGATATTATCGACATACAGCTGAACTACTCGGAAAGCTATGCTCATCAGATGCTACGCTACAGTTCCGAATATAGTACGCTCATATAACAAATTAGTCTTATAAAAACCCATGAATTCCATTAGTTCCGCCTCCCTCATCAATGATAAAATTAAGGAAATCAAGCAGTCGTTTCGTCTGATGATGGACGGCTCCGTAGCGCAGTCAATGCGTGAGAAGGGTGTTGACTATCACCTCAATTGGGGCGCTACTCTCCCACGACTGCGTGAAAAAGCTGAAGAAATCGGACAAAATTACGACCTGGCTATTGCGCTATGGAAGGAGAATGTACGCGAGTGTAAGATTCTGGCAACGATGACGATGCCTCCTACCGAGATATTGCCGGAGGTGGTCGATATCTGGATGGAGCAGACCGAGACTATTGAGATAGCCGAGCAGGCGGCGATGAACCTCTATCAGTTCCTGCCTTACGCCCCAATGAAAGCTTACGAATGGATAGCTTCTGACAAGACCATGTACCAGCTATGTGGTTTCCATGTACTCAGCCGACTATTCATGAACGGTCAGGAACCCAACGAACGCGGTATCAATGAATTTCTTGACCAAACCCATGTAGCCATCATTTCTCCCAACATCACCGTCCGTAAGGCAGCTCTCAATGCTCTAAACCATTTTTCCAGCCTTGGTCTCGTCTATGAACGCCTTGCCGACAGCATCTTTCGTAGGTTATAGAATCTCCTTCATATAGCATCTACGGAGGCACCGCAACAATAAGAAATGTGAAATTATTTGTTTTTTCCCATACTTATTCGTAACTTTGCACCCAAATTGCGAGATAAAGATGAAGTTATTGAAATGGGGATTCATCGGCTGTGGTGAGGTGACGGAACGTAAAAGCGGGCCGGCATTCAGTGAGGTTGAGGGCTCCAGCGTGGTGGCTGTGATGAGCCGTCATGAGAAACGGGCGCGCACTTATGCCATCAATCATGGCATTGAGAAGTGGTACACGGATGCCCAGCAGCTGATTGACGACCCTGACGTGAATGCTGTCTATATAGCCACGCCGCCGTCGAGCCATGCCACGTTTGCCATCATGGCAATGAAGGCCGGCAAGCCTGTGTATGTGGAGAAGCCTTTGGCCGCCTGCTACGATGACTGTGCTCGTATCAACAATATCAGTGAGCGCACGGGGATTCCTTGTTTTGTAGCCTATTATCGTCGATATCTGCCGTATTTCCAGCGTGTGAAACAGATTGTGGAAGAGGGCCAGATCGGCCATGCGCTGAACGTTCAAGTACGTTTTGCCGTGCCACCCCGTGAATTGGACTACAACCATCCAGAGAAGTTGCCTTGGAGACTACAGCCCGACATTGCTGGTGGTGGCTACTTCTATGACCTTGCTCCCCATCAGCTTGACCTGTTGCAGAATATGTTTGGCGTGATTCTTGATGCCGAGGGTATCAGCACCAATCGAGGCCATCTGTATCAGGCTGAGGATACGGTGTCGGCTTGTTTCCGTTTCGAGAACGGCCTTTCTGGTAGCGGTATGTGGTGTTTCGTTGCCCATGAATCGGCCCGAGAGGACTGCATCGAGATTATCGGCGACCAAGGTAAGCTCATCTTCTCGGTATTCGACTATGCTCCCATCCAGCTGCACACCAGCGAGGGAGTGCAGCAACTGACAGTACCCAACCCTCCATACGTGCAGTTTCCGCTCATCAAAAATGTGATAGAGCACTTGCAGGGCCTGGCCGTTTGCACTTGTACCAGTGTGTCGGCAACGCCTGTGAACTGGGCGATGGACAGGATTCTTGGGAAAAGGTAATAAGGTAAAAAGTAAAGAAGAAATTGAAGAGGACCTTAACCATAGTGCTATTGATATTGGTGACCATCCGCATGATGGCCGTCAGTATTACGCTTGTGGAGGTGGCCGATACGCTGGGCAAGGACAAACAGGTGCTGAAAAAGATGGGAAAGACCGTGAAGAAGACCATCCGGGGCTTCGATCGTTTGGAGGATTACTATATAGAACCACAGCATTACGAATTCTCGGTCATGATGCAGGCCACCCGTAATTATGAGGATTTCATACTGAGCAGCAATGGCCAGAGCATCACGTTTGCCCCAGATCAGCGCATCAAGATTGGCCCCTACTTCGGGTGGCGATGGATATTCTTCGGTTACACGTTCGACCTGAAGAATTTTAACTTTTTTGGCAACAGCTCCAAGCGCGAAATTGATTTTAGCATCTATTCTTCGCAGGTAGGTGTGGACCTTTACTACCGCCGTACTGGCAGTGACTACAAACTGCGGCAGGTGCGCATGGGTTATGGCATCGACGGCTCGAGGTTTGAGGGAGTTTCTTTCGACGGACTCAGTGTAGGCATCACGGGTGTCAATGCTTATTACATTTTCAATCACGGACGCTTTTCCTATCCGGCAGCCTTTAGCCAGAGTACATGCCAGAAAATCAGCTGCGGATCGTGGTTGGCAGGAGCAGGATATACGAAGAATACCCTTTCTCTGGATTTTGAGAAACTGCATAACTTGTTGGACGACAGACTGGGCGAAACTGCCGAGGTGAAATTAGATAGCGGCATGATGTTCAACAATGTGGAGTATCACGACATTAGCCTCTCCGTCGGTTATGCCTACAACTGGGTGTTTGCCAAGAACATGCTGTTCTGTGCCAGTGGCCAGGCGGCAGTAGCCTACGACAGCAGTTTCGGAAAAACCGAACAGGAGGCTGACCGTTTCAGCTTTGACAAGGTGAACCTCGACGGAATCGGCCGTTTTGCACTGGTATATAACAATACACGGTGGTACACCGGCCTCAGTGCCATTCTGCGAACCCGCAACTACCACACGTCAAGATTTACTGCCAACAATATCTTTGGCAGCTTTAATGCCTACATTGGCTACAACTTTGGACTCAAAAAACGATATAGGAAAAAATGAAGCGACTTTATATTATAATAATAGGTGTAATTTGTGTTCTGACGGCGACCGCTACAGAAAAGTACACAAAGGCTGACAGCACCTTTGTTGCCGAGGCCCTTGCCGAGGCCCGGAACCTGCCCCGCACGACGAATTTCCCGCTTCACTTCGCACGCAAGTTCATGGGGCGGCCTTATGTGGCTCACACACTGGAAGTGTGCGACCCTGAACAACTGGTCATCAACACCCGCCAGCTGGATTGTACAACGTTGGTGGAGAACGTCACTGCATTGACGCTTTGCGTCTATCGCAACCTTTATACTTGGCGCGACTACCTGAACGTGCTATGCCAGATGCGCTACCGCAATGGACGCCTCAGCGACTATACCAGCCGCCTGCACTACTTCAGCGACTGGATTGATGACAATACTGTGAAGGAACTGGTCAAAGAGGTGCAGCAGCCCAACCCGCCGTTCACCGCCCTGCAGACGCTGAATATCCACTTCATGAGCCGCCATCCTCAGGCGTACAATGCCCTAAAGGCACATCCGGAAATGATCACCGTGATTGCTGCTCAGGAGGATTCGCTCACGGGGCGGCAGTACCGATATATTCCCAAGGCCGACGTCACCGATAGCAAGGCCATGCGCAGTGCCGTGCGCGACGGTGACATCATTGCTATCACCTGCAACAAGGACGGCCTTGACATTGCTCACCTCGGATTTGCCGTGTGGCGTGCCGACGGGCTTCACCTGCTCAACGCCTCACAACTGCACAAGAAGGTGGTAGAAGAGCCTATGACTTTAGGCTTGTATCTCTCCAAACATCCGTCGCACACGGGAATCCGCATCGTGCGAATACAGAAATAGTCAACCGTTAAACAGTAAAACCGAAAAAGAAAGAATATGGAATTACCTGATTTCATGAGTTATGCCAACAAGTTCTCGCAGAGCGAGTTTGTTGAGAAAATTTCGCGCATAGCCAAACGAGCTGGTGCCAAGTTAGTGTATGCGGCCCTCATCTTGTTCTACACGTTGCAGAGCGACAGCATCAGTACCAAGGACAAGGCCATCATCATCGGTGCCTTAGGTTATATGATAAGCCCACTTGATGTCGTGCCCGATGCCATACCTATCGTTGGTCTCGGCGACGACCTTGCCGTGCTGCTCTATGTACTGAAGAAAGTGTGGACGGACGTTGACCCCAGCATCAAGGAACGTGCCCGTGAACGGCTGAACAAGTGGTTCGACGAAGATGAGATTGCCGAGATTGACAACCTCTTCGATTAAGTACTACCGCATGTAGGGGTTGTACCGCAGTTCGTCGCCGATGGTCGTAGGTTCGCCATGACCAGGATAGACTTTTGTGTTAGCAGGAAGCTTGGCCAGCACGTTTATGAGGCTGTTGGTCATATCAGTCCAGCTGCCACCTTCAAAGTCGGTTCGTCCAATGCTCATTTTGAACAGCGTGTCACCTGTGAAAGCCACATGCTCTGTTTCGATGTAGAACGTCACAGAGCCTAGGGTGTGTCCAGGGGTGGGCAGAATCTTTATGCTGTGTGTGCCGAAGCCGATGATGTCGTTGGCAGTCAGCAGTCGTCCTATTGGCGGCACTTCGTTGTCGTAGTCCATTCCCATCATATCCTTCAGCTGTTTCTTCAGGTTCATGAGGTGTTTGTCCTCGGCAGCTACCTCGGGCTTAAGCCCGAATTCACGCGTAATAGTATCATTACCGATGACGTGGTCGAAGTGCCCGTGGGTACATAGCAGATGAACGGGCTTTAATTCATTATCCTTGATGTATCTGATGATGGCGTTGCGCTCCATGTTGTAGAGTGCGCCGCAGTCGATGACCACAGCCTCGCAGCTTTCATCGTTTACGACGTAGGCATTCTCCTGTAGCATGTTGCATACGAAGCGACTTACTTTAATCATAATGGCATATAAATTACGTTCTTTTCCTTAAACCATTCCTCCTCAAACCAGTTGCTGATGGCACTTACCTCCACAACGTTCTTGAAAGATTGGATCTCAGCCTGTAAATCACCGCCTTTCAGGCAGATCAAGCCGTTGACCATTGCGTTGCGCTGTTTTTTAGAGATGTTCTTGCGCACAATCTTTACCAAATCGGGTAGGGGCATCACCGCACGACTTACCACGAAATCGTACTTTCCGTTCTCATCTTCGCCCCGTAGGTGTTCTGCACGACAGTTCTTCAGTCCGATAGCCGTTGCCACTTCCTGAGCAACATGTATCTTCTTGCCCGTCCCGTCAATCAGCTTGAACTGACATTCGGGAAACAGGATGGCTAATGGAATGCCTGGGAATCCGCCTCCCGTGCCTAAATCCAGAATCTGTGTGCCTGGCTGGAACCTCAATGCCTTGCCGATAGCCAGCGAGTGGAGAACGTGGTGCTCGTACAGGTTATCGATGTCCTTGCGTGAAATGACGTTGATTTTGGCATTCCAGTCGCGATACAACTCGTCGAGCATCGCAAATTGGCGCTGCTGTTCTTCCGTCAGTTCCTTGAAATATTTGTCTATAATCATATACCTCTATCCTTAATCATCTAATTCAATGAGTTCCTCTAAATCATCGTATGACAGTTCCAGTTCAATGATGCCTTTGTCGTAGGAGGCAATCTCGTAGTGATTGTACACGAAGGTGACGGATTTCTTGCCCAACACAAAATTCTCGGGAGCAAACATATCCATCGCGTACAAATAGCCCCTGTCACGCAGGTCGCTCTCATCCTTAGCGTCGGCTTTCTCCACGAGGGCATTCAGCAGCATCTCGTTTAGGCGCTGCTCGAAGCCTGGTACAAAGATGTCTCTCAGTGTCAACAGTTTTCCCGTCTTGTTGTCGAAGTTCATCACAATCTTCTGGTTGATGCCGTGTGCGCCGCCTTCGTAGTAGTCTACAATGGCCGTGTATATCGTCACCCCCTCACGTCCGTCGGTAGTCTCGCTATTGATGTTGTAATGGTACTCATACCAAGCCCGTTTCTCAGGGTCATTGCGGTCTTCACGGTAGAGTGGGGCGAAGTTCTTGACATAACCTCGTGTATAACTGTTGGCAAACGAGTCAGCAGCCTGCTTCAGCGACAACCCCTCCATGTTGAGCAGTTGGCTGGCCACAGCGTTGTTGATGGCTTTTGCCCGTTCGCCCGCACTCTCCTTCGCGCAGGCCAGTTCCAACCTGACGCTACACGCCGGTGCTCCGCTTTCGTTGGTGATGCTCACTGTCTTTTCCTTGGTCAGCGTTTCAAAGCCGATGCTCTTGTCGTCACCATTTCCTGAGCCGCAAGCTGCGAGCATCATGCATAGTGACAAACCTCTCAGTATTCTTTTCATATCATCCGTTTTGGCTGCAAAGATACGAATAATTTATCATCTTTTGCTAAAAAAATAAAAAAACTTTCACCACTCTATATTCTTTTCCATAATTATTTGTATCTTTGTCAAACAATACAGTTAGATAAATCTAAAACTTACAATGATTATGGAAAATAATGCTCAGCTCATTGCCCAGTGTGAGGCAATAGCAAAGGAATGGCTCTCTCCAGCCTTTGACGAGGAGACACGTAAGGAAGTTCAGGCAATGCTCGATGCTGATGACAAGTCAGCCCTCATCGATGCTTTTTATCAGAACCTCGAGTTTGGTACAGGTGGTTTGCGCGGTATTATGGGAGCCGGTACCAACCGTATGAACAAGTACATTGTCGGTATGGCTACACAGGGTTTTGCCAACTACATCAACAAGGCATTCCCCGACATCCAGCCAAGTGTAGTTGTAGGTCACGATTGCCGCAACAACGGCCGTATGTTTGCCGAGACCGTTGCCGACATCTTCTCGGCCAATGGCATCAAGGTCTATCTGTTTGAGAGCTTGCGCCCGACACCTGAGATTTCGTTTGCCATCCGTCAGCTTGGCTGCCAGGCCGGTGTCAATGTTACCGCTTCCCACAATCCCCGCGAGTACAATGGCTACAAGGCTTACTGGGACGACGGTGCACAGGTGCTGGCTCCGCACGACAAGGGCATCATCGACGAGGTGAACAAGGTGACCATCGACCAGGTGAAGTTCGAGGGCAATAAGGACCTCATTGATATCATCGGCGGCGAGATGGACTGGGATTACATCCAAGCTGTGAAGGAAGCAATGGTTGACCAGGACGTCATCCTTCGCCAGAAAGACCTCAACATCGTCTACTCGCCTATGCACGGAACGGGCCGCGTCATCATCCCGATGGCTCTGCGCTCATGGGGTTTCCAGAACATCCACGTGGTGCCCGAGCAGATGGTTGTCGACGGTAACTTCCCAACGGTGGTCAGCCCGAATCCCGAGAACGCCGAGGCTATGACTTTAGGCATGAAGCTTGGCACGAAGCTCAATGCCGACCTCGTGATTGCCTCCGACCCTGATGCCGACCGTCTGGCCATCGTCTGCCGCAACCCGAAGGGCGAGTGGGAGATACTGAATGGTAACCAGACTTGCATGATGTTCTCATGGTACATCATCGCCAACAAGAAGAAACTTGGCCAGCTAAAGGGCAATGAGTTCCTGGTGAAGACCATCGTGACAACTGAGGTGATTGCCGAGATTGCCAAGAAGAATGGCGTGGAGTATAAGGACTGCTACACGGGCTTCAAGTGGATAGCCAACGAGATACGCATCAACGAGGGCGTGAAGAAGTTCATCGGCGGCGGTGAGGAAAGTTTCGGATTCCTGCCGTTCGACAAGGTACGCGACAAGGACTCCCCTGCCAGTATCTGTCTCATCTGCGAGATTGCAGCATGGGCCCGCGACAATGGCATGACGCTGTACGACCTCCTGATGAATATTTATAAGGAGTATGGTTTCTCGAAGGAGATGACCATCAACGTCGTACGTCCGGGCAAGACGGGTGCCGACGAGATTAAACAGATGATGACCGACTTCCGCGAGAATCCGCCGAAGGTGCTTGGTGATTCCAAGATTTGCCTGTGGAAGGACTACAAGACGCTGGAGGCTAAGAAGGCCGATGGCAGCGTCGAGAAGATTGACATGCCCGATACGTCGAACGTGCTCCAATGGTTCTGCGAGGACGGTACGAAGGTCAGCGTGCGTCCCTCGGGCACGGAACCTAAGATTAAGTTCTACACCGAGTTGAAAGACGCATCGTTCCAGGGGGCTGCCGACTATGAGGCCTGCACGAAGAAGGCCCTGGAGCGCATCGAGGCTATCAAGAAGAGCCTGAAGCTCTAAGTTCCCAGAAAGCGACGGCAGCAGCTGCTGCTACGTTCAACGAGTCTACGTGGTGCGACATGGGTATGCGCACCACGTAGTCAGTTTCAGCAATCGTCTCAAGAGGCAGACCGTCTCCTTCCGTGCCCATAACGATGGCCAGCCGCTTAACCGCTTTCAGTTGCGGGTCGTCTATGCTGATGGAGTCGTCGCTCAGGGCCATGGCTGCCGTTCGGAATCCCAACCCTTTGAGGCTGCTCACAGGGCTGTCAAGCCACGTCCACGGAACCAGGAATACCGACCCCATCGACACACGGACGGCACGCCGGTTCAGCGGATCGCACGAACTCCTTGTCAGCAGCACCGCGTCGATGCCTAAAGCTGCTGCCGAGCGGAAGATTGCACCGATGTTGGTTGTGTCCGTCACCCCGTCAATCACTACGATGCGCTGGGCATCCTTGCAGACTTCCTCCATGTTGGGACTTGCCGGCCGGCGCATGGCACAAAGCACACCCCTCGTCAGCGTGTAACCCGTCAGCTGTCCAAGCAGACTTCGTTCACCCGTATAAACGGGAATGTCGCCGCATCTGGTTATGATACCTTTCGCGTCACCCTCTATGTGGCGTCGTTCGCAAAGCAGGCTCAGTGGTTCGTAGCCAGCATCGAGTGCCACGTTGATTACCTTCGGACTCTCCGCAATGAAGATGCCCTTCTCGGGTTCCACGCGGTTGCGCAGCTGGGCTTCCGTCAAGGTGCCGAACACCTCCACGCCCTCCTGCTTCAAACTTGTTATTTCAATGATTGCCATACCTTCATGCTTTTCGTTTCGGATGCAAAGGTACAAAAAAAATCTCAAACCTCAAATCTCAAATCAAATATATGACATTGAAAGAATTTCTATCCCAAAACGACAGGTTCGCAGCCAACAGCGGCTGTCTGTTGGAGGAGATTGGCGACGGCTACGCCCGCGCCACGCTCCAGGTAACTAAAGAGCACCTGAATGCCGGAGGCGTTTGTCAAGGCGGAGCATACTTCACGTTGGCCGACATCGCAATAGCTGCCGTGATGAATTCACACGGACAGCTGACGTTCGGCATTGAGAACAACATTGTCTATGTCAAGAGTGCAAAAGCTGGCGACCGATTGACGGCCATAGCCACCGAAGTCATGAACCATCACAAGCTGCCATACGTCGATGTTAGGATTACCAATCAGCAGGGCGAACTCTGTTGCATTGTGACGGGCATAGGATACCGAAAACAGGCTTCCCTGCCAGTCGACGAGCTTGTGTAAACGCGCACAATGTTAAATTTAGAAATTTCTAACAAAAAAACTTGCAATTTTGAATAGAAAGTACTATTTTTGCCGATGATAAGTTTTTTTATCAGCAATTGCTGATTCCTACCTTATCAATATAGTTGGTGGATGGCAGCGTCCTGCGCCATCCACATTTTTATATGCGGCAAGCTTACACCGTGCCAGCGTGTTACTTTGGCTATACTCTAATGTTACTGTAAGTGTGAGCTTTAAGAATGCAAAGAAGCAGGCAAAAGATGCATGTTTATGCACTTCCAGATTAGACGGAGCGGAGGAGGAGTTTAGGTAGGGTAAACCTGGGGTTTAGGTAGGGTAAACTCCAGGTTTACCGTAAGTAAACTCGGATGGGGGAGAGAGTGAATAATTTAGTTACTTTATGACAATCCGTCGATTTCTCCGTTGTTGATGCTGATGCGCTCAGCCTGCGGGTTCTTGGGAAGGCCAGGCATACGAAGCATGTCGCCAGCAATGGCCACAATCATCTCGCTGCCGCAATTGAGGATGATGTCACGAATGCGGATGGTGAAGCCCTCGGGGGAACCGTAGCGTGTAGAGTCGGCTGTGAATGAGAATTGTGTCTTGGCAATGCAGACGGGGTAGCGCCTGATGCTCTCGTCGTTGGCAAAGATGGTCTTGATTGACTCCAATTTCTTTTTTCCTGTCTTGGTAAACTCTACAGCGGCAGCTCCATAGATGCGCTTGCAAACCTTTTCTATCTTGTCCTCTATGCTGTCGTTTTGGGGATATGTGTAGTGGATTGGTAGGGGCTGTATGTGCTCGATGGTGTCCACTACCGTCTGAGCCAACTCTACGGCACCCTCGCCACCCTTCAGGAAGGCTTCGTTGACGGCAAAGCCTACGTTCAGAGCTTCACAGTTCTGGCGCACCACGTCGATTTCTTCGTCCAAGTCGGTGTCGAAACGATTGAGTGTCACCACAACGGGCTGGCCAAAGCCTTGCATGTTGTTGATGTGGCGGTTCAGGTTCTTCAGGCCCTCCTTTAGTCCCTGCATGTTGGGGTCCTTGATATTGGCGAGATCTACGCCTCCGTGCATCTTCAGTCCCTGTGTGGTAGCTACGATGACCACTAAACGGGGCTGAAGTCCCGCCTTGCGGCATTTGATGTCGAAGAACTTCTCGGCTCCCAAGTCGGCACCGAATCCTGCCTCCGTCACCACGTAGTCGCCATAGCTCATTGCCATTTTCGTAGCCAGTACGCTGCTGCAGCCGTGGGCAATGTTGGCAAAGGGACCGCCGTGGATGAAGGCCGGCGTGTGCTCCGTAGTCTGCACGAGGTTGGGGTTGAGGGCATCGCGCAGCAGCACGGTAATGGCACCTGCCACGCCCAAGTCGCGGACACGGAATGGCTTTCCGTCAGCCGTGATGCCCAACAAGATGTTCTCGATACGCCGTTGCAAGTCTTCCTCACTCGTGGCGAGACAGAGGATGGCCATCAGTTCAGAGGCTGGGGTGATGTCGAACCCCGTCTCCTGTACCACGCCGTCGCCCCTCATGCCAGTCACGACGTTGCGCAGAGCGCGGTCGTTGACGTCGAGCACGCGCTTCCAGTACACCTCGCGTAGCGAGAAACCATCTTTGCGATACTGGTACATGTAGTTGTCGAGCAGGGCGCTGATGGTGTTGTGAGCCGAGGTTACGGCATGGAAGTCGCCCGTGAAGTGCAGATTGATCTTCTCCATTGGCAGCACCTGGGCATAGCCGCCGCCCGCAGCACCACCCTTGATGCCGAAGCAGGGGCCTAACGAGGGTTCTCGCAGAGCTACGACGGCTTTCTTACCTATTCTATTAAGCCCCAGCGTCAGACCGATGCTGACGGTGGTCTTGCCAATACCTGTCTTCGTGGGGCTGATGGCCGTTACCAGGATGAGATGGCTCTTCTTGATATGCTCCTCGTCGAGCAGCGAAATGGGAACTTTCGCCATGTAGCGACCGTAGGGTTCTAACTCTTCTGGGGCAATGCCCAATCGGGAGGCAATGTCGTTGATGTGCTCCAACTGACACTCTCTTGCTATCTGTATGTCTGTCTTCATCGTTGTTTCTTTTACAATTTGGGTGCAAAAGTAATACATTATTTATTGACTTGCAAGACAAACGCAAACGTTTTAGGAATATTTTGCAAACTGTGCTTTGCATTTCGGGATTTTCTTTGTACCTTTGCACACGTTTTAAAACAAATCCTCATTTTTAGGTATTATTTCAGGCAATACTGTTATACATTTTATTTATAAACAAAATGGCTAAAGAAAAGAAATTTATCACCTGTGATGGTAACGAGGCTGCGGCTCACGTGAGCTACATGTTCTCGGAGGTAGCTGCTATCTACCCCATCACCCCGAGCTCACCTATGGCTGAGCACGTTGACGAATGGGCTGCCCGTGGTCGTAAGAACCTCTGGGGTCAGACCGTAAGTGTGCAGGAAATGCAGTCTGAGGCTGGTGCTGCCGGTGCCGTTCACGGTTCGCTGCAGGCTGGTGCTCTCACCACTACCTTCACCGCTTCTCAGGGCTTGCTCCTGATGATTCCTAACATGTACAAGATTGCCGGTGAGCTGATTCCTTGCGTATTCGACGTTTCTGCCCGTACGCTGGCTTCTCACTCTCTGTGTATCTTCGGTGACCACCAGGACGTGATGGCTTGCCGCCAGACTGGTTTCGCCATGCTTTGCGAAGGCTCTGTGCAGGAGGTTATGGATATGACCGCTGCTGCTCACCTCGCATCTCTGGAGACCTGCGTGCCTTTCGTTAACTTCTTCGACGGTTTCCGCACCTCTCACGAGTATCACAAGATTGAGCTGCTCGACCAGGAGGATGTTCGTCCTCTCGTAAAGGAAGAGTACATCAAGCGTTTCCGTGACCGTGCTATGTCGCCTGAGCGTCCTATCACCCGTGGTACTGCCGAGAACCCCGAGACCTTCTTCACACACCGTGAGGCTTGCAACCCCTACTACGATGCAGTGCCTGAGGTGGTTGAGAAGTATCTGGGCGAGCTGTCTAAGATCACCGGTCGTGAGTATCACCTCTTCTCTTACTACGGAGCTGAGGATGCCGACCGCATGATCATCCTGATGGGTTCGGCTACCGATGCTGCCCGCGAGGCTATCGACTACCTGAACGCCAACGGCCAGAAGGTGGGTATGATCTCTGTTCACCTCTATCGTCCGTTCAGCGTGAAGCACCTGCTGGCTGCTGTTCCCAAGACTGTCAAGAAGATTGCCGTCCTCGACCGCACCAAGGAGCCCGGAGCCAACGGCGAGCCTCTGTACCTCGACGTAAAGGATGCCTTTTACGATGTAGAGAATCGTCCCCTCATCGTCGGCGGCCGCTACGGTCTCGGTTCTCACGATACGACTCCCGCTCAGATCATCAGCGTGTTCAACAACCTCGCTATGCCCGAGCCCAAGAACCACTTCACCATTGGTATCGTAGACGACGTTACCTTCACCTCGCTGCCCGAGGTTGAGGAGATTGCACTCGGTGGCAAGGGTATGTTCCAGGCTAAGTTCTATGGTCTGGGTGCTGACGGTACCGTGGGTGCTAACAAGAACTCAGTGAAGATCATTGGTGACAACACCGACAAGTACTGTCAGGCTTACTTCTCTTACGACTCCAAGAAGTCGGGCGGTTTCACCTGCTCTCACCTGCGTTTCGGTGACACGCCCATCCGTTCTACCTATCTGGTAACCACACCTAACTTTGTGGCTTGCCACGTTCAGGCTTACCTGCACATGTATGATGTGACCCGTGGTCTGCAGAAGAACGGTACGTTCCTGCTGAACACCATCTTCGACGATGCCGAGCTGGAGAAGTTCATGCCTAACAAGGTGAAGCGCTACTTCGCACAGAACAATATCACCGTATATACCATCAACGCTACCAAGATTGCACAGGAGATTGGTCTGGGCAACCGCACCAACACCATCCTGCAGTCGGCCTTCTTCCGCATCACCGAGGTGATTCCCGTAGAGCTGGCTGTCGAGAAGATGAAGGCTGCTGCCCTGAAGTCTTACGGTGCCAAGGGTCAGGACGTGGTTGACAAGAACTACGCTGCTATCGACCGCGGTGGTGAGTACAAGAAGTTTGAGGTGAAGCCCGAGTGGGCTAACCTGGCCGACGATGCTGAGAAGCAGGATGACGCTCCCGCATTCGTTAAGGAGCTCGTTCGTCCTATCAACGCCCAGGCCGGTGACCTGCTGAAGGTCAGCGACTTCGTGAAGCACGGCACCGTTGACGGTTCTTGGGAGGTTGGTACTGCCGCTTACGAGAAGCGCGGTGTAGAGGCCTTCGTTCCGATGTGGAACAAGGACAACTGTATCCAGTGTAACCAGTGTGCTTACATCTGTCCTCACGCTGCCATCCGTCCGTTCGTTCTGACCGACGACGAGCTGAAGGGCTTCGACGGCCTCGAGACCCTCGAGATGAAGGCTCCTGCCGCCATGAAGGGCATGCACTTCGTCATCGAGCCTTCAGTGCTCGACTGCCTCGGCTGCGGCAACTGCGCCGACATCTGCCCGGGCAACCCGAAGCTGGGCAAGGCCCTCACGATGGTTCCGTTCAACCCCGATGCTGCCGACATGAAGAAGATGGCTGCCGACTGGGACAAGCTGGTTAAGGTGCCTTCTAAGCAGCATCTCGTCGACATCCGCAGCAATGTGAAGAACTCTCAGTTCGCTCAGCCGCTGTTCGAGTTCTCTGGCGCTTGCTCTGGTTGCGGTGAGACTCCTTACGTGAAGCTCATCAGCCAGCTGTTCGGCGACCGTCAGATGATTGCCAACGCTACCGGTTGCTCGTCTATCTACTCGGCTTCTATCCCCTCTACGCCTTACACCAAGAACGAGAAGGGTCAGGGTCCCTGCTTCAACAACTCTCTGTTCGAGGACTTCTGCGAGTTCGGTCTCGGTATGGCTCTCGGTAACAAGAAGATGAAGGAGCGCGTGGCCAAGCTGCTCGCCGAGGCCTGCGAGGCTCCCCAGTGCACTGAGGAGTACAAGGCTCTCGCACAGGAGTGGATTGCCAACTGCGAGGATGCCGACAAGACCAAGGAGATTGCTCCTAAGCTGCGTGCTGCCATCCGTGCCGCCGCTGCTGCCGGCTGCCCCGTCAACAAGGAACTGCAGACGCTCGACCACTATCTCGTGAAGCGCAGCCAGTGGATCATCGGTGGTGACGGTGCTTCTTACGACATCGGTTACGGTGGTCTCGACCACGTGATTGCCAGCGGTGAGGACGTGAACATCCTCGTGCTCGATACTGAGGTTTACTCTAACACCGGTGGTCAGGCCTCTAAGGCTACACCGCTCGGTGCTATCGCTCAGTTCGCTGCCCAGGGTAAGCGCATCCGCAAGAAGGACCTCGGCATGATTGCCACCACTTACGGCTATGTCTATGTCGCTCAGATTGCTATGGGTGCTGACCACGCTCAGACCCTCAAGGCTATCCGCGAGGCCGAGGCTTGGCACGGACCTTCAATCATCATCGCTTACGCTCCATGTATCAACCACGGTCTGAAAGCCAAGGGCGGCATGGGTAAGAGCCAGGCTGAGGAGAAGAAGGCTGTTGAGTGCGGCTACTGGCACCTGTGGCGCTACAATCCCGCTCTGGCCGAGGAAGGCAAGAATCCGTTCAGCCTCGACTCTAAGGAGCCGAACTGGGAGAACTTCCACGACTTCCTGCTCGGTGAGGTTCGCTACCTGTCAGTGAAGAAGGCTTATCCCAACGAGGCCGAGGAGCTCTTCGCCGAGGCACAGCGCATGGCTCAGCTGCGCTACAAGACCTACGTCCGCAAGACGCAGGAGAACTGGAGCGAGTAATTTCCAATAGTTTAATCAATGCCACGGGCAGGGTGAAATGCCCTGCCCGTGGTTGATTTTATCAGCTAATAGACAAATGATGGCAAAATGGACTGTTGGCCGTGAAGAAGCAGGCGCGACTATACTGACCTTTAAATGACGGGCTTCAATTCATATATCGAAGGTCTTGACCTTACGCCATTGGCAGATTATTGCGTTAATCACGGACGATTGACACAATATGCCAAGGGTGATTATTTCATCAAGACAGGTGAGCGTTCCCGATATGTGGGCTTTGTAGAGAAAGGCTATTTCAAGTATCTTGTGCATAATCCATTCGAACAGAAAGACTATATTTCAGGCTTCGCATTTGAGCGCGAATTCGTAGGCGATTATCCAAATTGTCTTTCTGGTAAGACTTCTGAAGTGACGGTTGTGGCAGCAACGCCCTGCAAGATATTCCTACTTTCTGGTGAAGAGTTGCTCAAACTTCTTGATTCAGACGATATGAAAGAAGTCCAGCAGGCCATATCCGACCATCTCTTCTCTCAAGTCTATACCCAGTATCTTGACACCTACCGCATGTCTACCAGAGAGCGATATACAGAGTTGCTTCGTCGTTGCCCAAACCTTGTGCAAAACATCAGCTTAAAAGACATAGCATCTTATTTGAAAGTAACGCCAACAACCATCAGCAATATTCGCAGGGAAGTAACTTTTGGTTTGTAAATTCTCAAAACGTTTTGAGAGTTTACTGTAAACATGCGTTTTTTGTTTCTATATTTGTATAAGGTTAAGATGATATGATTAACTTTGTACACAAAAAACAATATGAACATCATCATCATAGGTGCCACCTCGGGAATTGGCAAGGCTCTGTTTCTGAATTATGCACAACATGACCATAAAATAGGTATAGTAGGCAGACGGACACACCTGTTAGAAGAGTTGTGCCAACAATATCCTATCAACACGAAGGTTGTAACGGTAGACATCACTAAACTGAAAGAATCTGGTATGGCCATCAACATCATCCATGAAGCGTTTTGCCAAATAGACCTGGCCATTGTCTGTGCAGGAACAGGTGAACTCAATCCTTCGCTTGACTATTCCATAGAACTTCCTGCCATTGAAACTAACGTGATTGGATGGACATTTGTTGTTGACACTCTCTATCGTCTGTTCGAACACCAAGGAAAGGGACATCTAGTTGTTATTACTTCTGTGGGTGGACTGCGCGGAGAACCTATAGCACCAGCCTATAGCGCAACAAAAGCCTATCAAATCAACTACATGGAGGCTTTGCGAAAGAAAGCCTTCAATAGTGGTAGTCACATCATAATAACTGACATTCGTCCAGGTCTCGTTGATACTGCAATGGCAAAAGGAGAAGATTTGTTTTGGGTGATGCCTGTCGATAAAGTTGCCAGTCAAATCATTGCTGCTATTCGTAAGAAGAAGTCCAAAGTCTATGTCACTAAGCGTTGGCGCTTCCTTGCTTTTATCAGCAGAAATCTGCCTTTCACTATCTATAAAAGGATGAAATAGAGAGATGACAGAATCTGCCCATTGCCATTCTTGATTACCATATACTCTTGCTGATTATAAGATTTTCATGCAAAGGCAACAAATAATTATCAGAACATACATATTGTTCGTTTTTTTTTGTGTACTTTTGCAAAATAAAAGATACAGTATGAAACAAATTAGCGACTTAATGCCTTTGGCAACACTTGAAGACCTACGTGAGTTCTGCCAGGACTATGCACGTAAGGATAAGAAGTTCAATAAAGAACTGACAAGCTTCCTTAATGAGCGGTTTATTGAAGACGAGGATTCAGCCGCAGACTTCATCGTACGGCTGGAAGAAGCCTTCGGCGAAGAGAAGAACATCGGCGACCGTTGGCACAGTTACTATGTGACGGACTGGGATGAGGTTTACAGCGTTTCAACGGGCCTACTGAAGGATGCACGGCGACTGTTAGACATTGGCAATGCCAGTGCTGCCCTGCAGATAGCCATGCGCATGTTTGAACTCACCGATGCGGAAGACCTGAACTATATGTACGAAGATGACGGCGACTGGTGGCTTGCCGACACTCTTGAGGGCTACGGCAAGCTACTTGTGGAGAGTATTGGTTCCGATAGCGTGCCCCAGGAAGAGAAAGACGAGGTGATAGGTAAGCTGAAGAAGATGGTGAAATCGGAAATCTGGAACCTTGGCTACTGCGACATGAACCGGCTGTTACAAGAGGCTTCTGCCGCCTCGCAGTCTGACGATGCCATGCTGCGCATGCTCGATGAAATGATATTACAGCCAGACATCTACGACAGCAACCGAGCAGAGTATGCCATCCGGAAGATTACCCTGCTTGAGAAAATGGGACGTAAAGATGATGCAATGAAGGCTATCGAACAGTATCTTTATATGCCACAAGTCAGAAAGCGCGAGATTGAGAAGGCTGTTGAGCGAAAGGACTTCCAGAATGCAATAACCCTTATTAAGGGCGGTCAGAAGATAGCCGACGAGAAGAACCAGAGCATCGTGGAGTGGAAAGAACTGGAACTTGACATTTACCGCCGAACCCTAAACTGGCAGATGCAAACCAAACTTTGCCGTGAACTGTTTGTCCTGAAAAGAGGCACGATGGACTATTATCACGAACTGAAAAAGCTCATCGCCCCTAAAGAGTGGAATGCTTTCCTCACGAAGATGCTCAACGAGACCGATATGCTTGTTTGGAGCAGTTCCAGCATCGAGGCAGACATTTATGCCGAGGATCAAAACTGGGAAAAACTCTTCGCCCTGCTTATGGGTACCAAGCACCATTCGTTGGATATGTTCGACTCTTATGCCCATCATTTGAAGGCTACCCACTCCGATGAACTTCTGACGGAATATGTCAATATGCTGAAAAACTATGCCGAAAGGAACATGGGAGCCAAGCACTATAGTCGTATACGCCACTCCATGGAAGCCATGCTGAAACTGGAGAACGGAAAAACTGTAGCCCATCAGTTGGCTGAACATTTCCGTGATGTTTATCGTCGTCGGCCTTCGTTCATGGCTGAGATTAGTAAATTCTGAGGGAATGAAGAACCCGTTCGTGAGGTGTAAATAATAAAAGAGGTGGAACCGCAACGGCTTCACCTCTTTTATTATTTACTATATTGCAGAATCAGACGATGCCGCGTCCGTGGCAGTTCTTGAACTTCTTGCCACTGCCGCAGGGGCAGGGGTCGTTACGGCCGGGGAGCCTGTCCTTCATGATGGGGGTGCGGGGCTGCTGGGCACGGGTGTCGTGCTGGGCAGCGGCACGCTGGTTCTCGTCGGTCAGTTTCTCCTCGTCGAGGTTTTGCTTGGTCTCGGTGTACTGCTGAGGCTGGTGGGTAGGCTCTGGAGCGGCCTCCTGCACCTGCTCTACGACGGGAATCTGGGCGCGGGTCAGTATGGAGCAGATGCGGTTGTACATCTCGTTGATCATCGAGTCCCACACCTTGGCTGACTCCAACTTGAAGATAAGCAGCGGATCCTTCTGTTCGTAGCTGGCGTTTTGCACGGAGTGCTTCAGTTCGTCGAGCTGGCGCAGGTTCTCCTTCCACGAGTCGTCGATGATGTGGAGCAGTATGGCCTTCTCGAACTCCTTGACCACCGACTTCGACTCCGTGTCGTAGGCTTCCTTGAGGTTACACGGTATGTTGTACATGCGTCGGCCGTCGGTCAGGGGCACCATGATGCGCTCGTACATGGCACCCTGCGTTTCGTACACCTGCTTGATGATGGGCTGTGCCACCTCGCGTATGCGCTCCGTCTTGCGCTCGAAGTTGCCGATTGCGGCCTGGAATGCCTCTTCCTCCAGCTGCTCACGCTGCTTGTTGCTGAACTCCTCTTCCGTGAAGGGCACCTCCATTGCCATGATATGCAGGAACTCCTCCTTGCAACCGGCATAGTCGTTGTTCTCGATGATGTTGACAATGCGGTCCCAGATGATGTTCGATATGTCCATGCCGATACGCTCACCCATCAGGGCGTGGCGGCGCTTCTCGTAGATGACGGTACGCTGTTTGTTCATCACGTCGTCGTACTCGATGAGGCGCTTACGGATACCGAAGTTGTTCTCCTCGACCTTCTTCTGGGCACGCTCGATGCTCTTCGAAATCATCGGACTTTCAATCATCTCGCCCTCCTTGAATCCCAAGCGGTCCATGACTGAGGCGATACGTTCGGATGCGAAGAGTCGCATCAGTTTGTCTTCTAACGACACGTAGAACACGCTGGAGCCCGGGTCACCCTGACGTCCGGCACGACCACGTAACTGGCGGTCCACACGGCGGCTCTCGTGACGCTCGGTACCGATGATGGCCAGACCACCGGCGGCCTTTACCTCGGGCGACAGCTTGATATCGGTACCACGGCCTGCCATGTTGGTGGCGATGGTGACGGCACCCTTTCCGTTAGTGCTTTGACCGGCCAGTGCCACGATGTCGGCCTCTTTCTGGTGCAGCTTGGCGTTCAGCACCTGGTGGGGTATACCCTCGCGCTTTCCCGTCTCGGGGTTGACGTACATATCGAGCATACGGCTCAGCAACTCCGAGATTTCCACCGACGTCGTACCAATCAGCGTGGGACGTCCGGCGTTGCGCATGGCGACAATTTCCTCGATGACAGCCTTGTACTTCTCTCGGGCAGTCTTGTAGACGCGGTCGTCCTGGTCGTTACGGATGACGGGGCGGTTGGTAGGAATCTCCACCACGTCGAGCTTGTAGATGTCCCAGAACTCGCCTGCCTCCGTCGATGCCGTACCCGTCATGCCGGCCAGCTTGTGGTACATGCGGAAGTAGTTCTGCAGCGTGATGGTGGCAAAAGTCTGGGTGGCAGCCTCCACCTTCACGTGCTCCTTGGCTTCTACGGCCTGGTGCAGACCGTCGCTCCAGCGGCGACCCTCCATGATACGGCCCGTCTGCTCGTCCACAATCTTCACCTCGCCGTCGATGACCACGTACTCGTCGTCCTTATTGAACATGCAGTAGGCCTTCAGCAGCTGCTGAAGCGTGTGTACGCGCTCCGACTGCACGGCGTAGTGAGCCATCAGTTCGTCCTTCTTGTCGACGCGCTCCTGGTCGGTCATGCCCGTCTCACCCTCGAGTGCAGATAGCTGTCCGGCGATGTCGGGCAGCACAAACAGCTCGGCATCGTTCACCTGATTGGCTAACCAGCCCGTACCCTTATCGGTCAGGTCGCACGAGTTCAGCTTCTCGTCCACCACGAAGTAGAGTGGCTCGACGGCTTCGGGCATGCGGCGGTTGTTGTTCTCCATATAGGTCTCTTCGGTCTTGAGCATACCGGCCTTGATGCCTTCCTCCGACAGATACTTGATGAGCGGCTTGTTCTTCGGCATGGCCTTGTGTGAGCGGAAGAGCGACAGGAAGCCCTCTTCGAGCAGGGTCTCCGACTCCTTCTTCTTTCCTTCCTCGGCCAGACGCTGACCTTCGCCAATCTTCTGCTTGGCATCAGCCAGGTACTGCGTGGCCAACTGGCGCTGCACGCCGACGAGTTTCTCGACCAGCGGCTGGTACTCCTCGAACATCTGGTCGTCGCCCTTGGGCACGGGGCCACTAATAATAAGAGGTGTACGCGCATCGTCAATCAGCACCGAGTCCACCTCGTCGACGATGGCGTAGTTGTGCGAACGCTGCACCAGGTCGGCTGGCGACGTGGCCATGTTGTCGCGCAGGTAGTCGAAACCGAACTCATTGTTCGTACCAAACGTGATGTCGGCCTGGTAGGCACGGCGACGGGCCTCGCTGTTGGGCTGGTGCTTGTCGATACAGTCGACCGAGAGACCGTGGAACATATAGAGCGGTCCCATCCACTCGGAGTCACGCTTCGACAGGTAATCGTTCACCGTCACCACGTGTACGCCGTTGCCCGTCAGGGCGTTGAGGAAGACGGGTAGGGTAGCGACCAGCGTCTTACCTTCACCCGTAGCCATCTCGGCAATCTTTCCCTGATGGAGCACGGTGCCGCCGAACAGCTGCACGTCGTAGTGTATCATTTCCCACTTCAGGTCGTTGCCTCCGGCTGTCCAGTGGTTGTGGTAGATGGCCTTGTCGCCGTCGATGGTGATGAAGTCCTTGCGAGGGTCGGCTGCCAGCTCGCGGTCGAAGTCGGTAGCCGTCACAACGGTCTCCTCGTTCTCGGCGAATCGGCGTGCCGTCTCCTTGACGATGGCAAACACCTCGAACATCACTTCGTCGAGGGCCTTCTCATAGATGTCGAGTGCCTCCTTCTCCAACTTGTCTATCTGGTTGAAGATGGCCTCGCGCTCGTCGATGGGCGTGTCTTCAATCGTTGCCTTCAGCTGGGCAATCTTCTCTTTCTGCTCGTGGGCAGCCTGCTGTACCTGCTGCTGTATCTCCTTGGTGCGGGCACGCAGTTCGTCGTTGCTCATGGCCTGTATCTGCGGCGTGAACGACTTTGCCTTGTCTACGAGGGGCTGAATCAGTTTCATGTCGCGCGATGACTTGTCGCCGAACAATGACTTCAAAATCTTGGTAAAATTCATTTTTGTATTTTCTATTTGACTATTTACGAATTACTGTTATTGTTCTCAGAATAGGGGTTCCGCCGAGCAGGCGTTGGGTGCCCTGATGCGTATGGTCTTGGCAATGGTCGGTGCAATGCGGTCGACCGTCACGCGGTCGGTGATGCGCCCGGCCTTTGTTCCGGCACCATAGAAGATGATGGGGAACTGTATGAACGAGGCCCGCGAGAGCTGCGTGTCCTGGTTGTCTTCGTTGTAGAGCTTCCATCCCGGCGACACCTCTACCATGAAGTCGCCGCAACGCTCGGGATTGTAGCCGTTGCGCACCTTCTGTATGTGCTCGCTGGTGCTGGTCAGCAGCTGGAAACTGCTGTAGACGTTTCGCACGCCCGACAGCTGCGTCAGGAACTCCTGTGCCCGCTGGCAGGCGTCAATCAGCGATATGCGCTTCGACTCCAACAGCTTCTGGTTCAGGAACATCTGGTTGCGGAAGCACGACTCGATGTATCGGCCCTGACCCCAGATGGCTCCGAAGTACATGTTCAGCAGGTTGGCGGTGCGGTTCATGTAGAACGTTCCCGTCGGTATGCGGTACTTCTCGTAGTCGGCACTCTCGACGTCGCTGTAGCCCGTTGAGGTGACGACGAAGAGCACGTGCTCGGCCCCCACCTTGCGCTCGATGTCGTTGATAAGGCTTGCCAGCTCGCGGTCCAGCCGGACGTAGGTGTCCTGCAGCTCAAGCTGACATTCTGACATAGCCTGATGGTTGAATGTGCCAGCGTAGTAGCCCACGGCCAGGAAGTCGGTGACGCGGTCGAAGCCCAGCGACTCCTGAATGACGCATTGCTGCGCCAGTTCGGTGACGTAGGCGTTGATGAGTCCGCTGGTCTTCAGCTGGCTATGGCGCTCGGCACCTTTCAGCGTGTGCTTGAAGGGCTTCTCGTTGTCAGTATGCTGGTAATAGTTGTACTTGCCCGACTGCTCGATGACCGGCTCCCATACGAGTTTATCCTTTTCTGTAGCGGAAAGGCGTAACTCGTTGAGGCTGAACAGCCAATTGGGCAGCTGGTTCAAGTAGAACGACGAGGTGTGCCACTTGCCGTCCTCGTCGCTCATCCAGAAGGCACCGTCGGCAGCATGTCCGGCTGACAAAATGGCGGCATCGTCGAACGGGGCTATGCTGTAGACCTTGGCGTTGCCGCCCGTCGATACCTTCAACTCGTCGCCGAGGGTCGAGGTCAGCAGCTGCTGGGGCGTGCCCTCCGTACCTGTGCAGTAGACGGGGCGCAGGCTCTCGCGGTCGAGCCACTTCTGGCTGACAATACTATGATAATAAGGTGTGACACCCGTTACCACCGAGGCCGAAGCTGAAGCCCTGTCGATGGGGCTGAAGGGGTAGTTGGCGTTTGGAAACACCATTCCCTGCTGCATCAGCCGCTTGAAGCCGTCGTTGCCGTAGAGCGGCGCAAACGCCTCCATATAGTCGGTCCGCAGCTGGTCGATGGTGATGCTGACGACCAGTCGCGGCACGAATTGTATGTTGCTCTGCGCCATCATTTCGGGCGTGATGCCGAGGATGGTCAGCAGGGTAATATATAGGTACCTATTTCTCATGCTTGTAATGTATCAATACTCTTAGTAGCAAACATAATGCCAAAATGGTCATTCCCTCTGCATAATGCTGCCAGACGAAGCCTAAATAGTACAGACAGACCATCGCCAGCAGCACATACCAGTAGCGGGTCTTCTTGCGTCGCAGCACGGCTGGCAGGTAGAACAGGTGGACGGGATTGACGAGCAGCAGCTGCAGGTTGAGACTCGTGGCAGGATGCTGCGAGAATATCATCACCACCAGCACACAGCCGGCCAGTCCCACGACGGTCATCAGCGTGGCGTCCCAGTACTTGAAGGTCTTTCTCCTGCGCCATTCGAAGACGGCAATCACCAACGAGAGGCCCAGCAGCAGCAGGAAACACTCTGTAGGCGAGAGCGGGAAGTCGCGCTCGATGACCTGTACGCCAGGCGTGACGGGCACACGGCGCTCCTTGACCAAGGGTCGCCAACTGCCGTCGCTGCCCTTGATGCGGGCGTGATTGAAGTCGTTCAGCAGGTTTTCGGGCAGGAACTCCTGCTCTTGGCGCGTGGTATTCAGGTCGGCTTTCACGCCCAACAGCATGTCGTTGCCGAAGGTAGCCCATTCGTGGTTTCTGGTACAATGGTGCAGCAACTCGCGGAAAGTGGGCCTCAGGTTCTCGTTGGTTTCGTAGACCACCTCGCCGTCGATGCAACGCTCGATGATGTCGCGTGGACGGGTAGAGCAGTTGTCGTAGAAGAAGTTGTAGCGGTAGACGCGGTTCTCGGGCTGGTAGTTCTCCTCCAAGGCTTGGTTCAGCCGCAGTTTCTCCTCCGATGTCAGGTCGAGTACTTGCTCGTTCACCGAACTGCCCCAACGCTGGTAGTACCTGCAGAACGGGGCAAAGTCGGCCAGTCCTAACTCATAGTCAGTCAGTCCGAATACGAAGCGAAGCGCGAAGTGGGGGGCCTTGAAGTTGAAGATGCCCCAGTTGAAGACCACGTCCTCGTGCTTGCCCTCGTGCAGGTCGTGGTAGCGCAGGGCCGTGTGTCCGTAGAGGCTGTAGACTTCCTCGTGGGGTGAACAGGTGATGAGCGAGAACTCCACGCTGTCCATATACGCCAAAGGGTCGTACTTCTCGGCCTTCGTCTGCGGCAAGAATACGACACAAAGCGTGATTATGCAGAGAAGCCTAACTGTCAACCTCGTCGTCGGCATCGTTTCCATTTTGATGATTCTTGGGGAATACGTGGTGGTGCAGGAAGTCCATCAGCTCCAGACAGACGATGACCATTGCCGTAGCAGCTGTAGCCACGGCAAACATGCCGGCGCCTGCCGCCATGCCAATGGCTGCTGCCACCCACAGTCCGGCGGCTGTGGTCAGTCCGCGGACGGCGTTCTTCTGAAATATAATGCAGCCGGCACCTATAAAACCAATGCCCGACACCACCTGGGCGGCAATGCGCGACACGTCGTGGCGGGCGGCCTCGTTGATGGCAATGTCGCTGAAACCGTGGGCCGACAGAATCATAAACAGGCCGCTACCCAGTCCCACCAGGAAATGGGTGCGGAAACCGGCTTCCTTAGCCCGGTATTCACGCTCGAGACCGATGGCACCGCCAAGCAGTCCGGCGATAAAAATGCGGAGTATAAATTCAGTTGTCATAACGTAGGGTGCAAAGGTACGAAGATTATCTGACATGGCAAACAAAAAGGCGCAAAAATGTGTTTGCGGGAGCATTTTAATAGGTTTTCGTGAGGTTTGTGAAAAGTGCAGCAAAACGTGTTTTGTCAAAAAATATGGATAAAAATCAGGTATCTCGGAATCTTCAATCTGGAAGCGGGAAGCGGATTTTCAGGCTCTCTTCGGCAAAAATGTTGACAAAACAGAGCGGACTTGGAGTTTGGGTAGGGTAAAGTGGGAGTTTACCCTACCTAAACCCCAGGTTTACCCTACCCAAAACTCAGGATTAAAGGGGCGAAAATGGGAGCTTTTAGGGGGCTTTCAGGGGCTTTATCTTGACCTGATTTTCGTAAGCGTCACGCTTACAGGGAGTTGCGAATGGGGCAAAACTCGCGTATTTGACGGGCAATTGGCCGTTGCTGACCGCCACGCGATTCTCACGAGTCGGTTTGTCAAGATAATTCTGTATTTTACGTTCCAGGGGGTACGCCGCCTGTCACTAAGAAAAGCATCGATATGTTTGGTATTTTGCTCACTTATTAGTAACTTTGCACCCAATATGAAGGAAGTGATAGTGAAAGACGCGGCTCTGCAGCAGGCAGCCGCTGAGGGAATGGATGCCTTTGTGCAGGTGTTCATCGACGCTATTCGTGGGGCCATCGGCGGTGAGCTGACGGCCGAGTCGATGGCCGAGCTGAACGCCGACCAGGTGACCTTGCTGGCATGGGACACCCTGCACGAGGAGGTGATGGACGGTGGTTTCGTGCAGCTGATACACAACGGCTACGGGCCGTTCATCTTCAAGAATCCCTTTGCCAAAGCCATGAAGCTGTGGGGACTGCGCGACCTGTCGAAACTCATCTACGACGCCCATTCGCTATGGCTGAAGCATCGCGAGCAGATAGAGCGTGAACTGACGGAGGAGGAGTTTATGGCGTTGTTCGAGCAGATGCCCGAGTTCGACGACCTGGACGATGCCTTCATCGAGAACGAGGAGGAGTGGATGTCGATGGTGGCCCACTACGTGGATGAGCATATTGAGAATTTTGCAACGATTGAGCAATGAACAAACAAGAAGAGGAGATCAGGAAAAAGAGTCCTGTCAACATACGCAACAAGAAGGCTCAGTTCGAGTACTTCATCATTGAGACCCTGACGGCGGGCATCGTGCTGACGGGTACGGAAATCAAGTCCATACGTGCAGGCAAGGCCAGTCTGGTAGACAGCTACTGCCTGATTATCAACGGCGAGATGTGGGTGCGCGGCATGAGTGTGTCGCCCTACTTCTATGGCTCGTACAACAACCACGAGCAGAAGCGCGACCGCAAACTGCTGCTGACGAAGCGCGAGATACGCAAGCTGCAGAGCGCCACGAAGCAGACGGGCTACACCATTGTGCCACTGCTGGTGTTCCTCGACGAGCACGGACGTGCCAAGATGGACATCGCGCTGTGCAAGGGTAAGAAGTCGTTCGACAAGCGCCAGACGTTGAAGGAGAAGGAGGACCGCCGCGAGATGGACCGCGCGTTCAAGAGATATTGAACGTTGAACATTGAACATTGAACATTGAACATTGAACGTTGAACATTGAACGTTATTTGAGGATGAAGAAGAACCTGCATGATATTATCAAGGAGCGAATATTGATATTGGACGGTGCTATGGGCACGATGATTCAGTCCTACGGGCTGACGGAAGATGACTTCCGCGGCAAAACGTTCAATGTTCAACGTTCAACGTTCAACGTCCAAATGAAGGGCAACAACGACATGCTCTGTCTGACGCGGCCCGACGTTGTTACCGACATCCACCGCCGCTACCTGCAGGCAGGTGCCGACATCATCGAGACCAATACGTTCAGCGCGCAACGCATCTCGCAGGCCGACTACCATCTGCAGAACTATGCCCGCGAGATGGCGTTGGCTGGCGCAAGGCTGGCCCGCCAGTGTGCCGACGAGTTCTCCACGTCAGACAAGCCCCGCTTCGTAGCCGGCTCCGTAGGCCCGACCAACAAGACGTGCTCGATGTCGCCCGACGTGAGCAATCCCGCCCGTCGCGACCTGACCTACAGTCAGCTGTTCGAGGCCTACTTGGAGCAGATGGACGCACTCATAGAGGGTGGGGTAGACGCCCTGCTCATAGAGACCATCTTCGACTCGCTGAACTCGAAGTGCGCCATTGATGCCGCGATGACCGCCATGCAGCAACGGGGCGTCACGCTGCCTATCATGCTGAGCGTAACCGTCAGCGACTTGGCAGGGCGCACGCTCTCAGGGCAGACGCTGGAAGCCTACCTGGCCAGCGTATCTACCTATCCTATATTCTCTATCGGATTGAACTGCTCGTTTGGTGCCCGCCAGATGAAACCCTTCCTGAAGGAGCTGGCGCAACGTGCACCTTATTATATATCGTGCTACCCCAATGCCGGACTGCCCAACTCCTTAGGCCTCTACGATGAGACGGCCGAGTCGATGGCTCCGCAGATGGGGGAGCTTGTCGACGAGGGGCTTGTCAACATCATCGGCGGCTGTTGTGGCACGACCGATGAATTCATAGCCCGCTACGTTCCCCTGGTTGAGGGCAAGCAGCCCCACCAGCCCGCCCAGAAGCCGCAGTCGATGTGGCTGTCGGGACTGGAGCTGCTAAACATTGAACGTTCAACGTTCAACGTTCAACGTTCAACGTTCATCAACGTCGGCGAACGCTGCAACGTGGCTGGCTCACGCAAGTTCCTCAGACTCATCAAGGAGAAGAACTACGACGAGGCCGTCACCATTGCACGCAAGCAAGTGCAGGACGGCGCGATGGTCATCGACATTAACATGGACGACGGTCTGCTCGATGCCCGTGAGGAGATGGTGAACTTCCTCAACATGATAGCCTCCGAGCCCGACATTGCCCGTGTACCCGTGATGATTGACTCGTCGAAGTGGGACGTTATCGTGGCCGGACTGCAATGCGTGCAGGGCAAGAGCATAGTCAACAGCATCTCGCTGAAGGAGGGCGAAGAGGTGTTCGTCAGCCACGCCCGCGACTGCATGCGATATGGTGCTGCCGTCGTGGTGATGTGCTTTGACGAGCAGGGACAGGCCACCTCCTACGAACGACGGATAGAGATAGCCCAGCGGGCATATCGTATTCTGACAGAGCAGGTTGGCATGAATCCATTCGACATTATCTTCGACCCCAACATCTTAGCGATAGCCACAGGTATGGAGGAGCACGACGCCTACGCTGTAGACTTTATTCGGGCTACGGGCTGGATTCGTCAGCACCTGCCGGGAGCGCACGTCAGCGGCGGCGTCAGCAACCTGTCGTTCTCGTTCCGGGGCAACAACTATATCCGTGAGGCCATGCATGCCGTGTTCCTCTATCACGCCATCCAGCAGGGCATGGACTTCGGCATCGTCAATCCCGCAACGAAGGTGACATACAATGATATTCCCCAAGACCAGCTGGAAATCATTGAGGATGTGGTGCTGAACAGAAAGAAGGGAGCGGCGGAGCGATTGATTGAGATAGGGAGCCAACAGACCCACCAGACCCCTCAGACCCACCCCCGGCCCCTCCCTGTTGAGGGAGGGGGGCAATTGGTTGGAGACATTCTTCTCCCCTCCCTTAACAGGGAGGGGCCGGGGGTGGGTCTGGTGGGCCAGGAGGGTCCCGTTTCCCAGCGTTTATCCGACGCCCTCGTCCGTGGCATCGGCGACAACTTGGAAGCTGACCTGAAGGAAGCTCTTGGGAAATATCCGCGTGCCGTCGACATCATTGAAGGACCGCTGATGGCGGGTATGAACCGCGTCGGCAAACTCTTCGGCGAAGGGAAGATGTTTCTGCCGCAGGTCGTGAAGACCGCCCGCACCATGAAGCAGGCAGTCAACATCCTGCAACCCTACATAGAAGCCGGCAAGTCGGGAGAATCTGGGAAAGCTGGGAAGGTGCTCTTAGCCACCGTCAAGGGCGACGTCCACGACATTGGCAAGAACATCGTTTCGGTGGTCATGGCCTGCAACGGCTACGAGGTCATCGATATGGGCGTGATGGTGCCTGCCGAGCAGATAGTGCGCAAGGCTATCGAGGAGCAGGTCGATATGATAGGCCTTTCGGGACTTATCACACCGAGCCTCGAAGAGATGGTCAACGTGGCTATGGAACTGAAGCGGGCAGGGCTGAACATCCCTATCATGATAGGTGGCGCGACCACCAGCGAACTGCATGTGGCGCTGAAGATTGCCCCCGTCTATGGAGGTCCAGTGGTATGGATGAAAGATGCCTCGCAGAACGCATTGGTGGCTGCACGCCTGATGAACGACGAGCCAGCCGTGGAACACGAACTCAGCGAGAAGTACGAAAAACTGCGTCAGGACTACCAGCAGGAACAGAGACAACCTGTCTCGTTGGAAGAGGCGCGTAAGAATAAACCCAAACTATTTGACTGATGATAAAGAACCTGATATTCGACCTGGGTGGCGTCATTATAACACTTGCCCCCGATGAAGCTCTGCGCCGCTTCAAGAGCCTCGGCTTGGAGAATGCTGAGGAGCAGATGGATGCCTACACTCAGATGGGCATATTCGGCCAGTTAGAGGAAGGAAAAATATCGGCAGAGGCGTTCCGCGAGGAGCTGAGCCGACAGGTGGGCCGCGAGGTGACTTACGACGAGTGCCGTCATGCCTGGCTCGGCTATGTCAAGGAGGTGCCACAACGCAACCTCGATGCGCTGCTGCGTCTGCGCAGTGAGGGGTATCGCATTATCCTGCTCTCGAATACCAACCCTTACATGATGTCGTGGGTGCGTTCGACGGAGTTCGACGGTCACGGCCATAGCATCGACTACTACATGGATGCCTGCTACCTGAGCTACCAGTTAGGCGTGATGAAGCCTGACACGGAGTTCTTCCACCGCGTGCTGATGACGGAGAAGATTATGGCATCGGAAACGCTGTTCATCGACGACGGGCCGCGCAACGTGGCGACGGCCAGCCAGATAGGGATACGCACGTACTGCCCTCAGAACGGAGCCGACTGGACGACAACAATCTACGAATATATCAACAAACAATGAAGAAGATACACCTTTTATTATTATTAGTGGCCTTAGGGGCTACAACGGTCTGGGCACAAAAGCGCGAAATGCGTGGAGCCTGGATCCAGTGTGTGAACGGACAGTTCCAGGGAATGGGGACGCAGAAGATGCAGCAGACGCTCAGCTACCAGCTGGACGAGTTGTGGCGCGACGGTGTGAACACCATCATCTTTCAGGTACGTCCTGAGTGTGACGCCCTCTACGAAAGTGGCATCGAGCCGTGGAGCCGTTTCCTTACCGGAAGGCAGGGACAGGCCCCGTCGCCTTACTGGGACCCCCTGCGCTGGATGATTGACCAGTGCCATCGTCGCGGTATGGAGCTGCACGCATGGATTAACCCCTACCGTGCCCGTACCAAGAGCACTACCTTGCTGGCTTCCAACCACATAGCCAAGCGCAAGCCGCAGAACTGCTTCGAGTATGACGGGCTGACCATCCTGAATCCCGGCATTCCCGAGAACCGCGACTACATCTGCGAGGTGGCACGCGACATCGTCACCCGCTACGACGTGGACGGTATCCACATGGACGACTACTTTTATCCCTATCCCGCAGCTGGACAGACCATACCCGACGATGCGCAGTTCAGACAGTATAGCAATGGCATTCGTGACCGTGGCGACTGGCGCCGCTACAACGTGAACCTCTTCATTGAGCAGTTCTATAAGACCGTCCACGAGGCCAAGCCTTGGGTGAAGGTGGGCATCTCGCCTTTCGGCATCTACCGCAACAAGCGCTCAAGCAGCATCGGCAGCAATACCAACGGACTGCAGAACTACGACGACCTCTATGCCGACGTGCTGCTGTGGGTGAACAACGGCTGGCTCGACTACTGCGTGCCGCAGATATACTGGGAAATAGGCAACAAGGCTGCCGACTACGAAACGCTCATCCACTGGTGGAACCAGCATGCCGGCAAGCGTCCGCTCATCATCGGTGAGGACGTGGAGCGCACGGTGAAGGCTACCGACCCGAAGAATCCCTCGCAGCATCAGCAGCAGGCCAAGCACCAGCTGCACCGGCAGATGAACAACGTGCAGGGAACGATACTGTGGTATGCCAAGGCTGCCGTCGACAATGTGGGCAACTACGGCACGATGCTGCGCAACTACTATTGGCGCACGCCCGCCCTGCAACCCGACATGAGCTTCATTGACAAGAAGACCCCCGGCAAGGTGCGCAAGCTGAAGCCCGTATGGACCAGCGACGGCTATATGCTGTTCTGGACGGCTCCCAAGGGCAAGAATTGGCGCGATGAGGCCACTCAGTATGTCGTTTACCGCTTCGCAAAGGGCGAAAAGGTAAACACCAATGATGCATCAAAAATGGTGGCCATCACGCCGGAGACCTTTTGTAAGCTGCCCTACGAGGACGGCAAACAGAAATATGTCTACGCCGTGACGGCCATCAACCGTCTGCAGAATGAATCGAAAGTCCGGAAGAAGACTGTCCGACTCTGATTATTTCACTTTACTTGCTGCCTTGGCTGCCTTTTCGGCAGCCTTCTGGGCAGCCTTCTGAGCCTTAAGCGACTTCTCCTGTAACTTCAGGTTGCTGGGTTCTTCAGCTGCTTTCTGCATAGCCTTCTGGGCTTTCTTCTCAGCATCCTCAGCTTTCTTCTGGGCCTTCTTGGCGTTGTCAGCCAGCTTCTTGCGCTTCTTAATCTCCTGTTCTTTCTTCTTGGCTTCCTTCTCTCTCTTCTTCTGAGCCTTTTCGGCAGCCTTGGCTTCCTTCTCGGCCTTCTTCTGGGCCTTGGCCTGAGCCTTCATAGCAGCCTGCTGCTCAGGTGTCAGAACCTCCTGTGCTTGAACGGTTTGCGCTCCCATCAGCATCGTGAAAGCGAGTGCCATTGTCATGATAATTTTCTTCATTGTATTCCGTTTTTAATGATTAAACCGCTGCAAAGTTACGAAAAAAGCTTGTAACAAAAAAGCGATTATAGAAGATTAACGCTTCATTTTTTCTAAGCTGCTATCATTCCTGTCACGGTATTCTTTTGAGGTCATACCAGTGACGCGCTTGAAAAAACGGTAGAAGGACGTTGGTTCGGAAAAACCGAGCATGTAGGCTATTTCCTGAAGCGTCAGTGTGGTGCGTGTCTCAATCAGACGCTTGGCCTGCGCCGTCACATATTGTTCTATCCACTGGCCAGAGGAGATGCCTCCGGAGGCTGTTCGGATGGCTTTACAGAGATACTTGGGAGTGAGGTTCAGTAAATCGGCATAGTACTTCACTTCGCGAGACTCTCGATAGTGTTTTACTACGAGGTCGCAGAAGTGGGTGAATATCTCTATATGACGGTTCTCTGCCCATTGGCGGTCCTGCTCACGGCGGTAGTAGTTGAGAAACTCATAGCCTATGGCCAGCTGTGCCAACAGAGTCTGATAGCGATGGGGCAGCTCTTTGTCAGTGTGGATGCCGAGCCGCTGCACGCCTATGGTATGCGCAGCGACGGTCTGTGGCAGCACTGCCGCGTGGCCGACAACAATCCCCGACAGTCCTGGATAGAAACCTTCCGCGCATACTTCCAGACCGCAGACACCTATGACGTCGACACCTTCACGCCCATGTACACCTTCACCGGTGCCGCCGACGAAATAGAGACAGGCGCGGTAGAAGCTTTCCCGATAGACCACTTTGTGGGCGACCTCCCCGACGGCCAGGGTACTGCCATCAGTCCCGTCATCCGCACCGTCGAGGCCGACGGCACCAACCGTTACTTCGACCTGCAGGGACGGCAAATCGGGACGAAGCCTGCCAGCGGAGTCTATATCAAAGACGGAAAGAAGTTTATTAGTAACAATAACAACTATAGTTCTGTAGTTTTCGTTGGACTTGGGATGGTTACACAAGTTTACCTGCAATGCAGGTTAGCGGCATCACACAATCAATGGGTGATGCCGCTAAAGTTTAGAGGAACGCTGAAAGTGGGATGGTTACGTTACTCTGAATGAAAAACAATTCTAAAAGAAGGAAGAAATTATTGGAGGTAGAGAGCGTTCACGTCGCGTAGGAACAGGGTTTCGGGAGCGTTGTAGAAGCGGACGAAGTCACTGGCGGACGGGTGGCCGGGGTATGGGGCGAAGAAGTGGCCAGGCTTGTCGTGGGCGTTACGCCAGACGAGAACGTAGCTCAAGGGGTGGCGGCTGAGGACGGGAGCGAGGGTGGCGGTCCACCAGTCGTCGGTCTTAATGCCTTCGAAACCGGTCTCGGTCAAGGCCGCTGCCTTGTGGTGCTGCTTTGCAACTGCACAGACGGTGGCCAGGTTGCGGTCGAGGTTGGCAGCATAGTTGGCTACATCGCCCTCCTGACAATAGCAGTCGATGCCCATGAGGTCGATGATGTCGTCGCCAGGGTATCGTTCTAAGTATTTCTTCGGGTCGCCATCGGCTTCGGTGCCTGGTGAGTAGGCGTAGAGAGCATTGACCACCCCCTGTTCACGGAGTCGGCTGACGGTGAGCTGCCACAGGGCCTTGTACTGTTGGGCGGTGCAGTGCTGCTGTCCCCACCAGAACCAGGAGCCGGTATGCTCGTGCCAGGGACGGAACAAGACGGGGACATGGATTCCATAGGGCGTCACTAACGAGTTGAGGAAATCGGCCACACGGTCGAGCCAAGATAGAAACAGCTGATGCTTCTGTCCACCATCCAATACGGCAGCTACGGCCCCCTCGTGACTTTCCTCTGAAGGGGTAGATTCTACCCACGAGGTGCCACCGGTGAGCGGATTGTTGAGGTGCCACGACAGGGTGACCATGCCGCCATGGTCGAAGTGGCTGATGATTTCCTGCCGCATACGGCTGAAGGGTACGCCGTCGAGGTTGACGGAGTCGCCCAGCTCCAAGTGTCCCAAGTCAAAGCTGAGCAGGGCAGGGCGGTCGCCGCAAACACTCAGAACGTCGCTTCGATCATTGTCGAAAGCCCAGCCAATGCCGTAGACGGTATCGTCATGGTGGCCGAACATGAATACTGCAGAGTCGCATAGAGCCTTGAGGTTGACTAACAGGTTCTCTGTCCGCTGTGTGCGCCCAGTGTCGGCCATTGGCTCCTTAGGCTTCTGCTTGTTGCTACAGGCTGCTATGAGCAGTGCCGCAGCGATAAGGGTTATAAGTTTTTTCATAATATGTTTCCAAGTGAAAAAGTGAGAAGTACTTTTCACTTCTCACTTTTCACTTCTCACTTAGTATGTTGCCGGAGCCTTACTCCAGATGCTCTGGAAGCTGTAGGACTCGTCGGTACTGGTACAGGCTTTGACCATCATGGGAACCAGAGTCTCGCTGTCGTTTAGCCAGTTACCGTTTTCGTGGTCGATGTAGCCGAAACTCTCGCCGTCCTGGTCCTGCTTGGTATTGTTGTCCCAAATGAACATGGGAATGCAAGCCATGTTGGCTGCGCGGCAGAAGAACTCAAGATAGTAGCTGCGGAAGGCATTCTCGGCGCTTGTCTTTCTGAGTACGCAGCCGTACTCGCCCAAATAGCAGGGGATGTCGTTCTCGATGTAGGTCTGACGTAGCTTGTAGAGCTGGCTGATGACGGCCAGTTCGTCGGCACCGGAGGCGTTGGACGTGTGTCCCCACATAGGAGCCTTCTCGGCCCCATTGGCATAGGGCTGTGTGCAGAAGTTGTAGGGGTCGTAGCTGTGTACGCCTACCATAATGCGGTTGGCAGGGTCGCTGGGCAGTACCAGGTGCTGGATGGTGAGGTCGATGTTGGCAGCATAGCCGGCAACGCCAATCCATCGGCTCTGGTTATTGCCGCCAGTAGCACGTATGGCATCTACGGCATACTGGTTCCACTTGTTCAGCAGGTCGTACTCAGCATCGGTGCCGCCACCCCAGTTGTCGCCGGCATGAATCTCGTTGAAGGTCTCGAAGATGAGCTGGTCGCCGTAGGTAGCAAAGCGGGTAGCTACCTGCTTCCACAGTTCGACGATGATGGTAGAGTCCTTGGCGGCCACCTCTATATCCTCGGCAGCATTGCCTAAGTCGGTCTCGAACGAGTCGTGGTGGGTATTCAGGATGACGTTCATGCCAGCGGCAATGGCCTTGTCGACAACCCCGGCCACTTCATTGAGATAGTCGGCACTGATGACGTATCCGTCGTCCATGTGGTCGGTCCATGTGGTCGGTATGCGCACCGTCTTGGCACCAGCCCCTGCCAGACGCTGGAAGGGAGCATCGGTCATTGTGGTCACTTTATCCCAGTAGCCCCAGCCCTGACTGATGGCATCGCCGCTGGTGTCGAAGTGGTTACCCAGGTTCCAGCCCCAGCCTAACCTTGCGGTCATGGCCGTGGCATTGTTGCTGGGCTTAGCCTTCACGTTGAAGGTGACGTCGATGTCCTTGCTGTAGGGTTTCTGCTGCGGCCCCAACACCAGTCCTGCGGGGATGTGGAGTGCCAATGTGTTGCAGAAGTCCACCGTCTTGGTAACGGTCAGCACTTTCGAGGAACCCTTGACGAGGGCCTTGTCTACAGGAGCACCGTTGATGGTAATCTGGCTGGCGTTCTTGGTGGCGAAGTTGATGTTCTTGTCGAAGGTGACCTCCACCGTAGTCTCACCGAAGAAGATGGGCTTCTCTGTCGTCAGTGCTGCTGAGACATACTCAGGAGCAGCCACGTCGGGAATGTCATATTGTGCGTCGGTGTCGGCGCAGGCTGTGGCTAAGAGAGCCACAGCTGCGACGGACAGCGTATTAAATACTTTGTTCAGTTTCATAATCGTTTCGTGTTAATATTATTCTATGGTCACTTTAGTACAGATAACATTGTCGCCATTGAGGATGAACGAGCCTCCCCATCCACCGACGGTAGTGATAGCGTTGTAGACGGCTTCGTCCACCGTCAGCTCCAAAGCTCCGTTGTGGTCGGCCAGATTCCAGTTACCCTGATTGAAGTCGCAACCGGCGAACGTCGGTCCCCAGTGTCCGTCAACAATCTGGCAGTTCCAACTGTCTTGCGTGGGGGTGATGTAGACCCTGATAATAGAGCCAATCTTCATGCCAGCCGCTAACAACTCGATGCCGCCATCGCTAAGGATATAGGGCTGGTTGCCCCAGTCATCGGCCACAGCCTCGCCAGTCCATACAGTTGTCTCAAGGCTGGTATAATGGGTCACGGCAATCTTGGTGACAACGACACCTTCGCCCTGCAGAATCCAGCAGTAGCCCCAGTCGTTCAGCGTGGTCAGCTGTTCCTTCAGCGTGGCGGTGACAGGAATCTCGATGGCACCGTCGTGCTCGGCCAGATTGTAAATGCCGGAGTTGATGTTGTTGCCGTTGTTCAGGCCAGTAGCATTGCCAATCTCGGTCTGACCTCCCCAGTGGCCGTCGAAGAACTGTACCTGCCACCAGTCGTTGTAGGCAGTCAGGTAGAGGCGGATGACATCGCCCTCCTGCAAGTCCATCTCGGCGAACATCTTGGGATTGCTGGCACCCTGAGCGCCGTCGCCTATCTGCCAGTTCCACGACCATCCTGCCAGATCGGCAGCTCCCGTCCAGAGTACGGTGGTTACCTCGGTGTTAGGAATGAAGTCGATGGTGTAGGTGATTTCACCGTTCGACGAAATCAGACGGACCTTGGAACCTTTCTTTGCCTTATCGGAGATAGCGATAATGACCTCGGTATTCTCCTTCACCAGTACAAACTGGCAGTCGTTGCCGTCAATCTGCACACCCGTCAGTTTGTCGCCGTTGGCAATGTTCAGCGTCAGCGATTCGCCAGCCTTCAGTTCGGCGTCCTCAGCGGGCAGTGCAGTGGCATAGCAGAACAGGGCTTCGCTGATGTTCAGCTCGGGAGCTTCATAACTGGCACCGTTGGCCAATATCAGCGTCGGCTTACCGCTCTTGGCATTCATGGGGATGGTGAGGACGACAGACTCGGAAGTAGCATTCTCAATTTCCACGATATCACTACCTTCGCCAAATTGTACCTTCTTCACCAGGTCGAGGTCTTTACCCTGAATGGTCAGTACACCACCAGCACTTACGGTAGCATTATCATAGCCTGTTGCAACGGGCTTCACCAGCGTGAAGGGCACGTCGATGAGTTCGCCGTTGGCCATTGCCAGCTTGAGGTTACCCTCGGTGGCAGCCTCAGGAACGATGACTGCGTATGCCTGAATGGTATTGATGATGTTCGGGTTGTTGCTGAGCACAAACTCGCCCTTGCTGTCGGCAAATATAACGTCGACAACCACCTCCATGTCATTGCCATCAATCTGTAGGGTCTGACCAGCCTTCACAGGATTCGGAGTAGCTACGCAGTTGGTGGGCTTCACGGTAACGAGTGTGCCGATAGGCACCTCAACGGAAGATTTGCAGACAAGCATGATTTCACCATCGCCAGCCTCGGCGGGCAGGGTGAAGTTGATGGTCTTGCCATCATCGCTGACATTCAGCTCGGTAACCAGATAGCCGCCCGCCATGATGGCCTGTACCATATTATAATAGGTACCGCTGATGGTGATAGTCTCACCAGCCTTGGCGGTTATTGTGCCCTGAGCTTCAGCAGTACCTCGGGGCGAGGCAATCTTGGACGTGGTGGGCACACCAATCTCCAGTGCTTTCTCGGTCTGTAGAATTTGGTATTCCAGTTCGTCGCCCGACTCCGTGTCCAGAGTGGTCAGGTCGGCTGTGTAGAGTTCCAGTTTGCCCGTCTTGGCCTCTTCGGGCACTTTGACGGTAATGGCGTAGCGGTCGTGGCTCTCAAAATTCTTCTCTCTCACAATCACACCGTCAGCAAAGGCAAGCGAATGGATGAGGTTCAGGTAGTCGCCCTCAATTTTGATGACTTCGCCAGGCATGGCCGAGGCGGGGCTGAAGCCCACAATCTCGATAGGCTCCTCGAAAGCCAGTGCGCTCACGGTGTTGAGCACTTCGCCCGACTTGCTGGTCAGGGTAATGATACCTTCCGTGGGGCCGTCCTTGGGAACGGTAATGCGGATTTCAGAGGGTATGCCGGCCTTCACTACGTCAATGGAGGTGATGGGGCTGACACCGGGAATTTCGATACTGGCTATCTGGTCGAGGTTACTGCCGACGAAGCGCAACATGCCGCCACGCATGACGGGGTTGGGACCGTAGGCATTCAGACTGACGCCACCCTTATACTGGTTGGTGTCCAAGTCATCTTCGCCGCAGCCTGTCAGCGACAGACCCATGAGCCCTATCACCAACAGTGCGAATATACTCTTTAAGTTCTTCATAACAGTTCTGATTTACTATTTTACCTTTTTACTTTTTTACCTTTACTTGTTAGGCACGGCACGGATGTTGTCAATCTTAATCCAAGGTGTGCAGGCCTCGCCTTTGATGCCACCACCCATGACGAAGAAGGTAAGGCTGGCGAAGTCGGCGGCCGACTTAGGAGTCTCTACACCTGTGGTGCCGCCATCCTTGTCGTAGATGAAGTTGTTCAAGGGGATGGTAACGGTAATCCACTCGTCGTTCGTGTCGAAGCTACCCGTAGTAGTCCAAGGGCGGTACAGGGCACGGCCGTAGTTGCCCTGGCCGTTTTCGCCATTGAATATCCATGCGTTGGCACCAGCCACGGCACCAGAGTAGCCGTCGATGGGATTGCCCGAGATGGTGACGCGGTCGTAGCCTTCGAAGGCTATCTGCATGGCACCAGCTTTCCAGGGCGAAGACTTAGGGATGAACATCTCGAACTTCAGTGACATGTTCTCCCAGTTGCTGAAGTCAACCAGATTGTTCAGAGCGATACCTTCACCTGAGTCTACATTCTGAGGTGTGTCCCAGGAGCCGCACCAGTACTCGAACGAGAAATTGCCGTCGTCCCAGCCTGCATCTTCGCTCAGAGCGGCGGTGCCGTCGCCAAGCTGTACGAACTTACCTGTGATTGAAGTCTCGTCGCTGGTGATGACACGGTCGTGCCAGCCGTGGTTGCCCAGACCTGTCTGACCGTCGAAGTCGAACAGCAGGCCGCGGGTGTCGCAGTATTGGAAGGGTGCTTTGGCCGTTCCGTAGACCGAAGTAACGTTGATGGGGCCTTCGACGGCCCCCTCAGGGACGGTGAACGAAACCGAGGCATAGTCGCTGGCTACGGTGACATCATTGGCAGGCAGATCCTGTCCAGCGGCATCCTTGAAGACAACGGTCAGCGGTTTTTCGGGGTCGTCAATGATGTAGCTGCCATAAATGGTGGCGGTGCTGCCATTGGGGGCATACTCGCACGACATGGATACCAGCTTCGGTGCCGAGATGATGACTTTGAAGTCGACGCTCACTGTGTCCTTGTCCGACGTGATGAGGTACATCTTGTCGCTCACCTTGCCGGGTACAGAGCCGGGCACGTTCACAATCAGCGTGTTGTCGGTGGTATAGCTGGTGTTCAGGTTGGCCTCTAAGTCGTTGAAGAAAATCTTTACAATGCTGCGCAGGTTCTCACCGACGAGGCAGAGCGTGCTCGACGGGTAGGCGCTCTCCACCAACTCACCGTTAGTGTACTTCGTCGTCTCGTCATCCTGCTGTCCTACTACCTCGCTGCTCAGACAGCGTATGTAGTTCACCACGGGCTTACCGCTGGTTGTTTCGTATTTGTCAGGCTCGTCCTTGCAGGAGGTCAGACCTACGGCACACGTAGCCATTGACAGTATAATTATTTTATTGATATACTTGTTCATAATCTGATTCTGTTTAAGATTAATAGCTGTAGGTTGCTCTCACATCAACATGCACACCGTTCACGTTGGAAGCTAGATTGGGGTTGAACACTACGTCCTCGCTCGGGAAGGGCATGAAGAAGTACTGCTTGCCCGTGTCGGGGTCGGTCTTCATCAGTGAGTTCACCGTGGGCTTGGCCGTCTGGTCGTCATAGGCGATGCCGCCGGGCCATGCACCCGTCTGGTAGTAGGTGCGGTAGGCTTCGCTGACATTCCACAGGGCGTTGCGCTTCTGGTTCATCAGTTCGTTGACGCAGAAGTCGGGGTCGTAGTAGCTCACGCGGACGAAGTCGTACCAGCGGTCGCCCTCCATGGCCAGTTCCAGGCGGCGCTCCTTCCAGACGTCGCTCCACGACAGCGAAGTGGGATACTCGTAGTTGGGCACGGCGCGGTGGCGCACGGCGTAGAAGGCGTCGAGGGCGTCCTTGTTGGTGGTGGTGGCGCGGTTGGCACCCAGCATGGCCTCGGCGTAAACCAGATAGACGTCAGACAGGCGCAGGATGTGGGTGGCCAGGCTGTAAGACATGCGCGAGGCGTTGTGGCCGGTGCCCGTCACGTGGTCGTAGTCGTCGCCGTAGAGGTGCTTCACGGTGTTGGAACCGGTGGCCGACTGGCAGACTATCTGTCCGTCGGTGACCTGGACGGAGGGGTTGTACACGTCGTCGAAGATAAACTTCAGGTAGTCGAAACCACGCTGGCCGCCACCCATGTCGTGATCCTGCCAGAAGTATTCGTACTTGAAGCCCGGCAGCATCATCGTGGCCTTCAGACGGGTGTCGACGTTGTTGATCCACGTGTCGGGCGACTGTGTGGTCAGGTCAACGCCGAAAGCGTTCTGCAGGTCGACGGAGATGCCGTTCCAGCCCCCCCAGAGGTCGCCGAACTCGTCGAAGCCGTTGGCCATAAGGTCGCTCTGCAGGGTGTTCTGTGCCGTCCACTCGCCGTTGATGCAGCTCCAGCGGAAGGCGATGAGGCTCTCCTCGCTCTTGTTGTTCTGCAGGCGGAAGACGTCGCTGTAGTTAGGCAGCAGGCTGCGTCCGGAGTTGTCGATGACGTCCTTGGCATACTTGGCAGCGTTCTGCAGGTCTTCGCTGCTGAGCTGTCCCGTCACGCCGGCCTTGGTCAGGTAGACCTTGGCCAGCAGGCCCTCGGCCGAGTAGTAGTCTATGCGGCCCTTCTCCAACGGGGTCTTGGGCAGTATGCGCATGGCCTCCTCCAGGGTCATGACGATGTACTCGTAGACATCGGCACGCTTCACCTTCTGAGCCGTGCTGTAGGTGCCGGCAGCCAGTTCCTCGGAGGTGTTGTGTACAATGGGTATGTCGCCGAACGAGCGTACCAGGAAGAAGTAGGCCATGGCCTTCCACGTCAGGCACTCGCCCATGCACTGGTTCTTGACAGCCTCGCTGGCCGTGCTGGCCTTCAGGTAGTCATAGACGGTGTTGCAGTGGGCGATGACGGCCCAGAGCGAGTACGACATGTTGATGAGGTCCTGGTCGGAGCCGTTCAGCGTGAACGACATGTAGGGTGAGCTGCCCCAGTAGTAGTTGCCCGAGAACACCTCGCCCACCTTGATGAAGCCGCGCTGGAAGTCGTACCAGGGCGAGTTGTACAGGTAGGCTGTTCCGGCCAGGCACTGGGCGTCGGTCTTGTAGTATCCGTCGGCCACGTAGTTGTCCTCTGTCGGCTTGTCCAGGTATTTCTCGCATGAGGTCATACCCAGTGTCAGCAGCGAGGCAACGGCCATATATTTGATGCTTGATAGTTTCATAACCTTATATATATTTATATTAGTGTACTTCATTTTGATTATCACTTAGAACGAGACATTCAGGCCGAACGAGTAGGTCGTGGGCGAGGGGTAGCGTCCGTTGTCGAGTCCGAAGACGTTGGCCGACTGTGTGCTGGCGCCGATTTCGGGGTCATAGCCGTCGTAGCCGGTGATGGTGACCAGATTCTGGATGTTGGTGTACACGCGCAGGCTCTCCAGTCCCAGGCTCTTGATCATCTTCTTGGGGAAGGTGTAGCCCAGCGAGATGTTCTTCAGGCGGATGTATGAGCCGTCCTCTATGTAGCGGTCGCTCCAGCGGTCGTTGTCGTTGGGGTCGCCTAAGCTCAGACGCGGCATGCTGGTGCCGGCGTTCTGCACCCTGATGTTGGTGATGTCGTCGTACCAGTGCCAGATGAGCTGACCGTCGCCGCGGTCGACACCGGCCGAGTAGTCCTTGTTGGCATCGATGGGAACGAGGAGGGCACGGTCGTTGACGTCCTTCAGCTGGTTGGTCCACGAGGAGTTCATGTGCGTCAGCTTCATCTTGGTGTAGTTACCCACCTTGTTGCCGTAAGAGCCGTTGATGAAGATTGACAGGTCGAAATTCTTGTAGCGGAAGGTGTTGGTGAAGCCGAAGGTGTACTTGGGCAGCGGCGAACCGATATTGGTACGGTCGTTCTCGTCGATGATGCCGTCGCCGTTGAGGTCCTTGTACTTGATGTCGCCCACCCACACGTTGCTGTTGCGGGCCCACACGCCGTTCGACGAGTAGCTGCTGGGCTTCGGCGACGACTCGATGTCGGCCAGGTCCTGATAGATACCGTCGGTGACGTAGCCGTAGAACGAGTAGAGGCTCTCGCCCACGCGGGTCAGGCTCACCAGGTCCGACCACTGGCCGTAGCCCGGCAGGGGCACGTCGCTGGCCGAGTTGCCGGTAAGTTTCACCAGCTTGTTCTTGTTGAACGATATCTGGAACTCGGCGTCCCATTCAAACTTGCCTATCAGCGGGTGGGTGTTCAGCGTGATTTCTACACCCGTGTTGCGGATGGTGCCATAGTTGCCCCAGGGTGCTTCCAGCTTCGACGAGGCGTTGCCCTGTGTACCCATGGTGGAGGGGAGCTTCAGCTCCATCAGCATGTCCTTCGACTCCTTGCGATACCAGTCGATGACCAGGTTGATACGGTCTTTGAAGAAGCCTAAGTCGAGACCAACGTTCCACTGCTCCTGGCTCTCCCACTGCACGCTTTTGTTGGCAATGTTGGCCGGGCGGTAGCCCTTGCCCAGGTCGCTGGTCATGGTCGAGAGCGACACGCCCCACTTGTAGCCGCCGATGTTGGCGTTACCGGTCTGTCCCCAGCCCACACGCAACTTACCGTTGCTGATGACGTTCTCCAGGGGCTTGAAGAACTGCTCGTTGTTGAAGCGCCATGAGGCAGCTACCGAGTGGAAGCCGGCCCAGCGGTTCTCGGGGCCGAAGTTCGACGAGCCGTCGTATCGGTAGGTGTAGGTGGCGTTGTAGCGGTTGTCGTAGCTATAGGTCCAGCGGGTGAAGAACGAGGCCATCGACGACGGGCCGAAGCCGGCATTGATGGTGGGCACGTCGGCACCCAGCTTGGGGTTCTTCACGTCGTTGGATGGCAGGCCCGTGTTGGCAGCCGACACGAAGTCGTATTTCGACTCCCAGCACTCCTGTCCCAGCATGGCCGTCACCGAGTGCTTCTCGGCGAAGGTGTTGCTGTAGGTCAGGTAGTTCTTGAACTGCAGGAACTTGCTTGAGTTCTTCTGCAGCGAGCTGCTGTTCTTCTGTACGTAGTAGTTGGGCAGGTTCACCGTGGGCTCCCAGCGGTCGCCCCTGCTCCAGTTCAGGTCGAAGCCCACCTCGGTGTGCCACACCAGGTGTTTGACGGGTGTCACCTCGAAGAACACGTTGCCGTTCATCTTCTGTCGGTTCAGCAGGATGTCCTTCATCTTGGCCATGGCAATGGGGTTGGGGTTGGTGGACCCTTCAGACGATACAGAGGTGTACTCGCCGTTGACGTCGTAGATAGGTATATTGGGCGTGGTGGTCAGCGAGTAGCCTATGAGGCCCTCGTCGCCGTCGGCCAGCTTCAGGTCGTCGTTGGTCTCTGAGTAGCTGATGCTGGCACCCATCTTCAGCCACGACTTGAGCTGGGCGTCGAGGTTGGCGCGGAAGTTCAGACGGTCGAACTTAGAGCCGATGATGGTACCCTCCTGGTTCATGTAGCCAGCCGAGGCGTAGTACTGCACCTTCTCGGTGCCGCCCTGCACGTTCACCTGGTGCGAGTGCTGGATAGCGGTCTGGAAAATGGCATCCTGCCAATTGGTTCCCTTGCCAAGCAGCGAGGGGTCGCTCATGGAGGCGCTGGGGTTCTGCACCTCTCCCTGAGCTACGAATCCATTATAATATTCTGCATATTCGCGCAGGTTCATCATATCTAAGCGCTTGGTCTGGCGGTTTACGGCTACCATACCGTTGTATGAGAACTTAGCATCGCCGGCCTTACCGTGTTTGGTGGTGATGAGCACCACACCGTTAGCACCCTGGGCACCGTAGATGGCGGTAGCCGATGCATCCTTCAGAATCTCCATCGACACGATGTCGGAGGGGTCGATGGTTGACAGGGGCGAAATGGTTGACACGGAACCGTTGCCCAGTGCGTCGCCCAGTCCGTAGTCGTAGGCCGTGGCACCACCGCTCTGCACGATGACACCGTCGATGACGTACAGCGGCTCGGCATTGGCGTTGATGGTGGCAGTACCACGGACACGAATTGACGATGACGAGCCAGGGGCACCAGAGGTCTGCACGGCGGTCACACCAGCGGCACGACCCTGTAGCGACTGGTCGAGTGACGTGATAATTGAGCCTTTCATGGCATTCTCGCCTAACGAGACCGAAGCGCCAGAAATGTCGCTCTTTTTCATCGTACCGTAACCTACGACCACCACTTCGTCGAGCACCTTCTTGTCCTCTTCGAGGGTGATGCTGTAAGAATTGCGGCTGTCAACTTTCACCTCCTTGGTCAGATAACCAATGTAGGAGATGACGAGCGTGGCACCCGGCTTCGCATTCAGCGTGAACTTCCCGTCGAAGTCGGTGGCTGCGCCCGTAGACGTACCCTTCACCAACACACTGGCACCTATGACAGGACCCATTGCGTCCGACACAGTACCCGTGATTTTCTTTGTGGCCTGCTGCTGCTCCATAGGCAGTGGGGAATTCTTCCCTCCAGCAAAAGCCTGCGGAGAGATGCCCAGTAAACTTACCAGACACACTCCTGCAAGAATCTTTTCTTTACTGTAATTTAGATTCATACATTAACTAAGATTAGTTTTAATAATTAAATGTTAGTCGTTTTTTTAGGTCTCTTTTTTATAAACTGCTGCAAAGTTATGAAAAATTATCGAAACTCCATTGTGTTTTTTTGCTTATATTTGATACTTTCTTGCAAATATAAGGCTTTTGGCAGCCATATTTCACAAAAGTATTGAAGATGGACAAAAAAGTATCATTGTATTTGTGGAAAAAATGCTAACTTTGCAACGTCTAAAACAATAACAACCCTATGACAATGAAAAAACTTCTTTTCGTCTTGCTCGTCTTGCTGATGATATTGCCGGTGTCGGCGCAGATTCGTGGCAACAACATTGTGGTGATGGTTTCCCCTGACCATAAGGATTGGAATTACCGTGTGGGTGAGAAGGCTCACTTCGAGGTCAGTGTCTTGAAGTCGTCCACCTTATTAAATAATATAGAAGTCAACTACGAGGCTGGTCCAGAAATGTACCCTGAGGTGAAAAAGACAACCGTACTGAAGGACGGCACCATGAAGTGGACGGGTACTATGCAGCAGCCTGGCTTCTATCGGCTGAAAGTGGTGGCCAAGGTGGATGGCAAGGAGTATACTGGCGCATGTACAGCGGCTTTCTCTCCTGAGAAGTTGGTTCCGACAACAGTTGATCCTGCCGACTTCGATGCTTTTTGGTCAAAGGCATTGGAAGAGGCCCGCTGGACAGCCTTGGATCCTCAGCGCGAACTGTTGCCCGATCGCTCCAATGAAGACGTCAATGTCTATCAGGTGAGCTTTCAGAACATCCGCTGGGGGTCGCGCACCTACGGCATTCTTTCGGTTCCTGTAAAACCGGGCAAGTATCCTGCCTTGCTTCGTGTGCCAGGTGCTGGTGTCCGTCCTTATACGGGCGATACTTATACGGCTCCGACAAAGGCCATCGTGCTGGAGATAGGCATTCACGGTGTGGACGTCACCCAACCTCAGACTTTCTATGACAATTTGATGAATGGAGCCTTGAATGGCTACTGGAACTATGGCATGGACAACCGCGACGACAGCTATTATAAGCGGGTCATCGTGGGCTGTGTTCGCTCGGTCGACTATATCGCCTCACTACCCGAATGGGATAGCAAGACCATCGGAGTGACGGGAGCCAGCCAGGGTGGTTTCTTGTCATACGCCACGGCTGCTCTCGACAATCGTATCACTTTCTTGGCTGCTGTCCATCCGGCACTCTGTGACCACACCGCCTCACTGAAAGGGGTGGCCTGCGGTTGGCCTCACTATTTCTATTGGAACAAGGGTAAGGGTAAGGAGAAACAGATTGAAACGTCACGCTACTACGACGGTGTCAACTTCGTACGACGCATCACGTGTCCGGCTTGGGTATCATTTGGCTATAATGATGACGTAGTACCGCCAACGACGGCCTACGCCACCTATAATATATTAAAAGGACAGAAGACGCTTAGTGTCTATCAACAGACAGCCCATTTCTGGTATCAAGAGCAGTGGGACGAGTGGCTCGACTGGCTGAGAAAGCAAATGAAAATCGACAATTGATAATTTTAATTGAGAAATGAAACAGCTTTTATTTGGTTTGGCTGCCGCGATGATGGTGGCGTGCAATGCACCAAAGGTTGCCAAAAAGACTGGTAGTGAACAATTGGCCGAACGCATGCAGAAGCTGCAACAGCGGGGCTATATGATGGGACATCAGGACGATCCGTTCTATGGTATCACTTGGGAGTGGGAACTGGGACGGAGTGACGTATTGGCTACTGTTGGCGACTATCCCGCCGTAATGGGCTTCGACCTCGGCGGTATAGAACTGGCGGATGCCAAGAACCTTGACAGCGTGCCCTTCACCCGTATCCACGACGAGCTGATAGCCCACTACGAGCGAGGCGGCATCGTTACCCTCAGCTGGCATCCGCGTAATCCTCTTACCACAGCTCCTATGGGTGGACTTTCAGGACAAAAGTTCCCTGAAGGTTCGGCATGGGACGTCGCTGACACTACCATAGTCAGGAACATCCTACCTGGCGGTACCCACCACGAACTGTTCAAGACGTGGATGGAGCGGGTGGCGGACTTCATTGCCACCCTGAAGACTGAGGATGGAAAACCTGTGCCCATCATCTTCCGTCCTTGGCACGAGAACAATGGTTCCTGGTTCTGGTGGGGGCAGAAACTGTGTAGCGACGACGAGTTCCGAGGCTTGTGGAATATGTTGCAAGACTACCTCAGTAGACGTGGCCTCGACAACCTCCTATGGAGCTATTCACCCAACCTTGACGGCAACTGGACATTGGAACGTTTCCTCCAGCGTTATCCTGGCAACGACCATGTAAAGCTCATCGGTGAGGACGCCTACCAGTGGGGCACAGAAGACGACTTCAAGTCCCAGCTGAAGGCCGACCTCGACTTCCTGAGCCAGTTCGCTAAAGACAACGGCAAGCTGTTGGCCATGACCGAGTGTGGCTTGCAGAATATGCCCGACTCTACTTGGTGGACACGCGTGCTGAAGCCCATTATGGACCAGTACCCCATCAGCTACTTCCTGCTGTGGCGCAACTACAAGAAGGAATACTTCGGTCCGGCACCAGAACTATCTTGTGCTGAGGATTTTAAACGTCTTTACGAAGCAAAGAATACGTTATTCTTGAAAGATATAAACAACTAACACTATGACAGAATTTGAAAAGAAAGTGCAGGCCCTGCGCGCTCACCATGAGGCACTGCTTGGCCGTAAAAATGTAGCCGTGGAGTGGGGGAACGGCATTTACGAGAAGTATAAGTTTCCCATCCTGACTTCGGAGCATACTCCCTTAGAATGGCGCTATGATTTCAACGAACACGACAACCCCTATCTCATGCAGCGTATCATGGTGAATGCTACGCTCAACAGTGGTGCCATTAAATGGCAGGGTAAGTATATATTAGTTGTACGCGTGGAGGGAGCCGATCGAAAGTCCTTCTTCGCAGTGGCTGAGAGTCCTAACGGTATCGACAATTTCCGCTTTTGGGACGAACCCATCACCATGCCCGATGATTTGGTGCCGGCAACCAATATCTATGACATGCGGCTCACGGCACATGAGGACGGCTGGATTTACGGGGTGTTCTGTGCCGAGCGCCATGACGACACAAAGTCCGGCGACCTCAGTGCTGCCACGGCCACGGCGGGTATCGCCCGTACCAAGGACCTGAAGACGTGGTACCGACTGCCCGACCTGAAGACCCGCAGCCAGCAACGCAACGTGGTGCTCCATCCTGAATTTGTAGATGGGAAATATGCTTTCTACACTCGTCCGCAGGATGGCTTCATCGACACCGGCAGCGGTGGAGGCATAGGCTGGGCATTGGTGGAGGATATCACCCACGCCGAAATCGAGAAGGAGAAGATTATCTATGCCCGTCACTACCATACCATTACAGAAGTGAAGAATGGTGAGGGACCTCACCCGCTGAAGACATCGAAGGGATGGTTGCATCTGGCCCATGGCGTGCGTGCCACAGCCGACGGGTTGCGCTATGTGCTTTATATGTATATGACGGCACTCGATGACCCCACACGGGTTATTGCTCGTCCTGGCGGATTCTTTCTTGTGCCTGAGGGCGACGAGTATGTGGGTGACGTGATGAACGTGGCCTTTGCCAACGGATGGATTGCTGATGAAGAAGATAGTGAGCACTATTCTTCGGGCCGGGTTTTCATCTACTATGCCTCGGCCGACACCCGCATGCATGTGGCTACGTCGACTATCGACCGTCTTATCGACTACTGCATGAACACCCCAGAGGACGGATATTATACTGCTACCTCGGTAGAGACAATTAAGCAACTGATAAGGAAAAATAGTAAATTGTGAATTGTCAAATCGTAAATATATATGGCTAATTTGAAAGAAAAAATCGGCTATGCACTTGGTGACGCAGCAGCCGGTGGTATCACTTGGAAAATCATGTCGATTGCTTTTCCGCTTTTCTTCACCAATGTTTTCGGACTAACCTTCGCCGATGCAGCAACACTGATGCTCATCGCACGAATGTTCGACGTAATTACCGACCCTCTTATGGGTTCACTGGCCGACCGCACACAGTCGCGCTGGGGTACCTATCGCCCCTGGCTTATCTTCGGCGCCATTCCTTTCGGTCTTATTTTTGCGCTGTTGCTTTATACCCCCGACTTCGGTCCTGTGGGCAAGCGCATCTGGGCCTATTCACTTTATCTGCTGATGATGGCCATTTATACAGGAGTCAATGTGCCCTACGGTTCGCTGCTGGGCGTGATGACCGATGATGACAACGAGAAGAACCAGTTCTCCTCCTACCGCATGGTGGGAGCTTATGCCATGGGCTTCATCACCCTGCTGTCGTTCCCATACTTGCAGAAGTTCATCGGTGGCACACCTCAGCACCAGTATGCTGTGCTTGGCGCTTTCTTCGGTGTGATAGCCGCCGTAGGCACACTGGCCTGCGGACTGCTCACCAAAGAGCGGCTGAAACCCGTCCGTGCTGAGAAATTCTCGTTCAAGCCCTTTGCCGACCTTTTCCGCAACAAACCATGGATTTATCTGACGCTCATCGGCATCTGCACCAATTTCTTCAATGGTTTCCGCTATGCCGTGGCTGGCTATATGTTTGAATACTGTCTGAAAGGCGATGTCACTGTCAGCGGACTCATCATTAATTATACGGTGTTCATGACATTCGGCGAACTCACTTGTATGGTCTTCGGTGGTGTGTCGCCCAAGTTCACCGAGTGGGTAGGCTCCAAGCGCAAGGCTTTCCAGTGGGCAGCCGTCATCTGTCTGGTGTTTTCCGTAGGCTTCTTCTTCATTCCTATGGATCCCGCTTATATTTGGGTGATGGTAGCCCTGGTCATCCTCACCTCCATCGGTATCGGTCTCTACTCACCGCTGCTTTGGTCAATGTATGCCGACGTAGCTGACTACGCCACCGAGAAGAACGGCACGTCGTCGACGGGACTGATTTTCTCAAGCGGTACTATGGCTCAGAAGTTTGGTACGGCCATAAGTGGTTCACTCGTTGCCCTCTTCCTGGGCTTGGCTGGTGCCAGCATGATTACCGACGACATGGGCAATACCAGCGTCGATCCGGCCAGCATCACCGACTCGGTGCTTTCGATGGTGTGGTGTCTCTTCTCCATCTTCCCCGCCGTCATCGCTGCCCTTATCATCTTGTTGACCTATATTTATCCTATTAAGAAATGACTAATAGTTCCGTATGTCGCGATCGAATCGCGATAATGAAACGCGAAATGAAGGATGTCCTCACGCAGAATATCCTGCCTTTTTGGCTCAACAAGATGCAGGACCACGAAAACGGCGGCTTCTACGGACGCATAGATGGTAATGGTCAACTGCACCCCGAAGCCGAAAAAGGCGCTATCCTTAATGCTCGCATCCTTTGGGCCTTCTCAGCGGCCTATAGGTATTTCTCTCATAGGTCGCATGAGTCCTATGAGCCTCATGAGGTCCAGCTCTACCTTGATGCTGCCACTCGTGCCAAGCGCTATATCATCGACCACTTCATTGACCCTGATTACGGGGGCATTTACTGGAGTGTTGACTACAAGGGTCATCCCCTCGACACCAAGAAACAGTTCTACGCTATCGGCTTTGCTATCTATGGACTGTCGGAATATGCCCGTGCTACAGGTGATCGCGAGGCATTGGACTATGCTATCGAGCTTTACGAATGTATTGAGAAACATTCGCTCGATACTCAATATAATGGCTATATCGAAGCCTGTACCCGAGAGTGGGGGGAGATTGCCGACATGCGTCTGTCGGAACTCGATGCCAACTACCCGAAGTCGCAGAACACTCATCTGCACATCATCGAACCTTACACGAACCTCCTTCGTTGTTTGAAGGAGATGCAGGCTGCTACATCATGTAACTACGTTCCCGCCATAGGTGCGGTATTGCCTGTTGATGTCACAGTACCTATTGAGTTGTTGACCCGCATTGAAGGCTCGCTGCGTAACCTCATCTACATCTTTACCGATAAGATACTGAACCCAAAGACCCATCACCTCGACCTATTCTTTGAGAACGACTGGACGCGAGGCGCCAGTCATCTGGAGAGCTACGGACACGATATTGAGTGTTCGTGGCTGCTGCACGAGGCAGCTTTGGTGTTGGGTGACCCAAAGGTGCTCGAAAAGGTGGAACAGGTAGTGCGCGAGGTGGCCAGAGCTTCCGAGAAAGGCCTGAGACCTGACGGCTCGATGATACACGAAGCCAATCTCGATACGGGGCATGACGATAATGACCTCCACTGGTGGGTGCAGGCTGAAAACGTAGTGGGATGGGTGAACATCTATCAATACTTCGGTGACTCTTCTGCACTCGACAAGGCCGAACGTTGCTGGCAGTACATCAAGCAGAACCTCATCGACTGGGAAAACGGCGAGTGGTTCTGGAGCCGTCATCCTGATTGCACACTCAACACCGCCGACGATAAGGCCGGCTTCTGGAAGTGCCCCTATCACAACAGCCGCATGTGCTTGGAAGTGATGGAGCGGTTATGATGCCATTATCAGTCTAAGTGGAAAACCTCTTCTAAGGGGATGGTGACGGGTGAGTTGTCAGGATTCACCTCCATAATGTCGGCCATCATGTCCCACCATTTCTGGGTGATGGGGTCTACATTCTCCGTGTCCTGTGAATTGCCTTCCTTGGAACATTCCTGATAGGCAAAGAGTAGGTTGGTGTCCTTGTCCCAGTAGATGCTGTAGTTGCCCACTCCTTGTTCCTTAATCATCTCCACGAGTTCCGGCCAGATGGCGGCGTGACGCTTCTGATACTCTTTCTCGAAGCCTGGCTTCAGCTTCATCTTGAATGCAAATCTTCTTGTCATGATCTTAATGTCTAATGTTCAACGTAATATAGTATCCTATCTTATATAACTTGAATACAGTAAGGCTTGGCCTTTGTCCACAAAGGTTACGCCGTTCAATGGCACCAAACAGTCGGTGCCACAGACGGATAACTGACTTCACGATACCGAGATGGATTCCATCGACCAAGGTGAGCAACTGCGAATAGCCCTGCAGTTCGGCAGCAAACTGATGGAGGGTGCGCAGCCCCTCTTCGGTCTTGCTGACGAAATGGGCATTGTCCTCGTAGACGAAGAAGCCGGCAGGGTTGTCTATATGACTGATATTGAATCCGGCTTGCTTCAGCTGCTTACCGAAGAACACGTCTTCATAGCCGTAGTTACGGAACCGCTCGTCGAAGGGATGGTCGATGATGATGTCGCGACTGATAATGAAGTTGCTGGTGTGGAAATGCTGGAATGGACGTTTCCGGCGTTCATCAGGCCGGTGTTGCGGTTCGCAGGCCTTCTCATAGCGATAGCGCAGATTGGAGAGACTACCCTGACCTACGTTATAGCCTCCATAGGCAATCAGCGCATCGCAGTCAAGGTAGTTCTGTAGGAAGCGGTCATTGGGTATAGTCATGTCACCATCCAGGAACAGAAGCCACGGATATTGTGCTTCGCTGACCAGGAAGTTACGGATGGCAGCCCTCCCGCTGTTCGTTTGGCGGATGATGAATCGCACGTGGGGTAGGGATGACACCGCTTCTTGGCATTGCTCCACCATCTGCCGGTTGGTCGAGCCATCGTCGGCAATCAGCATTTCATAGCTGAACTGACCGATAGACTCGGCCTGCCGACTCAGTTCACCGACCAGCTTCCTACAGTCGTCATTGTAGGTCGGAATGAGTATCGATAGTGCGCGTTTCTTCATTTTCAGCCCCAAAATTACATAAAAATCCATAAATGGCCGCACAAAACTTGGAAAAAGTTTGTGAGGTTCGCTAAAAATGAGTAATTTTGCAGCCGCTTTCACGAGATGGAGGCAAGGAATTCAGTTAAATATTTAAATTTTAAAGTTAAAAGATTCAATGGCAACAAAAATCAGATTGCAGCGCGGCGGTCGTAAAGGCTATGCTGTTTACCGCATTGTTATCGCCGACGCAAGAGCACCACGTGATGGTCGTTTTACTGAAAAGATTGGTATGTACAATCCTAACACCAATCCTGCCACAGTAGATTTGAATTTCGAGCGTGCTCTCTATTGGGTTGAGGTTGGTGCCCAGCCCACTGACACAGTACGCAACATTCTCAGCCGCGAGGGCGTGTACCTGATGAAGCACCTGAAGGGTGGCGTGAAGAAGGGCGCTTTCGATGAGGCTACAGCCCAGAAGAAGTTCGATGCCTGGAAGGCCGACAAGCAGAAGGGCTTGAACGCTATCGAAGCTCAGGTGGCTAAGGCCAAGAAGGACGCTGCTGCCAAGGCGCTCGATGCCGAGAAGAAAGTGAATGAGGAAATAGCAAAGAAGGTAGCTGAGAAGAAAGCTGCTGCCGCAGCTGCTAAGGCTGAGGAAGAAGCTGCAAAGGCTGCTGAGGCCGCTACTGCCGAGGAAGCTCCCGCAGAGGCATAATCTTTCCGTGGAGTTCGCTTAAGACACTGACTGGACATCGGGCATAGCTCAGTGTCCAGTCGTTTCTTTTTGAACAGTAAATAGTACATCGATAATAGTACATCGTACATAATTAAAATAGTACATATAATCATGAACATATCTTATAAATGGCTGAAGGACTACGTTGACTTCGATTTGACGCCGCAGCAGGTCTGTGACGCATTGACGTCGACAGGTCTCGAGGTCGATGCCTTGGAAGAGGTGCAGAGTATCAAGGGTGGTCTGAAAGGTCTCTATGTGGGTCAGGTACTGACGTGTGAGGCTCATCCCAACAGCGACCACCTACATGTGACGACCGTTGATCTGGGCAAGGGTGAACCGATCCAGATAGTCTGCGGTGCCCCCAATGTGGCTGCCGGGCAGAAGGTGATTGTGGCCGATCTCGGCTGTGTCCTCTACGACGGCGACAAGGAGTTTGTCATCAAGAAGTCGAAACTGCGTGGCGTGGAGTCGTGCGGCATGATTTGTGCCGAGGACGAGATCGGTATTGGTACCAGCCATGCCGGTATTATCGTCCTGCCCGAAGATGCTCCTGTCGGTCAGCCCGCTGCCGAGTATTACCACTTGGAGAGCGATTGGCTTATCGAGGTCGACATCACCGCCAACCGTGCTGACGCCCTGTCTCACTGGGGCGTTGCCCGTGACCTTTATGCCTGGCTGAAGCAGAACGGCTATGAGACCACGCTTCACCGTCCCTCTGTCGATGGCTTCTCCGTCGACAACCACGACCTCCCCATTGACGTGGCCATTGAGAATACCGAGGCCTGCCGCCGCTATGCCTGCGTCAGCATCACTGGTTGCGAGGTGAAGGAGTCGCCCGAGTGGTTGAAGGCACGCCTGACGACTGTGGGCCTGCGTCCTATCAATAATATCGTCGACATTACCAACTACATCATGTTTGCTTATGGTCAGCCTCTGCATACCTTTGATGCCGACATGGTGACGGGCCACAAGATTGTGGTGAAGACCATGCCCGAGGGTACGCCCTTCCAGACCTTGGACGGCGTGGAGCATAAGCTCAGCGACCGCGACCTGGCTATCTGCAACACCGAGGACGCTATGTGTATCGCCGGCGTGTTTGGCGGCAAGGGGAGCGGTACCTACGAGACTACCAAGAATGTGGTGTTGGAGTCGGCCTATTTCCATCCCACTTGGATTCGTAAGTCGGCTCGTCGTCACGGTCTCTCAACAGATGCCTCCTTCCGCTTTGAGCGCGGCATCGATCCCAACGGCGTCATCTACGCTTTGAAGCAGGCCGCCATTATGTGTCGTGAACTGGCGGGCGGTAAGGTGTCGATGGAGATTCGTGACGAGTATCCGTCACCCATCGAGAACCCCAAAGTGGAGCTTTCTTTTAATTACGCCAAGTCGTTGATAGGTAAGGAGATACCCGTTGACACTATTAAGAATATTTGCACCTCGTTGGAGATGAAAATCCTCTCCGAGACCGCTGAGGAAATGGTGGTCGAGGTTCCTGCCTACCGAGTCGATGTGCAGCGTCCCTGCGATGTGGTGGAGGATATCCTGCGCATCTACGGATATAATAATGTGGAGATTCCCACGCAGTTGAAGAGCTCGCTCGTCATCAAGGGCGACGAAGACCGCAAACACAAACTGGCCAACCTCGTCAGCGAACAGCTGGTTGGCGAGGGCTTCAATGAGATCCTTAACAACTCGTTGAGTAAGTCGTCATGGTATGACGACAATCAGAACACACTGGTTCACATCATGAACCCCCTGTCCAGCGACTTGAACGTCATGCGCCAGACGCTGCTTTATGGTGGCATGGAGAGCATCGCCCACAACGCCAACCGTAAGAACGCCAACTTGCGCTTCTTCGAGTTCGGCAACGTCTATTACTTCTCGCCTGAGAAGCAGAACGATGATGACCCGATGCAGGCCTACAAGGAGCAGAATCACTTGGGACTCTGGCTGACGGGGCGTCGTGTTGAAGGGTCATGGGCTCACCAGAACGAGGACTCTTCATTCTTCGAGCTGAGTGCGTACGTCGAGAACGTGTTCCGCCGCATTGGCCTGAAGCCAGGCATGACCGTTCGCAAGAAGTCCGCGAATCCTGTCTTCTCGGCAGGCATCACCATCGAGAACCGAGGCGGTAAGGTGCTTTGCGAGATGGGTGTGCTGACGAAGAAGCTTCAGAAGAAGTTCGGCATCGACAACACTGTCTACTACGCCGAAATGAACTGGACACAGCTGATGAAGGTCACGAAGAAGAATGAGATTACCTTCACCGAGGTACCCAAGTTCCCGGCTGTTAGCCGCGACCTTGCCCTGTTGGTCGACAACGCCGTGGAGTTTGCCCAGATTGAGCAGATTGCCCGCCAGACGGAGAAAAAACTCCTCAAGCGCGTCGAACTATTCGATGTCTACGAGGGTGAAAAGCTCCCTGCCGGCAAGAAGTCCTACGCCGTCAACTTTATCCTGCAAGACGAGGAGAAGACGATGGGTGACAAGCAAATCGATGCGATTATGCAAAAGCTCATCGCCAACCTGAAAAAGCAACTGAACGCCGAGTTACGCTGATTTTAAGACCCCTAAGTTAGGGGGTTGGGGGTCTGAACAAGCGCAGACATTCCAATCCCCTTAAATAAGAAATAGTAGTTAAAATAATAACCGGTGGGTTTGCATTTCCGCTTGTTCAGACCCCCATCCCCCCTGACTTAGGGGGTTGAGTAATAACTATGGGAAGAGCATTTGAATACCGTAAGGCTGCAAAGCTGAAGAGATGGGGCCACATGGCCAAGACATTTACCAAGATTGGCAAACAGATTGCCATTGCCGTGAAGGCTGGCGGTCCCGAGCCCGACATGAACCCGGCACTTCGTGCCATCATCGCCAACGCCAAGCGCGAGAACATGCCGAAGGACAACATCGAGCGTGCTATCAAGAACGCAATGGGTAAGGATCAGAGCGACTATAAGGAAGTGACCTACGAAGGATATGGCCCTCACGGCATTGCCATCTTCGTCGACACCCTCACCGACAACACCACCCGCACCGTGGGCGATGTCCGTTCAGTGTTCAACAAGTTCAACGGCAACCTCGGCACGCAGGGTTCACTCTCGTTCCTCTTCGACCACAAAGCCGTCTTCACCTTCAAGAAGAAGGACGGACTGGATATGGACGAGCTGATTCTCGACCTGATTGACTACGGAGTGGAGGATGAATACGACGAGGACGAGGAGGAGAACAGCATCACCATCTACGGCGATCCCTCCAGCTTCGGTGCCATTCAGAAGCACTTAGAGGAGAACGGCTTCGAGGTGACAGGTGCTGAGTTCACCCGTATCCCCAACGACCTGAAGGACGTCACGCCCGAGCAGCGCGAGACCATTGACAAGATGGTGGAACGCTTGGAGGATTTCGATGACGTTCAGACCGTGTACACCAACATGAAACCAGAACCCGTAGAGGAGTAAGTCCATTTACAAATTCTGAACAGTAAAAATTGGAAACATACACTAAAATCTCCCAAAGCCCAAGTGTTTAAAGGGAAAACCTGCATTTTTAGCATACACTAAGCATACACTAAGCATACACTAAACATACACCATACATACACAAGAAAACAGTCCTGACAACTACTCATCCAGCATGTATGTCAAGCGTAGGTTTAGTGTAGGCTTAGTTTAGGTTTAGTGTATGTATGTTTTAGCGCAAATAATTATAAAATAATTAGTTTGGATAGATATTTTTAGTGTGTGTTAAACTGAAATCACAAACAAATATATTCCAACTCCAACACACCTATAAGCCAACTCCAAAATAGCCTACCCCTCAGCTTATGTTCCCCTCTGGGAACATTGCATTCCCCCTATGGGAATATGCCGTTTGCTGCCAGTAAAAGGTGTGGCGGTCGAGAATTTTCTCCAGATCGCAAATCATGGCAGCGTGTTTCAGCAGCCTCACACCGTCCTCGTCGAACTGCACGAGGATGTCAACATCGCTGATGGGAGTCTCCTCGCCACGGGCTAAGGAGCCGAAAAGCCATACCCGTTCGATGGGCTGGGTCTTGAAGTAGTCGGCTATCTTACTTTTGTAAGCTCCCCCCTTCGGGATGCCGAACGTGCGTTGCTCAGCACTGCCAGCCAGTTGGTAGGTGTTGTGTTGCGTCACTTCTATCTTCATCGAGTTTACTGGAAAAATGGTGATTTTGAGCGAATATCCGTACAAGCAGGTACCGTTTTAAAGCTTTTCAAGGAAAAAAGAGAATAAAGGTACTTGAATGTGGAAGAAAAATAGTAACTTTGTACCGGAATTCATGCGACTAAAACAACTGAATAAGGTATGAAAAGACATCTATTATTGACAATTCTGGCCGTTGTGGGGGTAATGCTCAACGTTCAACATTCAACGGCTTGCACCAATTTTATCGTCGGTAAGAATGCTTCTGCCGACGGAAGTGTTATCTGTAGCTACAACGCTGACTCGTATGGCGCATTTATGTATCTGTACCACTATCCGGCTGCCAAGCATCAGCCAGGTGAGATGCGTAAGATATATGAATGGGACACCAACAAATACTTGGGTGAAATACCTGAGGCGGCAGAGACCTACAATGTAATCGGCAATATTAACGAGTGGCAGGTGACCATCGGTGAGACCACTTTTGGAGGACGTGAGGAGATGGTCGACAGCACGGGTATCATAGACTATGGTTCACTCATCTACATCGCCCTTCAGCGCTCGAAGACTGCCCGCGAGGCTATCGATGTCATGACATCGCTGGTTGAGCAGTACGGCTACTGCTCTGAGGGCGAGACTTTTACCATCTGTGATCCCAATGAGGCGTGGATTATGGAAATGATGGGTTGTGCCGCAGACCGCACACGTTCGAAGGAGCGTACCGTCTGGGTAGCCATGCGGGTGCCTGATGACATGATTTGCGGCCATGCCAACCAAAGCCGCATTACTACGTTTATGCCCGCCAAGAAACAGAAGAAGGGACAGGAGACCGTGCTGTGGTCGAAGAACGTGGTGAGCTACGCCCGCAAAATGGGCTGGTACAACGGTAAGGACCAAGACTTCAGTTACAACGCCGCATACGCCAAGCCCGACTTCGGAGGCCGCCGTATCTGTGATGCCCGGGTGTGGCAGTTCTTCAACCGCTATGCCGACGGTATGGACCGTTACATTCCTTGGGCAGAGGGTCGTGACGCCAACGCAGAGGTGATGCCTCTATGGGTGAAGCCCAACAAGCTGCTGACTGTGCAGGATGTGCAGGCTGCCATGCGTGACCATTTTGAGGGTACTCCCTTTGACGTTTCTGATCAGTCGAAAGACAAGGCCGACATTGGTGGCGGTATCTGGCAGATGCCTTACCGTCCGACCCCCCTCTACTTCGAGGTTGACGGTAAGAAGTACTTTAATGAGCGTCCCACGTCAACTCAGCAGACGGCTTGGACTTTTGTCTCGCAGATGCGTTCCTGGCTGCCTCGCGAGATTGGCGGCTGCTTCTGGTTCGGTAACGACGACTGTAACATGGTGGTCTACACGCCCGTCTATTGTTGCACCACTCGCCAGCCCGATTGCTACAGCGGTAAGGGAGCCGATGACGTTACCTTCTCGATGGATAATGCCTTCTGGGTAGAGAATTGGGTCAGTAACATGGTCTATCCCCGCTATAGCGCCTTATTCCCTGACCTAAAACAGGTGCGCGATTCGTTAGAGAGTTCCTATTTCCTCGCACAGAAAGGCATTGAGGAAATAGCTCAGAGCAAGGAAGGTGCTGACCGTGTGAGCTTTCTTACTAAGTATACCTGTATGCAGGCCGACAATATGATTAAGCGCTGGCGCAAGTTGGCCACGTTCCTCATTGTGCGCCACAACGATATGGCCGTCCGTCCTGTCGACGAGAAGGGCAATTTCAAGCGTGGCAAGTATGGTTTTGGCGAGACTGTGAAGCGCCCTGGCTACCCTGAAGCCTACAAAAAAGAGCTTATCAACCGCACGGGAGACAAGCTCTTGAAACCTATTGAATAATAAGGTATTAGTCAAATACCAGTTCTTCTTTGTCGGGTGCCTTCGTAATATGGATGACGGCACCCGATTCTATTTCGCCATTGACGATACGCTCGCAGATGCCATCCTCAATATAGGTTTGAATGGCACGTTTCAGCGGACGGGCACCAAACTGTACGTCGTAGCCCTTGGTGGCCACAAATTCCTCGGCTTCGTCGTTGAGTTCAATGGTATAGCCCATATCGCTGATACGTTTGAAGAGTCCTTTCAGTTCGATGTCGATGATGAGTTTGATGGCCTCGAGGTCGAGCTGGTCGAAAGTGATGATTTCGTCCAGTCGGTTTAGGAACTCCGGCGAGAACTGCTTTGACAAGGCCTTCTGTACGATGGAGCGGGCATGTTCCTTGTCCTGCTCGTTAAGGGCCAGCCCAGAACCTGACTGGGCACCGAAACCAATACCACGACCGAAGTCCTTCAACTGTCGTGTACCGGCATTAGAGGTCATGATGATGACCGTATTGCGGAAGTCAACAAACCGTCCGTTACCATCGGTCAAACGACCTTCATCGAGCACCTGGAGCAACAGGTTGAACACATTCGGATGGGCTTTTTCAATCTCATCCAAAAGCACGATGGAGTAGGGGTGACGCCGCACACGCTCAGTAAGTTGCCCACCCTCCTCGTAGCCGACATATCCCGGAGGTGCTCCGATAAGACGGCTGGTGTTAAACGACTCGGTGTATTCGCTCATGTCGACCCGAATGAGTGCATCGCTGCTGCCGAACATGAATTCCGCCAATTTCTTGGCCAGATAGGTCTTGCCTACACCTGTTGGTCCAAGGAACATGAAGGCACCGATGGGGTGGTTGGGATCTTTCAGTCCCACACGGTTACGCTGGATGGCACGTACCATTTTGTCGATGGCTCTATCCTGACCAATGACAGCTCCTTTGAGTTCTGTAGACATGCCCTTTAGACGAATGCCCTCTTGCTCGGCCATGCGCTGAACTGGTACACCTGTCATCATGCTGACAACGTTGGCCACTTCACTTTCGGTGACAACTTGTCGTTCGTCGCTCTCACCATCCTGCCATTTTTTGTTAAGTTCGTTCAGTTCCTTCTCTAACTGCGTTTGGCGGTCACGGTAACCAGCTGCCAGTTCATAGTTCTGGTTCTTGACAGCCGACTGCTTGCGTTCTTTCACCTTGGCAATCTCCTGCTCCTTTTCCGTAATTTCGGAAGGTATCTGGGCATTGCCCAAATGTACACGTGAACCCACTTCATCCAAAGCATCGATGGCTTTGTCGGGCATGAAACGGTCGTTCACATAGCGGTCTGTCAATTTGACACAAGCTGCCAATGCGTCGTCGGTGTATGTCACATGGTGGTGGTGCTCGTAGCGGTCCTTGATGTTTCGCAGAATCTGGAGGGTCTCTTCATTGGTGGTCGGTTCAACCAACACCTTCTGGAAACGGCGTTCCAATGCACCGTCCTTTTCAATAGAGTTACGGTATTCATCCAATGTGGTGGCACCGATGCATTGTACTGTACCACGTGCCAAAGCTGGTTTCATGATGTTGGCAGCATCCATTGAACCAGGAGTGGAGCCAGCTCCGATTATCGTGTGAATCTCGTCGATAAAGACGATAATGTCATCATTCTGTTCCAGTTCCTTCATCAGCTGGCGCAAACGTTCCTCAAATTGTCCGCGATACTTTGTGCCCGCCACGATGGCAGTCATGTCGAGTGTGTAGATTTTCTTGTTGAATAGCATAGGCGAAGTGTGGTGTTGCGTAATCATCTGTGCCAGTCCTTCGACAATAGCGCTTTTTCCTACTCCCGGCTCACCTATTAATATAGGATTATTCTTCTTGCGACGGCCTAAAATCTCAATCACACGCTGGATTTCACGCTCGCGGCCTACGCATGGGTCGAGTTTGCCCTCCGTAGCGGCTTGTGTCAGGTTGGTGCCGAAGGTGTCGAGCACGGGTGTATTCGATTTTGCCTTCGTCTGGGCGGTGGTGGTGCCTGCCGACTTGTTAGAACTGTTTCTCGTTGCTCCACCCGTTTCTTCCTCCTCTTCGTAGTCTTCATCGGGCAAGCCTATGCCATCGCTGACACCCGTTTGCTGTGGGGCGTGCAACAAGGCTAATACGTCATCATAATTCATATCATTAAATTCTAATACCTCCTTGGCTCCATTCTTCACTTGGTCGTGCAGTATAGCCAATAGCAGGTGTTGTTCGTTTACTTTGTCTGTTCGCTGAATACGGGCCTCAAGTACAGCAAGTTTCAAGATATTACTCGCCTTTTCATTCAACACGAGGTCGCTGGTGTGAATAGGCATACCGAGTTCATCTTCCCTCACTTTAGTCTCTAATTCCGTCTTTACCATTTGTAAATTTAAGTTCAATCGGTGGAATATGTCTATCACGGGACCTTCCTTCATCCTAAGCAGTCCGAGCAGCAGATGCTCGGGACCTACAGACCGACTGGCCAGTCGGGCGGCCTCTTCACGGGAGAAGGCCAGTACTTCAGACACTTTGGGTGAAAACTGACTTGTCACTATTGTTATATTTTATATTGTATTACTACCAATTTTACAATTTTGATGCAAAGATAATCATAATTCTGCAAACACCATGCCAAAGTTGCAAAATTATTTTGGCTGTTTCAAAAATAATGCTTAACTTTGTCCGCAAAAATAAAACATTGTAAGAGCAGATGCATACAAGAGAAGAACAAATGAAGGCTTTCGGACGCCTGCTCGACGTCCTTGACCAGTTGCGCGAAAAGTGTCCTTGGGACAAGAAGCAGACGAATGAGTCGTTGAGGCCAAACACGATTGAAGAGACCTATGAATTGTGTGATGCCCTGATGAACGACGACCGCAAGAACATCTGCAAGGAACTGGGTGATGTTCTGATGCACGTGATGTTCTATGCTAAGATAGGTTCCGAGACGGGAGATTTCGATATGGCAGATGTCTGTAATATGCAGGCAGACAAGCTGATATTTCGTCATCCTCACATCTATCATCCGTCACAGGTGGGTGCAGAAGACCCCAAACCGTTGCCATTTGGCGAGGATACGGAGAAACGTGAGTTTGCCGATGCAAAGACTTCAGAGCAGGTGCTACAGAACTGGGAGCAAATCAAGTTGAAGGAGAAAGATGGTAACAAAACTGTCTTGTCGGGTGTCCCCGCGTCCTTGCCTTCCCTCATAAAGGCTTACCGCATTCAGGACAAGGCCCGCAACGTAGGTTTTGACTGGAAGCAAAAAGAAGACGTATGGAATAAGGTACGCGAAGAACTGGAAGAGCTGGAAATCGAATTGCAGCGAGAGGACAAAGACCGCTCCACCAATGAGTTGGGCGACTTCCTCTTCTCGGTCATCAATGCAGCCAGACTATATAAGCTGAACCCAGACAATGCGCTGGAAAGGACTAACCAGAAGTTCATCAAACGCTTTGATTATATCGAGCAGCACAGCATTCGTGCAGGGCGTCCGCTAACGGAGATGTCGCTGGAAGAGATGGATGCTCTATGGAATGAAGCGAAACAGAATGAGAAATGAGATAAAAAAGATAACTATGAAGAAAATCGGAGTAATCATGCTGATGGCTGCAACGGTCATGACCGCAGGCAGCTGTGGTGGAAAAGGGGGTGAACAGCATCAACAGCAGATGGAGGAAGAGCCTGACACAACGGTAATTGCCACCGTCAATCGTGATTCCACTGTCTATGGCATCTGCATCGACGGTTCGGCGATGAACACCCTGCAACTACTGACTGATGTAGGTGACACGTTGAATCTGAGTATTGCCGAGGCCAATGAAAAAGGAATGTGCTATGGTGGATTCCAGGTCGGTGACCGTATAGCATTGATGCTGAAAGACAAGAAGACGGCCAAGTTGGTGATTAACCAGTCGGCACTTTTGGGTGACTGGGTTATGCCTAACCCGCTTGATGGCAGTTCGGAAATGGGCATCCGTATCAAGGAGGGGGGCATTGCGGAAAGTATTGACCAGCCGGCCTTGATTTACCGTTCTTGGAGAATCTATAATGGAAAACTGGAAATTGTAGCCATTCGTGAAGGTGGCGGTGACATGACGGAAACCAACTTGTACGAACTGGTCTCAATAGGGCCTGACTCTCTGGTGTTCAAAGATGCCGAGGATACCTTTGAGTATAGCCGTCAGGTGGAGCATCACTACAAGGTGGACATCCAGTTGGAGGAAGCAACAGAGGACGATTATAGAATGTAATACCAAAGTGGAACCGTTCAGAGTACATATATTAGGGTGTGGCAGTGCGCTGCCCACCCTTCGTCATTACCCTTCCGCACAGATTGTTGAACTGCGCGACAAGCTTTTTATGGTTGACTGCGGGGAGGGCGTGCAGATGCAGCTGCGTCGTTGCAGGGTACGTTTCACGAAAGTAGGTCATGTCTTTATCTCCCACTTGCATGGTGACCACTGTTTTGGGTTGATAGGCATGATTTCCACCTTTGGACTATTAGGGCGTACTGCCAGACTCCATATTCATGCCAACGAACAGTTGGAGGACATGTTACACCGGCAGATGGAGCTCTTCTGCCATGATTTGGGGTACGAAGTGGTGTTTCATCCCATTGATGCCTCGCGGCATGAGATCATCTACGAAGACCGTTCGCTGACCGTTGAGACCATTCCATTGACACATAGGCTGCCAACGTGTGGCTTCCTTTTCCGTGAAAAGCCCTCATTGCCTCATATCCGTCGCGACATGCTTGACTTCTACCGGATTCCCGTCTCTCAGTCGATGAATATCAAGAATGGAGCCGACTGGACTTTAGAGGATGGCACCGCGGTTCCTAATTCCCACCTGGTGACACCAGCTGAACCGCCCCGCAGCTATGCCTATTGTAGCGACACTCGCTACATGCCGGAGCTTCACCTACAGCTGAAAGATGTCACGACGCTTTACCATGAGAGTACATACGGTGAGGACAATCTTGCGATGGCACAGAAATACAATCATTCTACAGCCCGCCAAGCTGCATTGGTAGCCCGTGATGCTGGTGTCCGACAATTGATATTAGGACACTACAGTTCCCGCTATGAAGATGAGAACATACTGCTCAATGAAGCTCGCGAAGTGTTCGAAAACACCATCTTGTCAAACGAAATGGCGGTCTTTGATGTATAATTTGCCTAACGGACGATTTTTTTTGTGAAAATATTTGGAAGTTTCGCTGAAATGTTGTATATTTGCACCAAATAATTATATGCATATATGACAAAAAGATTACTTGTATTCACGTTTGCAGGATTGCTGATGGCTACATTTCCCCTAGCTATGGCTGCTTCAGAAATGGAGTTTGCCGCTTCTGACCAGGTGGAAGAACAGGTGGAAATCACCATCGATAAGCAGACCGTCTATATCAATGGAGCGCAGGGAAGCACACTGGAAGTAGTGTCGCTTACGGGGCGTCAGGTAATGAGCGTCAAGATAGAAAGCCCTGCGCAACGTATAGAATTAAATATTCCGAAAGGTTGCTACATATTGAAAGTAGGCAAGGTGGTAAGAAAGATACAGGTGCGTTGATAGTATCGGCGCTGGCGTTCTTTCTATTTCTCTTGACGGGGTGCCACGAGACGACAACCCATACCAAGCGGAATTTGACATTAGACGCCTTTAGCGATTTGAAGGCAGAAGAATATGCTCTGAACTCTCAGCTGATTTATGAGAGTTTGGAGCATATTTGTAAGACTGACACTGACAACTGTCTTGCTGCGAATCATACTCGGAAGTATTATCAGGAGGGTGGTGGTTTGGTATGGACCGATGTCCTCGGTGTTGACGAGCGTGCCGATACCCTCATTGAAATATTGCGTGTGAAGCTGCCCGAAATGGGGTTCAGCGAGCGGAGGTATCATTTTGCACAGATTGCCGATGACCTCAGTCGAATACGGACACTCCAGTTTGACTCGAAAAACAGTATAAGCCGTGTGATGACCCGGTTGGATTACAATCTGACAAAAGCCTATTTGCGTTATGTCATAGGCCAGCGATTCGGTTTTGTCAATCCGACTTACGTGATGAACCATTGCGATGCCCGCGAAAGGGATTCTACGGGACAGGCTATTTCCTATTTTAATCTGTATGACGTGAAAGTGGAGCATCCTAACGATGCTTATGTGAAGAGGGCGTTGAAGCGTGCAACCACTGACAGTTTGGGTATCAGTCTGCGTATGGTTGAGCCGAAGGATGAACTATACAGTCGTCTGCTACAGTTGATTTCCACGTCCTCAGGAGCCCAGCGCCAGAAAATTCTGGTGAACATGGAACGCCAGCGATGGCGTGACAAGCAGCAGGTTGCCCCTGAGGAGAAATATATCATTGTCAATGTGCCAGCTTTCCACTTGTGGGCAGTTAGCCCTGACTCTGTATTGGATATGCGGGTGGCTTGTGGTGCTCTTAGGACCAAGACCCCGTTGCTCTCCAGCAAGATTACCCACATGGAGATCAATCCTGAGTGGGTCATACCGATGAGCATAGTCCGTGACAACGTTGCTCGTCATGGGGGAGATTCTGGCTATTTTGCCCGTCATCGTTATTACATCACCAACCGCAAAACGGGTAAGCGAATCTCGCCAAAAGCGGTGTCTGCGGGTATGTTGCTGAGTGGAAACTACCGCGTGGCGCAGGAAGGTGGTGCTGGGAACTCGCTGGGTCGCATTATCTTCCGCTTTCCCAACAACTTCTCCGTGTTTCTCCACGACACGTCGAGTCCTGGTGCCTTTATGCGTGACAATCGGGGCGTTTCCCATGGCTGTGTCCGTGTGCAGCGTCCGTTTGACCTGGCTGTGTTTATGATGGAGGATGAGCCAGACGAATGGCTGTTGGATAAACTGCGTATCTCGATGGGTATGAAGCCAGAGACTGAGCAAGGCATTGAGATGATGGACGAATTGGATCCTGCAGAACCGACTCCACGGCTGATTCATTCATTACCAGTTTCTCCGCGCGTACCTTTATATATAACATATTATACGATTTTCCTGACTCCCGACGGCTCCATGCAGTATTATCCTGACGTGTACGGCTATGATGACGCTGTCGGTGAGGCACTAAAGCCGAATATAGAATAATGACAGACGACAAACTCCTAATAGAGCAGTTGGCAAACCCCAAGATGCAACGCAAAGCATTCGAGACGGTGGTCAGGCAGTATAGTGAACAGCTATACTGGCAGATACGTCGTTTCGTGCTGTCTCACGACGATGCCGACGATGTGCTGCAGAATACCTTTATCAAGGCCTGGCAGGGGTTGGGGACGTTTCATGGCGACTCGAAGTTGCTGACGTGGCTATCGCGTATTGCCATTAACGAAAGCCTCGACTTCCTGCGACGACAGAAAAACATTGTCACCATGAGCACCGATGATGCTGATTTAGGTATCGCCAATACCCTGATGGCCGACGATTATTTCGACGGTGACGAGACTGAGGCACAGTTGCAAGAGGCCATAGCCTCGCTGCCTGAAGTTCAGCGCACAGTTTTCCTCTTACGTTATTATGACGACATGAAATACAGTGATATCAGCAAGCAACTCGGTACCAGTGAAGGTGCCCTCAAGGCTTCCTATCACATCGCTGTCAAGAAAATTTCTGAATTTTTTAAATCACGTGATTAAACCTTTTCTCAAAACTAACGTCAATAGAGTATGATGAACGAAGAAATGTATATAAAAAGCCGCATGGGCGACAAGAATCCTTTTCGTGTGCCCGAGGGTTATTTCGACAACTTTGCTGCCGAAATGATGAAAAATCTGCCTGAGCAGCCCAAGCAGAGCATTATGGTCAGAATGAGACCGTGGATGTATGCAGCAGCTTGCTTGTTGGTGGCAGTGCTAACTGCTACAATATACTTCTATGCCCCTGATGTTGCCGAACAGAACATAGCCGATGCTTCTGATCCCAATACGGAATCTTACATGGAGGAAGTTGCCGACTATGTCATGGTTGATAACAATGACATCTATGCCTACTTGGCAAGTGAATATTAAACAAGAAGGTTTATGAAAAGATTAACAGTAACGTTGCTATCCCTTGCCTTGGTGCTGGTGATCTCGGCACAAGGGTTCAGGCCGCAGCCTCAGCAGAAGTTCTCGCCTGAGAAGTTCCAAGCCGACTTGGAGCAGTTTATCACCAGGGAGGCTTGTCTGACACCTCAGGAAGCTGCCAAATTCTTTCCCATCTACAAAGAGATGCAGGCCAAGCAGCGTGCAGTCTACGACCGCCAAAGACAGTTGGGGTGGGGGAAACCTGCTGATGAGAAAGGTTGCGAGAAAGCCATTCGTCAGCGCGATGAATACGACCTGGAGCTGAAGCGCATTCAACAGACTTACCATAACAAATTCCTTAGTGTGCTTTCTGCTTCAAAACTCTTTGATGTCCTGAGAGCTGAAGACCGCTTCCATCGGCAGATGCTACGTGGGATGAATCACGTAGGCAGGATGTACAATCAGAAAAAACAGTGAATAAATATGGGATGTTATTTCCGCTTGAATGGCAGGGTTTTAGGTAACTTCTGCCATTTTCCGTTTTTAGGCACCTTCAGTGTACTGCCTTTCTCCTGTTTCAGAATGTAGGTCGAATCGTTCTGCTGTGTCAAGGTGGCTGTCAGGTCCTCGCTGCCGTAGTCGTTGATGAGGCTCAGCTCAGCAGTGTGCTCGTCCTTTAGCTTTACTGCTGTGATGGGCCAGCAGAAAGAGTTGTTGTTCTTTCCTAAATAGCCGGGCAGTTTGCCATACAATTCATTACCAGGAACGGATATCGACTCATTGTAAAAATCAATTCTCAGATATACATCGTACTCCTTATTGAACAGGTATGCGCGGAAAACCTTACCCTCATTCTGTGCCAGCAGGCAGGAGGAGAGCAATCCAAAGGTCAATGTTAGTAATGTTTTTTTCATTTATATCGCTTCTTTTTGCCGACAAAGGTAACAAATATAAATCAATAAAAAGGTGGAAGAGGCAAAAATATATGCTAAAATATGGTGTGTTTTTGAAAATTTTAAGTATCTTTGCAGCCGTTTATAATTATAACGAATGGGAAAAGATCATTTAACGCCTGACTATATCTTTGAATCGAGTTGGGAAGTATGCAACAAAGTTGGCGGTATCTATACCGTGCTTTCTTCTCGGGCGAAGACATTGCAAGACAGGATGAAGGACCAAATTCTGTTTATTGGTCCTGACGTATGGAAAGAAAAGGAAAGTCCCTATTTCAAGGAAGATAAATCCCTGTTTGCCAATTGGAAATGGGAGGCTAAGGAGAGTGGACTTCTGGTCAAGGTAGGGCGCTGGACGGTGCCCGGCGAACCAATTGCGATTTTAGTTGACTTCAATCCGTATTTCGAGAAGAAGAACGAAATTTACGGTTGGTTGTGGGAAAACTATCAGGTGGACTCGTTGCATGCCTATGGCGACTACGACGAAGCCTCCATGTTCTCCTATGCTGCCGCACTGGTCGTGGAAAGCTTCTACAAGCACTTCTTAAACGAGAAACAGAAAGTCATTTACCATGCTAACGAGTGGATGTGTGGTTTGGGTGCCCTCTACATCAACAACAAGATGCCGCAGATAGGTACCATCTTCACCACTCACGCTACGAGTATCGGCCGTTCGATAGCCGGCAACCAAAAGCCGCTTTACGACTATCTGTTTGCCTATAACGGTGATCAGATGGCTGGTGAGCTGAATATGCAGTCGAAGCATTCCATTGAGAAGCAGACCGCTTTCCATGTTGACTGCTTCACGACTGTCAGCGATATTACGGCCCGTGAGTGTGTAGAACTGCTTGGCAAGCCCGTTGATGTGGTGCTGCCCAATGGCTTTGACAACAGTTTCGTTCCCAAAGGCCCCACGTTCACCAAGAAGCGTAAGGCTGCTCGTCGTCGTCTGCTTGACGTGGCCAATGCTTTGCTTGGAGAATCACTTGATGACGATACGCTGATTGTTTCGACATCTGGACGTTACGAGTTCCGCAACAAAGGCATTGATGTTTTCGTTGAGGCTATGAACCGCTTGCTGCGTGACAAGGAGTTGCATAAGCCGGTGCTGGCATTCATCGAGGTGCCCGGTTGGGTGGGTGAGCCGCGTAAGGACTTACAGGATAGACTGAAGTCACCTCAATCATCATACACTGAATCGCTGGAGGTTCCCCAGATTACCCACTGGCTCCATAATATGAGTCATGACAACGTGCTCGGCATGATGAAATACTACGACATGCACAACCGTAAGGACGAGCGAGTAAAGGTCATTTTCCTGCCCTGCTATTTGGACGGTAACGACGGAATTGTCAATATGACCTACTATGATGTGGTGCTCGGCAACGACCTCTGCATATATCCTTCCTATTATGAGCCGTGGGGCTATACGCCGTTGGAGGCTGTGGCCTTCAAGGTTCCCTGTATCACTACAGACCTTGCCGGCTTTGGCTTATGGGCCAATGGTGTGTTCGGGCATAATGGTGAACTGGAGGATGGTGTGAAGGTCATCCATCGTACTGACTACAATTACTCTGAGGTGGCTGATGCCATCAAGGATGCTGTGGCCGACTTCTCGAATATGGGCAAGAAACAAATCGACGAGTGCCGCAAGCATGCCGAGGCGCTCTCGAAGAAAGCCCTTTGGAGCGAGTTCATCAAGTACTACGACGAGGCTTACGATATTGCCTTGCGTCGGGCTGAAGAAAGAAAAAGTAAATAAATAAGTATAATAGTAAATTACAACGATGAAAATTAAAGCTGATTACACCAACGCTCCCCAGTGGCGGGAGCTGTCTGTAAAGTCAAGCCTTCCTGAAGAGCTGAAGTGCTTGGACGAGATTGCACACAACCTGTGGTGGGTATGGAACTTCCAGGCACGTGACTTGTTCCGTGACCTTGATTCCGAAATCTATCACGACGTGAAGCACAACCCCGTGATGTTGCTCGAACGACTGAGCTTCGCCCGCAAGGAAGAGATCATCAAGGACAAGTCGCTGATGAAGCGCATCAAGGACGTGTACGGTGCATTCCAGAAGTACATGGACGTGAAGCCTGACAGCAAGCGTCCCTCAGTGGCCTACTTCTGCATGGAGTACGGTATGCACTCTGCCCTGAAGATCTACAGTGGCGGTCTTGGCATGTTGGCTGGTGACTACGTGAAGGAGGCTTCCGATTCTAACGTCGATATGTGTGCCGTCGGCTTCCTCTATCGTTTCGGCTACTTTACACAGAGCCTCTCGATGGACGGTCAGCAGATTGCCAACTATGAGTCTCAGAACTTCAACAGCCTTCCCATTGTTCGTGAAGTCGACCAGGAAGGCAATCCTCTGGTGGTTGATGTTCCTTATACTAATTATATGGTTCACGCTTATGTTTGGCGTGTCAATGTCGGCCGTGTGAAGCTCTATCTGCTTGACACCGACAACGAGATGAACTCCGACTTCGACAAGCCCATCACTCACAGCCTCTACGGCGGTGACTGGGAAAACCGCTTGAAGCAGGAAATCCTGCTCGGTATCGGCGGTATGCTGCTCCTGAAGAAGCTCGGCATCAAGAAGGACATCTACCATTGTAACGAGGGCCACGCCGCACTCTGCAACCTGCAGCGTCTGTGTGACTATATTGATGAGGGCCTGAATTTCAACCAGGCATTGGAGCTGGTGCGTGCTTCTGGTCTTTACACTGTCCACACCCCTGTTCCTGCTGGCCACGACTACTTCGATGAAGGTCTCTTCGGCAAGTATATGGGCGGCTATCCTCAGAAGTTGGGTATCAGCTGGGACGAGTTCATCGGTATGGGTCGTACCAATCCCGACGATAAGGGCGAGAAGTTCTGCATGTCGACCTTTGCCTGCAACACCTGCCAGGAGGTCAACGGTGTATCGAAACTTCACGGCTGGGTCAGCCAGAAGATGTTTGCCAACATCTGGGCAGGCTACTATCCCGAGGAGAACCACGTTGGCTACGTCACCAATGGCGTACACTTCCCTACATGGGCAGCTGCTGAGTGGCGTGAGGTCTATGCCAAGTACTTCGACAAGAAGCACATGAGCGACCAGTCGAACGAGGAAATCTGGCACGGTATCTACAATTGCCCCGATGAGGAAATCTGGGCTACCCGCATGGCACTGAAGAACAAGCTCTTCACCTACATCAAGGAGCAGTTCCGCGAGACTTGGCTGAAGAATCAGGGTGACCCCTCGCGTGTGGTCTCTCTGCTGGAGAAGATGAACCCCAATGCATTGGTCATCGGCTTCTGCCGTCGTTTCGCTACCTACAAGCGTGCTCACCTGCTGTTCACCGACCTTGATCGTCTGGCTAAGATTGTGAACAATCCCGAGCATCCTGTTATCTTCCTTTTTGCTGGTAAGGCCCATCCCGCCGATGGTGCTGGTCAGGGACTCATCAAGCGCATCTATGAGATTTCGCAGCGTCCTGAATTCCTCGGCAAGATTATCTTCCTCGAGGACTATGACTTCTTGCTGGCACGCCGCCTCGTCTCGGGTGTCGACATCTGGATGAACACTCCGACGCGACCTTTGGAGGCTTCCGGTACATCCGGCGAGAAGGCTGAGATGAATGGTGTGGTCAACCTCTCCGTCAAGGATGGTTGGTGGCTGGAAGGCTATCGTGAGGGTGCCGGATGGGCACTCACCGAGAAGCGTACCTACGCCAATCAGGGCTATCAGGACCAGCTCGATGCAGCAACCATCTATGGTCTGCTCGAGAACGAGATTGTGCCTCTCTATTACGACAAGAACGAGAAGGGTATCTCCGAAGGCTGGATCAAGGTGGTCAAGAACTCCATCGCACAGATAGCTCCACACTACACCATGAAGCGTCAGCTCGATGACTACTACTCCAAGTTCTACGAGAAGGAAGCCAAGCGCTACAAGGAAATTGCTGCCAATGACTATCAGTTGGCTAAGCAGATTGCCCAGTGGAAGGAAATCGTGGCTGAGCGTTGGGATGCTATCAGCGTTGTATCTGCCGAATGGGACGTTCCTGCTATTGGTTTCGAGGCAGGCAAGAAGTACAATCTGCGTTATGTCATCAACGAGCAGGGCCTTGATGATGCCATCGGATTGGAGAAGGTCAACGTCTATATCGACAAGAACGGCGAGGAGCACGTGTTCAACGTCGAGCCGCTGAAGATGACGGGTCATGAAGGCAACAACTACACCTTCGAGGCTGTTCTGGCTCCCCAGCAGGCTGGTCAGTACAAGAGTGCCGTCCGCATGTATCCCAAGAACAAGCATCTGCCCCACCGTCAGGACTTCTGCTACATCAAGTGGCTGGAACTGCCGATGTTTCAGTAGGGCTGAAAGTTAATAGCTTATAATTAAAAAGATGAGGGTTGAAGGTAGTATTCTACTTTCAACCCTCAACTATATTTATGACAACCGCCTCAGTAATTCAAGCAACACCTCCCAGATGTCGTAGATGGTTCTCAGTTCCACCCGCTCGCTGGTAGAATGAGGCTCCACGATGCGAGGCCCGATACTTGCAATCTGAATGCCGGGATAGTGCTGCACGAAGAAGCCTGCCTCGAGTACAAAGTGCATGGCCACCATGCGGGGCTGCCAGCCCAGCACGTCTTGGAACGTGTTGCTGACCACTTGCAGGAAGGGCGACTGCTGGACTTCTTGCCATGCAGGGGCCGACATCACGACCTCCGAAGTGGCACCACCGACAGCTGTAAATGTCTTGGCAATCGTTTCGCTCAGCACCGCCATGTCGTTGTCGATGAAGCTTCGTGTATGGGTCGAAACGAAGATATGGTTTTCTTCCGTCACGATACGTCCAATATTGTTCGATGTCTCCACCGTTCCGGGCATTGCCTCGCTCATCTTCACCACCCCTTGAGGCACCTGTTCCAAACAGTTAACCAGTGCCTCTATTGCCTTTGTGGGGATGACCGTTTCCTGCACCTCACACTCCTCAACACTACAGGTGATGCTTGGGTCTTGAGAATATTCTTCGCGTATCCATTGGTTAATAACGTCTACTTGCTGTTTGACGAACTCAAACACTTCGTCAAACGTGACGCAAATCACCACTTCACCTTTTGAGGCAATCGAAGCATTGGCTTCACCAATCTCTATGCCAGATATGTCGCATCGGTGGCAGATGGCTTTCACAATGCACCTCATAGGAATCGCGGCGCTGCAACGCCCCTTGTTGATGTCAACGCCAGAGTGGCCGCCCAGTCCTCCCTCAATGCGGATGCGCAACCAGCGTCCCTCTCCACTCGTTTCTCTATTGATGGGAATACGGTGGAATTGCAGGCAGGCTCCTGCGGCACCCGTGGTGATGGTGTCGTAGTCCTCAGAGTCGAGGTTGATGACCTTGCGTCCTTTCAGGAAGTCTTTGCTCAACTGCGATGCCCCCGACATGCCGTCCTCCTCGTTCGTCGTCGTGATGACCTCAAGTGCCGGATGCACAATACTGTCGTCCTCGAGCACAGCAAGAGCCATCGACAGTCCAATGCCATTGTCGGCTCCCAGCGATGTGTCTCGGGCTTTCATCCACCCGTTCTCCTCGTAGGCATCAATGGGGTCGTTCAGCGGGTCGTTCATTCCGACGCACACCATGTCCATGTGGTTCAGCAGTACGACGGGTTCTGCCCCTTCATGTCCGGGGCTGGCAGCCTTGCGTATCACCACGCAATTCTCCTTGTCGCGCTCATACTCTAAATGCAGTCGCTCGGCAAACTGGCAAAGATAGTTGGCCACCCGTTCCTCATGATGCGAGGGACGTGGTATTTGGTTCAGCTCACGGAAGATGCTGAAAACCCGTTCTGTTGTGGGATGTGTCATATTGTCTGTATTTTATGCTTATTGTTCAAAGTCTTAACTGAAATCCTATTGTCAGAGCACGATTATGGAACGACTGCCGGAGTAAATACGGTTCTCTGTCAGGCTGTCCGGCTATGTCGTGGAAGTCGGCAAACACGTTGCAGCGCTTCCCTAAGTCCTTGTTCATTTTCACGGATGCGTAGAGATGTGCAGGCTGGTCGAAGACCTCTTGCTTGCTGTGGTAGAGCAGCGTAGATGACAGTCTGAAGCCGTTGCCCAGCATGAGGGTGGGGGAGAGCCTCAGGGTGTAGAAGGTGTTGTCGATAACATCGTCATAACTGATGTGCCGGTGGTAAACGTTTGCCCCAGTCGTAAGTCGAAGGGCTCCCTTGTGCCAGGTGACAGAGGTTTCCAAGCCCGTCAGCGACTCATCGGGCGTCAGTTGGTCGGTTAGCCTCGTGTGCTTCACACTGGCCGACGCTACGAGCCGCTCGGTCTGGTAGGTGTAGCGTCCCTCCCACCGCCAAGCAAGGTTGGTCTTGTAATCGGTGCTGTGTAAGGCAGGCCCTTCGTCGAGATAGGAGTGGAAGTCGCTGGCGAGCGGATTGAAAAACGTGCGACTGAAGGTGCCTTGTACAAAATGGCGGCCCGTGCGGTAGCCCACGCTGGCATGCAGGGCGTGGTCGCAGCGGTTGTACGACCAGAGACTGGCGTCATCCTGGTCGTAGTGCTTGTCCCAGAAGGAGTTGAGCCTGAAGCGGTCGCCTATGCTGACGATCCACGGTCCCTTTTTGTAGTCGAGTATCACATACAGGTCGTTGTAGAGGTTCTGCTCGCGTTCGAGGCCCCGATACCAGAGGTTAGTATAGCCGCCCTCATAGCCAGCAGTCATCCAGAGCGACTGTTTCAGAAAAGGGATGCTGCACTCTGCAATCCACCAGGGAATGGCCGTGCGAATGCCCATCTCGTATAAGTTGCTGCTGGAATAGCTCATGCCCGTCTCGAAGTAGAGTCCGGCTTCATGCTCGTTGAGTGTACGCTCGTAGGTAGCAACCATTTCACCCCACCGTTGCTTAGTGAAAATGTCTTCATCGTAGTTGGAGGCGGGGTAGCGTATATGGTCCTTCTCGTCGCCATAGCCCTGAGAAAGCTTGAGCTTCAGCAGGTCGGCATCGGTAGCCTGCCAGTCAACGAATACCATAAGATTTTCCACGCCGTTGCGTGATGTGATACTGCTTTTTGGCATATCGTCCACATGGCTATACTGTAGTTTGGTCTGGGCAAAGGCGCGCACGGTCACGTTCTCACCACTGTTGGCGATGTCGGCAAACAGCTGGCCGTTGCCGTAAGTACTTCCGCTCAGTTCCAGCTTGCCTTTCAGCCCCTTGCCCTCCCTGAATTGCAGGTCGATGGAGCCTGTGATACCGTCTGTGGCATTGTTCACGGCTCCGTATGTACACACAATCACCTCACTCAGTTCGCTGGCCTTGATGCCCTCGAGCAGGGGTTCGTAGTCGACGCTCAGTAAGATGTCGTCGACACTCAACAGATAGTCGGCCGTGAGCGTCTTTCCATCGCTCGACATCAGCTCCGGACAGATATGCAGCACGTCGAGCAGCGTCATGTCCTTGTCAGGGCTCAGACGCTCCACATGGATGATGTATTTGTTACCTTCGTGCTCGATAATCTCCTCCTGGCCCCATGCCGAGAGGGCACAGCAGGCCATGAGCACGACTGACAACAGGAATTTCAGTCTGTTACCTATTGAATATATCATAGTCTTTGTTATAGGCAGGCGAATGAATGGATAGCAGGTTGAGTACGGAATGGAACACATAGTGCTGTTCGAGCACTGCTGGCAAATCGCGCTTATAGTCCCTGAAGTTCTTCGAAGTCCATACCAGGAATGGTATCTCATACTGAAACTTCGGCGCTAATCGCATGGGCAGGCCGTGCATGAACATCTTGTTCTCGCCAAGCGATTCGCCGTGGTCGGAAACAAAAATCATGGCGCTGTTCCAATCCGTCATAGCGCGCAGGGTGTTGATAAGGCTGTCTAATAGGAAGTCGGTGTAGCGAATGGTGTTGTCGTATGCATTGACCAGCATGCCGATATTCTTCTCGCCTTCTTCCACATTCCTGGCTACGGGCTTATACACCTCAAACTCCTTGGGATATTTGTCGGCATATTTGGGACCGTGACTGGTGCTGGTATGCAGCACAATCAGCACTTTGTTCTTCTGGCTCGATTCGATACGTTCACGAAGTCCTTTAAAAAGAATGGCGTCGTATGCTTCGTTCTCGTCGGGATATAGAATGCCAAGTTCGTCATCGGTGAGGTATTCGTCAATATGTATAGGCGGCTCTCCCCAGTTGGAGGTACGCCATGAAACGTCAACGCCCATTCTGAAAGCATAGTTAGGCAGCAACTCGTACAGGTCGTTGCTGTCTATTGGTTCAAGAATGGCTTTAGTGCCAGCTGTGGTGTAAGTAGCACACGAAGTGGCCTGATACACCTTCAATCCCTCTTGCTTAGACAACAGCGGATTGGTATTGCGCTTGTAACCATAAAGCTGGAAGTTGGCTTTCCGAGCCGACTCGCCAATGACGAGCACCACAACCGCCTTCTCATTATCAGCTATCTGTCCGTCGGGGAGTTTTATCTCCTCGGCTTGTTCGTCGTGGCTAAAACTAATGATGCGACCCGTATTCACCAGATACGACCACGGCTGCAACAGTCCTCCCAGCTCGGTATCGTGCTGACTGACCCATAGCGTCTGGTTGTAATTAGCCAATGCTATGACAACGACAATAGCCAGCGAACTTCCGCAGTAGATACCCAGCTTCTTCGCTTTACCGAAGACTACCGGCTGCAGCAGGCAATACAAGGCCGGGAGAACGCCACAGGCAACCAGAAATAGCCAGAGTGACCAGCTGAAGAATCCAGAAGCCTCGGAGTATCGAGTATTGAACACGTTCTCGATGGTTGTGGCATCTATCATCACGCTGTAAGTGATGATGAAATAAACAGCTGTAGCATTGATAAGCGAAAGGATGGCAAGCAGGACACGACCAACCATCCTCGTCATAAACATCACGAGATAGGTCATCAGGAAATTGACCGCCAGCATGATAACTGCCAGCGATGCTATGAGGAATATCCTTCCATCTTCACTTTCACGGGTATTGTCAGCAACATAATTAAAGAAAGGTATGTTGTATAACAACAAAGTACCGATGCTGACGATACATGAAAAGGCAAAAAGCGAAATGGGCCGTAAGAGTCCCTTCTTCATCTTGTTTAGCAAGCTGTTCATTTCTAATTTATGATGCAAAGGTAGCGTTTTCTCATGAAACAGCCAAACTAAACAACAGCATTTTTTGTGAATTATTGGTAAAATAATGTAGAAAAACATGATTAATGGTGATTTGTGCCGATTTTTTTCCTATATTTGCGCGCCGCATTAAGATAAACCACCTGAACAATGGATAAACTTACCCCACAGCAACGAAGCAGAAACATGGCGTCAATTCGGTCAAAGAATACGAAGCCAGAGCTGATTGTGCGCCGTGGACTCTGGAGGAGGGGATTCAGATACAGGCTGAACCACAAGCGGCTGCCAGGACATCCAGACTTGGTATTAAGGAAATACCGAACGTGCATCTTTGTAAATGGTTGCTTCTGGCACGGGCACGGAATCTCATGTAATATTGACCATGAACCATTGACCATTGAGAGTTCTGCGTGTTGTAAGATACCTAACACCAACCGGGAATTTTGGGTGGCAAAGATTCGTAGGAATAAGGAACGGGACAAGGAGGAGCAGAAGAAGTTGGCGGCTATGGGCTGGCACTGCATCACGGTATGGGAGTGTGAGTTGAAACCATCGAGGCGGGAAGAGACGCTGGAGTCGATAGCCTTCACGCTAAATCACATCTGGCTACAAGACCATCGGGCTAAAGTCGTACCCTATCCGAAACAGGAAGAAGAGAAAATGCAAATGCCAATGGCAGCAGAAGATATCACAAATCAAACATAGGTGTAAATCTCAGGAATCTGCGGTTAGGGTAAACTGGAAGTTCCCCCTATGGGAACATTGGGTTTACCCTACCTAAACCCTGAGTTCCCCCTGTGGGAACTTTTGCTTTCCCTCCTGTGAACACTAACGCAAACGTTTGATGTGCTTTTTTCTCCCTTATTATTTGGCGGTTTCAAAAAAAGGTCGTATCTTTGTCGCTGCAAACAAAAAATACTCAATCCATAAAATTAAAAGCAAACTACAATGGCAAAGATTGTAACATTGGGCGAGATAATGCTCCGCCTGTCTCCGCAAGGAAACGACCGTTTCATCCAGAGTGAATCATTCCGCATCATCCCCGGTGGTGGTGAAGCTAACGTGGCTATCTCGCTGGCCAACTACGGCCACGAGGCTTACTTTGTGTCGAAGCTGCCGAAGCACGAGATTGGCCAGATTGCCGTGAACGCCCTGCGCCGTTATGGCGTGAACACCCAGTTCGTGGCCCGTGGCGGCGACCGTGTTGGTCTGTATTATGCTGAGACGGGTGCGTCAATGCGTCCTTCGAAGGTCATCTACGACCGTGCTCACTCTTCCATCGCCGAGGCCACTCCCGCCGACTTCGACTTCGACAAGATTATGGAAGGTGCTTCCTGGTTCCACTGGAGTGGCATCACACCTGCTATCAGCGACAAGGCTGCCGAACTGACCAAGCTCGCTTGCGAGGCTGCCAAGCGTCACGGTGTGACGGTCAGCGTCGACCTGAACTTCCGCAAGAAGCTGTGGACCTCGGAGAAGGCCATCAGCATCATGCGCCCCTTGATGCAGTACGTCGATGTCTGCATCGGTAACGAGGAGGATGCTGAGCTTTGCCTCGGCTTCAAGCCCGACGCAGATGTAGAGGGTGGCCAGACCGATGCCAGCGGCTATGAGGGCATCTTCAAGCAGATGATGCAGGAGTTCGGCTTCAAGTTTGTCGTCTCCACGCTCCGCGAGAGCTACAGCGCCACGTTCAACGGCTGGAAGGCCCTGATTTACGATGGCAAGGAGTTCTACCAGTCGAAGCGCTACGAGATTAACCCGATTATCGACCGTGTGGGTGGTGGCGACTCGTTCTCAGGCGGCTTGATTCATGGTCTGCTGACAAAGGAGACGCAGGGCGAGGCCCTCGAGTTTGCAGTAGCTGCCAGTGCCCTCAAGCACACCATCAACGGCGACTTCAACTTAGTGAGTGTTGACGAGGTGGAGAGCCTCGCTGGTGGCAATGCTAACGGACGTGTACAGCGCTAATTTGTTATAACGTTATACCGTATTATCATGGCAAAGTTTGATAAAATTGCTGTACTGAAGAAGATTGGGGATACCGGTATGGTTCCCGTCTTCTATCACAAGGACTTGGAGATATGTAAGAACGTGGTGAAGGCCTGCTACGAAGGCGGTGTCCGTGCGTTCGAGTTTACTAATCGTGGTGACTTCGCCCAGGAAGTGTTTGGCGAACTGGTGAAGTGGGCCGACAAGGAATGCCCCGAACTGGCATTGGGTATCGGTAGTGTGGTTGACGCTCCTACAGCATCCCTCTACATCCAGTTGGGAGCCAACTTCGTGGTGGGTCCGCTGTTCAACCCCGACATTGCCCCCGTGTGCAACCGTCGTCTCATTCCCTACTGCCCTGGCTGCATGACGGTCTCTGAGATTGGTAAGGCTCAGGAGTTGGGTTGCGACCTGACAAAGGTGTTCCCTGGCGACGTGGTTGGTCCTAACATGGTGAAGGGCCTGAAGGCTCCGATGCCCTGGTCAAAGATTATGGTCACGGGTGGTGTCTCTCCCGACGAGGAGAACCTGACGAAGTGGTTCAAGGCTGGTGTCTTCTGCGTCGGCATGGGCTCGAAACTGTTCCCCTCCGACAAGGTGAAGGCCGGCGACTGGCAGTATGTCACCGACAAGTGCAAGGAGGCACTTGGATATGTGGCTAAGGCACGCGCTTAAGCTTGTCATCTCAATACTTGTATTTTCGGCTTGTTCACCGTCCGATAGGCAAGCGGTGGACAAGCTGAATTCACTTTCATACGCCTATCATTACCGTTCACTTGATTCCACCGCACACTTTGCCCGCCAGGCTGCTGAGCAGTCGGCACGCTATGGCGACGGCAAGGCTGAGGCCCTAAATCATCTGGCCTTCGTGAGCATCATCCGCATGCATTATGACGAGGCCCGACAACTGCTCGACTCCATCCCGTCGATTACCGACAACCAGTTGGAACTGCTGGTGGCTGACGTGCAGCAGATGCGCTTGTGTCAGCGCTGCTCCCATAACCGTGAGTTCTATGACTACAGCGAAAGGGCTAGGGAAGCCCTGCGACGCATCAACGAGGAACGCCAGCTGCTAACAGAGCGCCAGCAACAGCGGTTGCTCTATGCCGAATCGGAACTGGCCATCGTCAGTTCCACCTATTATTATTATATAGGACTGGAGCAGCAGAGCATTGATGCCTTGATGCAGACACCTGAGAATGTGAAGCAGGACACGGCCCAGTTCCTGAACTATCTCTACAACATAGGAGCGGGTGGCATCATTACAGAGGGCACCCAGCACGACGTCACCCAGCAGGAGTTCGATCACCTGTTGCGTTGCCTGCAGATAGCCGAGCGTAACCATTACCCCTATTTCACAGCTAACGCATTGGAGGCGTTGGCTGAGCACCTGACAGTACCCGACGTGTTTGACCAGTTGATGGCCGAAAACATACCGGGTATGCAGCTGATTAACCCCATGGGCATCAACTATGACCAGTTGCCCGTCTGGCTGGCAGAGGAAGCCTTGTACATTTTCCAGCATTATGGCGACGTCTACCAGATAGCTGGTGCCTACCGCACCCTGGCCTCCTGCTATCGTGCTGTGGGCGACAATGAACGGGCACTGGAGAACCTGCATCTGGCCTTGTCCGATTCTGCCATCCTGCAGGCCCCCGACCTGGTAGCCAGCATCCGCGAACAGCTCAGCGTGGCATACGCAGCCATTGACGAGAAAGCTGCCAGCGACAACAACCGTAACCTCTACCTCGATCTGCAGGAGCAGACCCGACAAGACCGCCAGTTGGAAGCCCGAGCCGACCAGCTCGACCGTGCAGTCACCCAGCTCAACTGGATTATGGCAGCGGTCTGTGCAGCCATCGTGCTACTGGTTTTCCTGTTGTGGTTCTTCCGTTATCTGAGCCGCCATCAGAATCATGAGAGCCCACTTGACGAACAGATAGAGGAACACCGCGAACAGCTGGCGGTCAACCGTCTGCATATTGAGGAGGGTGAGCGTCGTCACCTGGAACAGCGTGCTAAGATTTCATTGGTCAACAGTCTGCTGCCGCTTATCGACCGTATGGTACACGAGGTGCAGCGTGATGGCGACAAGGACTATATCCGTGAACTTACCGAACAGATAGAGGCTGATAATGATCTGCTGACGCAGTGGATTCAGTTGCATCAAGGGCAGTTAAGCCTACATATTGAGAGTTTCGCTCTGCAACCACTCTTCGATATGGTGTCGCATAGCCGCAAGAGTTTTGAGATGAAGCATATTGCCCTGAACGTGAATCCTACGACGGCTGTGGTCAAGGCCGACCGTATCTTGACCCTCTTTATGCTCAACACTCTGGCCGACAATGCTCGCAAGTTCACCACCGAGGGAGAGGTTAGCATCTATGCCACTGAGGCTTCCGACTATGTGGAGGTGTCGGTCAAGGACACAGGCATCGGCATGGACAGTCAGCAGTTGGCCCACGTCTTTGACCATCAGTTGACCACGCACGGATTTGGCCTGCTTAACTGCAAGGGTATCATTGAGAAGTACCGCAAACTGAGCCAGCTGTTTAGCGTCTGCACCTTGCAGGCAGAGAGCGAGCAGGGTAGGGGAAGCCGCTTCTTCTTCCGTCTCCCTAAAGGAAAACTCATGGCTTTCATTGGCCTTCTCATGAACTTCATGGTCTCGTTGTCCGCTTCTGCGGCCACTCCGCTGTCTCGTGCAGCCGTCTATGCCGACTCTGCCTATTTCTCGAATATCAATGGTACTTACGAACGTACGCTGCTATTTGCCGACTCATGCCGGGAGTGTATCAACGAACACTACCTTTCCCAGCGTCCTCAGGGTGAGACACTGATGCTGCGCGAAGGTGACATATCGCTGACTCCACCGGAGATCCTGTGGTTGCATGACTCGTTGCAGACCAACTACAACGTCATCCTCGACATACGCAATGAGAGTGCGGTGGCTGCGTTGGCCCTTCACCAGTGGCAGCTCTATACCTACAACAACCGCATCTATACTCAGCTGTTCAAGGAGTTGTCGGCCGATGCTACGCTGGCTGATTACTGCCGCACCATGCAGCAGACACGTTCCAACCGCATGATAGCGGTGGTGCTGCTGATTCTGGCGTTGCTGGCTATCTTACCAGCCTACTATTTCTATTATCTGCGGCCTCGCCTCAATGCCCGTTTCAAGGCTGAGCGCCAGCGGCGTGACGACTTGGAACTGCTCGACGATGAGCTGCGGAAGACAGAATTGGAATTGGCCAACCTCCATGTGTCAAACTCCGTGCTGGACAACTGCCTGTCAACTCTGAAGCACGAGACAATGTATTATCCCTCACGCATCCGTCAGCTGATTGACCAGGGCGACATGGAGTCGGTTAGCGAGGTGGTAGGCTACTACCGTGAACTCTACAACCTGCTCAGCCAGCAGGCTATGAGCCAAGTGGAGCGGGTCAAGTTGCACCTGCAGCCACTTCAACACGGAATACTTGGGGACGAGGCCCTTGTCCGCTATCTCTTCGAAATCCTGAAGAAGCAGAAGCCTGTTGACATGTCCTTTGCTCCCCTTGACAAGAAATACATTGAGGTCACCTCCCACCTTTCCCCCCAGAGCCCACAGCTCTCAGCCATCGACCAGCTGCTGTGCCGTCAGATTGTGCGTGACCATGGTGAGGCCACCAACCGGAGGGCTTGCAGCATCAGGGAGGAAGTGCAGAACGACGAAAAAAGAATCATAATTATATTACCCGCTTATGGAAAAGTTCAAAGTAATCATAGTTGAAGACGTGCCCCTCGAACTGAAGGGCACACTGGGTATTATCCGTACTGATATACCTGAAGCTGAAGTCATTGGAACGGCTACCAACGAGGCCGAGTATTGGCGACTGTTGAAGCAGGGACTTCCCGACTTGCTCCTGCTCGACCTCGGGCTGGGCGGCTCAACGACCATCGGTGTAGAGATATGCCGTTCTACCAAGGAGATGCATCCCGGCGTGAAGGTGCTGATATTCACCGGCGAGATACTGAACGAGAAACTGTGGGTCGACGTCCTTGATGCTGGTGCCGACGGCATCATCCTCAAGACGGGCGAACTTCTGACCCGTCATGACGTGCAGAGTGTCATGGACGGCAAACAGCTGGTCTTCAACGAACCCATTCTGAAGAAGATTGTTGAGCGTTTCAAACGGGCTGTCGGTGCGCAGTTAGCCAAGCAGGAGGCACTCATTAACTACGAGATTGACGAGTACGACGAGCGTTTCCTGCGCCATCTGGCCTTGGGTTACACCAAGGAGCAGATTACAGGATTGCGCGGCATGCCTTTCGGCGTGAAGAGTTTGGAGAAACGGCAGGCCGACCTCATGAAGAAGCTGTTCCCCGAGGGAACGACTGGTGTCAATGCTACCCGTCTTGTCGTCAGGGCTTTGGAACTACAGATTCTTGACATTGAGAACTTGGAGGCCGACGAAAGTTAAGTGCTGAGGGGATGAGGAGACTGTTTTCATATCTGGTCAGTACGCTGGCTTGGGCCGAGGTGCTGTTGGTGCTTTTGTCGTGGATACTCTCTGCCACGATGACCGAGCATGTTCATTCGCTCCTTTCGTCGGAGGGCATCCGCTGGTTCTTCGGCAGCTTCTCGGCTATGTTGGCTTCTCCCTGGCTGGTATGGCTGTTGCTGTTGGCAATGGCCGGAGGGTGTCTGTGGCAGAGTGGCATTCTCTCACCTCTCACTTCTCACCCCTCACTTCTCACTTATCGTCATCGCATGGCTTTGCGCACGACGGTTGGCATCGTGGTTCTCTATGTCCTTGCCATCCTGGCACTCACCGTTGTGCCCCATGCCGTGCTTCTCTCTGCTACGGGTCAGCTGTTCCCGTCGCCTTTCAGCCGGGCTTTGGTGCCAATCGTATCGTTCGGGGTGTTGCTTGCCTCTGCTGTCTACGGTTGGGCGTCAGGACGCTTTTCTTCTTTTGCCGATGTCATTGCTTCGTTGGCTTACGGCATTCAGCAGGCTGCCCCGCTTTTCATCCTTTACGTCGTGGCCGTTCAGTTCTATGCGTCCCTGAAATTTGTTTTCTGACCTCTCATTTCTCACTTCAACGTCATCGTCTCTAAGAATTCCTCCCATTGTGTGTGGTAACCGTTGAAGACGTTGATGTCCACCTCACCGTGTATGCCTGAAACGCGGCCGTTGGGCGACAGCTGCCAGACGGCCAATTTCACGTCGGGCTTGTACTCGCCGTAGCGGGCTATCCATACCTGGTAGTCACGTTTCAGGTCGGGTGCCTCTGGCAGATAACGGTTGACGAACGACTGGCTGATGTAGAGGATGGGCTTCACGCCGGTACGCCGCTCGACAGCGGAAAGCCAGGCCCTGACGTTGCGGAACAGCACGGCCGGTCCGCCCATTGCCTCAATCTGGCTGTGCGAAGGCTCCACGTCGAGAACGGGAGGCAGGTCGCCACGGCGGAACAGCGTGTTGTTCAGAAAGAACTGCGCCTGGGCACTACCCGACATCTTGCACGAGAAAAAGTGGTAAGCCCCGATGGGAATGCCCCACTGACGGGCTTTCAGGTAGTCCTGTGCATAATAGGGGTTGCGGATATTGGTGCTCTCGGTGGATTTGATGAAGACGAAGGATACAGGATAATCCACCACTCCCGCAGCATTCATCTGATTCTTGCCTAAATACGATATGCGCAGCCTGTCCCACAGGATGGAATACTTCTTGCGCCCCGTGCCGTGCTGGTACCGGGAAATGTCGATGCCGTAGATGCGCTCACTGGTGTAGCACATGCGTTCCCCCAGATATTTGTCCTGTTTCCATTCGCCAGCTCGGACGTGGCTGAACGGCGACACGGAGAATCCGAAGCCGTTGCGCTGATCGTCTTTCCATTTGCCTTCGTAGTAGACGCCTTCCTCGGTCAGATAGGCACCATGACCGTTGGCCATCCCACGGGCGAAGTCACCCGAGTAGACGCCTGCCGTGTCGGCCCTCAGCCCGTTTGTCAGACTGTCGGCCTCGTAATTGCCTATGATGATTCGCCCCAGCGAGTCGCGCTCCATGCCTGTTCCTTTTCTGACTATGCCCTTCCAGTGGCCGATGTTCAGCAGTTGGAGTGGCTTGGCGGGCAGTTTGGTCAACAACGTGTCACCATATTGCGCATAATTAGCCACCATTTCGTAGCCCTCGTCCTGCACGTTATGGCGGTCGAAGTAGTATTTCAGCTCTTCATGCATTGTGCTTGCCGATGCAAAAAGTGCAGCAATGGTGAGTATAATGAGTGCCATTTTCTTCATAACGGGTGCAAATATACAAAGAATTATGGGGAAAAGCGCACTTTTTCAAAAAAAGTTGCAGAAAAATTTGGTCAGTTCAGAAAAAGTCCGTACCTTTGCAACCGCAAATCAGAAAACGGAGGTTCCGTAGCTCAATTGAATAGAGCATCTGACTACGGATCAGAAGGTTGTGGGTTTGAATCCCGCCGGAATCACTTAGAACGTCCGCAAGAAGCTGTTACTACAGTCGCTTGCGGATGTTCTTTTGCTGCCAGCTTCTTTACTTGTTACGAAATATATTTACACTCAAAACACAGTCAAAACCGTCTGAAACTTTGCTCCGGGCAAACTCCTGGTTTCAGTAGGGTAAACCCAGGGTTTAAGTAGGGTAAACTCCCAGTTTACTTACGGTAAACTCCAAGTGCCGTTTTTGGGGCGTTTCAGGGCACTTTCCTTGCATTTTAGGATTGTGAAAATTGTCAACAAAGTTTAGCGGGTGCAATAAATGAAATTCCCCTCCTGTTCGGGAGGGGAATGTGTATAGGGTAGGGGAGCGGCCTACTGGTGCTGCGGTCTGAGCAGGTCGTTGACGGTCTTGACGGGGTTGAAGGTTTCGAGGGGAACCTCTACGAAGCAGGTGTTCCAGTCGCTCATGGCTCCGTTCCAAAGTCCAGGTAACTCCAAGGCTTTCAGTTCCTTGCCGTTCTTCGATTTAGAAGAAATGAAACCTGTTGAGCGGTCCACGAAGTCTGGCAGGTTGAAGGGCTGTCCTTTGTAATCGCGTACGGCGCAGACGAGGTCGACGGGGTTGAAGTGGGTACCGTGTGTGAACATCTCCATGTACTCCATGTTGTTCTTGTCAATCTGCGACGATTCGAGTATCTGCAGGCTGATGGTGCCGTCCTGGTTGTAAGTGAGGAACGGTCCGCCGCCGGGTTCGCCCACGTTCTTGACAACGCCGCACACGCGCATGGGGCGGTTGAGCTTCTTGCGGAGATAGTCGGCCAGTTCCTGATCATTGAGACTGGCAATGTCGGGACGGCGGCAGAAGGCGTGCTCGACGAAGTGCTGTATCTCGCGCAGCTTCTGGTGCGAAACGTCTCCCTTGTCGAGTTCACGCAGGTACTTGAAGGTGAGCTTCTGCAACTGTATGAGTACGCCGGCGATGACCTGCTTGTAGTCTACAGTCTGCTGCTTCAGGCGGTCGGGCACTACGTTGTCGATGTTCTTGATGAAGATGATGTCGGCGTCAATCTCGTTAAGGTTCTCGATGAGGGCGCCGTGTCCGCCCGGCCGGAACAACAGCGAGCCGTCCTCGTTGCGGAACGGGGTGTTGTCGGGATTGGCGGCGATGGTGTCGGTGCTGGGTTTCTGCTCCGAGAAGCTGATGTTGTACTTGATGCCGTACTTCTCGGCATAGCCGTCGGCCTTGGCAGCCACTTTCTTCTTGAACATGTCCATGTGCTCGTGCGAGACGGTGAAGTGTACGTTGGCCTCGCCACCCGATGCGGCATAGAGTGCGCCCTCTACCAGGTGTTCCTCCATCGGGGTGCGAGCGCCTTCGGGATACTTGTGGAACAGCAGCATGCCCTTGGGCAGCTGTCCGTAGTTGAGTCCTTTCTCGAAGAGCATATTGGCAACCACCTTCTTGTACTGTCCTTCCTGGATGAGGTACTTGATGCTCTTGCCCTCGTTCTTGCGGCAGGCGGCGTCGAGTGCGTCGTAGAAGGCGAAGTTGCGGATGTTGTCGAAATACTGCTTCTCGAAGGCGGTGGTGGGTGCGTCGTAGTCGGCATCGAGGAAGGCGAACATATCCTTGAACATGCGTGATGCTGCTCCCGATGCGGGCACGAACTTCACAATCTTGTGTCCCTCCTGCTTATACTGCGTCCACGCCTCTATGTAGGCCTCCTTGTCCTGCTCGTTGGTGGCTACGATACCGTCCTCGATGCTGGCTGCTGCCTTGAGCTTGAGGAAAGGGAAACCAGTCTTGAACTCGCCCAGCTGAGTCTCTATCTGGGCTTCGGTGATGCCTTTCTTGGCAATCTGTTGTAAATCTTTTTGTGAGAGCATAATATTAGGTATTTTAGTTTATTTGCTTGCAAATATACAAACTTTTTTGCTAAAAGCAAGCGAAAATCAAAACTTTTTACTATCTTTGCCGAAAATTTAGGTAAAAAGATGGATGATAAGTTTGAATTTACTACCGAAGAGCGTGCTGAAACGCTGAGACTCTATACGTGGCTGAAGGAAAATGTGGGCACGTCGCTCGTTGAGGGTGACGAGGAAAAGATACGCCATCACATAGCCGGACTGATGGACGGGCAGCAGCTGCAACGCGACGTTTTCGGACTGAACCCGATACTCTCGGGGTTCCAGACGGCACAGATACTGGTCGAGGAAACGGGACTGAAGCGCGACGCCGTGCTGGCCATCCTGCTGCACTACAGCGTGGAGTCGGGACTGCTGACGCTGGACGACGTGGTAGAGGAGTACGGCGAGTCGGTGGCCCGCATCCTGCACGGCCTGCGCCGCATACAGGAGCTGTACAAGAAGAACCCGGTCATTGAGAGCGAGAACTTCCGCAACCTGCTGCTGTCGTTTGCCGAGGATATGCGCGTCATCCTGATTATGATAGCCGACCGTGTGAACCTGATGCGACAGATACGCGACACGACCAACCGCGATGCCCAGCAGGAGGTGTCGCAGGAGGCGGCCTACCTGTATGCGCCGCTGGCCCACAAACTGGGTCTGTATAAGCTGAAGTCGGAGCTGGAAGACCTGTCGCTCAAGTACTTGGAGCATGATGCCTACTACCTGATCAAGGAGAAGCTCAGCGAGACCAAGAAGAGCCGCGACGCCTACATCGGGCGGTTTATCAAGCCCATCGAGGAGCATCTCAAGGCTGCCGGACTGACGTTTCACATCAAGGGACGCACGAAGTCGATACACAGCATCTGGCAGAAGATGAAGAAGCAGAAGTGCGGCTTCGAGGGCGTATACGACCTGTTTGCCATCAGAATTATCATTGACTGTGATGAGGACAAAGAAAAGCAGCAATGCTGGCAGGCCTACAGCATAGTGACCGACATGTACCAGCCCAACCCCAAGCGGCTCAGAGACTGGCTCAGCGTGCCGAAGTCGAACGGCTACGAGAGCCTGCACATCACCGTGTTAGGCCCCGAACAGAAGTGGGTGGAGATACAGATACGCACCGAGCGCATGGACGAAGTGGCCGAACGTGGCGTGGCTGCCCATTGGCGATATAAAGGCGTGAAGGGCCAGAGCGGCATGGACGACTGGCTGACCTCCATCCGTCAGATGCTGGAAACCAGCGACGGCCGCGAGGCGATGGACCAGTTCAAGATGGACCTGTACGAGGACGAGGTCTACGTGTTCACGCCAAAGGGCGACTTGCTGAAGTTCCCACAGGGTGCTACGGTGCTTGACATGGCTTACCACATACACTCGAAGATAGGCTCCTCGTGCGTAGGCGCGCGCGTAAATAATAAGGTGGTGACATTCAGGCAGGTGCTGCACTCGGGCGATCAGGTGGAAATTATGACCTCATCGAACCAGAAACCCCGCCAGGAGTGGCTCAACATCGTGAAGACGAGCCGTGCCAAAGCTAAAATACGTCTGGCCCTGAAGGAGACGCAGGTGAAAGAGGGTCTGTTTGCCAAGGAAATGATAGAGCGGAAGTTCAAGAACCGCAAGATAGAATTGGAGGAGTCCGTCATGCAGCATCTCATCAAGAAGATGGGCTTCAAGGAAGTGTCCGACTTCTACCGTCAGGTGGCCGACCAGACCATCGACATGAACACGCTGATAGACAAGTACTTGGAGATACAGCAAGGCATCCGCACACCAACCGGCGACAATCAGGCCCGTAGTGCCGAGGAGTTTGTGCTGGACGAGCAGCAGGTACAGCACCAGCTGCCGCAGAACGACGACGTGCTCATCATCGACCGCAACCTGAAAGGCATAGACTACCAGCTGGCACGTTGCTGTAATCCCATCTATGGTGACGATGTGTTCGGATTTGTCACCGTCAGCGGCGGCATCAAGATTCACCGCACAGACTGTCCGAATGCGCCGGAACTGAAGAAACGGTTCGGCTACCGCGTAGTCAAGGCCAAGTGGTCGGGCAAAGGTGCATCGCAATACAGCATCACGTTGCGCATCATCGGCGTCGACGACATAGGCATTGTCAATAATCTGACGAGCATTATTTCCAAAGAGGAAAAGCTTGTGCTGCGCAGCATCAACATCGACAGTCACGACGGATTGTTCCGAGGAAACCTGGTCGTCATGCTTGATGACAACACAAAGCTCGAAGCACTTATCAAGCGACTGAGGACGGTGAAAGGCGTCAAGCAGGTGGAACGTATCTAAAATTACACAATCGGCATTATGATAAATAGGGTAAATAAGCTTAATGGGACAGATAGCGTGTATCTGCCCCATTATTTACTGTAGCCCTTTAAGTAATTTCAGCAGACTTTCTTCCTTGGTCCAACTAAAATCAGGCAGCATGATGTGACTCTTCATGATGCGCTTTTGCTCTTTGGTAAGCACTCGTTGCAGATTGCGCTCATGCACGCGGACGAACTTGCCTTTGAAGCGGTAATAGAAAATGTCAATCAACGGGAACTGGTAATCGTCCTCTGTACTTATGTCGATCGTGGCGGTTGAGATTTGTTCGCCTAAATCCATCGAGGTGATAATCTGGTTGTTCTTGAGCTGTTGCTGGTAAGCGTTCAGGTCGATGACCGTAGCGCGATACAGCGCGTCGTTGCCAACGGAATCGACTTCGTAGCACAGCAGCGTGTCAATCTTGACATACAGGCGGTCGTCGAACTTCACGCTAACGATATTTTCCATACTGGCTTCCATCGACTGGGTGCCACGCAAATAGAGCAACGACGAGTTCTTCAGGAAAATGTTGGTCAGCGGCTGATTCAGCTTACGTCCGTCCTTCAACTGTATGATGGAAGGCTTGAATTGCTTGTAAACCGTCAGTTTGGTAGTCCTCACCTGTGCGCAGAGCGACTGCGCGGCGAGCATCATTATGATAAATAGGCTGGTTGCTTTCATAATCACTTTGTTTTAATAGTGTTTGACTGTGTAACAAAAAAGCTCAGCGGACGTTGATCCAATGAGCTTTTTGCTTTTGCGGTGCGTACGAGACTCGAACTCGTGACCTCCTGCGTGACAGGCAGGCATTCTAACCTACTGAACTAACGCACCTAAAAAAGTAGTGTTTTTTATGAGCGTGCCAACTCCGAGAAGCGGTGCGTACGAGACTCGAACTCGTGACCTCCTGCGTGACAGGCAGGCATTCTAACCTACTGAACTAACGCACCTCTTAGGTCTCTTTGTTTGTTTGCGGGTGCAAAGGTAGTAAATATTTCTGAACCAGCAAAACTTTTCGCCACTTTTTTTAGAAAAATATCTGCATTAGTGCAGCAGGATGATAGTTTTTGCCATCGTAGAGCCAGTCTTCCAGTTGCGCAGCCTCCTTGAAACCTGCTTTTTTGAAGAGAGAGAGCGAGGCTTTGTTGTCGAGATTGACTACTGCATAGAGTTGGTGCAGATGCAGCACGTGCAGGGCATAGTCGGTAATCTGCAGTAAGGCGGCGAGTGCGTAGCCGTGCCTGCGATGCTCACTAAGGGTGACGATGCCCACCTCGGCCCGCAGGTTCTTGGCATCGAAATTGGTGATGTCGATAGTGCCAACGGTCTCCCCTACCCCGTTGTCGATGATGAACCTCACCTCGCGGTCGGTATAGATGTCGCCCGAGGCGTTGGCTATATAGTCGTGCAGCACGTAGCGCGAATAAGGAACATTGGTGGTGCCGACGTTCCACAGCCGACGGTCGTTCTCAATGCGGTAGAGCAGGTCAAGGTCTTCGGGCTCCATCGCCCGCAGTCTTACATCTTCATTAGGTGTCATAAGTGCAGTTTTTGGCGTAACAGGTCGATGAGTGCAATGAATGCACGGAAGTAGATAGCCGCCTTGACAGGCAGCGTGTAGATGAAACTGAGGTGGCTGTAGTGCTTGCGGAAGAAGATGAGCATGGCCTGATAGAATACGTGGACGTAACGGTACTCCGACTTGTTGGTGGACTTGCCCTTGTAGTGCGTGATGGGCAGCGGCAGGTACCAGTTCTGCCAACCGCCTTTCAGCAGCCTATAGCTCAGGTCAATATCCTCGCCGTACATGAAGAAGTCCTCGTCCAACAGTCCTATCTCGTCCAACGCCTTATGACGCAGCAGGCAGAAAGCTCCGCTGATAACCTCAATGCGGCACGCTTCGTCCCACGGCAGATGGCTCATATAGTATCGGCGGGTGAAGCCCAGCATCTTGAGGGCCGAGACCCACGGTGTAGGTATGGCCCGTCGCGACTCGGGAGCTACCGTGCCATCCTCGTTGTGCATCTTCACGCCAGCTCCGCCAGCCTGCGGATGGGCATCCATGAAGCTGACAGCCTCGCGTAGCGTGTATTCCGCAACGGTGGTGTCGGGGTTCAGCAGCAGCACGTATTCGCCCTTAGCCTTGCGGATAGCCAGGTTGTTGGCACGTGCAAAGCCCAGGTTCTGGTCGTTGGCTATGAACTTCACCCACGGGTAGCGTTGCGGCAGAACACGCATGGTGTCGTCCGAGGAAGCATTGTCGACCACAAACACCTCGGTGCCGTCAATGCCTTCAAGGGCTTTCGCGACACTCTGCAGACAAAGGTCCAGATAGTGGCGCACGTTATAGCTTACGATGACTATCGACAGTTTCATGCTTCTTCGGTTTCTGACTGGCAACGCTCCATCGAGGGATAGACGAACGGCAGCACGATGACCAGGATAATGGCCATGTAACCGAACGCCACGTTCGCGTACGCGTAATATAATAAGGTGTTGACCAGCAGCGGCACCAGCAGCATCAGCAGTCGCAAAAGTCCCCATTTACGCAGGGCTTCGGCCTTGCGGCTGACCAGGTCGGCATGTACGCGGGGAAACTTGAACAGCTTCAGTGACAACGGAATGACGGCCAGCGTCAGCAGCTCCATCATAGTGGTAAGCAGGAACTCGGCTTGTTCGCCTGAGCTGGCATAGTAGCCGAACATCAGCACATCGGTTTCAAACAGCACTACCACCGTGAGGGCAAGTGCCAGTACCGTCCACAGCAGGACGGTCAAGGTATTCTTTACGTTTTTCATTTTGCTTCAAATAGTGTTCTGTTCAATATGGAGCGCCCCAAGGTCACCTCGTCAGTATATTCCAGTTCGTCGCCCACGCTCACGCCCCGGGCTATGACCGTGATGCGCAACTGCTGGTAGGGTGCTAACTTGCGGAAGATGTAGAAGTTGGTGGTGTCGCCTTCCATCGTCGGACTAAGTGCCAGGATGACTTCATCGACATCGCCCTGCCCTACCCGCTCGACCAGCGACTGTATCTCCAGGTCGGAGGGTCCAATGCCGTCCATCGGTGAAATAACGCCGCCCAGCACGTGGTACAGCCCGTGAAACTGCTGCGTGTTCTCAATGGCCATTACGTCCTGAATGTTCTCCACGACGCAGACGGTATGGCGGTCGCGGCGCGCGTCGCTGCAGACGGGGCAAACGTCCTGGTCGCTGATGTTGTGGCACACCCGGCAACGCTTCACCTCGCGCTTCATAGTGGTCAGCGCCGAGGCCAGCTGCTCGACGTCCTCGTCCTCCTGCCGCAGCAGGTGGAGCACTAAGCGGAGGGCTGTCTTGCGGCCAATGCCCGGTAGCCGTGAGAACTGCGTGACGGCGTTCTCCAAGAGGCGTGAGGGATATGGTTGGTTTTGTATCATGCGATGCTGAATTATGAATCTATTTCTGACAGTTCGAGCCAACGCAGCGACTTCTCGTCCAGTTCGTCCTTGAGTACCGGCAGCCGTTTGCTCATGGCGGTAATCTCGTCAACAGAGGTTGTGCCGCCACAGAGGGCTTCCTCCAGTTGCTTCTGCTCAGCCTCCAACTGCTCTATCTCCTTCGTCAGCCGCTCGAACTCCATCTTCTCCTTGAACGACATGCGGCGGCGCGTGTCGTGCCGATAGTCCTTCTTGGCTGGGGCCACATTCTGAGTCTGCGGCGTGGTGGTCTTCGGCTGCAGGGACTGCCACTCACGGTACTGAGTGTAGTTGCCGGGAAAGTCGCGGATAACGCCATCGCCCTCGAACACCAGCAGGTGGTCCACAATCTTGTCCATGAAGTAACGGTCGTGGCTGACCACGATGACGCAACCCGGAAAATCCTGCAGGTACTCCTCCAGTATCTGTAGCGTAATGATGTCAAGGTCGTTGGTCGGCTCGTCGAGCACGAGGAAGTTAGGATTACGCATCAGCACCGTACATAGGTAGAGCTTGCGCCGTTCACCGCCCGAGAGCTTATAGACGTAGTTGTGCTGCTGTTCGGGCGTGAACAGGAAGTATTGCAGCAGTTGCGTTGCCGTGAAATGACGTCCACCGCCCATGTCGATGTATTCGGCAATGTCTTTCACCACGTCAATCACCTTCATCTGTTCATCGAACTGCAGGCCTTCCTGCGAGAAATAGCCGAAGCTGACGGTGTCGCCGATGTCGAACTTGCCGCTGTCGACGGGCACCAGTCCGAGCAGCATCTTGATGAATGTCGACTTGCCAGTCCCGTTGTTGCCCACGATGCCCATCTTCTCGAAGCGCGAGAAATTGTAGTAGAAATCGCGCAGCAGCACATGGTCGTCGAAAGCCTTCGACACGTACTGGCACTCAAATATCTTGCTGCCAATATATACGTTGCGCGACTTCAGCCTGACCTGCCGCTCCTCAATGCGCTGCTTGGCTACACGCTCCAGTTCAAAGAAAGCATCTTCGCGGTACTTTGCCTTGTGGCCTCGTGCCTGCGGCATACGGCGCATCCACTCCAGCTCCGTGCGGTACAGGTTGTTTGCACGGGCTATCTCAGCCCGCTTGTTGTCGATACGTTCCTGCCGCTTCTCCAAGTAGTAAGAGTAGTTACCTCGATAGGTGTAGATGGTGCGGTCGTCCAACTCTAGGATGACGGAACATACGCGGTCGAGGAAGAAGCGGTCGTGGGTCACCATCAGCAGCGTCTTGTTGCCACGCTGCAAGAAGCCTTCGAGCCACTCTATCATCGCCAAGTCCAGATGGTTGGTAGGCTCGTCGAGAATCAGGAAGTCGGGCTCAGTAATGAGCACGTTGGCCAGTGCCACACGCTTCTGCTGGCCGCCTGACAGTTGTCCCATTGGCTGCGTCAGGTCACGTATTTTCAGCTTTGTCAGAATCTGCTTGGCCTTCAGCACCTTCTCCGGGTCACCCTGATGGTTGAAGCAGGCATCGAGCACACTCTCATCCGGGTCGAACTGTGGCGACTGTTCGAGCATGCCCACGCGGATGTCGCGACGGTAGATGATGTCACCCGCATCGTAGCCTTCATGGCCGGTCAGTATGCTTAGCAGCGTCGACTTGCCCGTGCCGTTCTTGGCAATCAGGCCGACATGCTGTCCCTCGGCCACCGAGAAGCTGATGTCATCAAACAGTATCAGCGAGCCAAACGACTTCGACAGATGCTGTACGTCCAAATAGGGGGTGTCCTTAGCCATTCTTCAGCGATTGGTTGATTTCGTCAATGTATTGGAGCACCTCTTCCCTACCCTCTTTCCTCTCAGCCGATGTCACGAAGATAGGGGGCAGCTCCTCCCAGGTCTCTAAGAGTTTCTGCTTGTAGGCCTCTACCGCCTGACGGGCCTTGTTTGCCGTCAGTTTGTCGGCTTTGGTGAAGACGATGGCAAAGGGAACAGACGACAGCCCAAGCCACTCGATGAATTCCAGGTCAATCTTCTGAGGTTCCAATCGCACGTCAACCAGCACGAAGACGTTGACCAGCTGATCACGTTGCAGGATGTAGCCGCGTATCATCTGGTCAAGCTTGTCAATCTCCTTCTTCGAACGCTTCGCAAAGCCGTAACCGGGAAGGTCAACCAGATACCACTCCTTATTGATGATGAAATGATTGATGAGCAGCGTCTTGCCGGGCGTCGACGATGTCTTGGCCAGCTTCCTGTTGTTAGTCAGCATATTGATGAGACTCGACTTGCCTACGTTGGAACGGCCGATGAATGCGTACTCGGGCTTCGTGTCCTGTGGACACATCGTAACCATCGGGGCACTTAGGGTGAATTCTGCAGTCTTAATTTCCATTTATACTTTTACACCTTATTGTATTTTAACTTTTTTCGGTGCAAAGGTACAAAAAAGATTCGAAATAGTTTGGCAGTTTCAGAAATAATCACTACCTTTGCAGTCGATTTTTTCAAATCAGCGTTTCCGTTCGCGAAACGTTTCCACCATTTTTCATAGCCAACTAAGTATTTATACGCATAATTGTATGTACACCAAAGAACAACTTGAACAGATGGAAATATCCCAGCTGATGGATATTGCCCAGGAATTAGGAATTAAGGTTAGTCAGGATGAGTCTCAGGAGAACGTCATCTACGCCATTCTCGATAAGGCCGCCGAGCAGAGTGCTACCGGCGAATCATCAAGCAAGCGCAAGCGTACCCGTATTGTGAAGAAAGACACCGACCGAGTCTACTCAGTCAACGGCAAGGAAGGCGAGAACTTCGACGTCAAGAACCGTGGCGTGAAGAGTGCCGAGCCGCCTTCGCTGTTCAACGATGCTGTTGTTGCTGCTCCTGCCGTTGAGGAAACTACGGCTGCAGCTGAACCGGAAGTCGTAGAGGAAAAGCCCGCTCCCAAAAAGCGCGGACGCAAGTCGAAGGCCGAACTGGCTGCCATCGCAGCTGCCGAAGCAGCCGAGAAGGTCGCAGAAGAGACCGAGAAGAATGAAGAAGCCGTTGAAGCAGAAGCTGTTATACCCGAGGCAGCCGACTTTACCGAACCTGCCGAAGAGGAAGCCACCTCGCCCGAACTGCTGGAGCAATTGCAGGAAAAGATGGCACAGCACAACCAGGAGGACATGACGGCTAACGTTACTCCCGACGGAGTATGGGAAGGCGACCCCAACGACGGTACCGACTTCATCATCGTTGAAGACCTGCCGATTGAAGACCAGGCTGCCATCCCGACCCTCGACATCTTCGACCGGCCGGTTGCTCAGCCGGTGGTCGACGTTCAGCCGGTGGTTCAGCACCAGATGCCTGCCGGTAACGACAAATACGACTTCAACGACATCATTACCGGCAATGGCGTGATGGAGATTCTGCAGGACGGTGGCTACGGCTTTCTGCGCTCATCAGACTACAATTATCTTTCGTCGCCCGACGACATCTACGTGTCGCCCCAACAGATTAAGAAGTGGAGCCTGAAAACCGGCGACGTGGTGGAGTGTACCGTACGCCCGCCTCACGATAATGAAAAGTACTTCGCCCTGTCGAACGTCAACAGCATCAACGGACGCGACCCCAACGAGGTGCGCGACCGTGTCAGCTTCGAGCACTTGACGCCGCTCTTCCCCGAGGAGAAGTTCACCCTCTGTGGCGACAAAATCACCACCAATCCCAGCGTCCGTATCGTCGACCTTTTCTCGCCCATTGGTAAAGGCCAGCGTGCCCTCATCGTGGCACAGCCCAAGACGGGTAAGACCATTCTGATGAAGGATATAGCCAACGCCATCGCTGCAAATCATCCCGAAGCCTATATCATGATGCTACTCATCGACGAGCGCCCCGAGGAAGTTACCGACATGGCCCGCACAGTTGACGCCGAGGTAATCGCCTCGACTTTCGACGAGCCTGCCGACCGCCACGTCAAGATTGCCGGTATCGTGCTGGAGAAGGCCAAGCGCATGGTAGAGTGCGGCCACGATGTAGTCATCTTCCTCGACTCCATCACCCGACTGGCCCGTGCCTACAACACCGTTGCACCTGCCAGCGGCAAGGTGCTGACGGGTGGTGTCGATGCCAACGCCCTACAGAAGCCGAAGCGATTCTTCGGTGCAGCCCGTAACATTGAGGGCGGCGGTTCGCTGACTATCATCGCTACGGCACTTGTAGATACGGGCTCCAAGATGGATGAAGTCATCTTTGAGGAGTTCAAGGGTACGGGTAACTCGGAAATCCAGCTGAACCGCTCGCTGTCCAACAAGCGCATCTTCCCGGCCATCGACCTCGTACAGTCATCAACCCGCCGCGACGACCTGCTGCAGGACACCATGACACTCAACCGCATGTGGATTATCCGCAAGTTCATTGCCGAAATGAACCCCATCGAGGCCATGAACACCGTCCGCGACCGACTCGTCAAAAGTCTCAACAACGAGGAGTTCCTCATGTCGATGAACGGATAAAGCGCCGCATCCACCTATCCCACATAAAAACGCTATCCCCGCCTGTTCCTTTACGAACGGCGGGGATAGCTGTTGGTTCATTGCTCCTTCGGGGCTTTCTTGTTGTTACAGTTACACATGTTACACATGTTTTCACTCCTCTCGGCCTAACATAGTTTATTTTTTCTATACCCTCAATTATCATTTTTATGTGTAAATGTGTAACAGATTAGTCTCAATAGACATAAAGTACTGTAAGTCAGATAGTTAGAAGCTTCAGAACCTGTTACACATCTGTTACACATCCGTTACACATCGAATTCCCCATTGACATCTGTAACACATTCACAAGACTGAGAAATCGAGATGATTATGAATTATCTTTACATTCAAAACCATCAAAAACCGCCTCAAAACTTTGCTCCGTGCAAACTCAGGGTTTGGGTAGGGGAAACTGGGGGTTTAAGTAGGGCAAACCCCGGGTTTACTTAGGGTAAACTCCGGGGCTCGTTTTTAGGACGTTTCAGACGGATGTCCGTAACTGTAGGGGCGTGCGAAAATAATTTACATTGGAACGATTGTGGGGCGTTCCGCCGTGTTTGCTTAGTCGAGTCCGAAGAGCGTCTTCAAGCCACCGTCCACGCCCGAGAAGCCCATGAAGGCGAGGGAGAGGAGGCCGGCTGAGAGCATGACGATGGCCATACCCTGCATGCCCTTGGGGATTTTTACCAGCTCCAGCTGCTCACGAATGCCGGCAAAGACCGTCAGGGCAAGGCCGAAGCCGATGGCTGTTGAGAAGGCATAGACTACCGACTGCAACAACGAGTAGTCCTTCTGGATGACAAGGATGGCAACGCCGAGCACGGCACAGTTGGTAGTGATAAGCGGCAGGAAGATGCCGAGAGCCTGATAGAGGGCGGGCGACACCTTCTTGAGCACAATCTCGACCATCTGCACCAGCGAGGCAATGACCAGAATGAAGGCGATGGTCTGGAGATACTGCAGGCCAAAGGCATCGAGGACGTACTTCTGTACCAAATAGGTGACGATGGTGGCCAGCGTCAGCACGAAGGCTACAGCAGCCGACATGCCGAGCGAGGTATCAATCTTCTTGGAAACGCCAAGGAACGGGCAGATGCCAAGAAACTGCGACAACACGATGTTGTTGACGAAGATGGCGCTAATGAAAATCAAAATGTATTCCATAATTATTTCGTTATTTCGTTATTTCGACTGGCAACGCAGTTTATTGACGATGGCAATGAGGAAGCCAAGGGTGATGAAAGCCCCCGGAGGCAGCACAAAGAGCAGGATGTTGTAGGTCTCGGGCACAAGCGTCAGGCCGAAGATGGAGCCTGAGCCCAACAGTTCGCGGCAGATGCCCAAGAGCGTCAGGCCGAGCGTGAAACCAAGTCCGATGCCGATGCCGTCGAACAGCGAGGCCACAGGCGACTGCTTGGCCGCAAAGGCCTCGGCACGTCCGAGGATAATACAGTTGACGACAATCAGCGGGATAAAGAGTCCAAGGGCTGCGTCAATGTCGGGCAGGAAGGCCTTGATGACCAGCTGCAGGATGGTGACGAAGGCGGCAATCACAACGATGAAGACGGGAATGCGCACCTTGTCGGGCGTTACGGACTTGATGCAGGAAATGACAAAATTGGTACAAATGAGCACAGCCATCGTGGCGAGTCCCATCGACATGCCGTTCATGGCCGAGGTTGTCGTGGCCAGTGTGGGGCACATACCGAGCATCAGGACGAACGTAGGGTTCTCCTTGACGATGCCGTTGCGAATGATACTTATGTAGTTCATAAACTGTAATTTACGATTGAAATTTATTCATGATGTTGCTTCGTAGCACCAGTCTCGGCATCCGACGAGGGAGTAGCCTTGTAAGCGTTGTAAGCATTGTTCACAGCGAGCAGGAAGGCGCGGCTGGTGATGGTCGAGGCAGTAATGGCATCGACCTGTCCACCGTCCTTCGAGACGGTCAGCGGCTCCTGAGGCGACTTGCCGATGATGTCGCCCTTTTCTCCTTTCTGGAACCACTTGTCGGCCTTGGCGCCCAGTCCTGGGGTCTCAGCATGTTCGAGCAGGGTATAGCCGAGGATTTTGCCGTCGAGGTCGAAGCCTACGAGCACCTTCAGATTACCTCCGAAACCGCCAGTAGTACTCTCGACGGCAGCACCAAGTTGCTGGCCCTGCTTGTCTTGGGCCTGATAGATGATATAGGTCATTTCCTTGCCCTTGGCATCGTTCTGGCGCAGGGTATCGGTATTGGTGACGACCAAATCGTCGCACACCATGACGGTCTTGATGCCGTCGGCAAGTGCCTTGGTCTTCTGCTCGGCTATGGGGCCCTCGGTGAGATGGTTCACGTAGGCCAGAACGGCTCCCATGACAACGGCTACTCCCGTGAGCACCAGCACCATATTCAAAAGCGATGATTCAAGTTTCTTCATAACTTCAATTCTTTAACGTTTCATTTCTTCACGACTTCGCCGAAGCGCTTGGGTTTTACATAATTGTTAATCAGCGGCGTGAAGGCATTCATAATCAGAATAGCGAACGACATGCCCTCTGGATAGGCACCCCAGTTGCGGATAACGACAGTCAGCAGACCGATGCAGACACCATAGATGAGCTGCCCCTTCGGCGTCATCGGGCTGGTAACGTAGTCGGTTGCCATAAAGATGGCACCCAGCATCAGACCACCGGTCAGGATGACCGAAACAGGGTCGGCATAGGAAGAATCGGCCAGATGAAGCAGTCCGGCAAAGACGAACACCGTGCCGATGATGCTGACGGGGATGTGCCAGGTGATAATCTTGCGCCACAGCATGAAAGCCAGGCCCAGCAAAAGGGCCAGCGCACAAATCTCGCCCATCGCACCAGCTCCATCGGGATGGTTGCCGAGGAAAAGGTCGAGCGACGAGGGCAGTTGGTCGAGCACCGAGGCATCGCCGCTCTTGATAGCATACTTCATAATAGAAAGCGGGGTGGCTCCTGTCTCAGCGTCGAGATAGCTGCCAAGCTGTCCTACCTTCGGCCAGGAAGTCATCTGTGCGGGGAAGGCCACAAGCAGGGCGCAACGACCCACCAGGGCAGGATTGAAGATGTTGTTGCCCAACCCGCCGAATGTCATCTTGGCAACACCGATAGCGAAAAGCGCACCGATGAGGATAATCCAAACGGGGAGGTTCGACGGGAGGTTCATGCCGAGCAGCAAGCCTGTCAAGGCAGCCGAGCCGTCGAGAATCGTGTTACGCTCGTTCTTGAGGATATATTTGTTGATAGCCCACTCGAAAAATACGCAGGCTGCCACACTCGTTGCCGTCACTATGACGGAACCCAGGCCGAAGAAGTAGAACGACACGAGCAAAGCAGGCATGAGGGCGATAATAACGCCGTACATGTTGCGCTCGACCGAGTCATTGCCGTGGGCGTGTGGCGAAAGTGATACAATTAGTTTCATTTGACTATTTGACAATTTACCATTTGACAATTATTTCTTTGCAGCACGGCTTCGGATGATGCCCATGACAGTAGATTTGCCCTGACGGATATTGTCGAGCAGCGGACGGTGGGCAGGACAGGTGAACTGGCAAGAACCGCACTCAATGCAGCTGACTATATCCTCGCGCTCGGCACGGTCCCAATTCTTGACCTCGCTGACCTTTGCCAACAGATAGGGTTCCAAGCCCATAGGACAGGCCCCCACGCACTTGGCGCAACGGATACAGGGCTGAGGTTCCTTGCGTCGGGCATCGTCGCCACTAAGGATGGTAACCGAGTTAGTGCCCTTACAGATAGGCACCTCGACCGATGTGAGCGCCTTACCCATCATCGGGCCACCGGCCAGCAGCTTGTTGTCGCCCTCGGGCATTCCGCCGCAGGCGTCAATCAAATCCTTCATCGGGGTACCCATGCGAACGAGGAAATTGCCTGGATGAGCCAGGTGCTTACCCGTCACGGTGGTATAGCGCTCAAACAGGGGCTTACGCTTCATAACTGCCTCATACACAGCATAGGCAGTACCTACGTTTTGAACTATTGCTCCAACGTTGACTGGGATGGCGGGAGGTGCTGGAACCTGACGGCGGATGACGGCATCGACCAACTGCTTCTCACCTCCCTGCGGGTAGCGCTGCTTCAGCGGAACAACCTCTACGCTGTATTTGGTTCCCCCAAATACTTCTCCGCATTTCTTCGTCAGCAGTTCAATGGCTGCGGGTTTGTTGGTCTCTATGCCAATGTAGCCTGTGGTCACTTTGGCAGCCATCATCAGCAGCTGCAGACCGACAAGTATTTCGTCGGCCTTCTCCATCATCAGACGGTAGTCGGCTGTGATGTAAGGCTCGCACTCTACAGCGTTAATAATCACGCACTCGGCTTTAGCCGTAGGCGGTGGCGTCAGTTTGATGAAAGTAGGGAATCCGGCACCGCCCATACCCGTCACACCGGCATCCTTCACACGGTTGATAATCTCTTCGGGGGTCAGTTCGGGATGGGCTTCAACGGTCTCTAACTTGTCACTACGGTCGATGCTCTCCTCCCATTCGTCGCCCTCAACATTGATGATGATGACGGGTTTGCGGTAGCCGGTGGCATCGATGGCGGTGTCGATCTTGAACACCGTGCCGCTGACACTTGAATAGATGGGAGCCGACACAAAGCCACCGGCTTCGGCTATCTTCGTGCCCACCTTCACCTTGTCGCCCTTCTGCACAATGGGCGAGGCAGGAGCACCAATATGCTGGCTCAAGGGGAAGATGGCCTGCTTAGGCAGGGCTGCCACCTGCGTCGCGGCCTCATGCGTCAACTTATTCTCTTCGGGATGTATGCCCCCAATTCGGAATGTTCTGATATTCATGCTGTTGCCTCCTTTCCTTCTTCTACTTTGGGTTCAACGGGCTTAGGTGCCGGGAAATTCACGGCGACAATAGCGTGGGTCGGACAAACGGCCACACACTTACGGCACAGGCGGCACTTGTTCGGGTCGATATATGAACAGTTGTTGCCGACGGTAATAGCACCGAACGGGCACTCCTTCTCGCACTTGCCACAACCAATGCAGCTGACCTTGCAGGCCTTCATGGCAACGGCGCCTTTGTCCTTGCTGACGCAGGAGACGTACACTCTCCTACCCTTCGGCCCCTTCTTGCGCAACTCGATGATGCCACGCGGACAAGCCTTCACACAGGCACCGCAGGCCACACACCGCTCTTCGTCGACTTCGGCAATGCCCGTCTCAGGATTGATGTGAATGGCATCAAATTGGCAGGCCTCTACGCAGTCGCCACAGCCTAAGCAGCCAAAACCGCAAGCTGTCTCACCGGCTCCGCAGGCATGCATGGCAGCACAGGTCCGAAGTCCTGCATACTCGGCAATCTTGGGACGATGCTCACAAGTGCCGTTACATCTCACTACGGCCACCTTCGGTTCGCCATTGGCAATGACCATTCCGAGGAGGTCGGCGACCTGGCCCATCACGTCGGCACCACCTACCGGGCAGTTAAGACCGTCGATGGAACCGGCATCAGCACCCTTGACAAGTGCGTCGGCCATTCCCCCGCAGCCGGCAAAGCCACAACCGCCACAGTTGGCTCCAGGCAGCAGTTCGCTTACCTGCGCAATACGGGGGTCTTCATAGACAGCGAATTTCTTGGAGGCTGCAAACAGCACCAAGGCTGCTATCAGACCTATGGCTCCAAGTACAATCACCGCAATCAAGATGAAATTCATAAATGCTTTACTTTTTTATTTGTTTTAGTTGTTTCCTTTCGGTTCTATCTGGAACGAGACCCGCCGTCCGATATTGTCGCGAAGCAGCCACAGCAACAGGTAGTAAGGTACCAGAGCCCCAAGGGCTAAGAGAGCAGCCACTCCTTCATTCCCTATCAGGCGAAGCGTCACTACAAGTACTCCTACAAGAATGACAAACGGTACACCGAATCCTAACAGCAGCGCACGATTGGCCACGTCGCGGGAGGCGCTGACCACCACCTGCTGGCCCGACTGGTAGGCTGCGACATTGCTGCATCTCACGTCGACGAGCTTCTCCTTGGCTTCCGATGCGTTGCAATGGCCGGCTATCTTGCAGGCTGCACAAGCCGAAGTCTGAAGAATGCGTACTACGACGTGTCCCTCAGTCACATTTTCAACAATCCCGGAATGGCTAATTTTATCAATCATAGATTTGCTATCGACATTATAGCTGTATTTTACACATGCAAAGGTACGAATAAAAAAAGAATTAGGATGAAGAATTAAAGAAAAAACAAAAAAAATATTCGTAATCGTTTGCAGATACAAAGTCTTTTTTATACTTTTGTCGGCAAATTACGAACAACAATATGAAAGCAACTGAACAAACGCTACAACAAATTGGACGTGCTATCCGAAAAATAGCCGAGAAATTTCCTGCCCAGGAAGATGCCACCATGCTCACCGACATCCATATCCGTGTAACCCAGGAAACCGGCGAACTGATGGCATTTGACGACGATGACAACGAGATTACCCGCTGCGTCGTAGAGCAATGGATTGACAACAAGGACGATGACTTCTTCGAACAGATTATCACCATCATCCGCCGCTGTATTGAGAAGCAAAAGTCACAGGTGGAGAACTTGGGTATCATCAAGCCCTATTCATTTGTTCTCGAGGACGACGACAAAGAGTCAATCGGCGAGTTGTACGTCGTGGATGATGATACAGTCATCATCGACTCAGAACTCATGGCCAACCTTGATCAGGACCTGGACGACTTCTTCGACAAACTGCTGAAAGAGTAGGACATCAATAGGGCGGTTCCTCCACAAACATGCGGCTTTCGTCTACGTAGAAAGTGCTGAGCTGACCAAAACGATCATGGTTGCTGCGGTACTCCATAACCATGATTTTATAGTCGCTGGTTATCGAGAAGTAAGGCTCCTGCGTTTTTTGGGTCAGATTGGTCTTCGAGGGGTACTGAGGTTCGTATAGCAGCAGCTTGTCAACGGGAAAATATTCGTTGTCGAGCGAATAGAGCCACAGTTCATACTCTTCTTCGTTGACATCAGCCGCCAACAGCACCAGTCGCGTACCAATAGTCTCTGGCAGCGACATCGCCTTTGGAGCCTCTCTGCCCTCCAAATCCAGATAGGTCATGATAGAAAGCGGAACGACACGGAAGCCTGGCAGGTATCGCACATAGTCGTCGGAATAGCGGATAGGCAGGGTCTGGATGTCCAGACTGTCGTAGAACATCTGAAAAGGCGAGTGTTCCTCCAAGTTGATTCCTTGCAGTTTCAACTGCCGCTTCACCTCAAGTGCTTTCAGACTGTCAATCTTGTGCTGAAGTTCCGCGTCCGACATGCGGCGGTTGCCACAGCCAATTGTCAGCAGCATGGATGCCAAACTAACGAATAAGGATAAACCAATCAGTATTCTCTTCATAACCATTCAATCTAAAATAACTTACAGTCCGTCAATGCCGTCGGCATACATCGCCACAGAGTGGTCGTTGCGCTCGTCATCGCTCATATCCACGTATGGATGGAAGTTCGCTTGTTCCACATTGATGCCAAACTGCTTCAGGTGCTGATTGGCAAAGGTCAGTTCGGCACCAAACAGGCAGATAGTCCACGAAATCTGCACCCAGAGCATGAACAAAGGCAAAGCCGCGAACGAACCATAAATGGCATTGTAACCAGTCACCCATATCTGCGAGTGGACGTAGAAAACCTGTAGCCACTGGATGCCGACACCCGCTATGATACCTGGTACAATAGCACAGCGCCAGTCTACCCGCGTGTTGGGCATGGATACATATAACCCCACGAAAAGCATTGACAGCAACACGTATGGCAGCAAGTCGAGCAGATGGCTGAACACGGAGCCCAACATCAGTACGTCGGGCATGCTGCTGGCCAATGTAGTAAGCACGATGGAAAAGCCCGTTGTGAGGACAATGAAGATGGGGCACAGGAAAAAGGCTGCCAGATAGTTGGTGAACGAGCGATAGAGGCTGCGCGAGTTGTTCACCTGCCATATCTCGTTGAACGTCTCCTCGACATTGTTCACCAGCATCAGCACCGTGTAGAGCATAAACACCAGGCCAATACCTAAGAACACGCCGCTCTTGGCATGTACCAAGTAGCTGTTCACCCACTCAATAATGATGTCGGCAGCCTGAGGCTGGGAAGCCAGCACATCGCGGAACCATACCTCTATATATTTATTATAGCCGAAGCCGCGAGCTATGGCAAAGACGACTGCCAAGATGGGGACAATAGCCAACAAGGTTGAATAGGTCAAGGCCGATGCCTTGGCCATCACTCGCTTGGCCGTGAAAAATCCGATGGTCATGACAAGTGTCCTATAGATACGTTTCAACAGATATTTCACCTCTCAAACCTCAAATCTCAAATAAAAAAGTGGAAAGCACTGTCCCTGTAAGCCGGGTTCTGTGCTGACAAGTTGTCAGTGTCTGTCATTTATCTAATCCGTAAGTCACCCCACGGCTTTAGCATTCTACCCTCCATCGTGTGCCTTGCGGACCTTGGACGGACAGCCCTCAGACGATGGTATACATGAACTTGCAGCCCCCAGAGGACACAGCACGACTGTCGCCAGCCGCCTGGTGGTCTCTTACACCACCTTCTCACCCTTACCCTGACGGGCGGTTGTTTTCTTCTGCCCAACACCTACTGTCACCAATAGCTTGTACTTTCGCAAGTGGGGTGTCCTGTGCTGCCCGGACTTTCCTCTCGTGCCCTTCTCATGTGGCACCAGCGACAGACCGAAACACTGCTTTCCGAGTGCAAAGGTAATGTAAAATACGCAATTTGCCAAACAAATTTGCCAAAAGAGTAGACTTAATTAAAAATAAGCAATTACAAACATGGTGAATTCTTAATTTTGTCAACTATTTAAGGTTTTAAGTGTTAATCGCAAAGCAGCGTTAACGCAAACGGGGGAATTGTTAAATTGGGACAAATCTTCACGACATTTTGTCAGTTTTTTAAACTTTGCGCTTAATTTTGCAGTCGAAATCAAAAAAACGAGATTATTAATTTAAACAAAATGAGTATGGATATGAAAAAGATTGTCAACATTGCAGTGCCAACATCAGCATTGGTAGCTGTCGTTTTTTCAGTAGCAGCATTCAATAACACCAACGCTGCCACTTCACCCGAACAAGTTCCCTCGCCCGTCGTTTCGTCAGCACCTGCCGGGCAACCAGTAGACTTGACCTATGCTGCCGAGAAGTCATTGCCTTCAGTGGTCTACATCAAGAACACACAGAATTCGAAAATCCAGACCGTTGAATATAGCGACCCATTCGAGGACTTCTTCAGTGACCCCTTCGGTGGATTCTTTGGACGTGGTCAAGGTAATGGGGGCCGTCGTCAGCGGCAAGTGCAGACACCCAAGCGCCAGGCTGCCGGGTCGGGTGTCATCATTTCGGCCGATGGCTTTATCGTGACTAACAACCACGTGGTAGATGGTGCCGATGAACTGACTGTCACTCTGAACGACAACAAGGAGTATTCAGCACGCATTATCGGTGCTGACGCTACTACTGACCTTGCACTCATCAAGATTGATGCCAAGCAGTTGCCCGCAATTATCATAGCCAACAGCGACGACGTGAAGGTTGGAGAATGGGTACTGGCCGTCGGTAATCCCTTAGGACTGAACAACACGGTGACAGCCGGTATTGTCTCGGCTAAGGCTCGTTCTATGAATACAGGCGGTATTACCTCGATGATTCAGACTGATGCTGCTATCAATCAGGGTAATTCGGGCGGTGCATTGGTCAACACCCGTGGTGAACTCATCGGCATCAACGCTATGCTGGCCTCGCCTAACGGTTCGAACATTGGTTACGGATTTGCTATCCCCACTTCTATTATGAATAAGGTGGTGGACGACCTGAAAAAGTTTGGCACCGTGCAGCGCGCCATGATTGGCATCAAGGGCAGCGACGTCAACGCCTATGTAGACAACGAAAAGGAGAAGGGCAAGGAGGTTGACCTCGGCACGATGGAAGGTATCTATATTGCGGAGGTTGTGGAAGACGGTGCTGCCGCAGAGGCCGGACTGAAGGAAGGCGATGTCATCACCCACATTGACGGACAGAAGATCAAGTCGTTCGGTGAGTTGCAGAACGTCATTGCTCAGAAGCGCCCGGGCGACAAGATTAACATCAACTACCTGCGCAACAAGAAACAGCAGAAGGCCACGCTGACGTTGAGGAACGAGCAGGGTAACACCAAAGTGGTGAAGAACGCCGATATCGACGTGCTGGGCGGACAGTTCCGTGCTATCACCGACCAACAGAAGGAGCAGCTGAACATTGGCTACGGACTGGAAGTGCTCAAGGTCAATGGAGGTAAGCTGAAGGATGCTGGAGTACCCAAGGGATTCATCATCCAGCGCATTAACGAGCAGAGTGTCAAGTCCATCGATGATTTGCAGAAGATTGTGAAAGAAGCCAGCACCTCGAAGGAGCCTGTGCTCTACATCCAGGGCATCTATCCCACTGGCAAAAAAGGCTACTTTGCTGTGCCGTTAAGCGAAGAATAAAGAGTGATATTATAAAAATAAAGCTGCCGCCATTCCTTACCTAATGGGATGGCGGCAGTTATTTTTACCAATTATTCAATTATTCTTGATTTCCCCGGCAATGATTTCAGCTAAACGCTGGGCACCCTTGCCATCGGGGTGAATACCATCGGTAAGCATCTTGTCACCGTCATTAGCATAATGTGTATGCAAATCGATGATACGCAGACCATACTTCTGTGCAACCTCTTTCTGAATGGGGATGATGCCGTTCACAATAACGGAGTCGTTGATATCCCACGTCGACTTGAAAGCTGGAATAGGCGTACACAGGAAGATTTGAGGTTTTTGACTGGAGAGTTGAGATTTTTGGCTTTTATTCTTCTTGCCCTTCTTGGCAGGCTGTGCCAATGCAGGACAGAGTGTGGTAACCATCTGTTCCAAGTCTTGACGGAACTCAGAATTGTGTTGCCAGTTATAGGGCTTCGAGTCGTTAGTACCTAATTTGATGATGACCACATCGGGCTTGAAAGCCAATGCGTCTTGCCACGCCATCTCGTTCATGTATGGATAGTCACCCTTGTTGAGCATGGTACGGGCGCTAACGCCAAAGTTTTTCACCCAATAGCCATTGCCAAGTTTCTTCTGTAGTTCAGCAGGATAGCCGTATTGTGTTGCCATGTCGATTCCATGACCGTCCGTAATGCTGTTGCCGATGCAGGCCACACGGATAGCTCCGGGCTGTGGTGTCTGGCGGGCCTTAAGCCAGTTACCAAGGTCGGTGAGCATCTGGTCATGATACTTGAACCAAGAGCCGAAACCGAAGCCGTGGTCACCTGTCGGATAGATATACATGGCACATTCATTGCCTGCATTGCGCATGGCTGAATAATAGGCCACGCCGTTGGTTACCGGCGGCACTAAGCGGTCGTCACTGGCCATGATGATAATGGCTGGAGGCGTCAAATGGCGGCGTACGGCCTGGTCAGTTGAGAAATCGCGTACCAGCTTCGGGTCTTTCTGTCCCTCCTCACCCAAAAAATAACGACACGACCACTTGTGAGACACCCGCTCATCCATAGAAATAACGGGATAGAACAAGATAGTGAAATCGGGCCTCACGTCAAAGTCGGAATGGGTGGAGATGACCGAAGCCAGATGACCACCTGCTGAGAATCCCATGATACCCACGTCGTGAGGATTGATGCTCCATGTCTGTGCTGAGTCACGGACAATGCGGATTCCATGCTCCACGTCGCCCATCGGCTTGCTACGGTCGCCATTAGGTAATCGGTAGTTCACCACAAAATAAGCGATACCCTGTTGGTTGAGCCATTCAGAGGCCAGATAACCCTCATGGCTGTTGGACAGGACCGAATATCCGCCACCGGGAACACCCACAATAGCCTTGCCCGAAGATGTCTGGGGTAGGAAACACACCATTTGCGCCTTTCCGTCGTCGGTCAGGTTCAATGTAAATTTTCTCGCAGTCTGGGCCTGCATCGTCATCGCAAGCATCAGCAGGTTCCAAATCATTAGCTTTTTCATCTTCATTATGGATTTTTGGTAATACTAATTTTGACACAAAAAACTGAACGCTACTCCTCCATCAACTTACGGTAACGAGTGCGCTTGGGTTCTTCCAGTCCTAAACGCATTGCTTTATTCGCCTCATACTCTGAGTAGTTCCCTTCGAAATAGAATACGTTGCCCTCTCCTTCGAAAGCAAGAATATGCGTACAGATACGGTCGAGAAACCAACGGTCGTGACTGATGATGACAGCACAGCCTGCAAATGCTTCCAGACCTTCCTCTAATGCACGTAATGTGTTGACATCTATATCGTTAGTAGGCTCGTCTAAAAGTAACACATTACCTTCCTGCTTCAAAGCGATGGCCAAGTGCAGACGGTTGCGTTCACCGCCGCTGAGCACCCCACACTTCTTTTCCTGGTCAGCCCCACTGAAGTTGAAACGTGACAGATATGCGCGTACATTGATATCCTTTCCGCCCATGCGAATGGTCTCGTTGCCTTGGCTCACAACCTGATAGACGGTCTTCGTAGGGTCAATGTCCTTGTGCTGCTGGTCAACATAGCTCATCTTCACCGTATCGCCTACGTTGAACGAGCCTGCATCAGGCTGCTCAAATCCCATAATCAGGCGGAACAACGTGGTCTTGCCTGCACCATTGGGACCGATAACACCCACAATTCCATTAGGCGGCAATACGAAGTTCAGGTCGGTAAACAGCTGCTTTTCGGGGTACGACTTTGCAACATGCTCGGCCTCGATGACTTTGTTGCCCAGACGCGGACCGTTGGGGATGAAGATTTCCAGTTTCTCCTCTTTCTGCTTCTGCTCCTCGTTCAGCATCGTCTCGTAGCTGTTCAGACGTGCTTTTCCCTTAGCATGGCGGGCCTTCGGGGCCATACGCACCCATTCCAACTCACGCTCAAGCGTCTTGCGACGCTTCGAGGCCACCTTTTCCTCCATCGCCAACCGCTGCGACTTCTGTTCAAGCCAAGAAGAATAGTTGCCCTTCCAGGGAATGCCCTCACCACGGTCCAGCTCCAGAATCCACTCGGCCACATCGTCCAGGAAATAGCGGTCGTGGGTGACGGCAATGACTGTCCCCTCATACTGCTGCAAATGCTGCTCCAGCCAGTCGATAGACTCCGCATCAAGATGGTTGGTAGGTTCGTCGAGCAGCAACACGTCCGGCTTTTGCAGCAACAGGCGGCACAGGGCCACACGGCGACGCTCACCACCAGAAAGGTTTTGTACACTCCAATCGCCAGGAGGACAATTCAAGGCCGCCATAGCGCGGTCCAGCTTGGAGTCCATATTCCAAGCATCGGTAGCATCGATGATATCCTGCAGCTCCGCCTGACGCGTCATCAGCTTATCCATTTTGTCTGGGTCTTCATAAAACTCGGGCAAGCCGAATTTCACATTGATGTCGTCATATTCGGCCAGTGCATCATACACATGCTGCACGCCTTCCATCACGTTTTCCTTCACCGTCTTTCTCTCGTCCAAAGGGGGATCCTGTGGCAGGTAGCCCACCGTATACCCTGGACTCCACACCACATTACCCTGATACTGCTGGTCCAGACCGGCAATAATCTTCATGAGCGTTGACTTACCAGCACCGTTCAGGCCAATGATGCCGATTTTTGCCCCATAGAAGAAACTGAGATAGATGTTTTTGAGCACTTGCTTCTGGTTCTGCTGAATGGTCTTGCTCACTCCGACCATCGAGAAAATCACTTTCTTGTCGTCTACTGTTGCCATTTGTATAGAGTATTGTGTTACTGACGGCAAAGATACGAAAAAAAACACGGAACGCCAAGCATTCCGTGGATTTTCGTTACTTCTGTCCGTATATTTTATTTGCTGAACAATTCATCAAGCAATGTATAGAATGACGGATCCTCGCCTACGATGGTTTTTACAATCTTGCCGTCGGGCCCGATGATAATCTTGGTTGGAAAGCCTGTGATGCCATAGTCGGACAATAGCGTTGATGTCTTCGGACAGTATACATGTAGCCAGGGCAGCTCATGCTTCTTGACTGCAGTCTTCCACTTTTCCTCTGTATCGTTGCAATCGATGCCGAGAATCTCAAACTTGCCCGGATACTTGGCATAGTACTCCTTCATCTTCGGGAACCCCTTGATACACCAGACGCACCATGACCCCCAGAAATCGAGAATAACATACTTGCCACGCAAGGAGGTCAGTGCGAGGGGGTTCCCTTCCAAATCGTTGAGCGTGAACAAAGGTGCCTCGATTCCGGCAATCTGCTTCTTCTGAGCTTCCTTTTCTTCTGCCTCGGCCTTGAGACGTTCCTCAGCATCCTTCACCCAACTCTCGTAGAGTGGTTTCATGCGGCCCTCACGGACAGAGACATCAAAAAGCTTATATGTTTCCTTCATCTTGTCGAGACCATCGATACTTCTGAGCAGACATACGGCAGACTCTTGTTTCGGATGTGCTTTTACATAATCTACCAAAGCCTGCTGGTAGCGGTTGTAACTGGGCGTATATACATCATTGTAGAACTTGTTGCGTTCCTCCTTACTAATGGTGCTGTCAGTTTTCATCTCACGGTATTTGGCAGCATTGTCGCGTTGCTCTTTGCCTACATTTTCCTTGAAGAGATCCATCTGATGGTAATCAGCATAGAATCCTGTACCGTCTACATCGAAACGGGTCTTGTCAGTATCCAGCACACTCACCGATTCACCGCCTACAAGAGGTATGGTGTAGAAATGCGGATCCTCCATGTCGCCCCGCAACAGCCTTGGCTGTAATAGCAAGCCGTTGCAGACTGTATCTACCTGCAGCTCGAATTCAAACTTACCGTTCTTGCCGATAAAGGTCAGTTCTTCATGGCCAAAACGATAAACCACTACCGTGTCACCAAAGTCAACGATATCGAGCTTTACCTTCAATGTTTTACCATCGTTTGCAGCCCATCCAAACAGGGTAATGGCTGTGAGCATCATGCTCAGAATCATTTTCTTCATATACAATCACTTTTTCATTAACAAAAAAGCCCCGAGTCATTAGTGACTTAGGGCTTCATGAAAGACGGCGGCCTCCTACTCTCCCGCATTGCATTGCAGTACCATCGGCGCAG